>NZ_AP025509.1:0-669847 GCF_024347615.1 Vibrio splendidus | reverse complement strand
GATACGCATGGCTCCAACAGTTACTGCGTAAAAACCTATTCCTATCAGTATATTGAAAACACCTATGCGATAACAAAGTATGCATTGCGTCATGTTAATACCGCGAATTTTTCGTTTCACGACACGCCGTCAGATGTCACTGCAACCCCAGGGTTTCGAGATGCGGGTTTTGATAATTTTGCTCCAAGTTATGATGACTGGGGCGCGGCAGATACTTTGATGATCTGCGGAACGGATCCGTATGAGACCAAAACCATCATTTTTACGCAGTTCATTATGCCTGCGGTGCATCGTGGAATGAAAACCGTAATTTTGAACCCTCGTGAAACCGCAGGCATAGCGTGGCTTAAATCTCAAGGTGGATTGCACCTCGATATTAATCCCGGTAGCGATAATCTTGTGATTGGTGCAATTGCTCGAGTGATCTTAGAGCAAGGCTGGCAAGACAACGAGTGGATTAAAAACTGGGTCAATAATAAATGGGAATCTAGCTCTGGTTTTGGTCAGGGTACTCGTAATACGCCATGGCAGTGGAGAACCACTTGGGGCAAATTCCAAACGAATGGCTTTGATGATTATAAGCAATGGAATTTGGAGCAGAAAGAATACGCACCTGAGTATGCCGCATCGATCGCGGGTATTGATGTGGAGAAGATCCACAAAGCCGCTGAGATGTTGGCAATGCCTGTCAACGGTCAACGAGTTAAAGCCTCAATTGGTATAGAGAAGGGCTTTTATTGGTCGAATAATACCGGGAATACCAATGCCATCGCCTCCCTTGCAACGATAATCGGTACTGGTGGCCGAGAAGGGCGTGTTATTGGTCGATTTGGTGGGCATCAACGAGGTGGGCTAGCGGGTGGGAAACTACCAAGGAATAAGTCACCTGAAAAAGTGGCAGGTAGACGTCGACGCTCAATAGACACCGACAGATATCTCTATTCTGGGCATACCCGTATGGCCCATGTCATTGGTACGACATGGATTCAAGCTATGTGTGGTAGTTATGGGTTGAAAGAGAAATTCACCGATTTAACAACACGTAACCCTCACCAAGTGACGCGACGTGATAAACAACACATTATTGATACTCTCAAAAAACGAGCAGATTCCGGTGGAATGGTCGTCATCAATCAAGATATTTATTTACGTGATCCTATAGGTAAACAACTCGCTGATATCATCTTTCCGGCCGCGACTTGGGGGGAAGAGGATTTCATGCGCGCTAATGGTGAGCGTCGTCTACGCCTTTACCAAAAGTTCGCTGATGCGCCGGGTCAGGCTAAGCCAGACTGGTGGATCGTTGCTCAAATGGCTTCCCGGATGGGGTATGACGGGTTTGATTGGCAAAACTCGAATGACGTAGCCGAAGAGTCATCGCGATTTAGTCGCGGTAGCCGTAAAGATTTCAATATGATCAAAGTTGCAGCACATTCTGAAGGAAAAACACTTCATCAAAAGCTCGCTGAATTTGGTACCGAAGGGATCCAAGGCCCTGTATTTTATAACTATGACACCAAAAAGCTGATTGGCACTAAACGCCTACATGATACTGAAATGAGTTGGGGTGATCTGGTCGAAAAAGGGCTGCAAGATGGGCCTCAAGGCGCCAATATTATGCGTAAACAGCTCACTCAATTTAATAGTCAGACGGGGAAGGTCAATCTTCAAAAGCACCCTTGGGATCTGTTCAGTGATTTCCACGCTTGGCTTACCCCCCAAAAGGACGAGTTATGGTTTTCGAATGGTCGTATTAACGAGATTTGGCAGTCAGGGTTTGATGATACCGAGCGCAGGCCTTACATCACTCATCGTTGGCCTGAAAACTGGATTGAAGTACACCCAGAAGATGCGGAAAAACGGGGCATAGAAGCCGGAGATGAAGTACTGGTGTATTCGGAGCGGGTGGCCAATTTTAAAGATACGATTCTGGGTATCGAGTCAGACGATTTTCAGTTTAGTAACCTAATGAAAAATGGTCACATTCAACTGGATTACGCGGAGATTAAAGCCGTTGCGATTGTCACCTCAGCCACCAAGAAAGGTGTGTTGTATTGCAATATGATGGACATGAAGAACCCAGCGAATGCTTTAACAACAAGGGTAGTTGACCAAATCAGTGGTAACTACAACTATAAAATGGGCGTCGCCAAAATAAAGAAAATTGGTGAATCAAAATATAAGCGTGAGTTTGAAGGGTTCTCCTTTGCACCACGTAACATTGTGTAAGGGAAGTTTATGTTTGGCGTATTATTGGTTTTGCATGTATTGGCTGCCACCATTTGGACGGGAGGGCACATTATTCTCAGCGTCGTTATCCTTCCTAAAGTCTTGAAACACCGTTCTCCAGAAATGTTATTGGAATTCGAGCAAGGGTACGAAAAGGTGGGAATGCCTGCTTTGGTAGTTCAAGTGGTGACCGGGTTGATGCTCGCTTATCACATGTTGCCGGACGTTAGCTTATGGTTTGATATGTCGATTCCATTGGCTCATGGCATTGCCGCTAAATTGACGTTGCTGTCTCTGACGGTATTGCTGGCCCTAGACGCACGCTTTCGTGTGATTCCAAAACTATCGAAGGACAACTTGGTTGATATGGCACTGCACATTGTGCCAGTGACCATTATTTCAATTTTGTTTGTGGTTGTCGGAGTTTCATTTAGAACGGGGTGGCTAGTTTGATATGTTTGTACGTTTAGTGCGGAACATTTGACCATGTCTAAGTAGATAACAATAAACAGCGCTAATTCGGCGCTGTTTATTGTTACTGACTCCCGAAAACCGTTTTCAGACAGGCATTCCTATCTCAATACCAAATGGAGAGTCGGTGCTTTAAAAGTAGGGACAAAGGTTATTGAACCTTTTGCTCTGCTTGATCGAGCAAGTCTTGCATCTTCTTCTGAGCTCGGCGACTCACACGTTTTTTGGCCGCAGTGCGAGCTTCTTCTAAGTTAACACTTGGGTCACCCACGACCACTAGCGCCACCATTCCGTGTCGGTGATGTACTTTACATTTTATGCCATAAACTCCGGGTTTATCAAAAGTGACTTCCTGAGCGTTTGACCCGGATATCATAAGAGGTTTAGCGCCGTTAGGAAGCATCCCTTGAATACTATGGGCTGTATGAGAGCCAACGGTTCCTTTAAAAAGCACCTTATCACCAGGTTCGATTTCTACGTAATCAGGAATAAATTGATACATCTTGTCGATGTTCTCAGAATTCATGTCCATCACTTGTTTGATGACTTTTGTTTCAGCAAGTGCAGGAGTGGCAATGATAGTTAAGATCAGTAGAAGTACACGCATAGTAGTTGGCTCTATCAAATGAGAATTATTTCCAATAATTTTAATTTATTCACCGTTTGGTTGAAAGCTTGATTTGATATAGCCTCGGTGAATTTGAACGCTATATGTGCTGGATCAATTAAATTAACAGTTTGATAACTGGGAAAGCTTTGTCTTCAAGGCTCGTTAATAATCTAAGGACATTTTGCGAGTTGTTTGTCACGATTCGGATTTAATAAAATGGATGACATTATGATTCAATGTTCATTTATTCGGCTAAACCCTTTCATAACTGCACATAGTTCTTCATGAATTTGGAAATTAACGTAAGTTTCAGCGTTGTGTTAAGTCAGTAAATGAAAATGATTGTCATTTACTTACGTTATTGCTAACCTATTGTGAAACTTTACAACACTCTTTCAAGTGCGCCAAAGTGTATATAAAATTCCGCTAAACCCTATCAAAACCAAGGTTATTCGTTTGCTTAGCTCGATAAATAAGCAGATCTACCTCTTTTGTTCTACCCCTTTCGGGTAGTTCGTTTTCGTAATTGATTTACATCATATTTTCATTTTCTTTCATAATTCATTATTCGTGTAGTTAAGAAATATATAACCTTCAGGAATTCTTATGAGCAAGATGAAGCTAGTCGTAATCGGTAACGGGATGGTAGGCCATCGCTATATCGAAGATTTAGTCGAGAAGACAGATGTTGCAAACATGGACATTACGGTGTTCTGTGAAGAACCACGTGTTGCGTATGACCGTGTTCACCTTTCTTCTTACTTTTCACACCACACTGCAGATGAACTTTCTTTAGTTAAAGAAGGTTTCTACGAGAAACATGGCATCAATATGCTGATCGGCGAACGTGCTATCAACGTTAACCGTGAAAAGAAAACAGTTTACTCAAGCACTGGTCGTGAAATTCAATACGACAAGCTTATCCTTGCTACGGGGTCTTTCCCATTCGTACCGCCGATTAAAGGCCACGAAGGCAAAGACTGTTTTGTTTACCGTACTATCGAAGACTTAAAAGCTATCGAAGCAACCGCTAAGAATTCTAAATCTGGTGTTGTTGTTGGTGGTGGTTTACTTGGCCTTGAAGCAGCAGGCGCACTTAAAGCGCTTGGCATAACCACTCACGTTGTTGAGTTTGCTCCAAAGCTTATGGCAGAGCAGCTTGATCTTGCAGGTGGTAATCAGCTTCGTCAAAAGATCGAACGTATGGGTGTCAATGTCCATACAAGCAAGAACACGCTTGAAATTGCTCCTGAAGGCACTGAAGCTCGTAACGTGATGCGTTTTGCAGACGGAACTGAGCTAGAAACTGATTTCATCGTATTCTCTGCTGGTATTCGCCCACAAGACAAACTTGCTCGTCAAATGGGTCTAGGTATTGCGCCTCGCGGTGGTATCGAGATCAACGATCACTGTCAAACGACAGACAAAGATATCTACGCAATCGGTGAGTGTGCGTCTTGGAACCAAACGTTCTACGGGCTAGTGGCTCCTGGTTACAAGATGGCGACAGTTGCCGTTGACCACGTTGTTGGTAACGAAAGCACATTTGAAGGTGCTGACATGTCTGCGAAGCTTAAGCTTCTGGGCGTGAAAGTAGGTTCAATCGGTGATGCAAACGGTCGTACTCCTGGTTGCAAAAGCTACGTTTACCAAAACGAAGAGCAAGAAGTTTACAAACGCTTAATCGTTTCTGAAGACAACAAGAAACTGCTTGGCGCAGTAATGGTTGGCGATACTTCTGATTACGGTGACCTTCTTCAACTTATGTTGAACGAAATTGACCTACCAGAACACCCAGATGCATTGATTCTTCCAGCACACGCTGGTGGTGAAAAACCAACGCTTGGCGCCGACTCATTACCGGAAACTGCCGTTATCTGTTCTTGTTTCGACGTAACCAAAGGCAAGATCGCTCAAGCGGTCGCTGAAGGTCACCATACCATTGGTGATATCAAAGCAGTGACCGGCGCAGGTACAGGTTGTGGTGGTTGTATTCCGCTTGTGACTTCTGTGCTAAACGCTGAACTTGCAAAAGCGGGTGTAGAAGTGAAGAACGACGTTTGTGAGCACTTTGCTTACTCTCGCCAAGAGCTTTTCCACCTGATTCGTATCGAAGAAATCAAAACATTCGACGAGCTACTTGAGAAATACGGTAAAGGCTACGGCTGTGAAGTATGTAAGCCTCTAGCGGGTTCTATCCTTGCTTCTTGCTGGGGTGACCACATCCTTAAGCCTGAACTAGTAAAACTGCACGATACCAACGACAACTTCTTAGGTAACATTCAGAAAGATGGTACTTACTCGGTTATCCCTCGTATGGCGGGTGGCGAAGTAACGCCTCAAGCTCTAAGCGTTCTTGCGGATGTTGCGGCTGAATACAACCTATATACGAAGATCACTGGTGCACAACGTATCGGTCTATTCGGTGCTCAGAAAGATGACTTACCAGCAATCTGGAAGAAGTTAATCGCTGCAGGTTACGAAACGGGTCAAGCTTACGCAAAAGCACTTCGTATGGCTAAGACATGTGTTGGTTCAACTTGGTGTCGTTACGGCGTTCAAGATTCAGTTGGCCTAGGCGTGATGATCGAGAACCGTTACAAAGGCATCCGTACTCCTCATAAGATGAAGTTCGGTGTGTCGGGCTGTACTCGTGAGTGTGCTGAGGCTCAAGGTAAAGATTTAGGTATTATCGCAACGGACGCTGGTTGGAACATGTATGTGTGTGGCAACGGTGGTATGAAGCCTCGTCACGCAGATTTATTGGCAAGCGACCTAGACCAAGAAACACTGCTGAAATACATCGACCGTTTCATGATGTTTTACATCCGCACGGCTGCGCCACTACAACGTACTTCGGTATGGATGGACAACCTAGAAGGCGGCGTTGACTACCTACGTGAAGTGATTGTTGATAATAAACTTGGCATCAACGACCAGCTTGAAGCTGACGTCGCTGGCCTAGTGGGTAACTTTGCTTGTGAGTGGACTGACACTATCAACGATGAAGCTCAACTTAAGCGCTTCTCACACTTCATCAATGCTGATGATCGCGATGAAAACGTTGTGTTTGTTGACGATGGCCGTGAACAACACCGCCCAGCAACATTTACAGAAAAACACCCAGAAGCGAAGGGCGACATCCTTCACGTTGAACTGGTTTAATTGGGAGACGACATCATGGCATTTACCAAAGTTTGTAAGATCGAAGATATTATTCCAGGTACCGGTGTTTGTGCATTGGTTGGTGGTGAGCAAGTTGCTATTTTCCGCCCAACTAAAGCCGAAGAAGTGTTCGCTATTAGTAATACTGATCCGTTTTTCCAATCAAACGTTTTATCTCGCGGTTTAACGGTTGAGCACAAAGGTGAGCTTTGGGTGGCGAGCCCACTTAAGAAGCAACGCTTTAACCTAGCAACAGGTGTGTGCATGGAAGACGAGAACTTCAGCGTGAAAGCGTATAAAGCTCGTATTACCAAAGGTGCTGTTGAAATCTCAGCATAATCGAATACGTAACAAGATTTGATAGATCAAGGGTTCTAGTTATCGACATTGCCTTAGTTCGGCAACTAGAACCTTTTCCTATCCGATTTTAACTTTTAATTTTAACTTTTTAAGGACAACCTTATGTCTCCTGATTTTAAACCAGCTGAATTCGTTCAAACGATGATCGATGTGGGTGAAGCGAAAACGAAAACGAGTACTCGTGATCTTCTGATTCGAAGCACAATGGCAGGCATCATTCTTTCTCTAGCCGTTGTTGTAGCAATCACGGCTATCGTGCAAACAGGTATCGGCATCGTTGGCGCTCTTGTGTTCCCAGTAGGCTTCGTGATTCTAAGTGTAATGGGTTACGACCTAGTAACGGGCGTATTCGGCCTTGCACCTTTAGCGAAATTCGATAACCGACCAGGTGTGACTTGGGGTCGTGTACTGCGTTGTTGGGGTATCGTTGGCCTTGGTAACCTTATCGGTTCTCTAATCGTTGCGGTACTGGTTGCTATCTCATTAACGGGTAATTTCTCTCTAGAACCAAATGCAGTAGCGCAGAAATTCATCGCTGTTTCTACTGGTCGCAGCCTAGGTTTTGAAAACATGGGTATGGACGGCTGGATCACGTGTTTCGTACGCGGCATCTTCTGTAACCTAATGGTTTGTCTAGGTGTGATTGGTAACATGACAGCACGTACAGTGTCTGGTCGTGTCGCAATGATGTGGTTCCCAATCTTTATCTTCTTCGCACTAGTATTCGAGCATACAGTAGTAAACATGTTCCTATTCCCACTGGGTATGATTCTTGGCGCTGATTTCGGTATCGCGACATGGTTGAACTTCAACCTTATCCCAACAATCCTAGGTAACATCGTAGGTGGTTTGTTCTTAACATGTGTACCTTTGTTCCTAACACACGCTAGAACAGCTCCTTCTCTAGGTGCTAAGTAATTCTGAATACGGTGAAACGTAATTTAGTATGAGATTTAGAGCCCCAACATCATGTTTGGGGCTTTTTTAGTTCGAACGCCTTAAACATCATCAATGCGTTGATTTTTATTGAGTAAAATACTCGCAATAGACTGTTTTGTTATAATTACTTCTATCTTCGTTAGTATTTAGACTGAATATTTAACTCAACACCTGATAGTCTAAGGGTTAAGGATTTGGATAAGTCATCATGAATACAGTGACTTATCACATAGATTAAAGCTTGAGATAAAACAAGCAAACCTTCGGAGCACAGCATGTCAGAAGTATCGTCATCGAATGTTAAAGAAGTAACCAAAGGATTGGTTTCATTAGTAGGCGCGGGCCCTGGTGACCCAGACTTACTTACCCTAAAAGCGGCACGCGTTATTCAACAGGCTGATGTGGTCGTTTATGACCGCTTAGTATCTAAAGATATCTTGGCAATGGCTAACTCCGATGCAGAAATGCTGTATGTGGGGAAAAAGCTCGATCATCACTGTGTACCACAAGATCAGATCAACCAATTATTGGTGACCAAAGCACAAGAAAACAAGCACGTTGTCCGTCTAAAGGGTGGTGATTCGTTTATCTTTGGTCGTGGTGGTGAAGAGTGTGAAACTCTGGCTGAAAACGGCGTGAGATTTGAAGTGGTACCCGGTATCACCGCAGCTGCAGGGGCGACTGCTTACGCGGGTATTCCGCTGACACATCGAGATCACGCACAAAGCGTTCAATTCATTACTGGCCACCTAAAGAAAGATGGCGAAGATATTGATTGGCGTTCGCTTGCTCAACACAATCACACGATCGTGTTTTACATGGGTCTGAAAGAGAGCCCGAACATTCAGAAAAACTTACTGGATAACGGTATGCGAGCAGACATGCCGGTTGCGATTATTGAGAATGGTACGCGTCAAGAGCAGAAAGTGTTCCGTGGTGGGTTGAGTGACCTAGCCAATCTTGCCAGCGTTGCAAAAAGCCCAGCATTGATTGTGGTAGGTAGCGTTGCTCAGCTTCATGAAAAATTGGCTTGGTTTAACACGCAAGCTTAATTGATTAATTTACAAGTTAGTGTGTTAAGCGAACGCTTAGCTGACTAAGAATCAAATACTGCAGCGGCTACTTTGTCGCTGCATTTCTTTTTGGCGCATAGGCATCTCATCAATAATGTCGGTGATAAGGTTCCAATCCGTCTTCCCATTCCATCGGTGCTTTTCTTTTCCGTCTTTACCTATCAAAACAGCAGTATGTGAGCCTTTCGGTATTCCATAGCTGTCGGTTACCGCCTCTAAGTTAAATTCTTCTTCAAGCCAAGTAGGGACTGTGTAGCCGCTTTCCGCGATGACTATGATAACCACGTCTCGTTCATCCAATTGACAGTTATTGATTAACACTTCATTGAGAAACTCTTTGACGGCGGAGTCTTCCTTCGGCGCAAAATAGATCACACTGCGGTGCGGTAAGGCCTTGGAGTGAGAGTAGGCTGGGTAAGCGTGCAACGAGTTGACTGATAGAATCATAAACATAACCGCGCTTGTTAATAGAGTTTTCAATGGTTTGGATATTGCTTTGGTTATCCCTGAACAGCAAAAGGCCAACACTGAGCCGTTGGTGTTGTTGCCAAGGTATGATCTGATTATTTGTTGGTGCTGCATGTCCCACCTTCCTTGATAAACTCAAACAAGCTCTGAGTTAAGCGAATAACAGCTACGTTGAGCTAATAGTAGCGACGTTAAGCCAATAACAGCTGCGTTAAGCCAATAACAGCTACGTTAAGCTAATAATAGCTACGTTAAGCCAATATTAACTACGTTAAGCATAGCTAATGAGTTCATTTTTATTAAAGAAAGCGGCTCGCATTTTAGAGTTGAATAGAATAGGGTATACGGAAAATCTAAAGGTATGAAATTATGGAAAACATAGCAATTTTGGTCGACGTTCAGAACGTTTACTACACAACGCGTGACAAATACCGTTCTAACTTCGACTATAACCAGTTTTGGTATGTTGCCACGGAAGGGCGTAACGTTGTGGCAGCTAATGCTTACGCAATCTCAAGCCAAGATCCAAAGCAGCGTCAATTTCACCATATCCTTCGTGGTGTGGGTTTTAATGTGAAGTTAAAGCCGTTTATTCAGCGCCGAGATGGCAGTGCAAAAGGCGACTGGGATGTAGGTATCGCGTTAGATGCGATAGAACTTGCTGAGACGGTTGATACGATTGTTTTGGTATCAGGAGATGGTGATTTCGAAATCCTTGTAGAGCGAATCAAAGAGCGTTTTGGCAAACCTGTTGAAGTGTATGGCGTTCCGGGGTTAACTGCTCAAAATCTTATCGATTCTGCCTCAAAATTTGTACCGATTGAAAAAGATTTTCTTCTATAGAGGAAATCCCACACTTTATAATTGAAATCAATAATAACGATAATTAGAATGCAAACTGTTCTTATTTATCGGTGTGTGCAATGTCTCGCGTTTTAGTTGTTGATGATGATATCCAGTTGTGTGAGTTACTGGGTGAAGTATTGGAAAATGAGGGGTATCACGTCGATACCGTTCATTGTGGTGAATCTGCGCTAGAGTTTATTCAATCGAACCCTGTCGATTTGGTTCTACTAGACGTAATGCTTCCAAACTTGAGCGGAATTCAAGTGGCGAGGCGTAT
Organism: Vibrio splendidus; assembly: GCF_024347615.1. Taxonomy (NCBI): domain Bacteria; kingdom Pseudomonadati; phylum Pseudomonadota; class Gammaproteobacteria; order Vibrionales; family Vibrionaceae; genus Vibrio; species Vibrio splendidus. Next base: position 659,409 of record NZ_AP025509.1, on the reverse strand, counting down.
TTGTCAGCGTTTTGCTACTCCCATTCTTATGCTGACTGCGCTGAACGACGATGCCTCTATGCTGGATGGCTACCAAGCTGGAGCCGACCAGTACATCGCCAAACCTTTCAATGTTCCTGAGCTCCTAACCCGTATTAAGGTGATCTTGCGCCGAGTCGGTTTTGAACGCCAGAGACAATCTTTAGCTTCCTCTAATCACGGTTTGTGCGAACAACTCTCTCGTTTACCTCTCACGGGCACTGAAAAAGATTTGCTTGATTATCTTGTCAAAAATGACGGTATTGTCGTCTCAAAATCTGACCTGCAAATCCATGTTCTAAAGAAAGAGCTTTGTCCTTTCGATCGTAATTTAGATATGCACATCAGTAATATACGCCGAAAATTGGTCCAAGCTGGCTTGTCGAAGCAACATATCAAAACTGTTCGTGGTAAAGGTTATAGCTACCTAGAGTCGGTAGGAGTATGAGTAAAAAACTGCTGCGTTGCCCTGATTTTATTGCTAAGCGCAAAGACGGACTCACTTTCCAATTATTCAGTTACCTGACCGTCATTTTAGTTAGCATTTTGACCCTACAAGGTGTCGCTGAAAGAGCCTTGATGAAAGCGCTGCTTAAAGTGCCAGAATCGGTTAAAGCTGAAATGCTCGACCTTGCTTATCAAGCGAATGTATTGATTGAAGAAGGGGACATGGATGAACTCGCGGATTGGGGCAATGCTCAGCAGTATTATCTGTTTGTCATCGATAAAGACAATCGACCAGTTACACATCGTCACATGCACCCGCATTTTGAATTTAAGCTCAAATACTTAAGAACGTTAGATCACCAACTTAGTGATCGTGTGAGTAAGCCGATATTCGGCCTGCCACTCAATAACGGTAAAACACTGGTTATCCAACTCCCACACCAGTTTCACCCGGCTAAATCCTTTGCGCCATATTCTTACATGTTGAAAGCGGTAATAGCTTTGATCGTGTTGTCTCTGTTCTCAATTATCATGGCGAAAAGCCTGCAGCAGCCGCTGGATAGATTAAGAGAAGCGAGCCGAAGGTTGGCGCAAGGCGACTTCACTGTCAGTGTAGTGTCTGAGTTAAATTCCACGACGCGGGAGTTCAACGAACTTGCTCATGATTTTGATCATATGACAGTTGAGATCAAGTCTCTCGCTGAAAAGCAGCGTCGTTTGATTCGCGATGTGTCTCATGAACTTAGAACACCATTGGCAAGGCAAAACCTCGCATTGCACCTGTTGCGCAGTAAGGTAGATGATAAGAGCATAGGCTTGCTTGAGCGAATGGAAAGTGAAACGGAAGAGATGAACAAGCTGGTGGGTGAGATCCTTGAATTCAGCCGTCTAGAAACGTCTCGCTATGACTCCAAGTCAAGCTTGATGCACCTTGAGCATTATTGTTCGATGCTAATCGCGCAGATGCAAAATGATTTAAAACCGAATCAAACTTTGATTGGTGATTTAGAGACGCCGACATCAATGGTTAATGTTGATGAAAGGTTACTCCTGCGAGTTATCGGTAATTTGGTCAGTAACGCGATCAAATATGCGGGTGAGAATGCTCATGTTGTCGTGACTACCTATGAACTGTTAACCGATAAACGTTACAGTGTCATATCTGTAGAAGATGACGGTGATGGCATTCCTGATAACAAGATTGCAGGGATTTTCGATCCGTTTACTCGCATAGAGTCAGCCCGTGATAAACAGTCTGGTGGTTACGGTCTTGGGCTAGCGATCGTGAAGGAAGCCATGGGTGTGATGAATGGGCAGGTTACTGCTGAGAATAGAGACGATGGGGGATTGAGAGTAAATCTAATGTTCCCAATCGCTGATTAGCTTCCTGCTGTTACCTGTCTTGCTCCATAGATAACTATGACTGAAAGCGTGCTAAGAAGCATAGCTTAGAAATATAGCTTAGAAATATAGCTCAGAAATATAGCTTAGAAATATAACTTAGAAACATAGCCCAATAAAAAACGCCACTGCATCAGCAGTGGCGTTTTTGTTTATACGCTTTTGATTATCAGCTAGGCATAGCCATTAATTACGCCTTAGCTTGAAGGTAAGAGCGACAGAAAAGCTAGATTATGCCTGTTGGCGTGTTAGCTTAACTTCTTCTTCTTTCTCACCAGCAGCAGGGTCATTGAAGCGAGCTTCGTCAAAAGAACCTTCAGACTTAGCCACAATGATAGTTACGGCACTATCACCTGTGATGTTTACTGCGGTACGAATCATATCAAGAAGACGGTCAACACCCATGATAAGCGCGATACCTTCAAGCGGTAGACCAACTTGGTTCAATACCATCGCTAGCATAACAAGACCTACACCTGGAACACCTGCAGTACCAACAGACGCCAATGTCGCTGTTAGGATAACCATAAGGTAATCACCCATGGTCAGGTCGATGTTGTATGCCTGTGCGATAAATGCCGTTGCAACACCCTGCATGATAGCAGTGCCGTCCATGTTCACTGTTGCACCTAGCGGTACAGTGAAAGAAGCGACTTTGTTGTCTACGCCCATGCGGTTTTTAGCCGTTTCCATCGTTACTGGAATCGTTGCGTTTGAAGATGCCGTTGAGAATGCAAACATGATTGCATCTTCCATCTTACGTAAGAACGTAATCGGGCTTAGGCCTGTGAATCCTTTAAGCATTGCACTGTAGGTAACCAAACCGTGTAGAAGTAGGGTACCAGCAAGTACTAAGAAGTATTCTGCTAGGTTCCAAATTGCGCTTAAACCAAGCCCAGAGAACAGCTTCGCCATCAAGAAGAACACACCGTAAGGCGCCAGGTTCATCAGAAGAGCAACAAGCTTCATGATCACTTCGTTCAAGTCAGAGAAAACCGCTGCGATACGCTCGCCAGGTTTACCCGCTGCACTGATTGCAATACCAAACAACACAGCAAATACGATAACTTGCAGCGTTTTGCCCTCAGCCATCGCCTGAATAGGGTTGGTTGGGAACATGTCGATGATTACTTGGCCCAAAGAAGGGGCGTCCGCTGATTTGAAAGAGCTCGCAGCAGTAAGATCCGCACCAGCTCCAGGTTGGAACAGGTTACCGATAGTGAGTGCTAGAGTGATAGCAACGGCTGTAGTACCGATATAAAGTGCAAGCGTTTTGCCACCCATACGGCCAAGAGTTGATAAGTCTTTAAGAGAGCTTGTACCGCACACTAGTGAAACGAAGACTAGTGGCACAACAAGCATTTTTAAACTGGCGACAAAAATCTGTCCGCCTACTTCAAAGAGTCCGTTAACGATGTAGTTGTTAACAAATCCGCTGTCTGCAAAAAGGGATTGAATGGCAAATCCCGTTAATATGCCCACGACCATACCGAGGATAACTCGACCAGTTAAAGACATAGGTTTCTTGGTATTCATTTAGAACACTCCTTATTATTTATAACTTTGATACCTTTTCAAAGTGAGCGGGAGATTAGCAGTCGGTTGATCAAATCGAAAAACAAAAAATGAGTTTGAAATTATAGATGTGATCAGAATCACTGATAATCGTGTAAATTAAACAAATAAAAACAAAATAATTCACCATTTATTTACATTTATCGAGGGTTTTATACATCAATCAGTCGTTTCAAAGGTAGTAAATAAGACAAGACAGTATTTGTATTGATCTTGGCTGCTTAGATTGATCAGACCAATGACCTTATAGTGAAATGTTGAATTCATGTTTACAGATCTGCACGCTCAATTAACGTATTGAATTGATTTTGTTGAGCTAAAGAAAGTGTACGTTCAGTGGGCTTTACAAATCTTTACGAATGCAAAGAATGTAAATTTAATGCAAATGGTAATAATTATCACTTATATTCACTCCCGAAATGATTCAGTGGTACCGGAAACGGTTCAACCGAGCACATCGAATAAATAACAAAGTGCTCGTACAAAAGAATAAAAGCGGAGTAAAGGACATGTTTTCAAAGAGCCCATTGGCCTTAGTGATCGGCGCAGTATTAGCTTCACCAGCAGTATTGGCAGAAACAGTAAAAACAGACGAACACATGGTTGTTGAAGGTCGTGACTACGGTTACAAGGCCGATACAAACACAACAGCAATGCGCATGGAGGCGACTCAATTAGAGACTCCGGGACAAGTTTCAGTAATCGATGAGCAAATCATCGATGAACAGCGTGCAAGTACGTTAGGTGAAGTTCTTAAAAACGACGCATCTGTTGGTGCGGGTTCTAAGTCAACTAACCGTGAGCGTTTCACGCTTCGTGGTTTTGATTTGGAGAGTAGCTCTGGCTACCTGCGTGATGGCGTCCAACACTGGTCTCACTACCGTCAGCCAGTAGAGCTTTTGGAGCGAGTTGAAGTATTGAAAGGCCCAGCTGGTCTACTTTACGGTAAGTCTGCTCCTGGCGGTCTTGTGAATATGGTTTCTAAGAAGCCAACATATGAAACTCAAGTTAACGTAAGCCAAGATATTGGTTCTGATAGCTACACTCGTACTACTGCTGATGTAAGTGGCTCATTGAACGATGACCAAACCTTACGTGCTCGTCTTATTGTTTCACAAGAAAATCAAGACTCTTACCGCACACGTTTTGATGGTACAGATGTAGAGACAGACCGCTTTGTTGGTGGCCTATTTGTTGATTACGATATTAACGAAGACATCATGTTGTCTGTGCACTACGACCGCACTATTGAAGAGGGCGATTTAGACAACGGTTCTAAAATCGATACTTCTACTGGTAAAGTTATCGACCCTAACACGGTTAATGACCAACGCTTTGCTCAAACAGATAACGACGTTGCAAACTACGGTGCATCGGTAACCGCTAACTTGAACGACGCTTGGTCTGTGAAGACAGGCATCAGCCGTCAGTTCTATGAACGTCAACGTACAGAATCAAACAACACAGTATATAGCGATAAGAGCGGCGGTTACGGCTACAAGGTATCAGACCGTCACGATGAATGGACGTTTGATACGGCTTATGTAGATTTTACTGGTGATTTCGATGCACTAGGTGTAAACCACCGCCTACTTGTTGGTGTGAATGGTCTTCATTACGATTACGAGCGTTTATACGATTCTGGCTACACATGTGTTAACGCAACAGAAGCAGAAGCTGCCGCTGCATGTGGTAACGGCTTTAATATGCCTTCTAACGTTAGCTACAAGAACGACAATGAAGTGTCTCACTCTGAAAGCCAACACTACGGTCTTTACGTTCAAGATCTAGTAACACTGACTGAACAGTGGCAAGTACTTGGTGGCGTGCGTTTCGCTTACGACAAAACGACGAGCAGTTCTAATCAAGAAGAAAGCTACAACAACATTCTTCCTAAGCTTGGTGTGATTTATTCACCAGCGCCTAATGGTTCGATTTACGCGGTTTACTCTGAAAGTTTCGAACCTATTGGCGAAATCACAGATAAAGATGACGTGAACTTTGGTCAGTCTCAAGATGCTAAGAAGGGTACGCTTTACGAACTAGGCTCTAAGTGGGAACTGTTTGACGAACGTCTGTTCGTATCTGGAGCGCTTTTCCAGATCACTCAATCGAACATGCAGGTGACTGAAGATCTAGATCCAGCTAATAATAACGGCAAAGAGACACGCACAAGCCAAGTTGGTGAACAAGTTCATACTGGTGTAGAACTGTCGGCTACTGGTTACATGACGGAAGCATTCTCTTTGAGTGCATCAACCATGTTCTTGGATGCTGAATACCAAAATGATCCTGCACTTGAAGGTAAAACTCCAGCAGACGTTCCTGAGTTTACTGCAAGTATTTGGTCTACTTATGCATTCAACAATGGTACTGATGTAAACCTAGGTGTTTACCATGTAGGTGAGCGTTACACAGAAAGCGCTAACACGTTTAAGAAAGATGCTTACACTCGTGTAGACATGGGTATCGCCCATACAATGAAGTATGACGAAAACCTAGATTTCGTTGCTCGTTTCAATGTAGAAAACCTGTTTGATACAGATTACCTTGAAGGCGGCAGCACAAGTAGCGTAGTAATCGGCGAAGGCCGCAACTACATGGCAACACTGCAGGTTAAATACTAATTTGTCTGTAGGATGTCATTGATAGCTTAAATACTAAGGGGAAGGTTTCGACTTTCCCCTTTCGTGATTCTGCTATTTAGTAAAAATATCCCTAGTAATGCGAGTGACTTTTAATGATAATGAGACTGCTTATCAATAAAACTCATTTGACCTTCTTCTTATAGTAAATGACTACAATTATGAATCTTTTAAAAACTAGCCTAGCGCTTGCCATCAGTTTGGTTGCAACGTCTTCTATGGCAAACAGCTTGGATCAAGCTCAATCAATTCAAAACAAGACCAATAACGCGTCGGCTTCGAGCCAAAAGGTTATTGATAAAAGCTCACAAGCGACTTTAATGCTGCAAGCTGAGATTGAGCGTCTGCAAGAAGAAGTGAAAAATCTAGAAATCTATCACGATCACCTTGCTGCATTGGTTGAAAGCCAGAATCAAGAAGCTCAGAGCATTGAAGGGCAGATCGATGAAATTAAGCTAACGCGTCAAGGTGTTGTGCCTTTAATGTACAAGATGATCGATGGCCTCCAAGAAGTTATTGAAAGTGATCTTCCTTTCAAGAAAAAGAGCCGTCTGCGTCGCGTTGAAAAGCTGAAAGCGATGATAACTCGTGCTGATGTCAGCGACGCTGAAAAATATCGCCGTATCTTAGAGGCGTATCAAATTGAAGTGGATTACGGTATTAAGCTCAGTTCTTATTCAAGCCGTGTCGAGTTAAGTAAAGATAAAGTACTTGAAGTTGACGTTTTGCATCTTGGACGTATTTCACTAGTCGCTCGTAACTTGAATGGTACTCAATATTGGTCTTGGGACCAAAATAGCGCTCAATGGCAAGAGCTTGATTCTTCGATGAAATCTGAGTTGGACAAAGCGTACGATATTGCTAATAAGCAAGCATCTCCAAGCTTAATCACTTTACCTGTTTCTTTAACTGTTGCGGAGGTTAAGTAATGAACTTTAAGCCATTAGCAGCATTGCTTTGTATTACGTCCATTTCATTTTCTGCTTTCTCTGCATCAGACACGACTGCTCAGCTAGTTAATAAAGCAAAATCAGAAAGCCGCACTCAAGCTTCTCACAACGTGGTGCGTGAGGCTGACTTCAAAAAGACAGAACAAGAACTCAAAGCCATCAAAGCACAGCTTGATGCGAAACGTACATCGGTTCAAAACGCGACAGACGTTCTAACGAGTACATTCAGTGATAACGAAAATAAACTGGCTCGTTTAGAAGAGAAACTGCGTTTAGAGACTGGTAGCTTAGGTGAGTTGTTTGGAGTTGTAAGACAAAACGCGAAAGATCTCGATCATGAACTATCTGACACCGTTACTAATGTCGATCGAGCTGTTTACACAGAAACTGTTTATGACATCGTGGACGCTAAATCATTGCCTTCGATGTCTCAATTAACAGGCCTTTGGTTAAGCATGATGGAGCAAATCAAAGCGAGCTCGGAGATAAGCAAATCGACTGTTGCTCTTGTTAATGATGAGGGAGTAACTGAAAGTGCAGAAGTTTATCGCCTTGGTTCTATTGGTTTGGTTGCAGAACCAGGTTACGTATGGTGGGACTCTAAGCACCAAGATGCGATTGTTTACTTGAAGCAGCCATCAAATGGTCCAACACTGGCGTCGCTTTCTACATTAGCTAATGGCGAAGTGTCTAACGTGGTAGTCGATCCCTCCCGTGGATTCATGCTAGATCAATTAGCTTTGGAACCAAGCCTAACTGACCGCCTTCAAGCGGGTGGTGTTGTTGGTAAAGTGATTCTTGGCTTGTTGGCAATTGGTTTAATCATCGCATTAGTTCGTGGTATTTCTTTGGCTATCGCTCGTCAGAAAATTCGCGCACAACTTAAGAACCCTGAACAAGCGGGTGACAACCCTCTGGGTCGCGTTCTTGCGGTTTACAACAAAGAACAAAACCAAACGGTTGAAGCACTTGAGCTACGTCTTTTAGAAGCGGTCGTTGATGAACAGACTCACCTAGAGAAAGGTTTGTCGATGCTGAAACTTCTAGCAGCGCTCGCACCTATGCTTGGCTTGTTGGGTACCGTAACCGGCATGATCGAAACATTCCAAGTGATTACACAGTTTGGCAATGGCGACCCTAAAGTGATGGCGGGTGGTATTTCGATGGCGCTTGTAACAACCGTACTTGGTCTTGTTGCTGCAATGCCACTACTACTGGCACATAACATTCTTAGCACTCAATCAGAGAACATTCGCAATATTCTTGAGAAACAAGGGATTGGCCTTGTTGCTGAGCAGGCAGAAAAGACGGTTGAATCAAAACTTGTTGTCTCACCAGTTGGGACTGCTGCGTAATGGATATTTTGTCGGGTTCTCTATTACCAGCAAGTTGGTTAACGAGTGACTGGCTGCTGTCTTTATCAAGCTTTATGGAGCAGGGCGGTTTCGTCCTGTGGTGGCTAGCCGCTGTTGTCCTAGTGTATTGGGTGCTTGTGGTAGAACGTGTGCTTTATCTAGCGTTCTACTTTCCAAAGCAACGCCAAGCTTGGATTACAAAGTGGCATGAAAGAGAAGATCACTCTTCTTGGCATGCTAAAGCCATTCGTGAAGGTTGGTTAGGCCAAGCGAGTATCTTACTTAACCAAAACTTGAATTTTATTAAGCTGTTAGTCGCGATTTGTCCTATGTTGGGCTTGTTAGGTACCGTTACCGGTATGATCTCTGTTTTTGATGTCATGGCGACTCAAGGAAGCAGTGACCCTAAATTGATGGCTTCAGGTATCTCGTTGGCAACACTGCCAACCATGGCGGGTATGGTTGCTGCATTAGCGGGCATGTTTGTTCACGCTCGTTTAGCGAAAGTGTGTAACCGCTTAGAATTGAAATTAGAAAAATCTTTAAGGAGTCAACGATGAGACTCGGTCGACGTCATTCTAAAAACGAAGAGGCTCAAATAGACCTTACTTCGATGCTTGATATTGTATTTATCATGCTTATTTTCTTTATTGTGACCAGTTCATTTGTTCGTGAATCAGGGGTTGAAGTCAATCGCCCACAAGCTTCTAACGTAGTAAGCCAAAAAGATGCGGGCATCTTTGTAGCGATTACTTCTGCGAATGACATCTTCATAGATAAACGTGTTGTTGATGTTGAGCGTGTCCAAGCAACGTTAGAACACTTGTTGCTAGAACAACCTGATGCTTCTTTGGTTATTCAAGCGGATGAACACGCTTACAGCGGTACGGTTGTTAAAGTGATGGACGCTGCTAAAGGTGCGGGTGTTAAAAACATTGCGCTTGCTGCTGAAAAGCGATGATCTTGGAGGATCTTCATAAATGATTCGCCTATTTCTTGCTTTACCGCTAGCGGGCGCATTGGGCTTAGCTCTGTTTTCTTTTATGGCTTGGATGGTCGATAATGGCCACCAACGTTCACCAGATAATAGTGAGACGTTAAGTTTCAATATGGTGATGGTGGAACAAGAACAAGAAGTCCAAAGAAGACAGCGTGCAGTCCCTGAAAAACCAGAAATGCCAGAGCCGCCACCGGAAGCGAAAACGTCTCAGTCACAAGCTGAAGTTACGCCTCTGAATTCGATGTCTTCACTGCCTTCATTGGATTTGAATACATCGGTTGATGGCCTCGCGATTAACGCGCCGACATTTTCGGATTTTGGGTCGAACCAACAGGCAATGCCTTTATATCGAGTAGAACCTCGTTACCCAGCAAAAGCGCTGAAGCGCGGCGCTGAAGGCCATGTCATTATGTCTTTTACCATCGATGAAACGGGACGCCCAATTGACATTCAAGTCACTGACGCAAACCCACGTCGTATGTTTGAACGTGAAGCGATGAGAGCACTTAAAAAATGGAAATATCAACCAAAAGTCGTCGATGGAAAAGCGATAGCTCAGGTTGGTCAAACCGTGAAACTAGAGTTTAAGTTGGCAAAATGATGAAACAGATATGGATATTAGTGGGCTTGTTGTTAATGCCCCTTACAACACAAGCAAAAGAGCTGACTCAATATACTGCTATTCGTGTTCAAAAGGCGCATAAGCTTGCTCAAGATGAACAGGTTAAACAGGCGATTGACGTACTTGCAGGCTTGGAGCTTTCTAAAGGCTACGACAAAGCATACGTAGCTCGTATGCTGGGTGTGTTTTACTGGCAAGATGGAAAAACCGACACGGCAATTAAGCAGCTTACTTATGCGGTCGACAGTAATTTACTTGTTGATGAGCAAGCTTGGATAACCAAGCGCATGCTGGCTGATTTGTTGTTGAACGATCAGCAGTTTAAAAATGCGCTTTCGCACTATTACGAGTTAGTGAAAACAGCGCCAGAAAAGGAAAAGAAAGACACGCTTTGGATGCGAATTGCACAAGCTGAATACCAAATTGAAAACTGGTCGAAAGTCCTAGTGGCCATCGGTAATCGAGACAAATTCAATTCAAAAGCAGAGTTGTCGCCTCTATCGCTAAAATTGGGCGCACAGCTTCAGTTAAAACAGTGGAAGCAGTCTATTCCGACACTGGAAAGCCTCATTGAACTTCAACCAGAGAAAGATAACTGGTGGCGTCAACTTGTCGGTATTCAGCTAAGATTGGAACGTAATCGTGATGCATTGAACACGTTAGCACTGGCTGATTTACAGGGCGTTGAGCTTAAAAATTCGGATCGCCGTTTATTAGCACAGCTTTATGCCAAACGAGGTATTCCAGAGCGAGCTGCTGAAGAAATAAGTAAGTTAGATGACGCGAACAGTGACGTTCAACTTTTGGCTGAGCAAGCAACCTACTGGCAGCTAGCGAAAGAGTGGGACAATGCCATTGAAGTGTGGACGTTAGCGTCTAAAAAAGACACTCAATACCACTGGAATGTGGCACAGCTATTGGTTCAGCAGGGTTACTACGACCGAGCGTTGGTTGTTTTAGACAAAGTGAAAGACAAAAACAAACAAGCCGACGTTGCTTTAGCGAAAGTGCGTTCATGGTACAAGCTAAAGAATCTTGATAACGCCCTTGCTCAAGCCAAGCGTGCCAATAACATTGAGCCATCTTCTGAGGCGAAAGGCTGGATTAAATACCTGACTCAGCTTAGAACGGTTAGTGACAACGGAAACGTTTAACCGCTCATCGCAAACAGAAGACAAGAACAGCGCATAAGAAACAAGAAAAGCAAAAGGGTGTCATTTGATCGTTCAAATGACACCCTTTTTAATTTAGGCGACTTAAGCCCATCTTGGGACTTTAGCTCATCTAGCGTTATTGTTCGATTGGAATGGATTGATTAAGGCTCGCACATCGTGCCACTAAGCGTTGCACTTTGAATTGCGCCACTGGTGTTAGCGACCCAGTTAATGGTGCAGTCACGATAAGGGTTCTTAAAGGCATGTAAAGTGTAACCATTATCTAGTGGTTTCTTCGTCTCAGCCCAGGCATAGTTTCTAGATGCCCAAAAACTAACAGGGCGTGAGCGTTCGGTTAGATACTGCTCTTGTGCATCGGTTATGTCTGAGCCGATGTATTCTTGGACGTGCTCTTCTGTGTTGCTCATTTAGCTACTGCACGCTGTTACGAGCGCTGTAAAAGCCAAAACAATAATACGCATTTCAAAATCCCTTTAAGCCTTATTAGCTATCGTTAAATCGGTTATTAGTCTGTATTTAACAAACCGCATCAACCGAAGAGTCCGCCGTTTGTGTATGATCTTCAAAATGTTCCAAAGATCAAATAGCCCCAAAGGTTAATAGTCACGAAGCTTAAATAGTCCCAACTTTCATTCCTTAAAGCCACAACTGCTACCTTAAACCAACCTCAATCAAGCATGTTGATATTGAGATTTTTCGAGGTTTGACCTTACTATCGATGACCTCAAATACAAGCTATCAATTCCCTTTAGTACAAGTTAGCAAGAATATGCATACAGTTCGATTACTTCCCATGTAATGTTATGTAAATTTCCTTACGCCGCTCGGCAAACGTAAACAATGTAAATTGAATGCCAATACGAATGATTATCAACTAAATTGACGCCATAAAATTTATAGGTATTGGTTTGTATGTCGTTAAAAAGTAGGGCGGTTCAATCATGGGCTCGTCGACTTCATGTTTATATTTCAATGGCACTTCTGTTCGTTGTTCTTTTCTTCTCAGTGACAGGCATCACCCTGAATAGACCTGAGTTATTTGAATCAAGCCAACCTAATATCCAACGCTCTACTTTAGAGCTTCCTACGAGTTTGTTCACGATCCAAGACGGACGATTAAAAGCCGACGAAAGTGCCTTCGAAACATTTCTGTTTGAAGAGGCTAATTTGTCTGGCGTTCCTTCTGGTTTAGACATCTACGCCGAAATTGAAGACGGTGAGTTGCTGATTGGAGAAGTGTCCATGGACTTTAAAGGACCAGGTTACAACGCGTCTGTATTTGTTGACGTGACATCTGAAATGGTCGAGGTCGAAACCACGAACTACGGCGCGATTGCACTGTTGAACGACCTACACAAAGGCCGTAACAGCGGTGAGGTGTGGAAATGGTTCATCGATATCACAGCGCTACTGATGATCTTCTTTGTACTTACAGGCGTGTGCTTACTGTTACCTAAGAAAAAAACACTGAATACCTCCATTAAATGGATGGTATTTGGGTCTGCAATCTCGCTTGCTATCTATTTTGTCGCCGTACCTTAACCCTCCATTAGGTTGATGAGTCTGCTTGATGAATCAGCCTGAAGAACGAACTAAAGGTTAAACGGATTTAAAAGGTTGTTAAACATGAAAAAAATGAACTGGAGCAAGGCGCTTCTTGCTTTATCTCTTTTGCCAAGCCTAGGTATGGCACAAGCGATCCCTGATACGGCAAAACTTGATGTGAACTTTAAGCTTCCAAAGATTGATACCTCTATGTACGCGCGTCCTTATGTGGCGGTGTGGGTAGAGAACAGCGAACGAAAGTCAGTGAAAACCATTGAGCTTTGGGTCGGTAAAGATGAATGGCTTAAAGACTTACGCAGCTGGTGGAGAAAAGTGGGACGTTACGATCGTGAATTGGTTGATGCAGTGACCTCTGCAACGCGCCCTGCTGGCCAGTACCGTTTCGTTTGGGATGGTAAGAGCGATGATGGTCAAACTCTAGAACAGGGTGAGTACACGGTTCATATCGAGGTTGTACGTGAACACGGCGGCCGTAATTACCTTCGTCAAAAAGTATCGCTAACAGATTCAAACGCTTCTTATGAGTTAAAGGCGACAGAAGAGACGGGTGAAATCACTCTGAACTACATCGCTAAATAGTAAGTGCGAATAGCAAAAGCAAACTGAACAGAATAGACAGTCGTCATCGTAGGCTCAGATAGAGCGACACGGCTAACAATTATAAATAATGGAATTGAACATGATGAAACAGACAAAAATTAAGGCACTTGCACTAGCGGGTGTTATGGCGTTCGGCCTAGCGGTTACGACAACAGCACAAGCTCACCCACGCTGGATTTTGCCATCACACTTTACCGTATCGAAAGAAGGCGGTGATTGGCTAACGTTCGATGTGACTGCGTCTCACGGTACGTTTGTTTTTGATAAGCCTGCAGGCAGTGAAAATGCACATGTCATCATGCCTGATGGCCGTAGCGAACGTCCTAACTTTGTTGTTCGCGGCAAACGTCGTTCAATCTTCGATTTCTACTTTGAAGAAGAAGGTACACACAAAGTTGCGATCAACAACCAGCCATCTTACTACACACAGTACAAAGCGGGTCGTCGTGACACAGTGAAATGGATCAAAGCAAACAAAGCGGAACGTGATTCAGTTCTTCCTGAAAAGTCGCGTGACGTGGTAACACAAATCAGCTTCACTCGTGCAGAAAGCTACATCACAGTAGGTAAGCCATCGGATTCAGTCTTCAAAATTGAAGGCAAGCTACTTGAAATGAAGCCAGTAACGCACCCTTCAGACATCATTGAAGGCGAACCGGTGACATTCCAATTCTTCTACAACGGTGAAATTCAAAAAGACGTGAAAGCGGAGATCACTCGTGAAGGCACGCTTTACCGCAACCACCAAGAGCAGATTGATGTTGTGAGTGACAAGAACGGTGAAATTACCTTCACTCCAGACGTAGCGGGCCGTTACGTAATGAAAGCGAACTACAAAGGTGAGTTGATTGACAACCCACTGGCTGACAAAGCAAGCGCGAACGTTCACCTAACGTTCGAAGCACTGCTTCAATAATTGTGATATCGGGGCTAGATCCCTGATTAAAAGACCAAAAAACTTAAGGGCTCATTTGAGCCCTTTATCGCTCAGTTTACTACTGAGAATTTGCACTGTGGCTAGGGTATGAACCATGACAATAAAAACAAAATTTAACGCTTTGATGACTCCTTGCTTAGCTCTAGGACTTGGTTTCGCTGCATTACCTGCGCAAGCACACTTTCCATTGATGAGCTGCTGGTTTGAAGGCAAAACTGTGGCCTGTGAAGCGGGTTATTCTGATGGTAGTAAAGCGATTGATTACGCGGTTCAAATGTACGACTACGAAGACAACTTGATTGCAAAACAGATGACGGATAAGCGCTCCATCGTTGAGTTTCCAAACCCAGATACTGAGTTTTACCTTGTGTTTGATTCAGGCCACGAGTTTCCTGTTGAAGTCGACGTTGTTGAGATCAGCGAAAAATGATGATCCAAGGCGTACGTGCTGATACGGGTGGCAGAGAGGGTAAATGGGTAGGGCTGATCATTGTATTCATCCTGAGCTTTGCCACGGTCGCGATCCCATTTCATCAAGCAGAATCCCATGCGAAAGTGGTACTTGATCATCAAATTCTGGTAACTGATGTTGAACAAGAAAACTTGGCAATGTTGTCAGAGCTGCGTTTAGCACATGAAGAAATTCGTGACCTGCGTATGGACTCAGACGGTGAATGGCCAAGTATTGTGTCACTTAAGGATGAATGGGTCGCGCCATTTGTTGAAGACCAGAGTTGGAAGCGTAAAGGTTCTCATACTTGGGTATTGGATAAGCGTGGTTACTACTTTTCTACGCCAAGCGATCATGGCTTTGCTGATTCCTTTATTTTAAACGCCAACAGCGTTTCACCTGAAATCTGGATTTTCTTTGGTGGTGTAGCGAAACAGCCAGCTACTTTTGACCAACACACGCTTGAGTCTACTGGTTGGAAATTGGTGGTGAATGAGTCAGAAGTTGCTGATCAGCATGATGCTTCTTCTCATTAACCCCAGATTCTCGAAAAACAAAATGTTCAAAAATAATAAGAGATTTACTATGCGAATTATGACTCTGTTCATGTCGTTATTGGCGGTGTTAATGACACCCAATGCACTGGCAAAAGAATACAAGATCGATAGCGATAAGCTGACGATTGGTATCACGCTTCAACCTTACTACAGCTACGTAAAAGCGGTAGTGGGTGACAAAGTGAACATCCTTCCTTTGGTTGATGCTGGCTTTAATCCGCATAACTATTTACCACAACCGAACGACTTAAAGCGATTGAGCCAGATGGACGCCATCGTGGTAAACGGTATTGGTCACGATGACTTCGCGCTTAAAGTGATTTCAGCCGCGCAACGTGATGACTTAGTGGTTATCGAAGCAAACAAAGAAGTGCCTTTACTTCCTGCTCTTGGTCAGTCTGTTGGTCAAGGTGCCGTTAATCCGCATACCTTCGTTGGGCTTTCGACAACGATTCAAAAGGTTTACACAATCGCCAGTGAAGTGTCTAAGCTCGATCCTGACAACGCGGCTTTTTATCGTAAAAATGCGCGTAAGTACGCCAAGCAATTTCGTTTTATGAAGCGTGATGCGATGTTGTCATTAGGTGAACTCGATACATCAGGCATGAAAGTAGCGACCACGCACAATGCTTATGGTTATATCCTTCAAGAGTTTGGTGTTGATGTAGCAGCGGTGATAGAGCCAGCACACGGTGTTGAGCCAAGTGCGAGCCAACTGCAAGATACGATCGAAAAGATCCGCGCGTCGGGCATTGATGTTCTGTTCTACGAGCTAAACATGCCAAACCGTTTTGTAGACACGATTGAAGCGGAAACGGGTGTTCAGCTTTACCGTTTCTCTCACATGACGCATGGCGAATATCAAGACGACAAAGTTGAAGTTGAGATGAAGAAGAACCTCGAGACGTTGATCGAAGCAATGAAATTTGCGGCGGCGAACCAAGCTAAAAGCGGGAACGCATAATGTTAGGTCCATCGATTTCAATCAATCAACTCGGTCTGCAATACGACAATAACGTCATACTTGACGATATCTCACTAGAACTTAAAGCGGGTCAGTGCCATGTGATCATGGGGCCAAACGGCGGAGGCAAAACGTCTTTGCTGCGCTCTGTTCTTGGTCTGACACCTTTCTCTGGGCAAATCAATATTCATTGGCCAGAAAAGCCAAGTATTGGTTACGTTCCTCAAAAAGCGGCCTTCGAATCGAGCTTACCCCTGACGGTAATGGATTTCGTGTTGCTTAACCAAACTCGAATTCCGCTATTTTGGCGTCGCAAGTCTAAGCAGTTGGATCTTGCATTAGCACAATTAGATCGAGTGGGTATGGCGACACGTAGCGATCGCCGAATGGGGCAGTTGTCGGGTGGTGAGCAACAACGTGTATTGTTTGCTCAAGCCTTATTGGATAACCCAAGTTTATTGGTTTTAGACGAGCCGACCACAGGGATGGACGAGCAGGGCGTTCGTTATCTTGAATCTCTAATTCGTGAATGCGTTGATGAAGGTCGCACCATTCTTGCCGTTCATCACGATGTAACTGCAGTGCGTCGTCTTGACGCCAATGTACATGTTGTGAATCGATTCTTGGTGGATAGTGGTCCACACGAACAAGTGCTGCACCCAAGTAAGATTGAAAGCTTGTTCCAGCACTACAGCAGTGGCGTAGCTATCGTTAAATCGAAGGAGGTTGCGTAATGGAATGGTTACGACAACTTGCCATTAGTGGTGTGGAAGCGGGCTGGTTATCAGACAGCTTTATGTATGCGTTCATGGTGAATGCACTGGTTGCTGCGTTGTTACTGGGCCCGTTACTAGGTGGCCTGGGTACTTTGGTGATTGCAAAGCGTCTGGCTTTCTTCTCTGAAGCAGTCGGCCACGCGGCTTTAACCGGTATCGCTATCGGTGTTCTGCTTGGTGAGCCACCAGAAAATCCAATTATTGGCTTGTTTAGCTTCTGTATGATCTTCGCTTTGCTTCTTCACTTTGTAAGAAATAGAACCAACGTGCCATACGATACTTTAGTTGGCGTTTTCCTGGCACTTGCGTTAGCGGTCGGTGCGGCATTGTTGATGTACGTGGCTCGTAAGATCAATATCCACATGCTTGAGAACGTGCTGTTTGGCTCGATTCTCACGGTAACAGATCAAGACTTAGCGATTCTCGCAGGCAGCTGCGCACTCATTATTTTGCTCTTGATACCGACGTTCAACCGTATTCTTCTCACTTGTATTAGCCCTGATATTGCCAAGGTTCGTGGCTATAACACCAGCTTTTATGATTACTTGTTTGTCATGATGATCACCTTAGTGACGATTGCAGCAGTGAAGATCGTGGGGGCGGTTCTTGTTGGGGCATTACTGCTCATCCCAGGCGCGACGGCTCGACTGTTGACAAAACGCATGGGCAGCTTTGTTTTGCTTTCTGCGTTGTTGGCAACCATCGCGTGTTTGGTCGGAACGGTATTACCGATGGAGCTTAAATTGCCAGTGCCATCAGGCGCTTCAATCATCATCGTTTCTGCAACGTTTTTCCTAGCGGCAACGCTATACCGAATTATAAGAAAGGCATAATCATGACTTCTTTAATGAATCGTATCTCAATCTCCGTAAAAGCAGCGGCTCAAGTGAGTGCACTTAGTAGTCTGTTGTTGGTTGGCTTATTGGTATCTCTCAATGTTAATGCTGAAGATATCCTCACCAGTACGCCTGTGACTTATGCGCTAGCGACAGAGCTAACCAAAGGCACAGACATTACGACTGAATATCTACCACCAAAACGCTACGGTATTGATCGTCTGCCTAACTGGTTTGGTACTAAGGGGGCGAGCAAAGTCCTTCAATCAGGAGAAAAGGCGACCGTTGCACTAACGCTGTCATCTATCTGGCAAGCTGATCCTACATTTGTATACGCAAGACAAGGCAACATCCATTTGGTTGAGGTGGATGCTGCTCAAGCGATTACACCGCGCGCGCAAGGTGTCGCTGCGCTGACGTTATCAAATGGTGAAGTGTCTAAATACGCGTGGTTAAACCCAACCAATCTAACGCGTATGGCGGCAATTGTGGCTGATGACTTTAAGTTGTTGTGGCCGGCGCAAGCTGAGACCATTGATAGCAACCTACAACGCGTGATGCTTGATGTTCGTGAACTGATTAACAAGCAACAAGCGGTGTTATTGGATAACGACGTAGATTCAGTATTGTTGCTTTCAGAAAGTTTGGAAGATTTCGCTTCAGGTAGCCAACTGTTTGTTGAAGAGCGCATGTTCAAAGCAGAACTGGAATGGACAGAGCAAGACAAAGCGAAACTCAAAGCCATGTTTTCAGAAGACGATGCACTCTGGTTAGTCACAGCGAAAAAGCCTACAACTTTGATTAAGTCACTGGTGCCGAATGAGCGAATTCTTGTTGTTGATTCTGTAGACCGTTGGGGAAGAGCAGGGATTAACGCAAAAGCGCCATTTGCTCGCTGGGAAGTTCAGCCTTTCAAAGGTTAAGTGGCTAAAACAAGTTAGCTAATAAACCGTTAGCTAATAAATAGCTCGTTCAAAAAATACGATCAAAAAAGCAGCCCAAATAGAGGCTGCTTTTTTTGTTCTTGTCCGTTGGCTCTAGTCTGAGTTTTGGTTCAGAGTGCTGGGCAGAGTATCGTGAGTTAAAAACTTACTCTGCAGCTTTTGTCTCTTTAGTTTCGATACCCGCTTCTTCCGATTCAACAGAAGCTTCAACTGTGCCTTCAGCTTGCTCTTGAGCGGCTTTCGCTTGCTCTTCAGCTTCCATTTTTGCGCGGTCAGCTTTAGAAATATAGCGAGGCTTGTTGCTACCATGCAGTTTAGACGTCGCCTGTTTCTGTCTTTTCTTTAGAATTTGATTGATTTTTTTCTTACGGTTCATTGCTGCATAGCCTTGTATTTAGTTTATGCGGTGGAGGATAATCATTTTAGATCTAGAACTCAATATTTACATGCTATCCAGCAAGGAAAATATCACTATGCAGGCAGTCGAAACCGTACGCTTACGATTAAGAATGATCGCACCTCAAGATGCGGCGTTTATTCAGCGATTATATAGCTCAGAAGATTTCTTACGTTACATCGGAGACAAGGAAATTACAGATACTGGCAAGGTTGTTGAATACATCGAAAACAACATTCTTAAGATGTATAGAGAGAAGGGTGTGTGTTTACTGATGGTCGAGATTAAAGAGTCTTCAACGCCAATCGGTGTCTGTGGTTTGATTAAAAGAGACACACTAGAGGCGCATGATATTGGTTATGGCTTTGTACCTGAAGTCTATGGCCAAGGTTATGCAAAGGAAGCGGCACAAGCGATAATTGAACAAGCTCAACATAATGCTGATATCGATCATTTAGTTGCCATCACGACCTCTGATAATATTCGAAGCATCGCACTGCTGACTAAGTTGGGTTTTGTGTTTGAGCGAGTTGAAGAGGCGATCAATGAAAGCGTCAATCTCAACCTGTACGGTCTATCATTGAGTAATTAATCATGTTTCAACATAACAACATTCTTCAAGGCGAACTCGCAACCGAGTACAAAACTGTTATTGCTATGGTGCACATCTATTGCAAAGATCATCACGGTGCTGTTCGTTCGGACAACGCGTTATGTGAAGAGTGCGAGCAACTATTGCGTTATGCCGAAACCCGACTTGATCGCTGTCCTTATGGCGAGGCGAAGCCAACCTGCAATAAGTGTCCGATTCATTGCTATAAGCCTGACCCTAAAGAGCAGATGCGTTTAGTGATGCGATATGCTGGACCAAGAATGTTACTCAAGCATCCGATTTTAGCGATCAGACACTTGATACATGAAAAACGAAAAGTGCCTGAGAAGCCATTGCCGAATGTGTCGAACCGCCATATCCGAATGAACAAAAAGTAACGTATTGTTTGCAGTGGAAAACGGTTTAGAAATAAGAAAGGTCTGATTTCTCAGACCTTTTTGTTTTTATATTCGATGACTAAACCTAGAACGTAAGAGATTACGCGGCTTGAGGCTCTTCGTAGGTAACCGTCAGGTTATTGATCCAGCGTCGGCTCAAGTATCGGTGTGAACAGATGGCCAGTTTCACCACTTCTTCTACCAACATCAGACCATAGATGTATTTGAAATCCCATCCAGCGACAAATGCGCCGTAAACACACACTGGAATCCCAACCATCCACATCGCGATGAAATCCATTCGCAGGCAAAAAGCGTTATCACCACCAGCACGAATAATACCGTTAATGATCACCATGTTGAGCATACGAATGACTACTGCAAAACACATAATAGTCATTGCAGGTGCAGCGAGTGGGTACAATGCATCGGTAGAAAGGTTTAGCCATGATAGAACATGTTCTTTACCCATAAACAGTAGCAACCCAACGACCGCGCCAAAACCAACAACGGCTTTAATGAAGGTTAGACCCATGCTCATCGCGTCATCAAATTCATCACGGCCTAATGAATGGCCTAACAAAACAGAACACGCCACTGAGATACCAAAGAAGATCGAGTAACACAGCGATTCAAATGGTGCGAGCATCGAGAACACCGCAAGCTCAGTCGTGCCCATGTGACCGAAAATCATTTGATATGCCATGGTACCCATTGCCCACAACACAGCATTCATCGTCAACGGCAAAGCAATGCGACGGTAAGACAACCACAATGACGGGCGATGTGGTGAGCTCGGTGTCGTTAATAGCCAATGTTTACGCATACGCATGTAGCTATACATTAAGCCCACTTGAATCAATCGCGCTAAGGTTGTCGCCAATGCCGCACCTGCTACGCCCATTGCTGGAATGCCGAAAGCACCTTTAATAAGAACGAAGTTAAGCGCAATGTTAAGTGCGATGGTAACGCCACCTAATAACAGCGGAGTTACGGTGTCACCTGATGAGCGCATACTTGCTTCTACCACGACAACAATGTGAGTCAGAAGTAGAACAGGGAAGCCATACCATAGGTAAGTCGCGCCAAGTTCAATCACGGTTTGATCGCTGGTTTGCAACATCATTAAAAACTGAGAACCAAGAGTGATGATTGCGGTAACAGGCAGCAGAACTTTTAAGCCAAATATCATCGCAATCGAGGATACTGTTCGTGCGCTTTTTCGGTCATTCTTTCCCCAGTATTGAGCGACTAATGTACCGTTTGCTGAGGCCAACCCTGCCATAATCATAATAGCAACGAAGTGCCATTTTGACGCAATTCCCACAGCTGCAGCTGCCTCCATACCATAATCACTGACCATTAATACGTCAGCAAGGGCAAGAATAGCGACAAGCGCACTTTGCAAAGCAACAGGTAAACCAAGTTTAACGATACGAGGTAAGATGCTCTCTGGCTTGTTATTCATAGATGAGTTAGGGTTGATGTTAGTTGTCATAAGCTCTCCGATTTATGGCAGAACTATAGTGTTTTGAGCGAAGTAACAACATGTTTAAAAAACAACAAAACCTGTGCAAATCCGTCATTGAATCAATGAAGCCAAAATCCACTTGGCACGATGACGTTTTTCTTGCCGAACAGTGCAAAGAACGTTTTTTGACCGTTGAAGATATCCCAGAGATGAAAAGCTTTGGTGTCTATATGGGCGGTATGGCAAAGCTATACGATGGTTATTGGGTTGAGCGAGAATCCGTCAATGTTCATACGTTGATTTTTACTCAAGAAGGGGGTGGAATTCTAACCACTTCAACCTCGGTACAAGCGATTACGCCTTATACGCTGGTGGTTCTTCCTGCCGAAACCCCATTTCGTTTTGAACTCGATCCTCAATATAATTATTGGAAAATGGCGTGGATGCTGACGCCTGATACGCAGCAATGGCAGCACATAGCAAGTTTAGGTCAGGGGATTGTGCCGTTCGGAGAGTGTGAACAGATCTGGTCATTAATGAACTTGGTTTACTTTGAGATAGGAGGGCGAGCCAGTTACCGTAAGTTGCTCTTGAGTGAAATCATCCGAACGTTGACGGGGTTTGAACCCAAATCGACCAGCACCACCGCACGCGTTCAAGCACTCTATAATGAGATTGAAAGCAGTCTGCACCAGCCATGGACCGTCGCAGGGATGGCCGAAAGGGTGTTCATCAGTGAAGAGCAGCTAAATAGAGTCACCAAGACGCTATTCAACCTCTCACCACGCAGTAAATTGATTCAATTGCGCATGGATAAAGCCACCAGTTTGCTGAAATATCAAGATTGGTCAGTCTCTATGATTGCCAACCGTTTAGGCTACAAAGATCCTTATAACTTCTCACATCGCTTTAAAAAACATTTTGGTCTGTCACCCAGCCAATATCGAAAAAGCCATCGACTTCTTGGTTAGCCTTGCTTATTTCCTCGATCAATTACGCAAGATCAAGCTTTGCAGTAATATTACTGTATTGAGCTATCTATCAATTTAGTATTTTTGCTCTATTCGATAGTATTGGAAATATCTCAGAAGACGACTGCTTATGCAACACGAGGAATTAATGCACCAAGTTATCAGTGAGACGGATGATTTAGCTCTTCCGTCGAAGCTCATTTTAAACAATAAAGAGTTTCAATCAGGCACTAAAATCGTACGCAAGCAGGGTTGTGGTTCAATAATAGGAACGCTTGCTGAGCCTCATCGTAAAGTACTTTTCTATCTTTACCTGAACAGAGGCCAAGTGGTGAGCAAGCAAATTTTGAAGCGTGTAGGCTGGGCAGGTAAAGCGGTGACATCTGCATCTGTGTTGGTTGCTATTTACGAGATAAGGAGGATTCTTGACTGCCGTTGTATACAAACCGTTTCCAACGAAGGGTATGTCATGGAGTAATAAATAATCCTCTATTTATATCCTGTTAATATCTTAATAATAAAAATTTAATCTCTTTACCGTACGAATTCCATTGATTATCGTCAAATCTAAAACGTCCACTTATAAGCGACGTTATATAAATATGAATGAATCTGACATTGTCGCTGGCTATATAGTAAGGGAATGATATAAAAATGGACTCTTATCCTGCAATAGAAATGAACCACTCTGAAAACAACCTAGTACTTGAATTAAACGGTAAAATTGTTGAACTCAACACCAAACTCATCCGCAATGTTGAAAATGGTTACGTACTGGCTACTATGCCTTTGGCGTACCGAAAGATCATTTTATTTATGAATCGACATCGGGGCGAACTGTTCAGTGTTAGTCAATTAAAGAAGATTGGCTGGGAAAGTGAGAAAGTCACCAATTCTTCTGTGATCGTCGCCATCTCGGAAATTCGATCTTTGTTTGGTGATGGGCTGATCATGACGATAACGGGTGAAGGTTACGTGTTCCAACCTTAAACACTGTTCGCTGGTTTTATATTTCTTCGCATTATTACAGTTAAAGAAAAGGGCGCTTCATTTAGACTATTAGTCACACGAAGAGCCCCACTATTCTCTATCTAATGAGCTTGCTATGTCACTCGCCAGCAATCTGTAGAGGAGAGCGCTTTAGGCTTGCGATTAACATGTAAATCGTTGTCGCTAGCAGAGACGCAAACAGGTAAGTAAATAGTCCTGCTTGAGAATCCATAAAGCTATCTGCTACCAATGGTCCTGCGACTGAACCAATGCTGTAACACAACAGCATAACCTGAGTCACTGACACTAGATAGCTTGGGTCTAAGTTACGACAACCTAAGTTAATCGCAATTGGGTAAAGTGCGAATGTTGCCATGCCCAGTACGAATAGGCTCATGCCTAGTACGTAGAAATCATGGTTTATCGTTAGTACACCAATGCTTGCAACCCCTAGCAGGCAGAACAGAGCCATTAATAACACTTGTCCTATGTGGTGAGACAACCACGTCACCATCGGTTGAACGGCCATACCACCCATAATCACTAACGCCATCAAACCGCCAATGTCTTGGTGTGCGATGTTACGCTGAGCGAGTTCGACAGGCATCAATCCGTAAATAGACCCAAGTGTTAACCCAGATACAATACAGCCAATCAAAGCGCTGTGACTTAGCTTGCTGATTTGTTTCAGTGATAAAGACTGCGCATCGTGAATTTGTGGTGCTGTCGCTTGTCCGTACATCAATACAATGATTGCTCCAAACAGCAGGGTGAACATTGCAATGAAAGGCACGCCGCCCGTAATACCAAGGTATCCGATGCCAAGTTGACCAACGGCCGAACCGCCATATAACGAACACATGTAAACCCCTAAACGTTTCGCACGTTGAGATTCTTCACCGCTCATTAGCCAAGATTCCACAATCACAAAGATCCCAGCGACTGAGACACCCGCGACGAAACGAGCCAACAACCAAACTGATTGATGTGGCGCCAACGGTAATACAAGAATCGTGGCGATAAATACGCTAAGTGCAATGACGAACGCGTCTTTGTGACCAACGCGAGCGATCGCACGCTCAATCAATAACGTACCCGCTAAAAGGCCTGCATAAAAGGCACTCGCCAACCAACTCGATAGATTACTGTCTAAGCCATACTCAGACAGCATTAATGGTAATGAACTCATTAAATAGCCTGAAGCGATCGCGTAAAAAGACAATGCAATAACAGGAACAGTTATGCGAGTTGTTGGTTGGATGTTGTCCAATGCAGGAGCCTCTAAATAGTAAAAGAAACGATGAATTTTCCGCGACTATGGGGGAGAAACCGAATTGGGTAAAACGAATAAAAATGGTCGTTAAGATAAAAGAAATCTATCGTTCATCTAAACTAAAATGCCATTGCGACATTTTATGATTTGGCAAGATTTTATGCGGTCGAAAAGCTATTAAGCCTTTGTTCGTTGGTTATTTAATTTGGAAGATGATAGGCCTCTAATTTTCCATCATTTGGATTTAATTCAGGTATCAAAAAACATTATCCGATGTCTTTACGGTATTGCCTTGGAGAGCTTCCGCTCCACCTACGAAAGGCATGCCGAAAGTTCGCACTGTCCGAAAAACCCACTCTATCGGAGATCTCTTCAATACTCATATGCGTCGATGAAAGATAATGCCTAGAGAGGTGAAATCGCACGTGATCCAATATTTTCTGATAGCTTGTATCTGCGGCTTTAAGGTGTCTACGTAGTGTTCTAGAAGACATTCCCAATTCTGTGGATAGCGCTTCAATGGAAGGGTAACAGCCAGGCCTTTCAATAAACATCTGTGAGATCTTCTCTTTAAGGCTGGTGGGCGCACTGACTCTAGCCAACATGTCGTCACAAGATTTCAAACACATTTGTAACGTGATTGGGTTAGCCGTTGGTAAAGGTGCATATAGGCGTGTTGCATCGAACTGCCACTCAAGCTGCTCGCAATCAAACTCTACACGGCAACGGAAAATCTCCTGATAAAGATCGCCGTAGGTAGGTTTAGGGTAAGGGAAGCGGATCACAAGAGAGGGAAAGGGCTGCTGTAGCACTTCTTCACACAAACTTTGAATCGCGGAAAACCAATACTCACAACAGAAAGGCAACAAAGAGTCGAGCTCGATAAGTTGTTCTGCGCGAAAGTATCCGGTTTGATGTTCAACGGACATGGTCTTCTTGAGAACAGGGCCCGCAAGACGCAGATATTTGAAGCCCATTAAAAGAGCGTCTAACAGTGTCTCACTGCTGAACACTGCGTAACCCAACACACCAAAATCACTGAATCGGGCTTCCTGTCCAACTTTTAGTCCTAACCCCTCTACGTTGGAGCTCTCAAGCGCGTTACTGAACACCGCTAATTTTTGTGCGAGCGTGATGTGGGTATCTGGCGTATTGAGCTGGAACTCATCGATGTTACTGCCTTTCAATAACGTATCGACCGTCAAGGATGATGAAAAATATCGAGACAATAGCTGAAGATCAAGAATACCAAATGCCTGCATATCCGGTTCGTAAACTGCGGTGTATTCCATAATATGCCTCTTGTTGAGTGTTCTTATTCTATCTTAACCACGAACATCTTTTCGTCGGCTGTGTTGCAATTATGTCCGAATATCACCGTTTTTTGTCTTTTTGCAACCTTTGCAGAATGTTATCAAAATGTTGTAATTTAATAAGCCATACACGGGCACGTGTGCATAGGGCTGAAATAACAATAGATTGGAAACGAAAACAAAGAGCAAATGAACATAGGTTAAACACATATTCGAAACAAAATACAACAACGTCTACGGTGACCGTGATTAATAGGTCTAAGCCGAATAAGGAGATCATGGATGCACAATCTTGCTGTTAACTTGGAGCGCAGCGCTTCGCTTTTCCCAAATAAAGTCGCTCTGCGAATGGGGACGGATGAAGTCAGCTTTTCTCAGTTGGAACAACTTTCTGGAAACGTCGCCGCTAATTTAAGAAAGCTGGGACTCAAGAAAGGAGATAAGGTCGCGTTGTCGTGTCCGAATGTCACGTATTTCCCGATTGCCTATTATGGGATTCTAAAAGCAGGCTGCGTCGTGGTGCCTTTGAACGTGTTATTTAAAGCAAGAGAGATCGCTTACCACCTTAATGATTCGGACGCGAAAGCTTATTTATGCTTTGAGGGCAGTGAAGAGCTGCCCATCGGTCGCTATGGCTTACAAGGTTTCGAACAGGCAAACCATTGTGAACACTTTGTCGAGATGCCCATCCCAGCCGGCGCAGACACTACTTCAGAAAGAAACGAGCAGCATGAATCAATCGCTGACTGGTTAGCACAACCTTTGATTCCTTTTGAGTCTGTGGCTTGCCATGGTGATGATACCGCTGTGATTCTTTATACTTCAGGTACGACAGGTCAGCCAAAAGGAGCTGAGCTTTCTCACACCAATATGCAAACCAATGCGATGTCGTCACAGTATCTAATGCGATTGGAGTACAGCGACACCACAATGGCCACACTGCCTTTATTCCATAGCTTCGGCCAGACGGTGATGATGAACGCGAGTGTGCTAACAGGGTCGACCATGGTGTTGATTCCGCGTTTCGAACCGTCACTGGTGATCGACCAGATCATTAACCACAAAGTAAGCGTATTTGCGGGTGTTCCTACTATGTATATCTCGCTATTAAAGGCGGGAGAAGAGTCTCCTGATAGTTTAGAAAACACAAGCAAATGCTCTGAACAGGTTAAACACAGCTTGAGACTTGGCGTGTCTGGCGGTGCTTCTATGCCTCTTGAAGTAATACGACAGTTTGAGTCTCGCTTTGAGCTTCCAGTATTAGAAGGCTATGGTTTATCAGAAACAGCGCCAGTTGCGACCTTTAATCATATTGATGGTGACCGATTGTCTGGCAGTGTGGGTCAACCTTTGTGTGGTCACCTTATCAAGATCACTGATATACAAGGTAACTCTGTTGCAATGGGTGAATTGGGCGAAGTCTGCATCAAAAGTCCAAGTGTCATGAAAGGCTACTATCAAAGGCCAGAGGCGACAGCAGAAGCGATAAGAGACGGTTGGTTCCTAACAGGAGATATTGGACGCACCGATCAGCACGGCAACTTGTTCATTGTTGACCGCGTGAAAGACATGATCATCCGTGGGGGTTACAACGTGTATCCGCGCGAAATCGAAGAAGTATTGATGTGTCATCCTGATGTCGAAATGGTCGCGGTTGTGGGTGAACATCATGATCGCCTAGGCGAGGAGATTCACGCTCATGTGGTGCTTCACGAACATACGCAATGTGATAGTGCAGCTCTGATAACATGGTGTCGTGAGCAATTGGCCGATTACAAATATCCGCGTAAGGTATTCATTCGCAAAGCCTTACCCATGACAGCAACCGGCAAAATATTGAAGCGCGAATTGCACCCACTAGAAATAGCGGAGGTGACTAATGGATAGTTATGATTTTATTGTTATTGGCGGTGGTTCTGCGGGGTGTGTCATGGCTTCTCGGTTGTCGGAAGATCCTAATGTCACTGTTTGCTTGTTAGAAGCGGGCGGTAAAGACACGAGCCCATTCATTCATACACCGGTTGGCGTGGTGGCTATGATGCCAACCAAACTCAATAATTGGGCCTTCGAAACGGTTGAACAGCCGGGTTTGAACGGCCGCAAAGGTTACCAACCAAGAGGTAAGACACTTGGCGGGTCAAGTTCTATCAATGCCATGATGTACGCTCGTGGGCACCGCTACGACTACGATACATGGGAAAGCTTGGGTAATTCTGGTTGGAACTATGATTCGTGTCTGCCTTACTTTAAGAAAGCCGAAAACAACGAAGTTCATCAAGATGAGTTTCATGGTCAAGGTGGTCCTCTTAATGTGGCAAACCTTAGATCGCCAAGCCCAATGCTTGAACGCTACTTAACGGCCTGTGAATCGATAGGCGTGCCTCGCAATGAAGATATTAACGGTGCGGCTCAGTTTGGGGCGATGCCGACCCAGGTCACTCAGCTGAATGGTGAACGATGCAGCGCTGCCAAGGCTTACTTAACGCCAAACCTTTCACGATCGAATCTCACGGTCGTTACTAAAGCCACCACACATAAGGTCTTGTTTGAAGGTAAGCAAGCGGTTGGCGTTGAATATGGCTCGGACGGACAGCGTTATCAGATCAGATCCAACAAAGAGGTGATTCTATCTGCTGGTGCATTTGGTTCTCCCCAGTTGTTATTATTGTCTGGTGTCGGTGCTAAAGACGATTTGGAGGCGCATGACATCGAACAGGTTCATGAGTTGCCTGGAGTGGGCAAGAACCTGCAAGACCATATCGACTTAGTGCATTCGTACAAATGCAGCGAAAAGCGCGAAACCTTCGGCATCTCGTTGCAAATGGCCTCTGAAATGACCAAAGCTTTGCCGCTATGGCACAAAGAACGCCGTGGCAAGATGAGTAGCAACTTCGCTGAAGGGATTGGTTTTCTTTGTTCCGAAGATCATATCGCCGTGCCGGATTTAGAGTTTGTATTTGTGGTCGCAGTTGTCGATGACCATGCAAGAAAAATCCATACCAGTCATGGGTTTACCTCTCATGTCACCTTGTTGCGTCCGAAAAGCAACGGCAGCGTAACGCTTAATAGTAATGATCCTTATGATCCGCCCAAGATCGATCCTGCGTTTTTCAGTCATCCTGCAGATATGGAGATTATGATTAAGGGCTGGAAGAAGCAGTATCAAATGTTAGAGAGTTCGGCGTTTGATGACATCCGTGGCAATGCTTTCTACCCAGTGGACGCCAGTGATGACAAGGCTATCGAGCAAGATATTCGCAATCGTGCAGACACTCAGTATCACCCGGTCGGGACCTGTAAAATGGGCCCTAACAGTGATTTATTAGCCGTGGTAGATAACGATCTTAAAGTTTATGGATTGGATAACTTGAGAGTCATTGATGCTTCTGTGATGCCGACATTGATTGGGGCAAACACCAATGCACCAACCATTATGATTGCCGAGAAAGTCGCAGACCAGATCAAACAGCAATACGGGTTTGGCAAGCAAGAATCTGGCATTCAAGCGAAAGGCGAAGCTGTGGTTTGATTCAAGAAATTAAGTGATAACCCTAAATAAAACAGTAGGTTAGATAGTCTTGATTTGGTAAGACTCTCTAACCTATTTTTGTGTGCTTACTTAGAATAAAGCCAAAGCTAATTCAATCGCTTAACCAATAGCTTAAATAATAGTGTTACTTGGTTAGAGCTTGATTAAGCCATTGATCAAATTGGCCTTTTGGTAACGCACCGTTAATCGTATCGACACGTTTGCCATCTTTAAACACCATCACCGTGGGAATACTTCTGATTTGGTACATCGCGGCAAGCTGTTGCTGAGCTTCAGTATCAATCTTAACGAATCGAACATCTCCCGAACGCTCTTTAGCAACGTCACTGAACACTGGCGCAAAACCCACGCATGGGTTACACCATGTCGCCCAGAAATCGACAACCACAGGCTGTGAACTGTTCAAGATAGATTGGAAATTAAGTGACGTTCCCTCGATGGGAGCGCCATCGAGCAATGCTGTTTTGCATTTACCACAAGTTGGGCTTTCTGAAATTCTTTCTGAAGGAACTCGGTTTACGCCATTACAAGAAGGGCATCGTGTGTTGAATGTAGACATAACTTTCTCTTTTTATTGTAACTCCGTTGCTAACGCGATTTACGAATCACGCACGGAGCGCTTATACTGTTTAAAACTAGAATACGATACTTAAATAAAAACAAACAATAAACAGGTAAATGATGACAAAATTTTACGCCGAAATTACTGGCTGGGGAAAGTGTCTACCACCAGCCGTGCTGTCCAATGATGATCTAAGCACTTTCATTGATACGTCTGACGAGTGGATTCGAACTCGAACTGGTATCGAAAACCGTCGTATCAGTCATGTAAATACCTCTGAGCTAGCGACTGTTGCAGCGAAACATGCCATGGCGTGTGCTGGCCTAACAGCCGAAGATATCGATCTCGTGATCATCGCGACGTGCAGCCCAGACTCCCTTATTCCAAATACCGCATCTAAGGTTCAACAGAACTTAGGCATTAAGAGTGCAGCGGCTTTCGACCTTAACGCAGCGTGTACTGGCTTCATCTACGGTGTTGAAACAGCGACTCGACTAATTCAAGCGGGTAACTATCGCAATGCCATCGTTGTGGGTGCTGAGCGTCTGTCATTCTTCATTGATTGGACCAAGCGTGACACTGCGGTTCTTTTCGGTGACGGCGCTGGCGCTGTGGTTCTATCGCGTACTGAAGAGCAAGTGGGTTTACAAGAAGCTCAAATCGGTTGTGACGCGGAAGGTCGTGATATTCTAGCGGTACCAAAATTCGGTACATCTATGGACCGCTTTGCGGCTGATAACGGTTATTGGGACTTCGATTTCGTTGGTAAAGAGATTTTTAAGCGTGCTGTCAAAGGCATGGGCGCAGCGGCACACACAGTATTGAGTCGCGCAGGTATCTCAACCGACAATATCGACGTTGTGATTCCGCACCAAGCGAACATCCGAATCATCCAAACTCTGTGTGATATGGCGGGTATCGATCGCGAAAAAGCGTTTGTTAACATCCAAAACTACGGCAACACATCCGCTGCGACTGTGCCAATTGCATTATGTGAGTCGCTAGAGCAAGGTTTCGTTAAGCCTAACGACAACATTCTTGTTGCGGCATTTGGTGCGGGTTTAACGTGGGGTGCTGGCCATATTAAATGGGGTAGCCGTGTTGAACCGCTAGGTCAATCAGATGCTAAGCTTCCAGAAGCCGACAAATCTGCTTTAGAGCTTCTAGAAAGAGCCATTTTACACTGTAAAACGCACCCGAATTCAGCGAGCGAATAACGCTGATGGGTACAGTCGTCAAAGTACGTCTTATGACGAAAGCCGACCTCAATGGGGCGGCTTTAGTTCACCAAGCTACTTTTGTTCGACAGCAAAACTCAAAAACTTGGTTACAATGTAACTTAAACGCTTCACCACGCTTTCTTAACTTTGTTGCGGAGAGTGAAGGTGAGGTCGTGGGTTACATCATCTGGGTTCAGAAAAGCGGATTTAGACCTGAAGCTGTTTTAGAACTAGAGCAACTTGCCGTGTTACCAAGCGCGCAGGGGCAAGGATTGGGTAAAACGCTGATTCTAGATTCCCTGCCGCAGGTAAAACAGCATTTGGCGGATCAAGGCTCGACGCTCAAACACGTGCTAGTGACCACCAGAGCAGACAACTTTGCACAAAAGCTTTATCAATCTACGTTGGGTGCAGAAGTCGAAACCACGATTTCAAACCTGTACTCAGCTGATGAAGTGCTTATGATAGCTCGCAATGTAGGTGAGCGAATCTGATCGCTGAGTTTTTAGAACTAATTATAATCAGCGGTATAAATCGACTTACGTTTAATTAGGGACTTCTACAGTCCCTTTTGTTATTTCTTAGGAAGTGTTTTGAAGAAAGTTTTAGCAATTGGCTACGTTTGGCCAGAACCGAATTCATCGGCGGCGGGCAGCCATATGATGTCTCTTTTACGCCTGTTCAAGAGACAAGGTTGGTCAGTTGAATTTGCAACGCCAGCCCAAGAAACCGAGCACATGATCGATCTCTCTGAAGAGGGCATCTCGAGCAAATCCATACAGTTAAATTGCGATAGCTTTGACCAGTACATCGAAGATCTGCAACCCGATGTCGTGATGTTTGACCGTTTTATGATGGAAGAGCAGTTTGGCTGGCGTGTGGAGAAGGTATGTCCGAGTGCATTTAAGTTATTGGATACCGAAGACTTGCAGTTTCTACGTAATGCACGCCACGAAGCCGTTAAGAAAGAGACTGAACTGACCAAAGCGCATTTATACAGTGACTTGGCTAAACGTGAAATTGCTGCGATTTTACGCTGTGATCTTTCGTTGATCATTTCTAGCTATGAAATGGAATTGCTTCAATCTGAGTTCAATATCGATCCAAAACTGCTTCATCACTTGCCGTTCATGGTTGATCTCAACACTCTACCTGAAAACACGAAATGTTTTGAAGAACGTAAGCATTTCATGACGATAGGCAACTTTAGACACGCACCGAACTGGGACGCAGTGCTTCAGTTACAGAAGATTTGGCCGAAGATCCGCAAGCAGCTGCCTGACACTGAACTTCATATTTATGGGTCGTATCCGCCACCGAAAGCCACGGCTTTGCATAACCCTAAAACCGGTTTCCATATCAAAGGTTGGGCTAAAGACGCTCAAGAAGTGATGGAGCAAGCTCGTGTGTGTGTTGCACCACTGCGATTTGGCGCGGGCATTAAAGGT
Source organism: Vibrio splendidus (assembly GCF_024347615.1). Lineage (NCBI taxonomy): Bacteria > Pseudomonadati > Pseudomonadota > Gammaproteobacteria > Vibrionales > Vibrionaceae > Vibrio > Vibrio splendidus. Next base: position 626,405 of record NZ_AP025509.1, on the reverse strand, counting down.
AAATTGCTTGATGCGATGAAGCTACAAACTCCGAATGTGACGAGCGAAATTGGTAGTGAAAGCATGTTACCGCAAGGTGAGTTGCAATGGCCTGGCGCAGTTGCAGACGATATCGACGAGTTTGTTGAACAAGCTGTTGCTCTTTATAAAGATGAAGAGAAGTGGCTTAAGGCTCAAAGCCAATGTCATTCGATCCTTGAAGCGCACTACGAGCAGAATCAACTGGGCGACAAATTGATCGAGCGACTGAATGCGCTAGATTCTGAGCTTGAGTCTCATCGACTGGATAACTTTTTTGGTTCGATGCTTAAACACCACAGTATGGCGAGTACCAAGTACATGTCGCAGTGGATAGCTGAGAAGAACAAGATTAAATAACAGTTCTTTACCAAAGACAGAAAAAACATTAAGCCCTTAGGTTAACGCCTAGGGGCTTTTTTCATGTGGGTGTCCCGTCCTGAAATGTGTTTACACATTGAGGACTAATGATGACCATTCCAAATAAACACTACGTTAAGCGCACTCAGCGTGATTACACACTAGGCTTTAAATTGCAGGTTGTAGACGCCATCGAAAAAGGCGACATGACCTATAAACAAGCCCAATCAATTTACGGCATACAAGGTCGTTCGACTGTTCTTACTTGGTTAAGAAAGCATGGCAAAATGGATTGGACTACCAACCCAAGGAAGAACACGATGCCTAAATCACCGAGAGCGAATGAAACGCCTGCCCAAAAAATAAAACGACTTGAACAAGAGCTCGAAGATGAACGTCTCAGATGCCTTCTTCTCAATAGGGTTGTTGATATTCTTGATGCTGAGCACGGGATGTCGCTAAGAAAAAAGTATATAGCGAAGGAGCAAGAAGCCTTCAAAAAGAGAAGAAAGTAAGCTTAAGTAAAGCTTGTTCATTGCTCAATATATCTCGTCAGTGTGTCTATCAGAGAGAAAAGCGTGAGACCACTCGTCAGGCTGAGCTTGCTCCTGTGAAAGGGATGGTGCTTGAGCTAAGACGATTCATGCCTCGGCTGGGAGCTCGTAAGCTCTATTTCTTACTGAAGCCGAAGTTGATAGCTAAGGGAATAAAACTTGGCCGTGATGCTTTGTTTAATTACCTCAGAGAAGAGCGCTTACTCGTTAAGCCGAAACGAAGTTACACCAAAACAACGAACAGCAGACACTGGATGAAAAAACATCCGAACTTGCTAAAAGAAGTCGTTCCGTCAAAACCAGAAGAAGTTCTGGTGAGCGACATCACTTATGTTCAGTCAAACGAGGGCGTTCACTACTTGTCATTGGTTACCGATGCCTTCAGCCGTAAAATCATGGGGTATGAAGTTAGCAATGAAATGAAAGCGAGCGATGTTGTGAAGGCTTTAGATATGACGGTAAAAACTCGATGTTATTGTCATGCGACAATCCATCACTCAGATAGAGGGCTTCAGTATTGCTCAAACCTCTATCAAGAGAAACTTAAAAAGCATGGTATAACTCCATCAATGACGGATGGTTATGACTGTTACCAAAACGCGTTAGCTGAGCGGGTCAATGGTATCCTCAAGCAAGAGTTCTTGCTTACTCAGTGCAAAGATCTTCGCGAGTTGAAAACACTTGTTGAAGAGTCAATATATACGTACAACGAAATGAGGCCACATCTCAGCCTAGGTATGAATACGCCAAATAAGATGCATGAAAAAAGCCAGCAACTTGCGTTACTGGCTAACTAAAATCGTCAACGTATTTTAGGACGAGACAGGGACGCTTTTAAATTCCAAACTTACAAATCGAAACATAACACCATTACATTAGCATTGACTAATTTATATTTATTAGTAAACTCTAATCTAAGTTTATTAGTAAGACCTAATTTAAAGTTGCGACGAGTTAAATTTAAGTTTGTGGATGGGAGAGGTCAGTGATGAGTTTAATACCTTGGGATGCATTTTTCGGTGGCATGCTACTAGGCGCGTCGGCAATTGTTCTGATGTTGGGGATCGGGCGAGTTGCGGGGATCAGCGGAATCGTTAGCCGCTTATTGCCGTCTAGAAACAACAAAAGATTAGAATCAGGATCTGAATCCAGATCGGACACCAACACAGAGAAAACCGAAAAACATTGGCGACTTGCTTTTGTTGTCGGAATGGTCGCGAGCGGTTGGTTATTGATTCCAACGGGCTACCAACTTCCGCAATTAGAAGAGATCAACTTCGCGGTGGTAATCATAGCCGGACTATTGGTGGGCTTCGGTACCAAGATGGCGAACGGTTGTACTAGCGGACATGGCATTGTCGGAATGGCTCGTTTATCTAAACGTTCAATTGTCGCGACCTGTGTATTTATGAGTGTCGCGATGGCAACAGTGTTGGTTAAAAACCTGATTGGCTTGGGGGCATAATGAAAAACTCTTCATTTACTATCGTTATCGGCTTGCTCGCAGGTATTCTTTTCGGCTCTGGCATGATCATTTCAGGCATGGTTGATCCTAACAAGGTACTCGGCTTCTTAGACATTACCGGTAACTGGGACATTAGTTTGGCATTCGTTATGGGTGGCGCGCTATTGGTCTTCGCTCCGTTTTATCATCTGGTCATTAAAAAGCGCTCTCAAGCCGTCAATGGCGAACATTTAGATAGCAGTAACAATCCACTAATCGACAGAAAGCTGATTCTTGGCTCTACAGCTTTTGGTTTAGGCTGGGGGATTGCAGGCTTTTGCCCGGGCCCAGCAGTAACTAGCCTTAGTGGCGGTAACCCTACGGTATGGCTGTTCGTCTTAAGTATGCTGGTGGGGATGTGGCTGGCGGGTCGAACCAATAAAAGCTGCTAGCAGTGCGCCTACCATTTATTGCATGGCTGAGAGGATTCGATCTTATCTGACCAAACAGAGAGGCTGACCCGCTTTCAGTAAAAGCCAGTCAGCCTCTTTCTATATCTACTGTTTTCTATTATTTGCACTTATCTACAATCTGCAGTTATCTATAACTTACTGTTTGATCGTTGTTGAAACTGGACAGTGATCACTGAGTTTGTAGTCCAGAACATCTTGCGTTTCAAATACCTTTTGTTTCGCAGGAGAGGCATCTAAGGACTTGCTCACAACAATATGGTCAATCACCGAACGAAATTGATGTGTACGGTGATTGTTGCGGTTTGAGCGCACCTTACAATCTGCTCGAGTTTTTCTTGTTGCCAACTGAGCATCGGTATTTTGCGTCATATCTTTCCACATCCAATCTCGTGAATAGGAGAGGTTATGGTTAAAGTCGCCCAGAATCGCGTAGTCTTCGCCTTTACGTTCTCTTTGCTGTATCCACTTATTCAGTTGCTTAGCTTGGTCTTTAAGTCTTGAACAGTCACGGTTCGACTTGTAAGCGCCGCTGCATCCGGCCTTTAAGTGCACTGACAACATGTGAATTGGATTTGAATCCGTTTCCACAACCATATAACTGGCAAATCTGAGCTTGCTGTTAGCACTCGTTTCCAGAGGAAAGTCAGCGTAGTCGGTGAGTGTGATTCCTTTACGAACCGCGAAGCCTGTATATTGGTTCACTTCTTTGAATTGTCGGTTACTGTTTTTGGGCAATGCGCGGTCAGACATCAATATTTTGTATTGATCGCCGGTGATGCGTTGAATGGCATTGACGTCGTCGACTTCTTGAAAGGCGACCACATCCGCATCTAAGGATTGGAAATACTGTTCGAGCTTATCGAAATCCGCTTGATCACGTTGGGCAGAAAACTTATTCACAGCCTCGTTGGTTGATAACCATTCGATATTCCAACTGGATATGGTCAAAGGTTCAGCAAATGTCTGGCCACTGAGCAAGCAAGCTAACATTATCCACTTTTGAAGTCGTATCATCCCAAATCTCCCTAATTTTGGTGTCCAATATAGTTGAGCCGTTATCCTACAACACTTACCAAAAATTCAACTCTTTTTAGCAGTTTTTTTATTGTTACATTGTTTCTTTTCGACTTGAGAACTCACGTAATAATATTGGATTTATCTTGTTCAGCGTGCGCGTTTTATTGATCCAAATCAATACTCAAAGTTGGTGGTTCTCGTTAAATACGCCACAATATCTAGTGTTAGTTAAACGATAAATCGCTCTATATAGTGTGTTTGTGGATAAGTCTGTGAATACCTCAAGAGTAAGGAGAAGTGGTGAAATCAATCGTAATCAAGCGTGATGGCTCAAGAGCTCCATTCAGTAGAGATCGTATCCAAGCTGCAGTGGAAGCAGCATCAGACAAAGCCGATAAGGAAATTGCTATTTATGCTCTGAATGTGGCATTAGCAGTTGAGTTGAAGCTCGAAGACTACGATGAAGTTCATATTTCTGAAATTCAGACTTTGGTCGAGAATGAGCTAATGCAGGGACCGTATAAGTCTCTGGCTCGTGCCTACATTGAATATCGTCATGACCGCGACATCGCACGTGAAAAGCAAAGCGCTTTAACTCGTGAGATCGAAGGCTTGATCGAAGAAAGCAATGTTGATCTGATCAATGAGAATGCCAACAAAGACGGTAAAGTTATCCCAACTCAGCGTGACTTACTGGCGGGTATCGTGGCTAAACACTATGCAAAAACTCACATTTTGCCGCGTGACATCGTACAAGCTCACGAGTGTGGTGACATTCATTACCACGATCTAGACTACGCACCGTTCTTCCCAATGTTTAACTGTATGCTTATCGATCTGAAAGGCATGTTAACGCATGGCTTCAAGATGGGTAATGCGGAGATCGACACGCCTAAGTCTATTTCTACAGCAACAGCAGTAACCGCACAGATCATCGCGCAAGTCGCGAGCCACATCTATGGCGGTACTACGATTAACCGTATCGATGAGGTTTTAGAGCCTTACGTTATGGCGAGCTACGAGAAGCATTTATCACTAGCGAAAGAGTGGGACATTCATAGCCCAGAAGCTTTTGCTATCTCTCGTACAGAGAAAGAGTGTTACGACGCGTTCCAATCTTTGGAATACGAAGTAAATACGCTACACACGGCTAATGGCCAAACTCCATTCGTTACGTTTGGTTTTGGTCTAGGCGAAAGCTGGGGTTCGAAACTTATCCAGCAATCTATCTTGAAAAACCGCATCGCAGGTTTGGGTAAGAACCGCAAAACAGCGGTATTCCCTAAACTGGTGTTTGCAATCAAAGATGGTTTGAACCACCAGAAGCAAGATCCAAACTACGACATCAAGCAATTGGCACTTGAGTGTGCGTCTAAGCGTATGTACCCAGACATTCTTAACTACGACAAAGTAGTAGAAGTGACAGGGTCATTTAAAACGCCTATGGGTTGCCGTAGCTTCTTGAATACTTACGAAGAAAATGGTGAGTTGATTCACGAAGGCCGTAACAACTTAGGTGTTGTTAGCTTGAACTTGCCACGTATTGCGATTAACGCGCAGCGTGATATGACTAAGTTCTACGAACTGCTTGATGAAAAACTGAAGCTGGCTCGTCGTGCACTAGAAACTCGTATTTCTCGTCTAGAAAACGTGAAAGCGCGCGTTGCTCCAATCCTTTACATGGAAGGTGCTTGTGGCGTTCGATTGAAAGCAGACGACTCCATTGCCGATATCTTCAAGAACGGCCGTGCTTCTGTTTCTCTTGGCTACATTGGTATCCACGAAGCAATGACTGCGCTTTACGGCACAGATGTTCACCTGTATGACGACGGCGAAATGCGTGCTAAAGCGCTTGAGCTGGTGGAATACATGAAGCGTGAAGTGGAATCTTGGACGAAAGAAACAGGTTACGCGTTCAGCTTATACGGTACACCAAGTGAAAACCTATGTAGCCGTTTCTGCAGCATTGATACCAAAGAGTTTGGTGTGATTGATGGCGTAACAGACCGTGGTTACTACACCAACAGCTTCCACTTAGATGTACAGAAGACAGTGAACCCATACGACAAGATCGATTTCGAGATGCCTTATCCAGAAATCTCTAGCGGTGGTTTCATCTGTTACGGCGAATTCCCGAACATGCAGAAGAACATCGAAGCGCTAGAAAACGTATGGGATTACAGCTACACACGTGTTCCTTACTACGGCACCAACACGCCGATTGATGAGTGTTACGAATGTGGTTACAACGGTGAGTTCGACTGTACAAGTAAAGGCTTTACGTGTCCTAAGTGTGGCAACCATGACTCAACCAAAGTGTCGGTAACGCGCCGCGTATGTGGTTACCTTGGTAGCCCAGATGCACGACCATTTAACTTCGGTAAGCAAGAAGAAGTTAAACGTCGCGTGAAGCACCTTTAATCTAACGAAGGATCTTAGTTAAGATCTGCGATCGTTAGCGAGTTAACTTAGAAGATCTACGTTTCAATAAATAAGATTGGTATCGGCGCTATGTCGATACCAATTCTTTTGTTTCAGTTCTTACAGCATTTCGCTTCAAACTATTAAGCAATAACGAGTTTTCAATACTGCCTTATGAATTATCATCAATATCACCCAATCGACGTTGTAAACGGCCCAGGAACACGCTGCACTTTGTTTGTGTCGGGTTGTGTGCACCAGTGTCGCGGGTGTTATAACCAGTCGACACAACGATTGGACTCTGGGCATTTGTTTACTCAAGAACTGCAAGACCAAATTATCGCTGATCTCAATGATCCGCGAATCAAGCGTCGTGGTTTATCACTTTCTGGTGGTGACCCAATGCATCCGGCAAACGTGTCTGAAGTGCTTAAGTTGGTTCAACGTGTAAAAGCGGAATGCGAAGGCAAAGACATCTGGATGTGGACGGGCTACGAGCTAGATGAGCTTGATGAAAAGCAGAAGCAAGTATTGGAATACGTTGATACCTTGATTGATGGTCGCTTCGAGCAAGATAAAGCGGATCCAATGTTAGATTGGCGTGGTAGTTCAAACCAAATCATCCATCGGTTTACTGACTTATAGCTTTACTGACTTATAAGATTTGTTCTGATTCAGTATTCTCGTAAACAGAAACAGAAACAGAAACAGAAAAAAGGGCTTCATCGTTAGCGCAATGCTACAAATCAGCCCTTGGGTGTGAGTTCTTTTGAATCTATCGCCGATACGTAAGTGTCGGTTTGGCGCCTGTTTAAATAGGAATGTTCTCAGGCTCGTCGATTAGGTTGTTTATCCATTTTTTGGATTGAATCCTCTTACTGGTTAGAACGATTTTGGCTAGTTCTTCCAGCAGAACAATCATCAAAACCCATTCTAGCGGCCACCCCCACACCAGCGCGGTAAAGTAGGCGAGGGGAATACCGATTGCCCATTGGCCAAACAGGTCGATGAAGACGCTGTAGTTGATATCGCCACCACTTTTCAGCACTCCGCCGATACCAACCATATTGAAGACTCTTAATATCATGCCGAGTGCCATGACTAAGGTAACGTTAACGGCCGTATCTTTGAGCTCTAAGTGAGTAAGATCGATCATGTATACGATCGCGGGTTTAGCAAACCAGCACAATAAGGCTAATAGAGCCGCGAGCCCACAGCTGACCAATACATACCCCCAAGCGGTATTTTCAACACGTTGATAGTTCTTCGCGCCGATCTCGTTACCTAGAATGATTGAAGCCGCGACGGCAAACCCCATGAACGCCGAGATTAAGATGCTTTCAACAGGCGATAACAGTGAAATGATCGCAAGCTCGCCAACACCCATCTGACCAACAATAACGTTATAAATCAGAATGCCACCCGCCCAAGCCGTGTCATGAATCAACATCGGAATCGCTATCTTGAAATACTTATTTCTATGCTTAGGCAATATTGCATCGCGCCAATTGCTTAGTGTTGGGAATAGGTGGGCGTAGTGTTTCTTTGCAATCACAAGCAGGGAAATAGTTTGAAAGAATCGAGACACCGTAGTACCGATTGCCGCGCCAACCACACCCAGTTCAGGAAAGCCAAATAAACCAAAGATCAATAATGCATTGAGAATCGCATTGATGATAATTGCCCAGATGCTGATCTTGGTAGGTAGTTTTGCTTCGCCGACCGATCGCAGTGCGCTTTCTAGTGGCACTACTATCGCGGTTCCAATAAGGCTGGCTCCTGTTATCCAAAGGTAATCCGTTGCCAATCGGACGTAATCAGGGTCTGAGGCCACCACAGACACGACTGATTCAGGAGCCAATGTATAAATGAACACAAACGGGATGATGGCGACAATCGACAATGCCCATGATTGCGCTAATGTGCGTCTAATTCCGTTGAAATCACCTGCGCCAAAATATTGCGAAGCTAGCACGCTCACAGCTCCGCTAATCCCCGATACCATGATCAAGTTGAAGAAGAAGATGCGGTTGCCAACGCCAACAGCGGCGGTTGCAGAATCACCAAGCTGATTGACCATAAAAATATCGACCACGCCTAGCAATGAAAACAACATGGTTTGCAGCGAGACAGGTAAACCAATGTGTAATAGTTTTTGCCAAAACTCTTTGTCTAAATGACGATATGTCGAGAGCATCGCATTTCCCCTCTAGTGAATATGCGAGAAGTTTATCGGCATTTGTTTTAACTGTATTGTTCAGGCTCATCACAAACTTTTGCCAAACTATCTATTTTCCAAAGCTATCGAATTACTTACGTGGTGACTCAGTTGCAGGCAAATCCAATGAGCGAAAAGTGAAATGAATGACAAGCAAGAACGGTATGAGATTTCTGAAAACACGCATCAAGAGTTTGTCGACCAAAGCCATGTATTGGCATTCGAAGAACTAGGTATCGTTCAGTGTGGGACGGCGTCGTGTCGAGATTTCTTTTCAGTGCATAGGAGAAACCAACAAAAACACATGTTGCTGTATACCGTGAGAGGAAAGGGTTGGTTAGAAAGTGGGGCGTGTCGCTACATTCTAGAGCCAGGGTCGTGTATTACCGTGCCTGCGGGCATTGAGAATGGATTCGGGATTGAAGAAGAAACATGGCAAATTGCATGGATCTTTCTCTCGCCAGATAAAAAATGGGAGGGTGTCGTGAGTGATGAAGTTAACTACACGCTTTCGCCAGCAGCTGAGGTGGTGTCGTCCTGCATTCATACCTTGCTCAGAAGTATTGCCTTACCCATCGATTTAGGAGGAGCAATTGCTAATCATAGTGTGGCTCAAATAGAATACATGATTAATGCGCCGGTACCGCAGCAACAGTCACGCAATTTGATTCGTTTAAGACGAGTGTTCGATAACGTACAAAAGCAGCTCCACAAGGAATGGAACGTTCATGAGCTGGCAGGCTTATTCCCGTGTTCAGAGCCCCATTTCCATCGTTTGTGCCAACGTTATTATTCACATAGCCCTATGACTCATATCATGCGCATGAGGATGGAGTATGCAGCACGCTTGCTGAAGTCGAGTGATTGGTCGATTCAACATATTGGCGAGATAGTGGGTTATCCCAATGCCGCTAACTTTAGTACTCGGTTTAAGGCGTGGTCTGGAATGACACCGAGGCAATTCAAACACAACACTTAATTGAAGTCGTAACAAAAGACTTAACAATAAGCGCGTTTATTTTGTGATTGGTCATTAAATACCCGAAATGTTCACTTTATCTTGGCTTAAAATGACCAATCTCTGATTACTTCTGGTAACTAAGCTCTTCTATTAAAAAATGTTTCTGATTTTAGTACGAAAATGTTAACGTGAAATTCAATACTTGAATTTCAAAGGGTTGTGACTTTCATGTTTTCACATCTACCAAAACCAACTTTAGATCCAATTTTATCTCTTTCTGTCGCTTACCGCGGCGATCCTCGTACTGACAAAGTCGATTTAGGCATTGGCGTTTACAAAAACGACCAAGGCGAAACACCGATCATGAAAGCCGTTTCTATGGCTCAAGACATTGTTGTCGATACTCAGAAAACCAAAGCTTACGTTGGCCTAGCAGGCTGTGAAGAGTTTAACCAGAGCATGGTTGATCTACTGCTTAAAGGGACTTCAGCAATGGATCGCGTTGCTGCGATTCAAACACCAGGTGCAAGTGGTGCACTTCGTATGTTGGGCGACTTAATGAAAGTCTCTCAACCAGACACCACCGTTTGGATCTCAAACCCAAGCTACGTTAACCATAAACCGGTGATGGAAGCAGCGGGCTTAAAAGTTCGATACTACAACTACTTCAGTCCGGAAACGAAGCAAGTTGATACTGCGAAAATGTTGGATGATCTTTCAAAAGCGGGTCCATCAGACGTGGTACTACTGCACGGTTGCTGTCATAACCCAACGGGTGCGGATATCAACTTTGAAGCATGGCAGGAAATCACCAAGTTATCTCAGAAGAATGGTTTCTTACCGTTCGTTGATATTGCCTACCAAGGCTTTGGCGATGGCCTAGAAGAAGACGCCAAAGGTCTTCAACACATGGCTAACAACGTAGAAGAGATGCTGATTACTACGTCTTGTTCAAAAAACTTCGGTTTGTACCGTGAAAGAACGGGTGCAGCGATTGTGATTGGTAAAAACAGCGAACACGTTGGTAACGCGAAAGGTAAGCTTCTAACGCTTGCTCGTTCAACTTACACAATGCCGCCTGATCATGGTGCCGCTTTGGTTAAAACAATTCTTCAGAATCAAGAGCTAACATCGATTTGGAAGCAAGAATTGAGTGAAATGCAGCAACGTTTGTTAAATCTGCGCCAAAGTTTATGTGATGAATTGCGAAATACTTACAACACGTCACACTTTGACTTCATTGAAAGCCATAAAGGTATGTTTAGTGTACTAGGCTTTAAAGAAACTCAAATGAATCAATTACGTGAAGAATATGGAGTCTATGGTGTTGGCGACGGACGCATCAATATCGCAGGCCTTTCTGAATCCCATATTCCTTATGTAGCTAAAGCGATAGCTAACGTTTCGAAATAAAAGGTGACTGAATGTATAATTGGAAAGCGATTGTAGTTTTAATGCTAAGTGGTGGCCTATTTGCTTGTTCGACGACGACTCAAGTTCCTGTCGAGCCAGAGCAAAAGCCTCAAGTAGAACAACCTGTTGTGGATGACTCTTCAAAGACTGACGCAACTGAAGGCGAGAAAGTAACGGAACCTACAGAGAAGCCAGAAGAAGTAAAACCAACTGAGCCAGAAGTTAAACCTGAGCCAGTTGAAAAGCCACCAGCAAAACCGTTAAAAACGGATGATGGAAAACTGATTCTTGGTGAAGAAGAGTGGGTGTTTGTTCCTGGTTTGAAAGAAGCATTTAAAGCTCGTATTGATACAGGCGCAACAACATCTTCGATCAGTGCTGTAGATATCGTTGATTTTGAGCGTGACGGAAAAGACTGGGTTAAGTTTAAAATTGAACATGACGGTATCACAACCAAAGAGATCAGTTTACCGGTAGAGCGTTGGGTTAAGATCAAGCAGTCGAGCGCGGAAGGCACACAACGACGTGCTGTTGTCGTAGCTTCAATTCAAATCGGCGAGCTGAAAGACAAAACTGAGTTTACGTTAGCAGACCGAACGCATCTTTCTTTCCCTATTCTATTGGGTAGAAGTTTCTTTAGAGATGTTGCGGTAGTGGATGTAAGCCAAAAGTACGTTCAAAAGAAAATTACTAAATAACACTTCGTCTCATAATCAGGGCTTTTAGACTTGAAGAGAGATAGTTTTAACAGAACACTTTAGTGTCGATAAATAGAATCCCCGTCAGTTCAACTGGTGGGGATTTTTCTATTTACACGTTAATAACGTATGAAAAGCATCTAAATGGTCTATGTTTACGATTCGTTTACGGTTTGGCCTCGACAACGTGATCGAGATCTCTATATAATCCGCGCTTCGATTTTTGTTTAATCCATACTTTCGTACTTCTTATTTAGGTTCTTGAAATAGCCTAATAATTATCTGTCAGTACACGCTTAGGAATTAGTTCTTTGATATCTACCGCGAACATCACAATGCAATTTGGCGCAGAGCCGCTGTTTGAAAACATCTCTGCTAAATTTGGTAACGGCAACCGCTATGGTTTGATCGGCGCCAATGGTTGCGGCAAGTCAACGTTCATGAAAATCCTAAGTGGTGCATTAACGCCAAGCTCGGGCAACGTTTCTATCACTCCAGGAGAAAAGCTGGGTGTGCTAAGCCAAGATCAGTTCGCTTTTGAACAATACAGCGTTATCGACGTTGTGATCATGGGTGACAGAAAACTGTGGGAAGTAAAACAAGAACGTGACCGTATTTACTCTTTGCCAGAAATGAGCGAAGACGATGGTATGAAAGTCGCTGAACTTGAAAGTGAATTCGCTGAAATGGATGGCTACACAGCTGAAAGCCGTGCAGGTGATATCCTAATTCAAGCGGGTATCGAAGAAGAGTTCCATTTCGGCCTAATGCAGCAAGTTGCTCCAGGTTGGAAACTGCGTGTGCTTCTGGCGCAAGCTCTATTTGCAAACCCAGATATTCTGCTTCTTGATGAACCAACCAACAACTTGGACATTCACACGATCAACTGGCTTGCTGAAGAGCTAAACCAGCGTAAATGTACAATGATCATCATTTCGCATGATAGACACTTCCTGAACTCTGTGTGTACGCACATGGCTGATATCGACTACGGTGAGCTACGTGTTTACCCTGGTAACTACGAGTACTTCCTAGAAGCTTCTGGTTTGATTCGTGACCAACTTCTAGCAAACAACGCTAAGAAAGCGGCTGAAATTAGCGAACTTCAAGATTTCGTTAACCGTTTTGGTGCAAACGCATCTAAAGCGAAGCAAGCAAGTTCACGTGCTAAGAAAATGGACAAAATCACGCTTGATGAAGTGAAATCATCGAGCCGTATGAGCCCATCAATTGATTTTGGTGAAGGCAAGAAATTGCACCGTCAAGCGCTTGAACTTAAAGAGCTTAGTCACGGCTTCGATGGCGAAACACTGTTTGCTGGTGGCAACTTGCTGCTTGAAGCGGGCACACGTCTTGCTGTTATCGGTGAGAACGGTGTGGGTAAAACCACGCTGCTACGTTGCCTAGTTCAAGAACTAGAGCAAAACGAAGGTATCGTTAAATGGTCTGAAAACGCATCGGTAGGCTACTGCCCACAAGATAGCACGACTGACTTTGACAACGACCTGAGCATCTTCGATTGGATCTCTCAATGGCGCACAGTGAAGCACGATGATCTTATGGTACGTGGCATTCTAGGTCGTCTATTGTTTACTGCTGATGACGCGAACAAGAAAGCGCGTAACTGTTCTGGTGGTGAGAAGAACCGTCTGTTGTTCGGCAAGCTAATGATGCAAGACATCAACGTGCTGGTAATGGACGAACCAACGAACCACATGGACATGGAAGCAATTCAAGCGCTTAACGATGCGTTGAAGGTTTACACTGGCACACTTATCTTCGTAAGCCATGACCGTGAGTTCGTTTCTTCTTTGGCGACACACGTTATTGATGTGAAAGACAAGCAACTGGTTAGTTTCCAAGGTACTTATGAAGAGTACTTAGATCATCAGAAAAAGATGCTGATGGTTAATTTATAAAGTAAGTCGCTGGCTTAGGGCGTGAACGACTAAAAGCCAGCGAAACTAACAAACAAAAAAGCCCCGAACATTAATGTGTTCGGGGCTTTTCTATGTAATTTGTACAGCTATTTATTACTTAGTGACGAAACCTTAGCTTATCAATAAAACCTAGGCAGCTAATTCAGTTTAGAAGCCGAATCGAGCAGACATTAAGATTTGGTGGCCATAAGTACCGTTGTTTCGCATATCAAGGCCAACAGACAGTTGATCCGTTGAGTGAAAGCGAGCGCCGATACCAACAACTGAGCGAGAGTCGTCGTTGTCGATCAGTTGACCAAGGCGCGCGTTAACTTCAACGTTTGCCATTAACCACGCTCTCAAACCGATGTTGATTTCAGTCTTGATGTGATTGTCGTCATTACGTTCAATGTTGTGTAGTAGCATTTGACCAGTAACGTCAGCAAATTGATTAATTGGGCCGTTGAACCCCATACCTACCGCTGCATCCCAGTCACTTTCAAATTCTGAATCGATACGAGCAACAAAGTGAGAGTTCTGAGTGAACATTGTTGTGACTTCACCACCGAAAGTACTTGGGCTAGTACCCATGCGTAGCTCGAATGTGTTGTAGTTAAAGTTGTTTGCAGACGCAGAGAATGAACACAGTGCAGCTAGTCCTAAAAGGACAGTCTTATTCGTGCAACCTAGCATGGTGACTCCATATAAATTGTATTTTTCGGCAGTATAATACAAAAAAGCCTGCAATATGCAGGCCAATTATTTGAAGTCAGTATGTTTTGTATTTATCGCTTATAGAACTTGGATATGATCCACTTCGATTTCCGGTGTCTTGCCGCCTTCATATTCACCAAAGATGCGTACTTTAGTATCAGCAGTTAGCGGTTGCGCTAGGCGGATATCATCATCTAATTCGATTTGAATTTCACTCTGTCCATCAGAGAAGACAAATGTATCATTCTTTAGCTGACGAACAATCTTGCCATCTACAATCGCTTCTTGCTCTGCGAACATGCTTGTGTCTGCAAGTAGTGTCGCAACAGAAACGGTTTCAATCGGCCCTGTGTAAGCGATAGCGCTCTCATGCTTGCTATTGCTATTGCTGCTGTGGTGGTCACTAGCCATTGCGAAAGTAGGGGCAAGGATAATAGTAGATGCGATAGCTAATACAGTTTTTTTCATGGTGAATCCCTTAATGTTGTTTTTAGTAGAAACGTTTTTCTGAATTTGAAACGTTTCTTTTCGTTAGTACGTTTTATTTGTTAATGCGCTGCTTATCGTTCATAAGCTTCGTTTCGATGGAGCTATTAAACAACACTGGGGTTGAATCCAGAGTGAGTAACACATTCATTTTCCATTCATTTTATTGAGCATCTACTCGGCAATGACGTTAAGATGGAGGCAGAGAAATATTGGCTACAGCTATAAATTAAGAAATTAAGAAATTAAGAAATTAAGGATTTAAGTACAGATGCGATCACCGTTAAACGCCCTTATGGTTCAAGGGACAACGTCAGATGCCGGAAAAAGTGTTTTGGTGGCAGGTTTATGCCGTGTTTTGGCAAGGAAAGGAATCAAAGTGGCACCTTTTAAGCCACAAAACATGGCGTTAAACAGTGCGGTGACAAAAGATGGCGGCGAAATTGGCCGCGCTCAAGCCGTTCAGGCGCAAGCTTGTAACATTGAACCTACTGTTCACATGAACCCGGTATTGCTAAAACCCAATTCAGATACTGGCGCACAAGTGATTCTGCAAGGCCGAGCGATCAGTAATATGGAAGCTACGGGTTATCATGATTACAAGAAAGTGGCGATGGATACCGTTATTGACTCATTTGACCGACTTTCTGAAGAATACGAAAGCGTGATGATTGAAGGTGCGGGTAGCCCAGCCGAGATCAATCTTCGCGAAAATGATATCGCTAACATGGGATTTGCTGAGAAAGCGGACATCCCAGTGATCATCGTTGCCGATATTGACCGTGGTGGCGTTTTTGCGCACCTCTACGGCACATTAGAGTTGTTATCTGAATCTGAACAAGCTCGCGTAAAAGGCTTTGTGATAAACCGCTTTAGAGGCGATATCGCGTTACTTCAATCTGGACTTGATTGGTTAGAAGAGAAAACCGGCAAGCCAGTAATTGGTGTATTGCCATATCTGCATGGTTTTAACCTAGAAGCGGAAGATGCCATTACCTCAGCCCAAGAGTCTGACGGAGAAGCTAAACTTAAAGTCGTGGTGCCAGTGCTAACCCGAATCAGCAACCATACGGACTTCGACGCGTTAAGATTTAATCCTTCTATTGATTTACGTTATGTCGGTAAAGGTGAACGTGTAAACAATGCAGATTTGATTATCTTGCCGGGTACAAAATCGGTAAGAGCAGATTTGGATTACCTAAAACAACAAGGCTGGGATAAAGATATTCAGCGTCATCTACGCTTGGGCGGCAAAGTGATGGGTATTTGTGGTGGTTACCAGATGCTAGGAAATATCATCCACGATCCAGATGGCGTTGAAGGTGAGCCAGGAAGCAGCGAAGGGTTAGGGTATCTCGATACAGAAACGACGCTAACACAACAGAAAACCTTAACCAACGTACGCGGCACCATGACGCTGGATGGAAAAACAGCAGAGGTAAAAGGGTATGAAATCCACGTAGGTAGGACTGATGTCAAAGAAACAGTATTACCGGTTCAGTTAGAATCTGGCAGCCTAGATGGGGCTGTGAATCAAGATAACTCGATTTTTGGTACTTACCTGCATGGCGTATTCGATAACAGCGATGCGTTGTCGCTTATTTGCGAATGGGCAGGAGCCAACGATGTAACAGCGATTGACCATGAACAGCTTAAAGAGCTGGGTATCAATCGAATCGCTGATGCCATCGAAGAGCATTTAAATCTTGACTTGCTTTGGCCGGAATTAACCATTTAGGTCTGAATTTAAAAGCTTTAGCTTGAACTCAAAAGCTTACGTCTGACTTAAAAGCGAGCTCAAGAACTGAAACGAACAATAGATAAGTGATCACAATGAAAAAGCGAGTCATCCTTTTAACCATCGCCTTAGCATCGGCATTGAGTTCTAGTCATCTTTTGGCTGCGGAAAAGCTACGAGTTTACGCTGCATCGTCGATGACGAATGCGGTTAACTTGTTGGTCGAAGAGTTTGAGAAAGATCATTCTGTCGATGTTATTCCAGTCTATGCGAGCACGTCATCTTTGGTACGCCAAATCGAAAGAGGCGCGCCAGCAGACATCTTTATCTCGGCAAACGAAAAATGGATGACGCATTTAGTCGATCGTCAATTGGTTTCTAGTGACAATGTCACAAACTTGTGCGAAAACGAACTGGTGCTGATTTCCCCGAAAGAGACGCCAATATCGTTGGATCTCTCAAACGGTGACCAATGGGCTAAACTACTAACGAATGAAAGACTTGCGGTTGGCAATACTATGTCGGTTCCTGCAGGTATCTATGCGAAAGAAGCGCTAGAAACGTTAGGTGTCTGGGACGATGTGAAGACTCGATTGGCACCAAGTAACAATGTTCGTATGGCATTGGCTTTGGTAGAGCGTAGTGAAGCTAAGCTTGGCATTGTCTACAAAACAGATGCGTTGCTTTCTAAAGAAGTGAACCTCGTGTCGACGTTCCCATCAAATTTACATACGCCAATACGTTACCCTGTAGCGAAATTGAGCGATAAAGTCGTCGCAGAAGAGTTTTATACTTTCCTTAATAGCGAAAAAGCGAAGGACACCTTGAACAGTTTTGGATTTGAAGTGCGCTAAATGATGTATTTATCGGAATACGAATACCAAGCCTTAATGCTGAGCTTGAAAGTCGCTGGGTTTGCCATCTTGTGGCTTATTCCTATTGGCATCGGCTTGGCATGGTTGCTTGCTAAGAAACAATTTGTGGGCAAAAGCATTGTAGAAAGTATTGTCCATTTGCCTTTGGTGCTTCCACCTGTGGTCATCGGTTACTTGTTGCTAGTGATGATGGGCAGACAAGGCGTTATTGGCTCTTGGCTTAATGACGTGTTTGGTATCGTATTCAGTTTTAGCTGGAAGGGCGCGGCACTCGCGTGTGTTGTTGTCGCGCTGCCATTGATGGTTCGTTCTATTCGTCTGAGCCTAGAAACCGTAGACAGTAAACTGGAAGAGGCCGCGGCCACATTGGGCGCTTCACCTCTTCGTGTGTTTTTCACCATCACTTTACCCTTGATGATCCCTGGGATCATTACCGGCACCATGCTTTCATTCGCAAGAAGCCTAGGTGAGTTTGGTGCGACCATCAGTTTCGTTTCAAATATTCCCGGTGAAACTCAAACCATTCCATTGGCCATGTATACCTTTATCGAAACCCCTGGCGCGGAGATGGAAGCGGCGCGTTTGTGTGTCATTTCAATTGTGATAGCGCTCGGTTCATTAATGCTATCTGAATGGCTCAACAAAAAGTCAGCAAAACGCTTGGGAGGGAACGCATGAGTGCTTTGATCCTCCAATATCAGCAACAGTTGGGTGAAACCTTTTTCGATATCGACTTAGAACTCCCTAGCAGCGGAATTACAGCGATTTTTGGTCGTTCTGGTGCGGGGAAAACCTCCCTCATCAATGCGATTAGTGGCCTTAAACAGCCAGACAAAGGCTTGATCAGCGTATCTGGAACTACTCTGTTTGACAGTCGCAATGGCATTAATTTGCCAACCCATAAGCGCAACGTTGGTTATGTGTTCCAAGAATCGCGATTGTTCCCGCACATGAAAGTCGCGGCGAATCTTAAGTACGGCATGAAAGGTACTGACAAAGCGCACTTTGAGCAAATAGTCTCGCTGTTGTCTTTGGACTCATTGCTTGATCGCTATCCAGCTCGCCTGTCTGGCGGTGAGAAGCAACGTGTGGCAATTGGACGTGCTTTGTTGTCTAAGCCGAGTATTTTGTTGATGGATGAGCCATTGGCCTCTCTCGACTTACCTCGTAAGCGTGAAGTGATGCCGTTTCTGGAAAACCTCTCTGAAACAGTGAATATTCCAATCATCTACGTGACGCACAGCCTTAATGAGATCCTACGCTTGGCGAATCACCTTGTGATCATAGAGCAAGGCAAAGTCATCTCGTCGGGTGTGACGGAAGAGGTATGGGCATCGAGAGCCATGCAGCCGTGGCAATCATTCTCAGAACAAAGTTCATTGTTTGAGGGGACGTTGGCTGAGCACAATGACGATTACGCGTTGTCTCGACTGAAGCTTGGTAAATCGACATCGTTGTGGGTTCAGAAGGTGTCGAGCGACATTGGAGCTGCGGTAAGGTTACAAGTTAGGGCAAATGATGTCTCTATCACGCTAGAACAGCCGCAAGGCACTTCTATACGTAATATCCTCTCTGTGACTATTAAAAGCGTAGAGACGCACCAGCAAGGCTCAAACAAGCAGAGTGTTGCAGTAGAACTGGAGCTAGAGCCTGGTTGTTACTTGTGGGCCACCATAACCTTGTGGGCTCTGGACGAGTTGAGTTTGGAAATCGGTCAGCAAGTCTACGCGCAAATTAAAGGCGTGAGTGTCGCTCAGCGAGATATTGCCGTCACGCACTGATTCAAGCACGACCTTTGAGGCAATGAGTGAGATAAGTTCGATCATTGTCTTTTCTATGTTTACTGCTTTTCAGCGATGTTTACTGTTTGTTAGCGAATTTAACGTTTGTCAGCGATGCTTACTGCTTGTCAGCGAGCCTAACGTTTGTCAGTGATGCTTACTGCTTGCCAGCGAGTGTAATACTTGTCTGCAATATGAATACTTCTCCGCGATATGAATATTGATCTTGATTCCATGAATGGATACATGCGTCACTTTTTTACGGTATAACTGCCAGTTTTGCGCCACACTGTATGAGTGTTAAGGCATATTGCTTATTTGTAAAATGTCAAAAGCGACACTGACAAGAGCTTCAGTGGCAAAAACACAAACATATTGTGAGCGAAACTCTCAAGCAACGAACAGAAAAAGCTGCAGGCACAAAAAAGCCGCATGTTTTAAATAACATACGGCTTAATCATTAAGTTTTCGTTAAGCATTCAACCCAAATTTAGGTGTGATGAATAGCTTAGCGGATGAAAACTTCTTTGAAATCACGCTTCAAGATAGCATCACGGCGCGCTTTCTTGATTTGCTTAGCCATGTCTTTTACACAGTTATGTAAAATTTGGTCAAGCAGTTGAGCTCGGTACTCTTCTTTTTCTTCATCAGACATGCCTTCTGGAAGTTTAAGAGTAGGGAACTCCTCCATCATGTTTACACCAGCGAAAGCTTGGCTAACAGAGATTAGAGCGTGGAATTGCTCAAAGTTGTCCAAAACATTTTGTGCGCTTGCTGGAAGGCTGCTCCAAGTTTCACGCACTGCTTCTTCAGACACCTCATGAATAGAAGTAACCATGTTGTGCATCTCTTTAGGCACTTCATCAAATTCGATAACTTGGCGAAGCTCTGGTGAGATAGTGGTTAAATCGATTTCTTGTACTTCGTTGTTTGTAGCGTCTGACATAGTATTTCTCTTTAAAAAGAAACAATGCTAAAAAGATCTGTAAAAAAGTCAATATAATATAGAGATTAGGGCATGATTTAAGCCCAAATTTGAGCTACTTTGAATATTCAACACTAGATAAAGGTGATGTGATGATAGAAAAGGGATCTTCGATGCGCATATTGCTGGTTGATGACGTTCAACTAGACAGGATGCAACTCGCTATTCGACTCAAGCAATTGGGTCATGTTGTAGAAGCTGTTGGTAGCGGAAAAGAAGCCCTGAATGTTTATTCTGATTTTGATCCTGAACTCGTGTTACTTGATATTAGCATGCCAGACATGGATGGATTTGAAGTGGCTAATGAGGTTCGTGGCCAATTCCCAGAATGGGTTCCCATCATCTTTTTGAGTGGTCATGAAGAGCCGGAGATGATCGCGAAAGCGATTGATGCTGGTGGTGATGATTATCTAATCAAACCGGTAAACAAAGTTGTTTTGAACTCTAAGTTGATTGCGATGCAGCGTATTGCGCACATGAGACGAGAGCTAAAACAGAGTACCGCCAAGCTCGAAGAACTGAATATTCTCCTTCAGCAACAAGCCAATGAAGATGGTCTGACTAAATTGTATAACCGTCGATATATGGATACTAAGCTTGAAGAGAGCATTGCATGGCACGGAAGACGTAATATCCCCATGACTGTCATACTTCTAGATGTAGACTTCTTTAAGCCTTACAACGATAATTACGGTCATATTCAAGGGGATAAGTGCTTGCAAGGGCTTGCCGGTACCTTGAAGCAGCTTTTTGTGCGTGCGGGAGAGTTTGTCGGTCGCTACGGCGGTGAAGAGTTTGTCCTTATCCTAAGTGACACAGACAGCGATGCTGCTATGTTGCAGGCGACACGTATAAAAGAAGCGTTGCATGAAATGAACTACGCTCATGAGCACTCAACGGTATCCGATAGAGTGACAGCGTCACAAGGTGTGCTCTCATTCGTGCCTGATGGGGGAGAATCTACCGCCTCTATTTACGAAAAGGTCGATCAAGCGCTTTACCAAGCGAAACAAAGCGGCAGAAATACCTTCATACAACGCAACATTTTGGAGCTTGCTCGTTAGTTGGCGAGCTCTTTGAGATATTTGAATTTATACTTTACTGGCGTTTTAGCTAGGAAGTGCTTTAAGTGATAAGAGAAATGCCAGATTCAAAGTCATTTTATGTGACTAACACATGTTGGACGCTTGCGGTTCCTCTATTTTTTACCGCGGCTCCTCTATTTTTAACTGCAGTGCCTCTATTTTTAACTGCAGTGCCTCTATTTTTAACTGTAGTGCCAACCACCGCTAATGCTAACTCCGTGTCTGATCTTTTCAGAAAGGAACTAGAGCAGCGCTTTGCTACCAGTGTATTACTTAACGATACCGATGTTTTTACTTTTGGTATTAATAACTTCGACCCGAACAAAGTGCTGAGTTTGGACAATGAAGACATTGGTTCGAACGATTCGGTGAGTCGTCGACAAAACATCACATCTCTCAGTCTTCCTTACACATTTGAATTGCCAAGTTACATTGAAGACAACCATCAAGAGGTAACGCTACGCCTGTCAGCGTTACGAATTGAGAATGATGTAGAATATGCGTCAACAATCAAAAGTGACTTTCAAAAAGAGTCGGTGATTTCTGGTTACGTGGCGTTTGCCAATGTGTCTCAACTTAACGAACACTGGAGTTTCAGCTCTGCAATTGGTAATCATATTTCTTATTACCGCAATGACTTCGAATATCGATCTCCATTACTTGAGCCTATTCAAGAACAGTTGGACGGGGTCTATTACAATACCGATGCATGGGCATACATAATTGAGCCCAAGATCAAGCTGACCTTTGAAGACAAAAATGATTGGGGAAGATACAAACTCAGTACCAGTTGGCATTACTTTAATGGCTTCGGATGGGGAGAAGCCAATAACGGCGATATTGGTCACCCTGAAGGTTGGTATATCGCCAATGAAGCCAAGATTTTCTATGATCTAGTTCGTTGGGATAAAAACATCACATCGATGTACTCGAGTATAAGAAGAATTGATATAGGTGGTGACACCGTGGCTTCTATGGGCACAACATCTTACTACGAGGGCAGCGTAGGTTGGTTGCTTAACCCAAACCTGTTTAATGACTGGGTCGATAATGTGGGAATAGGGTTTACGATCAATTACGGAAGCAGTTTGAAAGGTGGGAGCTTAGTTATTTTCTTTAACCAAGATTAAGCTCCCACTAGTCTAGTTATCGACACTTAAGCTATCGACACTCACGTTTAGCTATCAACACACAGCTTGTTTCGGCCGGTTTCTTTCGCTTTGTAGAGTGCCTTGTCAGCAAGCTTCAATACTTCTTCAGGATGCTTGGTGGTTGTACTATCAGACAGCCCAATACTCACCGTCACATTCACCACTTCCGATGGTTTCCCGTTCTGACCACGATTTTTGATACCCACTTCATGGTCATCAGGACGCTCGTGGCTATTACGAATGGTCATGTCGTAGTTTTGGATCTCTGAAATCAGAACTTGAAGGTGCTCTTTAGCCTGTTCCTTGTATTTGCCTTTAAAAATAATCGTGAACTCTTCTCCACCATAGCGATACGCTTTCGCACCACCGGTGGTTTCTCTAAGAATACGAGCCACCAGTTTCAGCACATCGTCGCCAATGTCATGGCCATAGGTATCGTTAAATGTCTTGAAGTGGTCGATATCAACCATCGCCATCGAATATTTACGGCCTAAGTGCTTCATATCGACTTCTAAGGCGTGTCGACCTGGGATGTTAGTCAGTTGGTCATTAAAAGCCATATCGTGGCTAGCAGACATCACATAGACGATGATCAGCGTGCCTGATAAGGAGAACATAGTGCTAGAGATGTACTGCACGTCAAAGAAGATGAACGTACAAGAGGACAGCAAGATAGTGCTATAAACGACAACATCAATAGAACGGTTGTACACCAGCACTAGGATGGCTGTAAGGCCAAGCAAGCAAAGGCTATACAACACCAAAACAAAAGGCAGTTTGGAGAAGTCTCTAACAATGAACAGTAGGCCTTCACTCCATGATTCAAAACCGCCAGCATGGAAATGAGAAACGATCAATTGTGCCCAAACCATAAACAGCACGAGAACGATGGCGTAAAGGAGCATCGACTTTGAATTGACACCGTTATCCGGGAAGGCATACACCAATAAGCAAGTGACCGGTACTAATGCCGCAAGTAACGACAGCTCTAATAAGGTGGTTCCAGTGTTCAAAGGGGTTTGCAAGCGAACTTGGATGATCAGATAGGCTACTAGCATGGTTAATGACACCATGGCCATGCGTCCTTGTCTGAATGTATGGCATAGCAAAACGGCAACGCTCAATAAGATATATGGAAGGTTGCTAGCAAACCCTAGGTTTGAATCCGTCACGAGAATGACGTTGTTCATACCAGCGAATAAAATTGCCAATAAAAATAGAGGGAAGCAAAATCGAAACATGCTCGACGTTACAAAAGAAGATGCCATTTACGTGGTGAGCCTAATTATACTGATGATCTTGTAATTTAATTTTATACGTAGGATACGGTTAAACAAGCGAATGCCAAGCTTTTTGCTTAAATCAGAGCAAAAACATAGTCATAGGTCGCTAATGATGCAACCATTTTTATATGTATTTGAGTTGCTATTAACCATAGAACCAACTACACAGTATATATGAGAAATTAATTAGTCGTTATAGTTAGTTAACATGCAGTTAGTAAATCTGTAGTAATGAGTAGGGTATAGTAAGGTAACAATATGTAGGTCGTTGCCAATCAGGCTAGAACTCGATCTGTCGTGATAGCTACAAATGGAGGTGTGGTATGCAAATTAGTGTTGATGTTCACAACTATATGGAAACTCTGGTGGGTCAGGTTTTGGCTACCGAGGAATATGTGTCTAGTTATAACAACGAACAGTTGGCTGATCTGGCGTGTTTGGCTTTAGGTCAACTTAAGCCCATCTATATTCGTTTCGATATCGATTTTCTTTCGGCATTGCCAGAAGACAAACTGGTACTCTATAAACGAAATAGTGAGATCGCGGTCAAGAATGCTGAAAGTATGATTATTGACGATAGAAGACGCGAACGTGACGACAATGTGCCCGTTATATTTAGTCAACACAATTTTGATGATGACGTAGAATTGCAATGGTATGAAAAGCCATTGTTGAACCGTAAACAGTCGTGATAGTTTAGGGTTAATACGGTCATTTAAGGAGTAAAAAACGTGGGATTCTTTTCTAGATTATTTGGTGGCAAAGAAAAAACCGAACAAAAAGTAGAGATTGAGCCAGTCGAATATAAAGGTTTCAATATCTATCAAGATGCCATTGCAGAATCTGGTCAATACCGTGTTGCTGGGCGAATCGAGAAAGAATTCGACGGTGAAATCAAAACTCATCGTTTTATTCGTTCAGATGTTGTTTCAAACAAACAAGATGCCGATGAATTGATGCTCAAAAAATCGCAGATGCTCATCGACCAAATGGGCGACAATATATTTAGCTAACCAAATAGGGTTAGAATTGATGTTGGTCATAATTTAGAGAGCTTTCAGTGTATATGCTGAAAGCTCTTTTTAGTTTTAGGGACAAAGAACAGCTAGTAAGTTGTTATTTAAAGGATTATTTGCAAGTGGTTTGACCTCTTAGTTCGAGACGGTCGTCATTTCTTCAAATGAAGCGCTCAAATTCCATCCAAATCGTTATAAGTAATAACTTTTCCTGTTCTTTGAACAAAACGCTTGAAGTATTAGTTGTCGTTAGATACAAACGAATAAGTCATTCGTGCCAATAGTCAAGGAATAGCTATGCAAATTGGTGTACCAAGAGAAACACTCGCAGGTGAAACGCGAGTCGCTGCTTCGCCGAAATCGGTAGAACAGCTTCTAAAATTAGGGTTTGAAGTTTGTGTTGAATCACAAGCAGGTGCGTTAGCAAGTTTTGAAGATGCAGCTTATGAACAAGCTGGAGCAAAAGTTGTTACCGCAGATGAAGCTTGGAAATCCGATATTATCTTTAAAGTTAACGCTCCGATCGTTGACGAGTCTAAAAACGAAATCGATCTACTTAAAGATGGCGCAACATTGGTCAGCTTTATTTGGCCTGCTCAAAATCCAGAATTGATGGAACAATTGTCTACTCGTAGCATCAACGTGATGGCGATGGATTCAGTTCCACGAATTTCGAGAGCTCAGGCGCTAGATGCATTGAGTTCTATGGCAAACATCGCCGGTTATCGTGCCGTTGTTGAAGCGGCACATGAGTTTGGTCGATTCTTCACGGGTCAAATTACGGCGGCAGGTAAAGTTCCACCAGCGAAAGTATTGGTTGCTGGTGCGGGTGTTGCTGGCCTAGCGGCTATTGGTGCTGCAGGTAGTTTGGGTGCGATCGTTCGTTCATTCGATGTTCGTCCTGAAGTAAAAGAGCAAGTCGAATCTATGGGCGCTGAATTCTTGGAAGTCGATTTCAAGGAAGATACCAGCGCGGGTGATGGCTACGCAAAAGAGATGTCTGAAGCATTCAACAAGAAAGCGGAAGAGCTTTATGCGGCTCAAGCAAAAGACGTCGATATCATTATTACAACGGCGCTGATCCCAGGTCGCCCGGCACCTAAGCTGATTACCAAAGAGATGGTAGACAGCATGAGTGCAGGTAGCGTCATTGTGGATCTTGCCGCTGCGAATGGCGGTAACTGTGAATACACGGTTGCAGATAAAGTGATCACAACCGCTAATGGCGTGAAAGTGGTAGGTTACACCGATATGGTTGGTCGACTGCCGACTCAATCATCTCAGCTATACGCGACTAACTTAGTTAACCTGCTGAAACTGCTTTGCAAAGAGAAAGATGGCAACATCAATATCGACTTTGAAGATGTCGTCTTACGTGGCGTAACGGTGGTTAAAGAGGGCGAAGTGACTTGGCCAGCTCCACCAATTCAAGTTTCTGCTCAACCACAACAACAAGCTAAGCCTAAAGCGGTGAGACCTGAACCAAAAGTTCAAGAACCTGTCTCTCCAATTAAAAAAGCGGCGGGGATGGCAGTTGCTGTTGGTGCTTTCGCTTGGATAGCTTCGGTTGCTCCTGCTGCGTTCTTATCTCACTTTACCGTTTTTGTTCTCGCTTGTGTGGTGGGTTATTACGTAGTTTGGAATGTAAGCCATTCACTGCATACACCTCTGATGTCCGTAACTAACGCGATTTCAGGGATCATTGTAGTAGGCGCACTGTTACAGATAGGACAAGGAAGTGGCGTCGTCACATTTTTATCATTTATTGCCGTATTAATTGCAAGTATCAATATCTTTGGTGGCTTTACCGTGACCAAACGTATGCTTGAAATGTTCCGTAAAGACTAAGGAGTAACAGATGTCTGAAGGATTAGTACAAGCAGCTTATATTGTTGCTGCTGTATTCTTTATAATGAGCCTGGCCGGGTTATCGAAACAGGAATCTGCACGTGCAGGTAACTATTACGGTATCACGGGTATGGCAATCGCGTTGATCGCGACGATCTTTGGCCCTCATTCTGCAGGAATTGTGTGGATCATCATTGCTATGGTGATCGGTGGTGGTATTGGTATCCACTTCGCGAAGAAAGTAGAAATGACCGAAATGCCAGAGCTGGTGGCAATTCTGCATAGCTTCGTAGGTATGGCGGCGGTACTTGTTGGTTACAACAGCTACATTGATGCACCAGAAGCGGCAACGCATGCAGAGCACGTTATCCACTTAGTGGAAGTGTTCCTAGGCGTGTTTATTGGTGCGGTAACCTTCACCGGTTCTATTGTCGCATTTGGTAAGCTTCGCGGCGTTATCTCTTCGTCGGCACTGAACATCCCTCATAAGCACAAGTGGAACCTAGCGGCTATCGTTGCTTCTACATTGCTCATGATCATGTTCGTTAAAGCTGACGGCAGCATGTTCGCATTAATGGTGATGACTCTTATCGCATTCGCATTCGGTTACCACCTAGTGGCATCGATTGGCGGCGCAGATATGCCAGTGGTTGTTTCTATGCTGAACTCGTACTCCGGTTGGGCAGCAGCGGCAGCAGGTTTCATGCTTGCGAACGATCTGCTTATCGTAACGGGTGCGTTGGTAGGTTCATCAGGTGCGATTCTGTCTTACATCATGTGTAAGGCGATGAACCGTTCGTTCATTAGTGTTATCGCTGGTGGATTCGGCCAAGACGTGGTTGTATCTGATGGCGATGAAGAGCAGGGTGAACACCGCGAAACATCAGCTGAAGATGTGGCAGACATGTTGAAAAACTCAAAGTCAGTCATCATCACTCCAGGGTACGGAATGGCAGTAGCTCAAGCTCAATACCCAGTGCATGAAATCACTGACAAGCTAAGAGCGCAGGGCATCACAGTTCGATTTGGTATCCACCCGGTTGCTGGTAGGTTACCGGGTCACATGAATGTACTACTTGCTGAAGCAAAAGTGCCTTACGATATCGTTCTTGAAATGGACGAAATCAACGATGACTTCGATGAGACAGATACTGTATTGGTTATTGGTGCAAATGACACCGTGAACCCTGCAGCACTTGAAGATCCAAACAGCCCAATTGCTGGTATGCCAGTACTTGAAGTTTGGAATGCTCAGAATGTTATCGTATTCAAACGTTCGATGAACACAGGTTACGCCGGTGTGCAAAACCCACTGTTCTTCAAAGAGAATACGCAGATGCTGTTTGGTGATGCTAAAAAGAGCTGTCTAAGCATCTTAGAGCATCTATAGAGATCACCTCTAAGCAATCTGTAATAACTCGATAAGGAGCTCATTTGAGCTCCTTTTTTTGATCCTCAGAACGTGTCTTAACTCAAACCGACAACAAATGGGGTAAAGAAACCAAAGCAAAATCCATTCGAATGATGGCTGGATTCATCAAGCATCTTGCGAGTACGCCTGTGCAACACAATCCTAATATGATGGAACTTATCGCTATATCTCACCATTCCCACTGTTTTTCATGCGGTTAAAAATTTATCTTTGATAGCGAATGGTATATATTTGTTTGATCTATATGAATTTGCGTTGGTTTGTGATCATCAAAAGAACATTTACTCTTCTTATCGCTACGTTATCTGTGTCTGCAAACGCGCTTGCTGACTCTTTACCTGAGCGTATCGATAATTTCACCAAACTCTTTGATCATGAAACCGCAATCGAATCTTATGATATTCGATTGTTGCAGGCTGATTATCCAACACGTTTGATCATGCCGTCTTCTATGCTGCCACAAACCGCAGAGTACCCATTAAAAGACATACAGCGCTTATACCAGTTATCAAAAACCTGTAGCGGGAAATTACCGTTAAGCCCGTTGATCACCGAGCCTTTGGTCTTTACTCGTGCAATGTGTAAAGGAACCAAGCTTTCTGACCGTTGGTTTAGCCGTAGTGGCTTGATTCACCCAGGTGGTGGTTCCTATGCGGCGCGATACGTAGAGAAGTACCCTGACAAGTTCGACTCTTTGAAACGCTTTATGCATATTCAAGAGCGTCCAAACACTGAACATGATGAACTGTTATCTCGTTTACAAAACATGGACAGTGAGGCCATCACGGCACTGTTAGCCGGTGCTAGCATGTTTGTCGAGCTTGACGAAATGTGGGTAAAACGCGGCGACAGATATTACCTGTACAAAGAATCAGACTGGAATGAAAACGCGACACTTTCTGGATTATCGTTCAGTTTATCTTCAGAAGGCAAAAGCTGTTTTGTTCAGCGCGGTAATGTATGTTGGGAAATAGAAGATCATTCAGAGCTTCTGCAAGTCGCCATGTTTATCTTGGTGCTCGCCAACATCATGCTTGTTTTGGGGTGGGCAGTTTACCGTTGGAACAGTAAGAAACAAGAGATGAAGAGCCGCATGCTGGTGCTTCAAATCCTAACGCACGAATTAAGAACGCCGATTGCAAGTTTGTCATTGACGGTTGAAGGGTTCAGACGCGAGTTCGAACACTTACCAGAATCAGTATATGATGAGTTTCGTAGGCTGTGTGAAGATACACGCCGTTTAAGACAGTTGGCAGAAGCAAGTAAAGACTATTTGCAATCAGACAACCAACCGCTCGCAACAGAGTGGGTACCAAGCGTTGAAGAGTGGCTTCAATACAAAGTTGAAGAAGAATTTGCACCGGGTATTGAACTCCGTGTAAACAAAGACATTGCTGCAAAAATAAACGTATATTGGTTAGGAACGTGCATCGACAACCTGATCAGAAACGCCGTGAAATACGGTGTCGCACCAGTGATACTAGAACTGAATACTTCTGACAAGAAGCTGACATTCAAAGTTATAGATAATGGAGACTTGTCCCGCAAAGATTGGGGGCAACTAAGAAAGCCATTCGTAAGTAAGAGTGGACTCGGTTTAGGTCTGACGATAGTGGAATCTATGGTCGGAAAAATGGGCGGTCACATGACGCTTATCGGCCCCCCAACAACATTTATTTTGGAGATACCTTGTGAAACAGACATTGCTTCTCGTTGAAGATGATAAAAATTTAGCTGACGGTTTATTAGTTAGCCTTGAGCAAGCTGGATATGAATGTTTGCATGCAGAACTGATCTCTGAAGTTGAAGGCTACTGGGAACAAGCGGACCTAGTGATTCTAGACCGTCAACTTCCTGATGGTGACTCAGTAGATTCACTTCCAGGTTGGAAGAAAAAGAAAGACATCCCAGTTATTTTGCTAACGGCTCTCGTCACAGTAAAAGACAAAGTTGCGGGCCTAGACTCAGGTGCAAACGACTATCTAACTAAGCCTTTCGCTGAAGCTGAATTGTTTGCTCGAATTCGCGCGCAGTTACGCCTGCCTGATGCTGAAGATCAAGACGCATCAAAAGTGATGGCTCAAAATCTGGTTATCGATAAAGCGACACGTGAAGTGTTTTTCAATGAACTGGAAGTCACGTTAACGCGTACTGAGTTCGACCTACTGCTATTTTTGGCAAGCAACCTTGGCCGTGTTTTCACACGTGATGAGCTGCTTGACCATGTATGGGGTTACAACCATTTCCCAACAACACGTACGGTAGACACGCACGTTCTGCAACTAAGACAGAAACTGCCGGGTCTCGAAATCGAAACGCTGCGTGGCGTTGGTTACAAGATGAAAGCGTAATGAAAAAAGCCTTCCTTCCACTATTAATGTTGTCTTGCGTGGTGAATACCGCGCAAGCTGCAGATTGGTTTAAGAGTAGCGATACTCTAACTCAAGTTCATAAACACCTGTTGGATAATGACTTACCTCAGATGTTTGATTCACTAGTGGAAGTTTGGCAAATCAACTCTTCTCAATCACGAGAAGACCACCTCAATGAGCTGTTCGATCAAGCATTGAACAAAGATTGTGGTAAAACCCTCACCAGAAAAACACTCCCAGATTGGATCAGTTCAGTCGTCGTTAAAAGACACATCATTCAAAGCCCTGGCCGAGATACTTTTCGCGTATCGATTGATGTTGAATCCGAAAACAACATTCAAGATATCACCTTCGAGAAATGGGTCGATAAGATTGTTTCATCGGACAGTGAGCTAACCAAAGACAGTGAAGTGGTAAACAACGCATCGGTGAGCCTATACCGCAAGCGTTACAATTTAGCATCTCAACTTGAGTCAGGCCTGTATCGTTTAAGTGTGAAAGGCGATGGCGGTAATTCATGGAGTACTTGGATTATTCTTGGTGACGTTGCTTTTCGACAGCAAGTTCGTTGGGCATCAAAAGACACGTGGCGCATCGATAAAAAAGAACTGCTGAACCCTTATTGTCCGCTTCCTAAGCTCGAAATTGGTTTGTACGATTACGTCGATGAACACTATGAGCAGGTGTGGGGCAAGAGCTATGAATCTGATTATCCAATGAACCTAACTGGCGAAGAACTTCCAAATGATCGCTACGTTTTGGCGGTTTCAATGGTGCATTCACGCTGGCAAGGTGACATAGCGATAGAACAAGCACAAACTATCAGTAAAACTTATGATATTTCTAGCGAAGAAGAGTTAAAGTAATTTAGAATTGAGCCGTTAACTATGTAAGGGATCTAACAAAGATAAACGGCATGAAAAATACGACTAAACTACTCGCAGCATCAATTGCATTCGCCAGTCTTCCTCTTTCAGCAGCAAACTACGCCATTGAAGCGCGTGGTGATGCGATGGGTGGTGTTGGTGTTGTTTCAGCAAACTTCCTAACCGCTCCATTCTATAACCCAGCACTTGTTGCCATTTATCGTCGTAACGATGATATGGGAATGATCACGCCAAGTTTTGGTGGTAGCTATAACGACCCCAACGACATGAAATCGAACATCGATAGTGTTGTTGATGCATCAAACACCGCAGAACTCGATGCGGCGCTGAACAAATTGGATGGCAACCAAGCCAATGTTGAACTGGGTGGTGTAGTCGCCTTTGCTCTTCCTAATCAGTTTATCGCGGCAAACCTTTTCGCAAAAGCCTACACAGAATCATTTGCAACACCTAACGTTTACACAACAGGTTCGGATGCAGATAAAGTGGAACTGTCTACCGTTGAAGCGGTTTCAATCGGTGTCGCAGAAGTCGGCCTTTCTTTAGCAAAATACCAAACCTTTATGGGTCAACACATCTCATTTGGTATCACACCTAAAATCCAACGTATTTACACGTACAACTATGTTGCATCGGTTGATGATTACGACTTATCTGATGTAAGAGAAAACAGTGACGGCGAAACGGCATTTAACATGGATGCAGGTGCGCTTTGGTTCTTCGGCCCATTCCGAGTGGGTGTTGCAGCAACTAACTTAATCTCTCGAGACATCGAAACCAAAGATACGACGAGAACGCTAAACAGCAGCACAAGTACTGCGACACACCAAGTTGGTGGTAAATACACTTATCAACTTGAACCGGTATACACAGTGGGTGCCGGCATCGTATCGGATTACTTTTCTTTCAGTGTTGATTACGACCTAAACGAGACTGAGAAGTTTACTTCGTTTGCTGATAACGAACAGATGATTAGTGTTGGTACCGAAGTCGATCTTCTGCGTCAGCTTAAGTTAAGGGGAGGGTACTACAAGAACCTAGCTTACTCTGATTCGGAAGGAACAGTCACAGCCGGTATTGGTATCTCGCCACTCAACTTGTTCCAGTTAGATCTAAGTGCGAACTACACAAACGAAAATGCAATGGGTGCTTCAATCAATTTCCTTGCTAGTTACTAACAGTCCTTATATAGTTCTGCTCCTAAATAAAGGAGCAGAGCATGCTAAACGACTTACCAACCCTTTCTCACGAAGAACAA
This sequence comes from Vibrio splendidus, assembly GCF_024347615.1. NCBI lineage: Bacteria > Pseudomonadati > Pseudomonadota > Gammaproteobacteria > Vibrionales > Vibrionaceae > Vibrio > Vibrio splendidus. The sequence continues at coordinate 593,998 of NZ_AP025509.1, read as the reverse complement.
CAGAAAGCTGTTGAACGAATTCAAGAAATGATGACTCAGGGCATCAGCACAGGACAAGCGATTAAAATTGTTGCTGAGCAAATTCGTGAAGAAATGAGTAATAAAGAAGAGTAGGGCATCAGCCCTTCTTTTTTAGCCCTTAGTGCACTATAACTAAATATATTACCCTCTAGTATATTATCTCGTACATCCCAACTCTTTAGTTACCCTAAATCCCGATCTACCAAAAACCATTAAATACCATATATTCAGCAAGTTATGTCGGAGTAATTCACTTTTCAGGCTTTCCTTGGCTTTGGGGTGTAATTAAATTACAGCAAGATCTGAAAGTAAAACAATTGCCATTTTAGGTGTCAGCATTTATGTCACCACGCCTAAGTGGTTAAATATATGGTGTTTTTTAAGGCTAGTGACGTTGTGACTTCTATTTTTAGCGGATACGAGTACATGAATGTTCAGAAGCAGACAAATGAGGATTTCATCTAAGAACAGTGCGAGATAAGTGACGACGGTAATGTTGAAAACCGATACCGCGAGTGACTGACCACCGGTTAGAGCGCGCTTTACTAGCCAAATATGTAGACTTTTAAAACAAGTGGTTAGGACGCTTAGAGGCGTACGCAAGAGCGGTTTATAGAGCGACTCAGGAACGATACGTATCAACCTGAGAATGATATTGATGGCGTTATTACAGATGGTGTTGTAGCAAACGGTGTTATAGCAGATGGCGAGAGCGCGCTTATAGGCATACGAATCGATTTAAGTTCTGACGAGACAGCAAAGCTTATGGGCCTGTTTGGTCAGCACTTAAGAATCTAACGGGTGCTTAATTGGAGAGTAGATATCGACAGGGCATTAATGGCGTGTGATTGAGTATTAGCAGAGAGTTGAATATGTAGCTGCAGTCCAGTCTAGCGAGCCTTAATAAAACGTAACGACTTGGTTTCGTCCGTTGTCTTTCGCTTGGTAGAGCGCTTTGTCTGCACGTTTGATGGCCGTACGTATCGATTCATGCTCCTTAAGCTGCGTTACTCCAGTCGAAGCCGTTACTTTAAGCGCTTTAGGCCAAGGGCTTTGGTCCATTGCTAGGTAAAAATTATCGATAGATTCGTTACACTGTAGCGCAGTTTGTTCCAGGCAAACTAAAAGGAACTCCTCACCACCCCAGCGATAAAGTAAATACTGCTCACCAAGGCTCTCGTTCGCAATTGCGACAAACTGAATAAGTACTTTGTCACCCACTTCATGGCCATGTTGATCGTTGATCTGCTTAAAATGGTCTAAATCAAACAACGCGATGTGAATCGTTTTTCCTTGTTGCGCTAGCCATTCGAAATCATAGAAGGTATCTAACGCTTCGGTTCGGTTTCTACATCCGGTCAACGGATCGGTTGTTGCCTTTACCTTGAGCTCTTCAATTTCTTCGGTCAAATTGCGTTGTTGCTCTGCTGCACGCGTTCTGCTTCGCTGTGCGATGTGTAACGCACAACCTACATAACAGATGGCATAGGTCACCCATAATCCAATTAAGAGTTCACCTAACAAAGCTTTGCTGATGATTTTACCGTGGAAAACAATGCTGGAGATCTTAAGTGAATGATGTCCATCAAGCGTGCTGGCTCCAAGCCCGAGCTCAACAGACACCGCGTTTGTGATGTCTACCGCGCTACTAGTAATAGGTTGGTTGTAATGATCAATCCACCAAAAAGGAACGTTGAAGTAGTTTAAGTCGATGTGGTTTTTATCTGGTAGCGAGAAGTCTAAGCGATTGAACTTGTTCGACATAGCATCACCTTTCACGCTGTAATTCTTGTTGTAATTACGAATGTAGAAGCGAAACCTTGGGTCTTCTTGGCCTTGGTAATCCATATTAATGGTGACCGAATCGAACGTAGAGAGATCGAGCCCTTTACCTTGTGTCGATATAACGAACTCAATTTCGCAGAAGGGTAAGCTATAGGTCCGTTCAAAGTCACACTGTAACTCAATTCCATCTTCTGACTTATGTAATGAGCCTACGGTGCCACCATCGTGGTCTCTGTCTGTGTTAACGCGTGTAGGGTATTTGTCGGGTGTAATAACGTAGCTCTTATTCATGCGCGTATTAAAAGAGATCAACGACACTAGCGTGATTGCTAGGCAAAAAATCGAAAGGAATATGTTGAGTTTTCGGAATGCTTTGTCGCTCATGATACTGACCCGTACACGTGATTCGAATGTAATGCGCAATGCCTTAGAGTTGGCGCAATCGAAGATTCTATTTGAGTATCGCCTTAGGTGGAAAATCGGTATACCTAAAACTAACGCAGAGCTGAGGTTATACAGGATAGAGATTCATTTAACCAAATGGAAGTTTAAAATCTGAACGCAGAGCCTTGATTCTGAATGTTATTTGCTCAATAAGTACTGTTTTTACGGGGGTAATAATTTAACTGTATATTTATACAGTTAAATTTAAAGTCGCTCGGTTTGTTGTAATCAGAGTAGTGTGTGCGAGTTTTATGGCTTGCTGTGATAACGAGTCATGAGGCCACTGTTACTGTTCATCAATTAAAGTGGAGCGCAGTTATGTTGCAGTGTCACTTTATAAAACTCAATTTTATCGAAAACTTTGTTGTCTATGAGAGCGTCCGTACCTCTCATCTTGTCTTTCATTGCCAATTACGCGCCATATGTAGAACAAGGCTTCAATGCACTGCAGAACATCACCAATCCTTATTGGTTTGTCGTAGGTTCCGTTGTTGTCGATACACTAGGCATGCGCGTGATGGTGCGATACCTATTTGAATACTACGCATCACGATGGAAAACGAAGTGATGGCGTACCTCAATGCGTTAATCATCGCTCTTATTACAGGTGGAGTCTCAAGCCTTGGCACGATTACGGCTCTGAAAACCGACATCAGTTGGATAAAACGAGCGCAACAAGACCAAGAGCAACGGACACGAAAATTGGAAGATCCCAATGAAAGGACATAAGTGCAAAGGCCGCCGACCAAACGGCCAACTTAAGAAAGGTTATACGCTCAAAAACGGGCGCGTAGTGAGAGCGAACACTACATGAAAACGCTACAAGAAACGCTGATAATTCACACCAATCAAAAGAGCCGCTTTCGTAGAAAAGTGGCTCTTTTTACATATCTTCTATAAGTAACTGAGTTATAAGCATCTAGTTTTATAGCTAATGATTTAAATCACTGTTATAAATAGGGTTATTGGTTATAATTCGTATCCATTATGATAGGTCTCTTATGTCAGGCATTTTCGGAGCAGGTAGCGAGTTTTGTCTTGGCAAGGGTTAGTTTGAGTTGCTCGATTTAGTGTTGCGTTAAAGTGAGGAGTATGTATGACCGTTTTTTTTACAGTTTTATCTGGTGTCTTAGTCTTTGTGATGGGACAACTTGTATTAAAGCTGCTTATTGAACCTATACAAGAATTAAGGAAGCTTGTATCGAAAATCGCTTACGATCTTATTAAATTAGCTAATGTTTTAGCCAACCCTACAAATCCTGAGAAAGAGAACTTTACTGAAGCGCGTATGGTTATGAGAGAGCACTCATCAAATTTGCATGCCCATTTTTATTTAGTCCCTTTTTATAATATTTCTTGTCGATTATTTGGCCTGCCAACAGAACGAGAAGTTTTAAATGCTACAAAAGAACTTATTCGTTTATCTAATAGTCGTGGTGGTATTTTAGCTAACCAAGCCATTTTAAACAGTTACTCAATCCAAAAAATTAAAGTTTCTTTGGGTATTGCTGTACCGAAAAGTGAATGGCTTGAACCAGAGAAAGAAAAAAATTTTATAAAAGTTCAGTAGAATACGTTTAACATAATGCTTAGACAACCAGAGGAAAATATGAACATTCCAGGTGAAAAGTTAATAATTAAAATGTGGGACTCTTTAGTCGATAAGGGGATCGGCGGTATGCTCCAACCTTGGCAAGAGCGTAGAGTTGGCGAAAGTAGGTTAGAACTAAGGCAGCAAGAAATACTGAAAATAGCTGAAACAGAGAGGATAGCTGATCGAATTAGGAAGGGACAAGTCCAGTTCGAAAGTCCTCTATTAGAAAGCTTTTCTGAAAATAGGCAAGGGGAAATCGAGCCGACGCTAGGGGCAGACAACGTTATTCTTCGAACTATCGAAAAAGATCTTAGTGAGAATATTCGCAAAGAAGTAAACGTTGCTAAGTCTATTTTGATTGCAGAAGAGCTACTAACAAATGAAGCAGATCATGTAAGCGAGGAAAATGTCGAAGATGACTGGTTGTTCAATTGGCAAGAGTATGCTGGCCGTGTGTCTTCAGAAGACTTACAACAGCTTTGGGGTAAAATTCTTGCAGGTGAAATTAGGAAGCCGGGATCTTATTCCTATAGGACATTAGACTTCCTAAAGACTTTATCGAAATCTGATGCTGAAACTATCGCGAATGCGGCATAGTTTGTAGTAGATGGTGTTATTTTTAGAGAGCATGATGAGATTTTATTAAAATCAGGGATTAGTTTTGAAGTTTTGATGTATTTACAAGAGCTAGGAATGTTATCTGGAGTTGAAGCTGTGGGGTTAAACTCAGAATGGAAAAGCTTAGAACAATCCAAATACGTTAAAGCTTTCGTTTCATATAATCATTGTATGATTTTAGAGCATCAAGATCCTTTGAAATTGGCAAATAAGTCTATTTATCTAGTTACAACAATAGGTAAAGAAGTGTTGAGCTTAGCACAATTTGGAGCGAACAAAGAGTATTTAAAAGCGGCTGGAACTAAATTCGCGAGGCAAGGTTTTAAAGTGAAAATTGCCGATTGGATTCAGGAGTCAAATAGTTCAGGTCGATTTTACAATGCTGAAGACATTGTTGTTTAATCTGTTATGAAGAGTGACTCGAAACGCACAGTGTTTAGGCTCGGTGTTAGGGTTACTTCTACCTCAAGGCGGTTGTCGTAAATTTGGAGGTTCGATGAATTTAATCATCGATATAATGAAAGAGTTATTCATTGCTTGGAGTCGCGGCAATAAGTTGATTAAAGGTGCGATAATTGCCTCATGTACGAGCGTGTTTTTATCAATTATAGCTATAGTATTAAGTAAATTTATTTGGGAATTTCAGCCATTATTTGAGGAGGCAGCACTAGCCTTTGCAGCAATTAGTGGAACTATAGTCAGCATAATCTTTGCGTTTCAACGTTCAATTGAGGTTGTCGCAGATGATGCAAAAGTCGTTGAAGCTGAGAAAAGAGTAATTGAAAGTCCCAATCAACCCAAAGCAGCCTGGGATCTTGCTCGCTTAAAACTTGAGTCATATTTAAATAGAAATTTGAATCAAGTTCGTTCAATTTTTTGGCTTACAACTCTTGTTATGATTGTGGGGTTCATTCTTATCGGCTTTGGTGTGGTGAAAGCCTTTGAGAATCCTGATCTATTAACACCAGCTATACTCTCTGCAGTGACCGGTCTACTGATTAACTTTATCGGAGCTACATTTTTGGTTCTTTATAAATCAACAATGTCACAAGCCAAAGAGTATGTTGCCATATTAGAACGCATCAACGCTGTAGGTATGAGTGTACAGGTGCTTGAAAAAATAGAAGAATCTAATAGCAGCCTAAAAGATCAAACAATCTCGGATCTTTCGAAACAACTTCTTACGATGTACGGCAACGTAAAATAGCCAGAATCAATTAGTCGGAAGAATGTCGAAGGCATGGTGTTTTTGTACGCTAAACTTGTTAGATAAAGAGTGATACAATAGTGTCACTTTACTGTTTTTTGTTGGAGCATTCCCATGAAAGTCGAGCTCGTTACTTCCCTTAAGCGTCAAGCGACCAAAATCCTTGCCGACCTACACGACACCAAAGAGCCCGTGTTGATCACCGAGCATGGCAAACCTTCAGCGTATCTCGTGGATGTTGACGACTATCAGTTTATGCAAAACCGCTTGGCTATCCTCGAAGGGATCGCACGCGGTGAGCGCGCCATTTCTGAAGGCAAGTCGCTGAGCCATGACGAAGCCAAAGACAAGATGTCAAAATGGCTGAAGTGATTTGGAGTGAGCCCGCGTTATCGGACCTTAACGATATCGCGGAATACATAGCCCTTGAAAACTTAGTCGCGGCCAAACAGCTGGTTCGAAACATTTTCGACAAAGTTGAACGTCTCAGCGACTTTCCCGAGTCTGGGCGTCTGCCTCCAGGGCTCGAGCACTTAAATTATCGCGAAGTCGTAGTGAATCCATGTCGAGTTTTCTACAAGCAAGACGGTGACAAAGTGTACATCTTGTTTGTGATGCGCGCGGAGCGAGATTTACGTCGATTTTTGCTGAGCAAACAGTAAAGCGTTTTTGCCAACTCTGATAGACTGATGGTCTACATCGGTGAGGGTTCAACATGGCGAAAAAGAAAAAAACACTTCAATCTAAACGTCTCACCAAACCAGTGCCTCCATGGGCTGAGGCCAAACTGATCACCATCAAGCGACACCGTATCGAGGGCGCCTTAAGCTTCGGTGTGTCGACCATCTCCAGACCGCAAGTCTTACCTAATTATGAGCGCGTTTGGGAACAAACCATCGTCGAAGAAGCGTACCAACAAGCGATTGTTGAGCTGCTAGAGCAGGGCAACGTCGTGTTAAGAGTCGAAGACTAAATAGCCTTATAGATTATCAGTCAAAACTATTGAGGATTAGTTAGGTTAAGTTTGGTCGCACATTCAGGCGTGATCAAGGTAGCACGGGCAAAGTGTATCTTAAATCCATTCCAACGATGATCTAAGGTCAAGTAACAGCGAGCGTGGATGTTTGTGGTTTCGGTAAAGTGACTTAACTGATTTGAACATATCTGTTCGTGACATTACGTAGATCTGAGGAACACAGAGTAATCCAACAATCTAACCAACAAATATAAACTTTAGAGCGAGCTGTAAGTTTGGTTAAAAAAACTCTGCATGAAGACTTACAGACGAGCTCGTGTGAGAAAACTTAACTGGCTTAGTGGATAACCCAAAACAGAATTCAACGCGTGTAGCCAACAAGAAACACGGTGGCGTGTGTAAAATCTGAAAAAGAAACGACAGCAATGCCCACAAGGTTTACACACAGCGCGGTGAATTATGAGTACAAGAAGATGTAAGTCAGACAGACGGAACAAATGTTCTCGTTGATCTGCCTTGTGTAAACGAATCATGTAGATGTTGGCCACACATATAATGGTTGGGTTAAAAGAGCGTTTAGAGAATGCTGGTGAACTCAATATGCTTGAGACACCAATTGTAATAAGGGTTTTAAGGGGAAACGATGATAAGGATAACTTTGGAAAATAGTGACATTACTATCTGGGGCTTACAAGCTCAGTACGTATTATGTCTGCTTATGTTCAATCGTGCATATCTCCTTGAATCAGTGCAACCTCTTGTATTTAGAGGTTTTATCATTGAAGTATCGCGAAATGAGTAAGAATTACATTTTTCGAGAGTTAGAGTGCCAAATGACTAAGGAAGAGGTCGCTGAACTGTGTTTTAAAACTGTGAGGACTGTCACGGGTTGGGATGAAGGAAAACCGATGCCACCCGAATGCAAAAGGCTTATGCGTATGGCAAAAGGTCGGGAACTCAGCGTAAGTGAGGATTGGGAACAGTTCAAAATGTTATACGACAGTATGGAGCTGCCGACAGGCCAAGTCGTGAGGCCACAACAAATTTTAGCCGGAATTGCGTTGTTGGGGATTCAATCGGAGCTAGAGATTAAGACTTCAACACACTTACTTGGTCTTGCTAGAGCGATAGCTAATATAAAGAAATAGGATTAGAAAAGTATGATTTTTCTAGCGCGAGTTCTGAGTTGAGTGAGCACAATTAACGTGATGTGATTTTTATTGGTAGAGTAGCTGCGACTGGAACATTGAAATTCCTTGTTTAAGTAGCCAGTCCTCCTTTTTGGTCATATCAAGGAGAAAGAAGCCGAACCTTTATCGAGAGGGTTCGGCTTTTTTATATATAACTTGTTATGGACTGATGCCCTTTATCGCTTCAATTATGTCGTCTATCTTCTTCGAGCGAGCTAAGTTATACAACGAAGATACTAGCCAAAATACAGTAGCTAATGAAACAAACAGAAAAAACGCACGCCATGTCGCTGCGTCAAAGTAGAAAGCCTTAAATTCTGTCGTCACAAAGACAGCAAGTATCGTTAACAGTATTGAAAGAGGAGCTATCCATGCGCCTTTTTTCTCGATCGAAATGCTGTGTTCAGTCAAAATTAACTTTAGTTTATCTTCAGGGATTTGAATGAGCTTTTGTTCCGTATTGGAAAATACTTGCTTAACTTCTAGGTGATTAGTTGTGAAACCGCCATTTTCTGACATCAATTTTCACCTTCTATGGTGAATTGGAGCGTAATATGAGTAACACCGCCTGCAGATGTACCGAAACCAGATACGAACAGGCTTCTATCTTCAGTTTCTCCCATTTTCATTGATGGAAATGAAACGCCGATACCTTCAAAGTTCGTTAATGTAAATAGACCATAATCATCTATAGCTTCAACTGTAGTAGTTGATATATTTTCATCACTATTTTTTTTAAGTACTAGTTTTAATTTAACGTCCCAATTTATAGCTTTGAATTCTATCCATGCTTCTTGATCGTGTGGTAGAAGAATAGTTTCGGTATGGATAACTTGCATTCCACCAATAGTTGCAGCCATAAAGACACCTTTGACATTGTAATTTGACTGAGATTATTACATTCTTTCTTTGAATTGAACAACTTAAAACTAAAGATTAGTCATGTGAGTGTTGATAGGTAGGTCGAATTTACCCCCGTGATACAACACGGGGGTTGGCTTCCTCCCGCCGCGCTCGTCCTCCTCAGTCTTCGTCGTTCTCACTTGTTGTCCGTCAGCACTAAAAGAGATCCTTTTCGACACTCAAATGATCTTAAAGAAAGCCAGTGAACACAAAAAAGCCTTACCGATGTGGCAAGGCCTTAAAAAGCTATTCTGGCAGGATGAGGGAGGGTGCTACATAGATGAGCATGGGCAGTTAGAAACACTCACCAGTTGAGACCTACGGACTAATAACCTCTACAGTGTGGCTCGGTGCCTCGTTCGCGCTTCGCTCTCTCTTATCCCTGCGGGGCTACTCAACGATAGACTGTAATCCTTTCAAAGCATCAAGGTAGTCATTTACTGCAAGCTCATTATCGTAGAGCTTCCGCTTTAGCTTCTCATTTAGCATTCGTTCTTTTTGATACAACTCTTGATACTTAAGTGCGTCATAGCCACCTTGAACTAGAGCTTTAGACATGGTTGATGTCTTCGTCAATTCTTTTAGCTTGGATAGCATTTCTTCATGCTTTTCAGTATCTCGAATAGTAATAGCCATCATTTTTCCTCAATGCCGGTTTATCCTGGTTTGATTATGATAGCATTTTTGGTGATTCGTTCCAGGATAAAAACCTTGGTTTGATAGCATTCCAAGGTTCTCGATCAAAACACCGGTTCGTGTTTTGATAGCATTACCCAACGAGTTAAAACAAACTGACATCAGCTCGACTCACTTCTGGCAAAGTGGCCGAGGCAGCTGCGTAAGGCTTACATGTTATCAACTTCGACAGCTGGCCTCTGTTCAACTTCAACAAGCAATCATCAATCCGGTCAAACGTAATGTCGTAAGCTTTTAGGAAGTGTTCGTTTACAGAGTAGAAACCATCGAGCGCTTCCACCTCGATGCTAACATGACGTTCAATAGAGCCGTTTTTAATAGCGAAGTTCACACCCGTTACAAACGCTTTCTTAATTCCCTCAAAAGGAAGCACCTCAGCTATAGGAACATGAGAAAGGCTATCTTTGTCAGTGCTTTTACTGCTATCCCCACTAGAAGATACATCCCCAGAAGCTTCACTATTTTTGATAGGTAGTGTTTCACTTTGCTTAGGAACGGCAGCTGAAGACGTTGCTTGTCCCGCTTCCTCCACCGTCTCAGTAGTTTCAAAATAACGATTGGATAAGTCATAGATTATGTACCCGAAACAGAATATGGATAAAAGGAAAACCAAAATAGCTTTAGGGCTACGAAAAAGCGTATTCATAGCGAGTTGTTGTTTAGCGCTGCCTGTCCCCGTCGATTTGTAGAGCAGGAAAGAATCTAGAGGGATTTTTTGATTGGTTAAGTTGACGTCTTTCTTTTTGGGTATGACTGGAGTCGATACCGATTTGTCATGTTTCAAGATATAGGGATTTCGTTTCGTCCAGAAAAACTGATCGCGCCCCTTGTGAAAGAAGTTCTGGTTAGCACATGCCTTAATCCCTGAATCGATTTGCTTCCAATCTGGTGAAAGCAACTCGATATCCCAGTCATATTTTCGGTGTCTCATGAACCCCTCATTGAAGCTATGAGGATAGATAATTCTGCCTTCTGAATCGTACTCAGCAATCCCTCTATCATCTATTTCTGAGTCTTCTAGTTCGTCCATGTTCGCAGGGGTGTAACGAGAGTTAAAAAAGCGTTCATAGTCTTTCGGCAATAAACCGTCACGAGGCGATTGGGTGATGAAGTCAGACAAAGGTTTGTACTTCACTTTACGTATGTCAAAGCCAACGTTTTTAGAGAAGATATCCTGGCACTCATCAATAACGATGAGTGCGCCAATAGGGCACCAACAGAAGAAATGCGTCCAAAGGTGAACGCCAGATTCATCCCTAGAGCTAATACGAAAGAGTTTAGCGGTGCTAGGGAATTGGATATTAAATCGCTCTTCAATGACGGTTAAGGGCTGCATACCCTCGATGTTAGTTACAACTGTTCTACCTGCCTTTAAAGCTTGGTAGATAGAAAAGTAAGCCGTGTATGCCGACTTGTAAGAGCCATTAGCGCCCGTTCTTATAGTAATAGCCATTATCTAGATAACCTCATCACTAAAGCGGTAGTGAAGAAGTTAGCCCAGACAGCAAGGCCTTGAGGGACGCCAAACTTAAACGCATAAAATCGTAACTCGTCAGGCAAAGCATTAAAAGCTTTGGACAAAATGTCGTTAAAGCCGATCTCTTTTAAGAGGATTTGAGCCGAGTTATAAGAGAGCTTAATGAACTCCAATTCAGCTTTTAATTTCATCTTAATCATGAAAATCTGAATGTATGAAAAGAGGTCTAGCGTCATTTGGGGGATAGCTTTAAAGAAGTCAGTGATGAATGACATTTGTAGGCTAATCCAATCAATAAAAGAGTAGATGTAATCCATAACTAATCCTTACCTAACATTCTGATTCCAGACAAAACAAACAAGAACATCACAACGGCTGAGATGAGCGTGGCGTTATCGAGTAGGGCAGAGAGCACGCCCGATTTGAAAGAGCGTTCAGCATGGTTAACATTGAGATTTAAGGAGTGCTCTTTATAAGTACCGTTGTTGAAAGAGCTGGTATCGATAGAGAATAACGCTTTGAACTTTTCAAATTCATCGGTCATTTCTTGTTTGATTTCTAGGACTTCATTTTGCACTTCAGCAATTTGATTTTGAGTGACAATGAAGCCCTCACCATCAAAGCCATAATTAGGTTCAACAAAGTTATTGTTGTTAGTAACACCATCAATCAGGTCAGTTAATTTGCTTTCTACGCCCGACATGTCAGAAGTATCTAGACCATCTATTTTGTCAGATAAAGACTGAAGGCCTGTTTCTAAACTAGTTAAATCAACCGTTGAAGAGCCGCCTGAAATTGATGATATTTTGCTATCTAGTTGGTTTAACTTTTCGCCTTGAGCCAGAGCCAACTCGTAAACCTCACCTAAGCCATAGTTAACGCCATCAATACTGTTTTTTTGCTCTTTAAGTAGCTTATTGTTTAGATGAGCTTTAGCCGCGTTTTTTAACTGTTTGATTTGTGAAGGTGTTAAACCTGAACCATCACCACCAGACCCGTCGGTGTTTAACTTGTTAATGATTTCAGCCGTACGTCGATAGACTTCTGAAAGGTCATTTTTAATATCGTCTGTTTGTCCCATTACATAACGTGAATTAGAAGCAGCTTCACCAGACGATTGACGAGCCCTAAAAACATCATCTTTAATATCATCTAAGTTTCTATTAACAACAAAAAAACCACCCTCAATAGCACTTTTTAAAGAGTATTTAGTATCACTTAATTGATTAAGAATAGATGATTGAGTATTACCTTGAGCCAGCGATAAAGCGTCTAATTTTGATTTAAAATAACCATCATTCTTATTAATTGTAGAAACAAGGGAACCGATAGACTCTCTAAAATCCGTACGCCTAACACTTCTCAAACTAAGGTCACGCAATGCACCCGCTAAATCACGGTTATTTTCGGTTAAGTGTTTTATTGTATAGCGATAAGAGCGACAGTCTTCATCATCTGTATTACAACCGACAGGCTCATTAACATCTGAAAGACGGTCGTAAAAATCATCAATAGAGTCGGGGACGCCATTATCATTATCATCGACAACAACTCGATCACTTTTATATGGGTCAGGGTCTTCACCGTTGGGAGTTCCATCGCCATCCCAATCTTCTAAATCGTCGTTAACACCATTTTGGTTAACATCATTTTCAAAAGGGAACGGCTCAGGCGTATCACCAGAGAAGCGGTTAATCTCATCAAAAGCACAAGTGCTACCCGTATAAGTAAATTTATTCGTCCACTTATTACCCTCTACAGATATAGAAACTGAACCCGCCGTCATCCTACAAGCAGCACCCGTTGAACGATCACCAATGCAGTAAGAGCGAGGATTATCACCCCAAATATAAGCGTCCCAGGTTAAGTTTTTTCCTGTTCCCTCCAGTATCTTACAAGAACTAACGCATACACCATCAACTTCAACTTTACCCGCGCCACACTGCAAAGCATTGGAATTGAAAGCGACAAGAACTAAAAGAAGAGAGAGGTATTTTTGATATTGTTTCACTGTAAAACCCCAGATAAGAAAACGCCCCCAAACTAGGAGGCATTGATACCCGTATATACTCCATATACGAATGACATAGCCATAACCACCCCAAACAGGACGGTTACGACTTGAGAGACAATGTCTCCCATTAGTTCCCCATAGAGTTCATGATAGCGCGAAGACCAAAGCCAATCGCAGCAAGACCGATAAGACCAACCACAACTAAACCGTAGTTAGATTGACCAGTCGTTACAGCTTCGTTGATAGCCGTTGTGATTGCAGTGTTATCAGCAAATGAAGAAGCAGATACAAATGCAGTAGAACCTAGAACCAATAGACGTTTTTTCATGATATTTCCTTTTTTAAGAGTGTGTTACTAAAAGTTGACCCTTAGCCTTTGCCAAGAGTTTTTAAGATTCGTCCTAGCACATGGCCAGAAACGAAAGATAATAAAATCCAACCTGAAACAGCGGTGTAGAGTTCACTGTCGATGTTCAAAGATTGAGACGCAGAGACTAAATTGTTGTATTCAGAATCTGTGAGCATTACGAGCTGACAATCAAAGTCGGTTGACGTTCTTAGATAACCTTGCTGAGTGGTCGTAATGCAGTTCATTGTTAAGCCTTACTTGAAGCACTTTTTTGACGATTGAGAGAGCCAATTTCAGACAAAAGAAAGTCTCTTTTTAGCTCTAAATCTCGAATCGTTCTCGTTAGAAGCAAGCGGTCAATCCAATCAATTACAAACGAGCAAACACGACCAAACAGTGAGAACACGACCATGGTAATAATTAGGGCTTCAATCAGTACATCCAAATCATCGCCAGTTAATTGATAAACGACCGTTTCCATAATTAAGCCTTGTTAGCTTTCATAAAGTTATCAAAGTGCTTTCTAACTTCATCATCAACAGGGACAAGCTTGTTCACTAAGATATCAAGTGGATCGTTTGGGTTAGCACCAAAGCTCAGTTCGTAGTCACGGTTAGCAACAAAAGCGCGAGATTGGATAAGCTGACGAGCGTAGGCCACATCAATTTTCAACGCTTGTTTGTTGTAAGGGATGTCAGTCGAGTAACCGATACCCGTTTGCTGAAACTTCTCGTTATCGACTTCTTCAACAGCACGTAGGACAGACAATTCCGCAAATTCCATGTTGGATTTAGGGAAACGCTTGATAGCAATACCAGTTATTGTAGGCATATTCTTGACTCCAAAATTTCGATTTTCTGTTTAGTGTATTCGTCAGGAATACCCAACGAGGTTTCAAAGTTTGCGCGTCTATGGTGCGTAGGAATGAGCATTCCGAATGCTTCACCCAAGTCACCCTCAGTCATTGCAACAACTTCAGATAGAGCTTTGCCACATTGGCGACGAACCCAAGCAATACGAGCGAAGAACTCAAGACCCGCTTTTTTCTTGTTAAGCTCAATCTTCATTGGTTCAGCAGGGTCGATACTGGCCGAGAAGTCACACAGACCAGCAAAGGCCGAAGCAGGCGAGGCGAGTAGTGCCAAATCGCACTTCTTCAATTCCACTTCATTGCGGTACCAAATTACTTCAGGGTCAGCGATGTTTTGCTCGAACTTCTTGTTGTACACACGCCAGTAGATTGCAGAGGTACGAGAGCCAACAAGAACGGCTTCCTCTGATAATTCACCGGATTGTGAAACGCGCTTATGAGGAACCATTGTGGGACCACGTCCACGAGAAGCAGTGCGAAATGCTCCCTCATAAAAACATTTCTCAGCATACTTACAGTCAAAGATTCCGGTGTAGTCATCCACGCATAGATCCAAACGGGCTAGGCGAGTGATACCCAAAAGTGACAACCACCAGTGCACCTTTTTGTGTGTGGTGAAGTCGAACAACTTAGCGCAACCCGTACCATTGATTTGCACGTAGACCGTATCGTTGTTACCGCCAACACCAACCAAGCCACATTCAACCGTTCCCGTAGAATCGTAAATCACCATCGAATCTTCATAACCATGTAAGCCACGGCCACGCATAGGAGAGATACGAAAGTTAAAGACTTTAGACATGAACTCATCAAACCTATCGGCTAAAACCTTGCGACATTTGTTACGGTGTGACTCTATTGATTTCTCTATCGCTTCAGGTGAGTTAAGGCGACCGTTAACGGTTTTCTTTTTAAACTCAGGAAACTGCATGTTGATAAAGTCTTGTTCGTTCGAGCTGTCCAAGTGTCTAAGCGAGCCATACGAAAACGAAAAGGCTAGGTGATCCACTTGAACCGGACGAATCTCATCATGAAACTTATGTGGTTTTTTAGATGGCATGGAACACACCCTTAACCAAAAGCTCTTGGTAGTTCTCATCGGTGATTTCAACAATCTGAAATGACACCATGCCGTAATGAACTTCCATGAACTGGAAGAACTCACGCTGAGACTTAAAGAAGTTATGACCCCAAGGAAAATAGGCGTTGATGCCGTGATTGGGTTCGTTGTCGAAGTAGATAGAATCCATGATTAATCGCTCACAACATAAGAGACTTGAGCTAGAGGCCAAGAGTCTTTGAGGTGTTCAACAATGCTGTGTGCGTCAGACGCGGAAAGGAACTTACTGTGAAAGTGTTGTCCTGTAGTGATCACAAAAGGCTTACCAAAAGACGAAATCCCAAATCCTGCAAAGTAACGAGGAAAACACCCAGAAACTAAAAGAACGTTAAACATAACAACCACCTTGACTGATTATTGAGAATTGGAGTGACCATCTAAGCCGAGCTATAAGCGTCAAGGGCAAACAGCCCAAACCTAGACAGCCAAATCAAGTGAGTCCTGATTTGTGCATACTATAATATGCAGAAAACAGGACTGACAAGCCCGCTTTTTGGATACTGTCGGTATACAATTGAAGGAATTGGAGGGACAACCATGTACCAGAATAAACTGTTAGATGCCTATAAAGAGGCTCAAAACTACGTACAAGATAAGCAGATTGCACACGACTTAGCGTTAAGTCGTCAGAAGATAAGTAATATTAGAAAAGGCATCCGCTATCTAACTGAAACAGAAGCACTTTTTATTGCTGAAAGGATTGGTTTGTCAGAAGAAGAAGTCTTAGTGTACTTAGCCGCTGACCGCAGCAAAAATCATAAGGCTCAGATGGCTTGGCAGAACATCGCAAAAAAGTTTAACGGACTTAATATGTCAGGTGTATCAATGGCTTGTGGTAGTTTGGCGTTACTGGCGACCACCCCAGTTGACCCCACGATTCAGTGCGTATTATGTACGTTATGTTAAATTGGTTTTGGCGTTTATAAGGCAAGTATCTTTGTGTGATGCCCTGCCTTTATTTGGTGTCGATATTCTCTGATTTATACTGTGTATTTAACCATATTGGCTATTTACCATAAAATACCTAATAACCAGTGATAATAATCTTCGATTTTACCCCTGGCATTAGTTAGAGCTTAACCGCCAGCAAATTTAACTTTGTAGCCTTTTTTTTCAAGATGCGCTTTGAGCTTGTCACGAGCGTCGCCTTGAATCTCGATGTTGCCATCTTTTACTGAGCCGCCGCAGCCACACACTTTTTTGAGTTCCGCGGCCATTAGTTTTAATGGTGCGTCATCTAGGTCTAAGCCCGTTACGATAGAAACGCCTTTGCCTTTACGGCCTTTGGTTTCTTTTTGGATTCGAACGATACCATCGCCTTTAGGACGTTGGACTTTCTCTTCTTCAGGTTTAATGCGACCTGTTTCTGTTGAATATACTAGGCTCATAAATTACTTCTTTTGTTGCTCTGCTTTTTGTTTTGCGAGTAAGTAAGCTTCTATATGACGCTGGATTGCAATCTTGCCGCCTTTGATAAGACGCCCGTTAAACATGCAATACCACGCGTTAGGCTCACCGGTGTCATTCTTGATCTGATAGCCGTTGAAGTTTTCAGTTAGGCCACCAGTTCCTCTCGACTTATTTAATGCAGTGAACTCTTTAGGGTCAATAATAGACGCCGTGTCAATCCACCAATCAATACTCTTCTTCACGGCAGCTAGGTTGCCCTGAATCACATTGTTTTTTAACTTAGCACGCCAAATGGTGTTATTCGCATCCATCGATTGCAGATGGACGCTACGGTAAATTGAATTAGCCATATCTATTAATCATCTTTTTGTTTTCACTGTATTAATCATAAGTATACTTATAATGATATCAAGCATAATATGGTAAAAACACCTGTCGAGGTACGGTAATTTGCGAAAAAAAGTCCCTATTTTAACCGACTCTGTGACAATTAATTCATTTGTTGAAAAATTGAACAGGCACGCGACAATTGAAATTATAGATGAGTTAACAGGATACCAGTACTCTCGTAACTCACTGCTGGGTATCTACAGTGATTGGAATCGCTACCATGCGTTCTGTGCTAAAAATCGTATCAACACACTCCCTGCCTCTATTACTGCTGTTCGTCGTTTTCTTGAGACTGAATCCAGTGACAGAAAATACGCATCTTTAAAACGTTACACTGCAACGCTTAGTTTGTTGCATACTGTGTTGAGCTTTGCCAACCCAATCAAGCATAGACAAGTTCGTTTTGCCCTGCTCCACTTGCAAGCTCAAATGGCCGGCGACGCTAAGCAAACCAATGCCATGACATCTGCACACCTCGCAGAGTTAAACACGTTACTTTCAAATGAGAAATCGAGCTTAAAAGAGATCAGAGACATCGCCATTTATAATGTGATGTTTGAGTGTGCTTTAAAACGATCAGAACTTAAGGCGTTATCAATGGGTAATGTCGAGTGCGTTGAAAATGATTACCAGATTACAGTAAAAGATTCAGCGTATCGGCTGTCGCAAGTAGCAAGTGCTGCACTTCAGCGTTGGTTTGCGTTTACTGGGACACAAGGTGAGTTACCCGTGTTTCGTGCGATAGACAAGCATGAGAATATCAGTCTGCAACCTTTAGATGATTCGTCGATCTATAGGATACTAAGAAGTGCAAGCGACTTACTTCAACTCGCAGATAACCACCATTTTTCAGGGAATTCGATTCGTGTGGGTGCCGCACAAGAGTTGTCAAAACAAGGTCTTAAGGTAAGGGAGATTCAGGATTTTGGTCGTTGGCTCAGCCCTGCAATGCCTGCGCAATATGTGGGTTATTCGGGGACGGCTGAGACTGAGAAGATGAAGTTTAAAGCACTGATCCCTTGGCAATAAGCTGACTACCTGTTGGCATTAAACTAATGGTATCTTGGCTGTAAGCTGATGGCCTCTTTTTGAATAGTTAGCTTGTTTATAGTTGGCTTTTAATAGACAGCTAGTTAAAAAAACGGCGTGATCAATAGACGACTGACTTTAAAAACAAAAAGCTTTGACTCTAAAAAAGCTCGGAATCTTAAAAAAATAGCGCCTTGGCGGGTAAGCTCAAGGCGCTATTTTTTATTTAGCCAGTGGTGTAAGACTCGCTAAGATATTTTGGAACAACTAAGAAATGCTTGTTCTCACACAGTTCTCTAGGAACTGGCTGAATTTGTGGCCATCATGTTCAACCATTTTAGGGAACATGGAAATTGGCGTCATACCTGGGAAGGTGTTGACTTCATTCAGGTAGATCTCGTTGTCTTGCGTTAAGAAGAAATCGATACGAGATAAGTGACGAAGCTTCATTTGGGTGAATACTTTACGAGCACTGTCTGCAATTAACTCTAGTTGTTCGTCTGTTAAGTTATTTGCTTCAATTTCGGTAATTGAGTGGCTGTCTGAGCTGTATTTTTCTTCGTAAGAGTAAAATGCGCCATTAGGTGCAATCACCTCGCCCGGTTTGCTGATGTGTAGCTCACCATCGATTTCATAAGCGGCAACTTCGAGCTCTCTAGGCACAACTGATTTCTCAACCAGCACTTGATCAGAGAAGGTAAACGCCTTATTGATCGCTTCGCTTAAGTCTTCCACTTGGTTAACTTGGTAACAACCTACAGAAGAACCTTGACGAGCCGCCTTCACGAACACTTTGTCCCAATTTTCAAAAGCTTGAATCGCTTGCGAATGCGCTTGGTCGTTGTTGTCTGATAAAAACAGATACGGCGTGTTTGGGATGCCAAGTGCGTCGTACCAAAGCTTTGAAGTGATTTTGTTAAAGCTGTTGTTGCTCGCTTCAGAACCACAACCTAAGTACGGAATCTTAGCCATTTCAAACAATGATTGAATGTCACCTGTTTCACCCGGGAAGCCGTGAATACAAGGCACAATGAAATCGACTTTAGACTCTAGGTTGTCGCCACGTAAGGTTTGATTATTGATATCTAGATAAACCAATTCACCTGAATCAAGACACCAGCCTTCGTTTTTAATTTCAACTCTGACAACGTTAAAATCTGCAACGCTATTCAGTTGTTCAAAAAGGTAATTGGCTGAAACTAAAGATACTTCATGCTCTGAAGATCCACCGCCACAAAGTAGAAGGATATTAATGGTGTTCATGGGTAAATTCGGTCCTTGAAACTAGGAATACTGACTTCAATGATAAACAAAAGTCGAAATAGGTACAGTGTTTTGAACGTTAAAATTGTGTTCGAAAGAACGAGCGATTAACTATTAAACAAAACTGCTGGTCTTAAAACAAAAGAAGGAGCATTTGCTCCCTCTTTTTGAATTAAAACTTAGTTCAACTTGTTAAGCGTTGGGTATTCAGAGTTCTTGATGTCATCAATGCTCTTAACAAACGGCTTCAAGTTTTGGAAAGTGGTTGGCAGCGTTGAGATTGCCTTTTTAGCTTCTAAGCGTGTTGCGTAATCACCGTAAAGTACGGTGAACCACTTAGTGCCGTTAACCATTTTGTAGTTTTCCCAAACTGGTTGAGAAGTCGTAGGTAGCATTTTCACGAAAGAATCGACTTTACTCTGGCTGCCAACAGCAACAACTTGAACCGTGTAACCAAAGCGCTGGTTCATATCTTGTTGTTTCTTCGTTGGGCCTGTCACTACTGCAACTGGCTTAGCTTTAGTTGTTTGAGTGACTTTCTGCTCAACAGGTTCGGTTCTAATCACGTTAACAACGTTTTCTTCAACAACGCCTGTTTGCTCAGATTGAGATACAACTGGAGCTTCAACTTTTGCCGTTTTGTACTCTTCTTGATAACTATCTGAAGTTACATTGGTAACGTAGTCGTCAGATACACATGCAGCCAAGAGCAGTGGCAAAGTCACAATTGCAAATTTTTTCATGGAAAGCTCTATATCCTTAATAATAATTACTATAAATCATGCCGATACGTCGGTTTAGAATCAAGTTAACTTTGAGATTATACACCATTAGTGGGTGACCTATTTCACAAACTTTATGCAGTGTTTGCTTATTCATCTGAATTCGGTGAATTTGCCATCAACCCGTGAGTCAAAAGTAAGTTACGATGAACTTACGTGCATTGCTAGGATATGTCTATGAATCATCTTGATCCCCTCCTTAAACCCCGTTCAATCGCAGTTGTTGGTGCTTCTCAACGAGAAACGCGCGCGGGATATATCGTCATGAACAATTTGTTGCACGGGGATTTTAAAGGTGCGGTGATGCCCGTTACGCCAAAATATGACTCGGTGGCAGGCGTACTCTCATACAAGAACATTTTGTCACTGCCTATCGTGCCTGACCTTGCGATTCTCTGTACCAATGCAACCCGTAATGTGGCTATTTTTGAAGAGCTGGCCGAGAAAGGCATAGCCTCTGTCATTGTGCTTTCTTCCGACATGCAGCAACAAAGCGATAATGGCGAAACGTATGATGCACGATGCCTAGCGATTGCTAAAAAACACAACATTCGGGTGCTTGGCTCTAATAGCTTGGGGATTATTGTCCCATGGTTAAATTTAAACGCCTCATTTTCTCCGGTAACTGCGCTGCCAGGTAAAATCGCCTTTGTTTCTCAGTCTGCTGCAGTGTGTACTACGATTCTCGATTGGGCGAACGACAAAGAGATTGGCTTCTCAGCGTTTATCTCGATCGGCAATGGCAGTGACATTGAATTCTCGGAACTCTTGGATTATCTGAGTACTGATTCTCACACCGAAGCGATATTGCTGTATGTCGATAGCATTACTGATGCGAGGCGCTTTATCTCTGCAGCGCGTGCAGCGTCACGCAACCGACGAATTCTAGTGCTAAAAGGCGGACGAACAGCGAAAGGCCGAGCGGCGGCCATGGCACATACCGGTGGTGCCGATACCTTAGACATTATCTATGACTCTGCGATCCGACGCAGCGGTATGTTGCGAGTTAAGAACTTACATGAACTGTTTGCTGCGGTAGAGACACTGACTCATTCAGTGCCCTTGCGTGGCGAGCGCTTGGCTATTGTTACCAATGGTGGCGGCCCTGCAATTATGGCCGTGGACACCCTTTTTGACCGCGGTGGTAAGCTCGCAGAATTATCTGAAGATACGCTCGATAAACTCAGTAAGGTTTTGCCATCGAGCTGGTCTCATAGTAACCCTATCGATATTGTTGGCGATGCTGGCGAACAACGCTATATCGACACCATAAACATCTTGCTCGATGGCGATGAAGCGGATGCCATTCTTATCATGCACAGCCCTTCTGCAGTCGCACATTCAGCCAGAACAGCTGAGCGAATTATTGAAGCGATTAAAAAGCATCCTCGCCACAAGCGCTTTAATATCTTAACGAATTGGTCTGGGGAGTTAACCGCAAGGCCGGCGAGAAAGCTGTTTACTGAAGCGGGTTTCCCAACCTATCGAACGCCTGAAAGTTCAGTGGTCGCATTCATGCACTTGGTCGAGTACAGACGCAACCAACGTCAGTTGATGGAAACGCCGACCACGGCAGAAAAAGTGCACATTGAAGACTTGGCAGATGCCAAAAATTGGATAGAGCGCCAACTACTGGATAAAGACACAGTTAGTCTTGATACCCATCAAAACAGTCAGTTTTTCAAGCACTTCAATCTTGATGTGTTGCCAACTTGGATTGCTTCCGACCCAAGTGAAGCGGTGCACATTGCTGAAACGATCGGTTACCCGGTCGCCGTAAAACTTCGCTCGCCAGACATTGCGCATAAGTCAGACGTTCAAGGTGTGATGCTCAATTTACGAAACAGTAGTGAAGTCGCGAATGCCGCTCAGGCAATTCTCGATCGATCTCAATTGTCGTTCCCTACTGCTCATATCCATGGCTTGTTGATTCAAGGTATGGCCAAGCTTGCAGGCGGCCAAGAACTGCGAGTTAAGGTCACAACGGACGAAACCTTTGGCCCTATCATTTTACTTGGCCAAGGTGGCTCTGAGTGGGATGAATCGATTGATGCCGCGGCTGCTTTCCCACCGCTTAACATGACACTGGCGCGTTACTTGATCATCAGGGCGATAAAAAGTGGCAAGATTCGCCTGCAAAAACTGCCTAACCCGATCGACATTGAAGGGCTCTCTGAGTTGCTGGTTCGTATATCGCAAATGGTAGTGGATTGCCCTGAAATACATGATTTGGATATCCATCCAGTACTGGCCAATGGCGACAAGTTCACGATATTAGATGCCGATATCATCTTGAAAGCGTACGAAGGCGATCCACAAGAACGTCTTGCGATTCGCCCTTATCCGGTCGAACTTGAAGAGAATATCGTACTCAAGGACGGCACCGAAGTGTTGCTACGCCCTATTCTTCCTGAAGATGAACCGCTTCATGCCGATTTTATTAATCGCGTCTCTAAAGAGGATCTTTATAAGCGTTTCTTTAGTGATGTTGGTGAATTCAATCATGAGGCATTAGCGAACTTTACTCAGATTGATTTTGATAGAGAAATCGCGTTTGTGGTGGTTCGTAAGGAACAAGGTGTGCCTGCGATTATTGGTGTATCGAGAGCGCTAATTAACCCAGAGAACACCGATGCCGAGTTCGCGATTCTGATACGTTCCGATCTGAAAGGTGTCGGCTTAGGTCGTATTCTTATGACTAAGGTTATCGATTACTGCCGTGCGAAGCAGACTAAACAGATGTCGGGCATGACGATGCCAACGAATAGAGGGATGCTGACACTAGCTCAAAAGCTCGGCTTCGAGCTAGATATCAGTTTTGAAGATGGTACTGCAGATATGGTGTTACCGTTACTTTAACGCCCATGTCTTTTTAAGATGTTGGATACACCAAGACTTGGCGTCGCCCATTTTGTTGCGTCGCCAAGCCATGACGATATCGATCGGCTGTGGTTCTGTCCCCGAAATCTGTTGCAGAACGCCAGATTCAATCAGCGGCTTAGCAATACTACTCGGCAAGGTGCCAATCCCTAATCCTGTTGTCAGAGCCTCTACCTTTGCAGGGAAGCTTGTTACGGTTAAACGAGGTTGTTTCTCGAGAATGTTGCGACTCAACGCTGGTTGGTCGCGTGCAGTATCCGCAATTGCAATAACCCTGTAACTTTCCCTCGCCTTTTGGTCGAACTCGCCAGAGCGCTTATGAACGTAGTGGTTTGATGCCGCGACCCATACCATTTCCATCTTACCAATGATGTCACTTTTCATATCGTTTGGAATCGTGTCGAGCTTGGGACATACCAATAAATCGGCTCGGCCATCTGTCAGGGATTCCCAACATCCGGCTAAGATCTCTTCTTGTAAGCGAACACGTGTTTTGCTGATTTTCCCGAGTTCGTCGACCAACGGGAAGAAATTGGCAATAGGAATGATGCCATCAAACGCAATGGTTAAATCTAGCTCCCAGCCATTAGCAAGAATACTCGCATCGTTAACGAGTTGTTCAGTCGCACCAAGAATGATTCTACCTTGCTCTAATATTAACTGCCCCGCTTCCGTGAAATTTGCACGGTGGCCTGAGCGATCAAAAATCATGATATCTAAGTCTTGCTCTAACTTCTGGATTTGATAACTCAATGAAGAAGGCGCTCGGTCCAGTTCATTCGCTGCAGCTGCGAAACTCCCACGACGATCAATGGCATCTAATATGTGTAATGCTTCAAGTGTTATTGGACTATGCATAGCTTTCCTACTTTATAAATGAGACTTGAATCACAAAAACAGAAGCATTCAGGCTGTGAATGGAACTGTAAAAGTCTTTTTAATACAGGTGTTTAAGAGTATTAATTATGAATTAGTTGATAAGATTGAAAATTATTTAAATGCAAATAATAGTAATTATCATTTAGATCCAATATTATCTTTCGCAAATCAAGATAATACTATGGAACTAAGGTAACTATCAGATGTATAAGCAATCCCTACTCTCTGCTTCAATCGTTTTAGCGCTTTCATCAACATCAGCCTTTGCTGACGATTATGCCCTATTTGACGAGGTTGTTGTATCGGCAACGCGTACGAATCAAACACTTATCAATACTGCGGCTTCTGTTACTGTCATCTCGGATAAGCAAATTGAAGAGAACATGGCGAAAGATGTGAATGAAATCTTCGAATACACTCCGGGTGTAACGATGAATTCAAGCTCTCGCCAAGGCGCACAGACTATCAACATTCGTGGCATGGAAGGTAAACGCGTTAAGATTTTAGTCGATGGCTCTTCTCAGCCAGGTTCATTTGATGGTGGTCCATACGCATTTATCAATTCTAGCGGTATTTCAATCGATCCCGACATGCTTAAAAGTGTCGAAATTATCAAAGGTGCTGCTTCAAGTTTACACGGAAGTGATGCTATTGGCGGTGTTGTTGCCTTTGAAACTAAAGACCCTTCTGATTTCTTGAAAGATGGCGAAGACTTCGGTGGCCAAGCGAAACTGTCTTACTCTTCAGAAGATAACTCTTTCAGTGAGCACGTTGCATTAGCTAATCGATTTGGTGACTTAGAAACATTGGTTGCCTACACTCGCCGTGACGGTGAAGAGCTTCAAAACTTCCGCGACTCTAATAACTTAGAGAATTACGCAGTAGAAGATCAAGACACATCAGCCGATAACCTATTGGTAAAATTGCAATATCAATTGAATGAAAGCCATCGTATTGAGTTTCTAGCTGAACTAATCAAAGATACTTCAGACTCTGACATTTATCACTCAAGCTACGATAGCTACACGGGTGCAGATGATACAGAGCAAAATCGATTTGCGATTAAACACATTTGGTTCGCTGATGGCGCAATTGCCGATACCGTGACCAGTAAAGTGTCGTACATTTCCAAAGAAGAAAATGGTGTGACGAAACGCTTTAAACCCGCAGGTCCGGGCTTTCCACCTTACGTTCCTGCTAACAACGACAATCTTCAAACCAAAGATTACGAGTACACAGAAGATAAGCTTGAGATTGAAACGCAGTTAGATAAAGAGATTAACAACCATTACCTAGTTTATGGGGCAACTTATACACATAGCGACATCAGCAATACCAATATGGAGTACAACTCTGATACTGCGACTGATGATAAGCTCTATGTATACACTCCTGATGCTAAAGAGCAAAAATTTGGTCTGTTTGTACAAGACGAAATTAGCCTAATGAACGACAAACTTATTGTTACTCCAGGTGTTCGTTTCGATCACTTCTCTACAGACCCTGGTAAAAATACAGGTGAGTCACTTACGGACTTCTCTGATTCTGCGGTAACTGGACGTTTAGGCTCAACATACAAACTTACTGATACAGGCACCATTTTTGGCCAAATTAGCCAAGGCTTTAGAGCCCCTTCTTTCGATGAACTGTACTACACGTATGACAACCCAGGACATGGTTACGTAAACGATCCAAACCCGGATCTTAAGTCAGAAACCAGTATCTCTTATGAGCTAGGTTACCGTCATAATACACAGGCTTCATCGTCTGAGATTGCGGCTTACTACAGTGATTACGATGACTTTATCGAAACAGTGGTAACGAACAAAGTTGGCGGAACTACACACTACTCTAACGTTAACTTAGATTCGGCAACAATTAAGGGTGTTGAATTCTCTAACACGTTACTATGGGATGTTTTGGTAGGTGCACCTAAGGGGATTTCAACTCACTTCGTTGCTTCATATACAGAAGGTGAAGACGGAAACGGTAATGCACTGAATAGTGTTAACCCTTGGAATGCTGTATTAGGTCTTAACTATGATGCTCCAAACCAAAACTGGGGTACTAGCCTTAAGTTAAACTACACGGCTAACAAGTCTGGTTCAGACATCAACTTCGATGACGAAAGCGGCGGCAACGCTGGTCAAGCTGAGCTTCCAAGCGCTACGGTTGTTGACCTGACAGCTTACTACAAGCCAATGAAGGATCTTACTATCCGTGGTGGTGTATTCAACTTAACTAACGAAGAGTACTACCGTTGGAACGACATTCGTGGCGATGATGAGCTTTACAAAGAGAACTCTCAAGCGGAAAGAAACTACGGCATTTCAGCTAAATACGAATTCTAATTCGTTAGAAAGCTGAACCACAGAAACGTATACAGCAGATACTAAAAAGCCAGCTAAATGCTGGCTTTTATTATTTCACTAAAAATTGTATCAAAAAGGGATAAAGTGAAATTACTTCTCTGCCATCTCTTTCTTAACCATTACTGCAGCAGCAATGATGAAAGTGATAATTAGGCCTAGTTCCATGATTAACTCCAAAGAAAATTAACATTAAACATATAATTCGCGAGCATGATAACAACAACCGATACAGAATGATACTTTTTAACCACTAATTCACTTTTTATTCGATTTAGATCAAAAAAGATGCCCTAAAGCATCTTTTTGTATATTAATCATTCATGAAACGACTAGATCAGCCAGGGAAACCATTAGGATTCGTTGACTGCCAGCGCCATGTATCTTCCGTCATTTCAGTCAATGTACGCGTCGCATTCCAGCCGAGCTCTTTCTGAGCTTTAGCAGGGTCTGCCCAACATTCTGCAATATCACCTGGGCGACGATCGACCAGTTTATAAGGGACTTGTTTACCGCTCGCTTTCTCGAACGCTTTAACCATATCTAATACACTCGAACCGTTACCAGTGCCAAGGTTGTAGATATGAAGACCGTCTTTACGCCCTACTTTTTCAAGCGCTGCGATGTGGCCATCAGACAGATCCATGACGTGGATGTAATCACGAACACCAGTCCCGTCTTTTGTTGGATAATCGCTACCAAATACCGATAGGAATTCACGGCGGCCCACGGCTACTTGAGAGACAAATGGCATTAGGTTATTTGGAATACCTTGCGGGTCTTCACCTAGCTCACCACTTGGGTGTGAACCTACTGGGTTAAAGTAACGCAGCAGCGTAATGCTCCAATCTGGATTGGCTTTTTGGAAATCGGTTAAGCACTCTTCAACCATTAGCTTACTACGACCGTAAGGATTGGTTGCGCTTGTTGGAAAATCTTCGGTGATAGGCACACTCGCAGGATCGCCGTAGACCGTTGCTGAAGAGCTGAATACTAAGGTTTTCACACCAGCGTCACGCATTGCATCAACAAGGACTAACGTGCCGTTGACGTTATTGTCATAGTATTCAAGAGGCTTAGCCACAGATTCACCAACCGCCTTTAGGCCAGCGAAATGAATAACTGCTTCAATGTTGTGTTGCTTCATGGTTTCAGTCAAAAGCGCTTTATCACGAACGTCACCTTCAATGAAATTAGGGCGAACACCAGATACTTTTTCGATACGCTCTAGAACGCTTGGTTTACTGTTATACAAGCTATCAAAAAGTACAGGTGTCATTCCTGCGTTGATCATCTGGATACTTGTATGGCTACCGATGTAACCCATGCCACCTGTAACTAAAACATTCATGTTTAGCAGACCTTTTAATTAAAAATATTCAACCTATCACTTATGATACAACAACTTAGGTAGAGGTCACAAACGCCTACGGCTATTAACTATCACGAGAGAACACAAATTGACCTTTTCCTTTGCGTTTTGCTTGGTACATCGCCTCATCGGCAACCTTTAGAATCACGTCTATATCACGCTCTGAACCATCAACTAAGTGTATGCCCAAGCTCGCTCCAACATGAAGCGAACGCTGTTTATGGGTCACCTCTTGCCCGATCAGCTCCAACAGTCGCTCCGCTAACTTTGCTAACAAGACTTTGTTGGTCTGTTTAATAATAAGAACAAATTCATCACCCGACAAACGTGCTACCAAATCTCCTGCACGAACTTGAGATAGCAACCGGCTCGATACTTCTTTGAGGATTTCGTCGCCCGCATCGTGTCCATAGTTATCGTTAACGTGTTTAAAGCCATCGAGATCCAAGTAGATAACCGCAAAATGCTGATTAGAATAATGGCTAGAGGTGACGACATCATCCATCACCTTATACAGCTGAGCTCTGTTGGCCAAACCCGTTAATGCGTCGTGATGAGCCAAGTGTTCAAGCCTTTCCATCTCTTTGACATTAGATAAATCAGACAGTGTGAGTACCATATCAAACTCGTCTTTCTCGTTGTCTGACGAAACTCGATTCACTTTTACAAACATTGGAACCAAAGTGCCAGATGCACTCTTCTCCCATACCTCGCCTTGCCACTGCCCATAATTTTCCAATGAACTGCGAATTGTCGGCATTAGGGATGAAAACTGTTGCCAAGAAAAAACGTCAAATGGTGTTTTGCCCACCAGCAGATCGGCGTGATAACCGAGAAGTTGAGTGACCGCTGGATTAACCATGGTAATTACGTTGGATGAATTCAGTACGATTAAGCCGTCTTTACTGTTCTCAAAAACACCCGCGGCTATACGCTGGCGACTCATGGCCGTTTCTATCCCCGTGACATCTTGGATTGCATAAAGAATACGACCGTGCTTTGACAACGAACGGCTGCTCACACGAAGCCAGCGTTTTGAGTTAAAGAGATCGGTGGTTTCGAGTAGTTCGTCATTCAGCTCAATATTAGCGTCGATAACCTCTTGTAAGAACCCAGTTTGCTTTGTTGCGATCAACTCTTGGATCAATAAATTTTCAAGAAACGCTTCGGTACACTTAAAAATGTCACGAGTGGCAGCGTTCGCATGAACGATGAACCCTTTTTCATCGGCTACCAACAACGAGTGCTGAACAGTTTCAATTACCTCATTCGCAAACGACTTTTCTTCTTGTAGTTTATCTAGCGTAAAATTGATTTGGTTGTCACGATGTTGAAGTCTTTCGAGCATGGTATTAAAAGCTCTAACCAGATCCCCTATCTCATCGTGGTTCGTTGCGACTAATTTTGGTTGTTCTGAACGACGTTCAACAAAGGCTTGCATCGCCTCATTAAGGTCAAACATTGGATCGATAATTAAGCGTTGAACCAATTTGACCAATCCCCCGCCTAAGATCACCAGAAACAGCAAGTAGACGGCCGCAACCTTGAAAATATTCGTTAAGATCGCATTAAACGTCTCTTTTGATATTGTCACTCTCAAGTTAGCGATCACAGCGTCATCTAGCGTCACCGGAACAAGCAAAAAGATGAAATCCTCGGAGATGGCAAATTGATGATCCGCGATGTCATTTAATTCATCTGTATTCGGCCTTGGAACCAGCGTATTACTGACTTGATAACTCGCAAAAAGCTGTTCGTTAATGTCATAGAGCTTCACCCTGACGATATCTTGATCCGCAACGAAGGCTGACAAAATCTCCTGAGCCGAAGATTTATCCTCAAATAGAATCGCGGCTTGTAGGTTATAGGCAACACCTTGTGCTAACACTTTAACTCGCTGAATAAGACTCTCTTTTTCTCTCTCAAAAGTGACAGTGTAATTAACTGATTGAATCGTCACAAAAGTAACCGCGATGAAGATGACAATCGGTAATATCAGCTTGTTTTTAATCGATAAATTATTAATGAAAGACAACATTATTGGCCCTCCACTATAGCGATTCGTAATAGGTTTGAGCCGATGACGTATTCACCGCGCCTTGCATTCACTAAGTTGATCTTAGGCTTTAGCTTATTATCGATGTGCGTTAGCTCAATGACTCCTCCCATGTCCGTAAAGTTTGGGATATCGCTAATCGTCACAGTATGTGGTGAGTGGGCTTTACGGCTAAATTCATCATTATCGAGATCAGATAGATAAGTGATATCACACTTAGGAGTCACCAATTGATGTACTTGAATAGCGTGAGAACGAATAGATTTTCCTTGTGTAATCGACGTCAGTGCTTTGCTTACCTTCTCATCGCCAATCACACAGAAGTTAACCGTATTCATGGTGCTTTCGTCGTTCCAACGAATAAAGTTGGCAATTCTAAAAAGGTACACCGCTTTCACTTCATAAGGCTTGAAACTAGCCGCCGATGTATTCAAAGGCATAATAAACATAGCTAACGTGGCAAGGCTGAGTTTAGTAAAACCAAGCTTAATACGGTGCTTGAGCCACTTAGAATTCATGAGAGACCCTCACATATACAGACTCTTGGTTGACACTTTTCTCAGACGTGAATTCAGCTTGATAGCCGTCACTCTTACCAATGTTTTCAACGACCACTTCAATTAAAGGTGCTGCGGATGATTTTTTCCATGCAAGACGTGCATCAAAGGTTATTTCATGTGGGTAAGATTGCCATTCGTATTGAGTGCCATCGCCTGCTATCCAATAGTCTGGGTAATTCACATTAATGTATTGGCCGATAACATCGAATTGCCAGCTATCGGTGATATTCCACATCAACTGTGCCGTGGCTAAATGTTCATTATCAATGTCATGATAGACGCCAGTTTGTGGGCTAGATTTAGGGTCATCACCCTTGTTTTCGCCTTCTAACGTTGAATAGGCATAACTAAGGTAACTGGTGAGATCTTCTGTAATTTGATAACTTGCGCCTAACTCTAAGCCATAGGTTTTCGCTTTATAATCATCAGATAATGCGCCGACATAGATATGATTGGCGGGGATATCATTCGGGTCATAGCTGTGGAAGCGAAGATTGTCATGTTCACTCAGGTAGATTGTTGCATCGAGCTCGAAATTTGAATTGTTAGAGTAGCGATACCCCATTTCAGCCGTTATGACGTCCTCTATTTCAAGGTTTGAGTTTGATTTATAGACATCCAGATAACTGTCGTTTGAATCGGTGTTATAACTGTTGAAGTAGTATGTAGAATTTGAATCCATATAAGATGGTGCAACAACCGCACGGCTAAGCCCCGCCCACACGGAGTGACGTTGAGTTAACTTATATAAGCCACGCAGTTGAGGTGAAAGTTCTGTTGAGTCATTCTGTGTAAAGTGTTCAACCTTGGCACCAATAGTAATCGATAGCGCTTCCGTCATTTGAATTTGAGACTGTATAAAAGCGTTCGCAATATAATCGTTGGCAGATTGGATATTGTAGGCTCGACCTTCGTAATCGGGATTGTACCAATCAACGTCCGAAACTTGGCTAGACGAGAAATCAAGATACATATATCGCAGGCCACCACCGAGTGTCATCTGATGCTTTGCAGATAGCTGGTTGATATAGGTCGAGTCAAAATCGATTGTGGAATAACTTCCAGGGGCGTCTGGGGCATTATCCTCATTATATTCACCCCATAGCGAATATGAGAGTGTCGAACTTTCATCAAAATGGCGAGAGTCGTTGAATTGGACATAAACAGATTGGCTCTTGTTATCAAAATCATTGGCTTGTGAACCGACAAAAGAGCCTGAGTTATCATATTGGAACGTATAGAGTTCCGACTCATAAAAGCTTTTCTCACCACCAATACGTAATGACCAACTTTCTTCGGCATTACTTGGTTGAAACACCATCCCAGCTGTTTGCGCTTTCCATTTTTCAGATTCGTTTGTGCGATACGTGGGTTCTTCTCGGTACTTATAGAATGCACGCGCATTCACATCGTCATTCAGGCTTAAACCCTGACGAACACTAAACTCGTAATTATCAGTATTAGAGGCGACACCAGAGAGATACGTCCCTTGAGTATCATTGGCAGACTTAGTAATGATATTCACCACACCATTAACCGCATTGCCTCCCCAAATCGTTCCTCCGGGGCCTTTTAATACTTCGATGCGTTCGATATCGGCAAGTATATAGTCAACATCGCTCCAATACGTGCCGCCATACACTGGGCTAAATAAGCTTCGTCCATCGATCATCACGAGCATTTTGTTATACAGCCCATCATGAAAGCCGCGCGTCGAAACAAACCACGAGGTCTCGTTAAACTTGGTCACTTTGAGGCCGGGTACTAGCGTCAGCACTTCAGCAATGGTTTTAGCCCCACTGCGTTGAATTCGCTCATTAGAAAGTACATAAACCGATGAGGGAATGTCGGTAAGTTTTTGTGTCACTTTCGAAGCCGTTTCCATTTCAACATCTAACATAGACAACTCTTCAAGGCTCATCGACATGAGTTGGTCTAAAGAGTTTTCTTGAGCAGCTACAAAAACAGGTGTCGTTAATGCTAGTCCTAAGCAAACCTGGCGCGATATCATGTGCTCACCTAATATACAGATAGATATTAATCCTTTAATCAATAGTTCAACTATATATGAAATGCCATACTGGTAAATTTTCGGTGTCGAAAGTTTGAGTCAGGTCACTGTTTATTTATGGCATTTATAAGACCGTCATTACTTACCTCAACGTAAAGGATTAGCACCACGTGACAACGAAGATTTTGCTTAATTGCGACATGGGAGAAAGTTTCGGCAATTGGAAGATGGGCGATGATGAGTCGGTCATGGAATGGGTCGATATGGCAAACATCGCTTGTGGCTTTCACGCGTCTGATCCGCACGTTATGTCCAAAACCATAAAACTGGCGCAGCACTATCACACTCAAATTGGTGCTCACCCTGGTTATCAAGATTTGGTTGGGTTTGGTCGCCGTTCTATTCCTCATACCATGGACGAGATCAGTGAACTGGTTTGTTATCAAGTCGGTGCACTACAAGCCCTTTGCCGATATCACCATGCATCTGTTGGCTATGTGAAACCTCATGGCGCCCTTTACAACGATATGATGGCGAACATTGATGTGTTTAATGCGGTAGCCCAAGCCGTCGCTGAATTTAACATCCCCTTAATGATTCTCTCTTCATCAGACAATCAGCAGTATTTAGATATTGCTGACGATCATGACTTACCCCTATTGTTTGAAGCGTTTGCCGACCGTGCGTACTTGAATAATGGGCAGTTATCGCCGCGAACTCAAAAAGGCTCTGTTTACGTCAATCAAGACGACATCTACAACCAAGTCATGCAAATCATTAACTACGGTTCGGTCACGACCATTGAAGGTGAAAGACTGCCTATTGAAGCCGATACCATCTGTGTTCATGGTGATAACCCCCAATCCATCGCATTAATTAGAAAAATCAGACAAGACCTTAATGCTTTTAACTAGTATGTAGCGTTTGATTGGTATGGCGCATGGCCTTATCACTCGCCTAACCGAGCATCTAGCCAATTGCTCGTAAGGTCTAATCGCTTTGTATTGGTTTAGACACGGATGTTAAAAACGCCAAATACGCAAATAAAAGGCAGTAAGTAAATCAAAGGCAAACAAACGTATGGAAACGAAATGACGACGAATCAAATTGAGTTCAATATAGCGCCAGTCGCAGAATGCAGCGTTTTGGTGACCTTGACGCTATCGCCTTCAAATAATCAATCTAGCGCTCAATATGCGCAGTACATGGCTCATTTTTCCGATGCTATTCGTCAAAACTTAGCGTCGGTGTTGATGAATGTGACGCCGGCTTACCAAACAATATTGGTCGATTACCTACCTTATCGAATATCAGAAAAGCAGCTCATGGAACAACTCAATAATTTGTTGAATCACGCTCTTTCGTCTTTCTCTAGCGTTAGTAACACGCGTAACACTATCGAGCTTCCCGCTTATTACTCACCAGAAACAGCACTCGATTTAGACCGATATCAAGCCAAAGGCATCACGCTGGATGAAATCATTCAACATCACACCTCACAAACATACAGCGTCAGTGCCATTGGTTTTACGCCTGGCTTTGCGTTTATGTCTGATGTGGTCAACGAGCTTGCTTTGCCTCGTCATTCAACCCCACGTTTAAGTGTACCGAAAGGCAGCATCGCCATCGCGGATACGAAAACGGC
Source organism: Vibrio splendidus (assembly GCF_024347615.1). NCBI lineage: Bacteria > Pseudomonadati > Pseudomonadota > Gammaproteobacteria > Vibrionales > Vibrionaceae > Vibrio > Vibrio splendidus. The sequence continues at coordinate 560,087 of NZ_AP025509.1, read as the reverse complement.
GGTGTATCCTTCGGACTCACCGGGCGGTTGGAATATTATTGGCAATTGCCCACTCGCACTGTTTGATCACAGCCAATTAAAGAACGCTGATACCACGCAAACGCCGCTGTCTCTACTTAATGTTGGTGATGCGGTCCGTTTCATCGCGATTTCAAAACAAGAATTTGTAGAGCTTAGGCTTATGGAGATTAGTGGAGATGTCGCTAATGGTTAATACAATCGCTAAACCAACACTAACAGTGATTAAACCCGGCCCGTTGAGTTTGATTCAAGATTTCGGACGATTTGGTGTTGCTCATCTTGGATTAACACAAGGTGGTCCTGTTGATGATTACTCGTATAGCTGGGCCAATCACCTGCTCGGAAACCCAGTCAACCAAGCGGCGTTGGAAATCACGCTTGGGCAATGCGCGTTACGAATCGATTTTGATTGTGAGATGGCATTATGTGGTGGCGATTTACAAGCGAAGCTCGATGGCAAACCACAGTCGAACTGGCGTACTTTTCAAGCTTTTAAGGGGCAAGTTCTCTCATTTGGTTTGCCTAAAAATGGTCTAAGGGCGTATTTAGCCGTTAAGGGGGGCTTCGATGTTCCATCAACTCTTGATAGCTGTTCTACGGTGACTCGTGAAAAGATTGGTGGATTAACGCAAGATGGAGAGCCATGCCAGCAAGGGCAACAAATTGCGTTTACCCAACACAAACTCTCTCGCCCGTTTAAAGCGTTGAGTGTCACCTTTCGATACACGCCTAATTACAACCTACCTGTGAGCCTGCGAGTGATTGAAGGCTATCAAAGCGAGCTGTTCTCCGAGTCAGCAAAAGAGACTTTGTATAACGCACAATATCACGTTGACCAAAATTCAAATCGCATGGGTTATCGACTGAGTGGTGAAGCGGTTGATTCACCTTATATTTCGCTATTGTCAGAAGGCATTGCCTTGGGTGCGATTCAAATCCCCCAAGATGGGCAACCTATCGTGTTGCTTAATGACAGACAGACCATTGGTGGCTATCCGAAGATTGGATGTGTCGCCAGAGTCGATTTACCGCGCTTAGCACAAGCCAAACCGGGACATGAGGTCTCGTTTAGTAAAGGCGATCGCTTAGGATTACAAGATGTGTGGTGCCAATGGGCTCAGTTTTTCGGCTATTGATGCGCCCCTGTAGATAAAAGCCACTTAAATTAAGAACATGAGTAAGACGTATAAACTAAAAATCCAACTTACTGTTTGCAGCAAGCTAGATTTTTTTGGTAAGGCCATCATGATTTAAACGCTAGGTGAATCAGCGCAATTTTAAGCGTGATCTTGGCCTGATACCTTTGCAAGGGCTTCTGGGTATCCACGTTCTTGTGTCAAATCTATCGCTCTATTCTCAATATCACTTAGATTAAGTGACATTGTCACTGAGTGTGTATCTTCAATCGATACTGACTCTGCGACATCAAACCAATGCTCAGCGACCTTTTGTGCAGCCTCTAGGGTTGAGGAGGCTTTGACTACTTCAAGTCGAGCATAGCGATCACCACAGAATGAAACGTCTGAAGCTCTTAAGCTCGGATCGGTTCCCGGAATCTGCTGTGCTCCGAACAGAGGCTTACCACCTACCAGTGCAGAGCTAAAACTTGGGATGAACTGAGACATATGCGTTATCGCAGCGCGAGTTCTTAATTCAAGCTGCTCTTCACTCCAACCTGATACGATTTTCTTAAGAAGCTTAGAAGGCAGCTGAGGCTGTGATGAATCTGTTGACGATGAAACAAGCCCACCCTCAAACAGAGTAATCCCTTCTGTCATACCGTGAAGTTGGAATACACCATCAGCGTACGGTGTTAACTGAGCCATGCCTTGCGGTGTGCCTCTCGGGCCATGGAAGATAACCTCTGGCCACTCTTCCTTGCATTCTTGCGAATACGGCCACTCTGTAACGTATGCGGCTTTGAACTCAACAAGCCTTTGTTGCTTAGAACCGACAAAGTCATCCACGATGCCCGTCTCAAAGCCACTTGCATTAATCAAGTAGTCGGTCGTTAGATGACAGCTTTGGTTCTCAGCGTCTGTATAAGTCAAAGACCAGCCTTGCTCTAACGATTCAACAGATTGCAATCGGCTGTTGGTTAATACTGAGCAATTCGATTGTTGCCCCAAAGACAGTTGAGCGGTTGCAGATAAGCGGAATACGCTCCAGCCATACTCTTGAACCATAGCAACAGGATACTTAAGGGTTTCTAGATCCGTATGTTTAGCGAAAGGAATACACCAATCATCAAGCGATGTTGGTTTCAGAGGCTGTGTTTGGGTAGCAAGTGCTAGTAACTCTTCTTTGCTGTACAGCTTGTAATACTCTTCAGGCTTACCAAGCACTTGGTTACTTTTATCTTGATTAACAAGCTCAGCATAAGCGTTCTTGATTATCTTTAGACGCGGAAGTAGATCCAACGGCTCTCCACCATCACTGTGTGGAACAGCGATAATTGTCGGACGAATATTGATCGTGTGGGGAAACAAGCGGACGGTATCAATTGACTGAGTGAGCAACTGAAGACACTGCTCTACAGAAATATCTCGATACAAATTGCCGCCAGCGTGCAGGTGGCAAATTGGTGGACCATTAACCAAACTCGGCCCTTTTTCCAAGATAGTGACCTTAAAACCCAACTCACTAAAGTGAATCGCGCTTGTTGTTCCGGCAATACCACCACCAACAATGGCAATAGAAGGCTGATTTGTATCCGTTTTGTTGTGGTTCATCGTGTTCTGTAGAATAAGATTAACTGCCGCTATTCTACTTTTGTTCTGCGATGAATTAAAACACATTTTTATCAAGGTCTTAGTTAAGTGGGATTTAATATCTATGTAAAAAACATAAATAATCTCTTGACTCAATAACTCCAGATAGAGTTTTAAAGGTTATTCTAACAGTCAAAATTGTCCTAAGTGACGCCACATAAAGGCTACATCCGTACTCTTAAAACATAGATGTTAACTTATCCCTAAAGTTATCCACCGTTTTTGTGGATAACTGTTGATAACGTTCTTGCTAAGTTGCGCAAACCCTTTGTTTACAGGGACTAACCGCTGTTCATTAAATCGGCATTATTGTGCGATTAGTTTTAAAAAACACTAAAAAATTGGAAAATTAAGGTGCGATATTCGTTACTTGTGCTACGCATTGGTCAAATAAAAAACGGTCTAAAGCGACGCCTTATAAATAGTGCATGACTAAATATAAATAATGTCACTTTTAGACCGTTTTAAGCATTTGTGAGATCTCGCTAGAGACTAGCCAAAATCCTTGTTTACTGGTGCCAACAAACGTTTGATTAAGCTATTCACTACCGCGGCCAATGTGATAAACGTTAGCACGGGTAGCGCTATCCATAGCATTGGGTGGAGTGAAGGTTCTAACTCGAACCCAAAGTTCATTACCCCTGCGACACTGAGCTCAGAACCCATCGCAGCAATAGAGCCAGCCACTAACGCCATTAACCCGTATTCACACCAAATAGTGTTGAGAATTCGCTTCTTACTCGCACCTAGAGTGCGATACAAACGTATCTCTTGTTGTCTTTGAGACAAGCTCAATCGCAACAGAGTAAAGATTAGCAACAACCCTGCTACCACACCCAAAGCCGCAAGTACGGTTATCGACCAAACAATCTGTTTGAGCAACTCTTGGATCTTGCTACCCATCTTACGAATATCCATCAAACTCACGGTTGGGTGATTTCGAGAGAGTTCGTTGAGCATCTGATTATGTTGTTCTTCCAGTCGGAAGCTCACGAGCCAAGTAGAAGGAATAGAGCTCAAAACATCTGGCGTAAATATGAAGTAGAAATTCGGCTTCATTTCTCGCCACTCTACTTTTCGGATGCTGTTCACCTTGGCAGAGACATTCTGGCTGTTGATTGTGAACGATAACTCATCGCCAATCTTTAGACCCAGCTGCTCCGCGACATCGGATTCTACAGATACGCCCTGCTCTTGTGTCCAGCTGCCTTCTAACACTTCATTATACTCAGGCAGGCTATCTCCCCATGTGAAGTTGATCTCGCGGCTTAGTGCATCTGTTTCTTCTGAGGTCTCGCTGTATTTTTTCGCCTCAACGCCGTTAATGGTTGTGAGTCTTCCTCGTATAATTGGAAACGCTTGAGTACGCTCTACTGCGTTTGCATCAATCGTCTCGAGATAACTGTCTTTCTCATAGCTCGCAATATTCAGCGCAAACGCATTTGGCGCGTTTTCAGGTAAGGTTTGCTGCCAATCCGACAGCAAGTCACTTCTCACTAGCCATATGATCGATAGCAGCATCAAAGACAGCGCTAAAGAACCAAATTGAATCCCTGTTGCTAATGGTGTGCGATTAATTCGGCTCAATGCCAAGCGCATAGATGTCGACGTCGGCAGCTTGCCGACCAAACGCAGAACAAGCGTACTGACAATCGCGAGCACTAAGAACAGGCAAGCGATACCCGCTAGAACTATCCATACCAACAGGTTATCGCCGTACATCAGCATCATTGGAATAATAGGCACCAGCAACAACAGGTATTTCTTATAGCTTTCATTGGACTGATGACTTGATTGAATCACGCTGATTGCCGAGGTATTGACCAAGCCAGTTAACGGAATACCAAGAGCAGGCACACCAATGAGGATGCTTGATAAAATCGCCAAAATGACAGGTTCAATACCATAGCTAGGAAGTGGTGTTGGCAACAAATCACCTAAAGGTATACGAAGTAGAAACTCTAAGCCGACCCCTATTGTAATTCCAAGTACAGCGCCGATGACCACTAACAGAGACACCTGTACAAACAACCATTTAATGATCCATTGCTTACTCGCCCCCAAACTTTTAAGCATCGCAATGGTTTTACGGCGACTCGCAACATAATGCTGGCACGTAAGTACCAAAGTGGTCGCCGCCATGATCACAACGATAGCAACCGTTAGAGAAAGATATTGAGTTGTGCTCTCGAACATGTCGTTAGTACGACTCGCAGAGTCTTGCGTGCGCCAGCGATCGCTTGGTGTTAATTCTACGCTGTCTTGCGCGGCTTTCAGTTTTGTATCATCACCGTTTAGAAACAGCCTAAAGCTTACACGACTGCCCGGTTGAATAGCTCCAGTGGCCTCGATATCGCTGGTATGAATTAGCACAGCAGGCATTTGTTGGAATGGGTTAAAGCTCAAGCCTGGCTCTTGGGTGATGCGCCCTGTTATCGTTAAATCGGCATCGCCAATAGTGACATTGTCACCAATTTCAACCTCTAGCTGCGCAAATATACGCTCGTCTAACCAAAGCTCACCTGGCTCAACATGGTTACTTGATGCTTTATCAGCACCCTCTAAAATCATTTCACCGCGTAATGGATAATTACTTTCAACCGCTTTCACCGTCACTAGCTGCATAGAGTTATCACTGAATGCCATGGTTGAAAAACGGGTCAACTGAGAGCTTTCTAACTGTTCAACCTGAGTGAGGTCTAGCAAGGGTTGCGGGATTGGGTTTGCTGAGATAAACACACTATCGGCAGTAAGCGCATCTTTGCCTTGTTTAACAATCACCTGCTCCATACGTTCGGCCAATGCCGATAATGCAAAAACACACGCAATGATCAGTGTTAATGCTATGGAAACTGGCCACAACTGACCGTGTCGAATCTCTTCGACACTCCATGAGAACAGGCGCTTATTCAGTCCGTTTGATGAATTCAATTTAGACTTCCTCTATCTGACCGACATGCATCTTAAGTGTTCGTTGGCAACGTTGTGCGAGTTTAGGATCATGCGTCACTAGAACAAGCGTTGTGCCATGTGATGAGTTCAACTCAAACAACAACTCGACAATTTTGGCTGCCGTTTGTTGGTCTAGGTTGCCTGTGGGTTCGTCAGCAAAAAGGATTTTTGGCTTGATCATAAAAGCGCGAGCTAAAGCGACCCTTTGTTGTTCACCGCCTGATAGCTGAGATGGCAGGTGGTCAAGTCTGTCTTTTAAGCCCACTGATTCAAGCAAAGCCGTCGCACGTTCGATGTCTTCGTCTTCACCTTTAAGTAAACAAGGAAGCGTGACATTTTGCAGCGCAGAAAGGCTTGGAATTAATAAGAAGCTTTGAAATACAAACCCTACCGATTCACTGCGGATCTTAGCCCTTGCCTCATCATCAAGCTGTGAAAGCGGCTGCCCTAATAAACTGATTTCGCCTTTCGTTGGGACATCAAGCCCTGCAAGCAACGTCATTAGGGTTGATTTGCCTGCGCCAGATGTGCCGACAATCGCGACAGTTTCACCTTCACGAATATCAATATCGACGTGCTCTAGGATTGTTAAATGTTCTTGATTAGTAGACACTGTCTTCGAAACAGCTTCTGCTTTAATGATGGATGTATGCATGACTCGACTAATTTCCTTTTTATTCTTTATTATATTTTCAACCGCTTCTTTGGCTCAAGATACCGAGTTAGATTCTAAGTTACTGGTACTTGGTGATAGCTTGAGTGCTGGTTATAACATGGACATCAAACAGAGTTGGCCAAGTCTATTGCCAAACGCATTAGCGAAGCATGACAAAACAGTTACCGTGGTTAACGGCAGTATTTCAGGTGACACAACCGGCAACGGGTTAGCTCGTTTACCACAATTGCTTGAAGAACATGCTCCAGACACTGTTCTTATCGAACTCGGTGCAAATGATGGCCTTCGTGGCTTCCCACCTAAGCTGATGTCTGCAAACCTTGATCAAATCATTGAGCAGATAAAAGCTGCGGGCGCCAAGCCAATTATGATGCAGATTAAAATCCCACCGAATTACGGTAAGCGTTACAACCAGCAATTTGAGTACGTTTTTGCAGCGCTTGCTGATCAACAAAATGTGCCGCTTTTGCCGTTTTTCCTAGAGCATATCATCCTTAAACCTGAGTGGATGATGAACGACGGACTGCATCCAAAACCAGAAGCTCAACCTTGGATCGCGGAATTCGTCGCCGAAGAATTATATCAGTATCTTTAAGTTTTAATGGTCTAGCTCAATAAATTTTACACAGCTTTACGTTAGCCTGAGTGCATATCACCGTTAACTGTAAGGTTATTTATGCTGATCGAACCTATTATCAAGGGTGTGGTAGCCAAAAGCGCTCACCCTCTTGGCTGTCAAGAAGCCGTAAAGCAACAAATCAAGTTTGTTAAGAGTGCGCCGCAAATCAAAGATGGCCCTAAACGAGTACTGATTATCGGCGCTTCCTCAGGCTTCGGCCTTGCAGCTCGTATTGCCGTGACCTTTGGCGGTGCAAAAGCTGACACCATCGGCGTCTCATTCGAGCGCGGTCCTAACGAAAAGTCCCTCGGTAGTGCTGGTTGGTACAACAACATCTACTTCAAGAAAGAAGCCGAACGAGAGCAACGCACTGCTATCAACATCGTTGGCGATGCATTTTCACAAGAAACACGTACACAAGTTGTCGAAGCCATTGAAACCTACTTCGAAGGTGAAGTGGATCTGATTATCTATAGCTTAGCGGCTGGCGTTCGACCTAAGCCAAATCCTGATGAGCTTTGGCGTTCTGCCATTAAGCCTATTGGTGAAAGCGTTACCGGCGCGACTATCTCGCTAGAGCACGACAACTGGGTGACAAACACACTTGCTGCAGCGACGGAAGAAGAAGCCGAAAGTACACTTAAAGTCATGGGCGGCGAAGATTGGGAACAGTGGATAGATGAGCTCATCAACGCTGAATCCATTGCCCCTGGTTGTAAAACCATCGCATTTTCCTATGTTGGTCCAGAAGTTACGCACCCTATTTACTTAGACGGCACTTTGGGGCGCGCTAAAATAGACCTTCATCAAACCAGCCATGCGCTGAACCTTGAACTAGCAAACTTCGGCGGTAATGCCTACGCGACTGTGTGTAAGGCACTCGTCACCAAAGCCAGTGTATTCATTCCGGGGTTAAGCCCCTATCTGCTCGCTTTATATAAAGTGATGAAAGAGAAAGAGACGCACGAAGGCTGTATCCAACAAATGCAGCGTCTTTTTAATAGCAAACTCTATGGTCAATCAAAAGTCCCTCTGGACGGCGAACGCCTAATTCGTATGGATGAATGGGAACTCGATCCAGAAACCCAAGCTCATGTAACTGAGCTACTTGAAGCTATGGATGAAAACAACTTCCAAGCAATTGGCGACTATCAAGGATTCAAAGAAGAGTTTTTACAGTTGAACGGTTTTGCTCAGCCGTCGGTAGACTATAAAGAGAAACTTAACACTGATGATTTTATAAAGTTAAAGCCTTAATCGAAACTTATCTCATTACTGAGACCCAGATTCACATTTGAAAACCTCTGCAAAATTGCAGAGGTTTTTTTGTGCAACATTTCTTATACTTAGTAAATGTAAGATTCACAGTTTATTTGGTTCATCTTAATTAACACAGGATGTGTTGATGCATTTAGCATAATTGACTCGGAGTCATATGAAGAAGATAAAAACGATAGACTTAGATATCCCTGACGATATGGCCTCCAGTTGGCAGAATATTGTCGACCTCTTGGCTCAAATCACTGAAGTTCCCGCTGCACTTATCATGCGCGTTCACACCAACTACATTGAAGTTTTCTCTACCAGCCGCAGTGAGGATAACCCTTACAACAAAGGCGATTCTGAGACCTTAGGAAATGGGCTTTACTGCGAAACGGTGATGGAATCTCAGCAACAGCTTGTGGTGCCCAATGCGCTTGCCGATCCTGATTGGGAAAACAACCCCGACACAAAGCTTGGCTTAATCTCTTATTGTGGCATTCCGCTGTTTTGGCCTAACGGCGAATTGTTCGGTACTATTTGTATCTTGGACTCGAAAGAGAACCACTACACACCTACCTATATCAAGCTATTAGAAAGCTTTCGTACCTCGATAGAATCCCAGCTTAAAACCTTGTTTCAGCACGCTAAGCTCACCCAAATGAATCGTGACTTAAAGAACCGGGTTTACACTCGCACTAAAGATCTCGCGAGCCTCAATTATTCTTTAAACCAAGAGATCGATAAGCGAAGAGCGGCTGAACAAAAAATAAACTTCCAAAAGAATCATGACATCGGCACCGGTTTTTTGAACCGAACCGCATTCGAGTCTCGCCTAAATAACAAACTGTCGTCACAGCAAAGGCTGACGGACAGTTCATTTGCGGTGATTCATATAGGGTTTACGAATGGAAGGCGCATACAGGCTCGATATGGCTATGACGCGTTAGACCAAGTGCTGGTTGAATACCGAAAACGTATCGACAGTATCTCTGATATCGAGGTACTAACTGCACGCCCTACTTCTATCGATCTCGTACTGGCGTTCAGCGTAAAAGATTTGCACCAACGCCTAGAAGAACTTTGCCAGACGCTCGTTAAAGTCGGCCATTCAGAGTTCGATATCGACAGTGACAAAGTACATTTGCATGCGTTTATCGGGATTGCGATTACTGACAACGAAGACGATGCGGAAAGTATTCTACAGAAATCATCAGAAGCCATGCTCGCCTGTAAAGATTCCGGGCAAAAATTCGCTTACTACTCTCAATCTCATACTGAACAACAAAGTCACATCAATAAGATTGAAGGTTATTTGCTTCAAGCTGTCCGCAATGATGACCTCATGCTCTACTTTCAACCTAAGGTATGTCCATTAACGCATCGTTGGGTTGGTGCTGAAGCCCTACTACGTTGGCGCCATCCCGTCTTAGGTGATATCTCCAACGAAACCTTGATACATATGGCCGAGCAAAACGGTTTGATTTTCGAAGTCGGAAGCTTTGTTTTGCGTAATGCGATTGAAAAAGCGAAAGAGTGGTCCGAATACGTTGAAGATTTCAAGATGGCTGTGAATGTATCTGCAATTCAACTCAAGAATGTGCACTTTGCGGAACAAGTGGTTCACCTACTCGAAACCTATCACCTAGAACCCCACTTCTTGGAACTCGAGGTGACAGAAAGTGGCCTGATTGCCGATGAAGTGGTTGCCAAGAATACCTTAGAATCGCTGCATGACATTGGCGTTACATTGTCACTAGATGACTTTGGGACGGGCTACGCCTCTTTCAGTTATCTCAAGAAATTTCCGTTCGATACGATTAAAATTGATAAGAGCTTCATCGATCAGATGCTTAACTCACACGAAGACTCGGAAATCGTTCGTTCTATTGTCCAAATAGCGAAGAAGCTCGACCTAAAAGTCACGATTGAAGGTATAGAATCGGAAGTTCAGGAGCAATTTATTATCAACGAGGGCTGCGATGTGGGCCAAGGTTACCTTTATGGGCGGCCAATGCCGAGCCAAGAATTCGAACACAGTTTAATCAATCAAAACTATTTGGGGACAACCTGTTACGCTTAAAGCGAAAAAGAGCAGTTTGTTTTGGATTTAGGCCTACTTTCTCTTTACTCTAAAGGTGGTGATTTTTATAATCGCCGCCTTTCTGTTTTAATCTTCCCTTTATATAGGCATTCCTCGTTATGGATCAGTTGACTGCAAAGCTTAAAAAGCTCGAAAAACAAAACTTCCGCGCATATCAACAAATTAAAGGTCAATACGACTTTGCTGATTTCGAATTACACATCGACCACGTTCAAGGTGACCCGTACGCATCTTCTTCACGTTTTCGCGCAACACGCGCCTGGTCGTTAACAGGGTTAGGTTGGCTGAAAGAAAAGTCTTACGAATACCAAGTAGCAGCGCGTGATTTCATTGCACGTAGCTTCTCTGAATTTGCTAAACAAGAAACGACTGTGTCTATTGCACTAACAGGTCAAACTGTTTTGGATAACACCTCAGTGGTTTTCACCGAGCACGGTATCGAAATTCGTTTTCGTATCAACCTACCGGCTGATGGGCGTAGTATTCTTGCAAAGAAAGCAATCAACATCATTACATTCTATTTGCCTAAGTTTATTCGTCGCGCAACGCTTGAACGCGAACTCAACATTGAAGCGATGATTAAGCATTGTGAAGCCGTTGAAGACCAAGACGCGTTGCGTGCTCAATTGGAAGAAAACAACCTAGCGGCATTCGTAGCAAATGGCAGCGTATTACCTCGTATTGCTGGTAACTGTGACCTACCAATGAAAGGAGCGGTGCCTTTCGCTGCTCCAGAATCGTTGAGTGTTACTTTAAACACACCGAACCAAGGTGATGTGACTGGCCTAGGCATTCCAAAAGGTATCACGCTAATCGTTGGTGGTGGTTTCCATGGTAAATCTACGCTGTTGAACGCCGTTGAACGTTCTATCTACAACCATATTCCTGGTGACGGTCGTGAAGGTATCGTGACGAAGACTGATACGATGAAGATCCGCGCTGAAGATGGCCGCTGTGTTCACAACTTGAACCTATCAAATTACATCAACCATTTGCCGATGCAAAAAGACACATCTGATTTCAGTACACAAGATGCGTCTGGCTCGACATCGCAAGCGGCTTGGTTACAAGAATCAATTGAAGCAGGCGTTCAAACGCTACTTATTGATGAAGATACGTCAGCGACTAACTTCATGATTCGTGACGAACGTATGCAAGCGCTAGTATCTAAAGGGGCTGAGCCAATCACACCACTTGTTGACCGTATTGGCCAACTACGTGAAGAGATGGATATCTCTACCATTGTTGTAATGGGTGGTTCTGGCGATTACCTAGATGTGGCTGACACTGTGATTCAAATGCACGATTACCAAGCGGTAGACGTCACTGAAAAAGCACAAGAAGTGATAGCTCAACACCCTACTCAACGTACTAACGAATGTGAGACGGCATTAGAAACGTTTGTTCCTCGTTCGTTAAACCGCGCAGCACTGATGAATATTCTTACTGACGGTAAGTTCCGTGTTAACGCGAAAGGCAAAGAGTCGTTGCGCTTTGGTAAGGAATTCGCTGACCTTTCTGCATTGGAGCAGTTAGAGTCAACATCAGAAGTTAACGCGATTGGTTGGGCATGGTTCCAGTTTGCACAAACTCCAGGTTGGTCAAACAACCCTGCTAAAGAGTTTAGCGCTATCTTAAGCGATGAGTGGCACGTGAACATGCCAAACTACGGTGACTTAGCGAAACCAAGAGTATTGGATGTAATGGCCGCACTAAACCGTATGCGTAAGTCTCAGTTCAAACCTTCGAACTAAGTTAGATTCAAGCATCATAAATTGTATTGACGGCTCTCATTCTGAGGGCCGTTTTTTTATTCGCTAGCTCTATATCTAGATCTAAAGCCCTAAGACCGTCTCCTGCCTCATTTTTCTTGTTTGAAGATAAAACCCACCAATATTGTGCTTATCCTAAAAATCATGACACAGCTTTTACAAAACTATGGCGATATTCATATAAAGTTCCGACTCGACAGGTGTAACTAAATGTAACAAACCCTTGAGGCTTCAATGAATCATAAACGCGTTAAGATGCGTGACCATAAAAAAGAAGTAAATCTGTTCAAAAACCGTGTAACCGTTGCGTTTTGTGGGATCTTGCTGTTCACTCTTGTCTTAGTCGGCAACCTTTACCGACTTCAAGTCGAAAATTTTAAAAGCTATCAAACCCGTGCCGATGGCAACAGAATCAAAGTATTACCTATTCCCCCGACTCGCGGGCTTATTTACGACCGCAATGGTGTGTTGCTCGCCGAGAATGAACTTGTCTTTAATCTGACGATGATTCCAGAGCAAACTGATGATGTCGATGCAATGCTTGCTAAGTTGGACAAATACATCCCGCGAGAGGCTGAGCAGATCGCTCGTTTCAAAAAGCGTTATCACAACACTCGCCGTTTCAAATCGGTCACGATATTAGAGAACCTAAGTGAAGAAGAAATTGCTAAGTTCTCAGTGCACCAGTACCAATTCCCCGGCTTATCGATCGATACCAACTTGAAACGATTTTATCCAAATGGAGAGGTACTTACCCATGTCTTAGGATATGTCGCACACATCAATGATAGCGATCTTAAGAGACTAGAAGAAAAAGGCATCGAAGCGAATTATCAAGCGACGACCATTATCGGTAAGCTTGGTGTCGAACGCTATTACGAAGACATTTTGCACGGCACCAAAGGTTATCAAGAAGTCGAAGTAAACAGCCGTGGGCGAGTCGTCCGCACCATTGAGTATGTAGCTCCGGTAGCAGGAAAAGATATCGTATTAAATATCGACCTCGAACTACAAAAATACGTATTCGACCAGCTTGATCACCGAACAGGCAGCGCGGTCGTTCTTGACCCGAAAGACAACAGTGTACTTGCAATGGCATCAAGCCCCAGCTACGACCCGAACCTCTTTGTCGACGGTATTTCTACCAAGAACTATCAACGTTTATTGAATGATCCTGCTCACCCATTGGTAAACCGCACGACTCTCGGCGTTTATCCTCCGGCGTCAACCGTGAAACCATTTATGGCTGTAGCGGGACTGCAAGAACATGTCATCTCCGAGGATACGATTCGTAATGACCACGGCTCATGGCAAATTCCCGGTTCCAAACGAAACTCTAAATCATGGCGAGACTGGAAACGCTGGGGTCACGGCCCTGTCGACGTTACTCAGGCCATTGAAGAGTCTGTGGATTCGTTCTTCTATCAAACCGCTTTTGATTTGGGCATTGACCGTATATCAAGTTGGATGAATCGCTTTGGTTTTGGTGAACCTACAGGTATCGATATCTATGAAGAGAGTACCGCCAACATGCCAACCCGAGAATGGAAGATGATGCGTTATCGTACGCCTTGGTATCAAGGTGACACAGTTCCAATTGGCATTGGCCAGGGTTATTGGACATCGACACCAATGCAACTTGCCAAAGCGACTTCAGTGTTGGTCAATCATGGAAAGGTGATGCCACCTCATATCCTGAGAGCAATCTTGGATCATGGTGAGGACTTTGACACACAACAACTCGTTACACCTGAACCTATGCCGTCTATCACTGAAGTCCCTGACAAAATATGGGATGTACCTATCAATGCAATGAGACTGGTAAACCACGGTAGTCGAGGTAGCGGTAGACGTGCATTTAAGGGAACTAGCTACACCAGCGGCGGAAAATCAGGTACGGCACAAGTCTTTGATCTTGCGAAAGATCAGGTCTACAACTCGAAGAAGTTGGCTAAGCATTTACTCGACCACGCGCTTTACACGGCTTTCGCACCTTACGAGCACCCTGAGTATGTCGCGACGGTGGTCATTGAGCACGGCAACGGCGGTTCAAAAGTTGGCGCGCCATATATCCGTAAAGTACTCGATTATGCATTTGAGCATAAAAGTGGTGAAAGCAAAGACCACTCGTAGCACCATTAAATGAAGTAGTAACGACGCTTAATATAGTTGCAGAACATAGTGTAGAAACAGCGCGTAATGACGACAAAGCCCCACTTGTGTCACTCACAATGTGGGGCTTTTCAATTTTATATATTAGGGCCTAAATTTCACTTTATCTAAAGGGTCATAAACCGCGCAATAAGAGTTACTTTCGATTACGAGCTTCGTAATACATTCCATGCTTCACAGAGCGTCTGGAATTTCGCCGTGTTGCCCTCGTCTCTGTCTGGATGCCAGCGCAAAGCCAATTGTCGCCAGCGCTTTCTAGTCTCATGGTGAGTCGCGTCCAACGGTAACTCAAACAAATTTAACGCTCGGCTTCTATCCATATCGAGTTCATCACCACCGACAAACTTTCTGTACCGAGTCCAGAACTCGTTCAGCAGCCTTTTGACTTCGCCCTCGTCCGCTTCATAGTTAATCCAATTAATGTAGTATTCTCGCAGTGGGTCTTGATGATCGATGCTGTGACTGCTTCCGTGATAACGACCATTCATCAATTCAATGTCCATCGCTTGGACTTGTAGCCAACCATCAGGGTGTAAGGTTTCTTGAAGCTGATAAAGCGCATTCATGATGAGGAAGTTCTTTTTAAACAACTCTTTCTCAGGTGCCGGGTCTAACACCGGCACAAACCCAAGGTCGTTAAGGTGAGCCGCCAATGTGTGTACTTTCCAGCCGCTTGGCTTTTGCTTAAGCACTTCCATAATCGGCCAAAGCAATGGATTCTCCATATGGCAATGAAAGTTTGCTCTCACCTCTTGATGATTCGACATAGTGGACTCAGTTAGATTTTCTGTATTAATGGATGACTAAGGTATTGGATACAATGAGCAACCTACATCATAACCATTGGCGTATCTCTTTTAATTGAAAGCGATTTTCTGCGATTTGTCGAGCTAATGGACCAACAACTTTCAAACGCTTGGCTCAAAGGCACCCTTTCATCATGAAACTGAAAGTCGTTAAGTGAGTGCAACCGCCATCAATGCAGAAGTGACCCTGAAATACAGGTACAAAAAAGGTCAGCAATTTAGCTGACCTTTGATATCTTTACCAATTTTAGTACGAAATATTTCGCTAATTAGATAACGCCAAGTTCTCTTAGACGCTCCATTAGGTACTCGTTTGCTGTGTACTTTTCTGACAGCACAACTTCCGGTTTCGGGTGAAGGAATAGAGGCAAAGAGATACGAGATTTCTCTTGGCGTTCACCTGATGGATTGATTACACGGTGAGTTGTCGATGGAAAGTAACCACCCGATGCCTCTTGAAGCATGTCACCAATGTTGATGATCATGTTGCCGAAGTCACATGGAACATCTAACCACTCGTCGTTTTGAGCTTTAACTTGAAGGCCCGGCTCGTTTGCTGCAGGAAGAACAGTCAGTAAGTTGATGTCTTCGTGTGCTGCTGCACGGATAGCGCCTGGCTCTTCGTCACCTTGCATTGGTGGGTAGTGAAGAACACGAAGCAGAGTCTGCTCACTGCCGTTGATCATTTCAGACAACGCGATAGAGAACTTCTCTTGTACTTCTTTAGGAGCATGAGCTTCAACCCATCCTAGAAGCTCTTGAGCAAAAGCATTCGCGCGTTGGTAGTAATCTAGAATCTGTTCTTTCAGCTGCTCAGGGATTTGGCCCCAAGGGTATACGTGAAAGTACTCTTTGATGTCTTTTACAGTGTGGCCCTTAGCAACTTCAGACACTGAAGGTGGAAAATATCCATCTTGTGTTTCAACATTAAAGTGGAAGTTTTCTTTCTCTTCAGAGATGAAGAATTGGTACCAGTTTTCGTAAATAGACTCAACAAGCTCTTTCGGGATTGGGTGGTTCTTAAGAACACCAAAACCAGTTTCACGTAGAGAGCGAACAAATTGTTCTGCTGCGTCGTCAGCAAGGTAATCGACAGTTTCCAGTTTCATGACTTTTCTTTCTTGTTATGTAGTGATGAGGCGATTTTAAGGATCGCTTTGTTGTAAATCAAACTTTTGTGAAACTCTCGCAACCGTTTGTCTAGATACTGGGCGATAACGCCAGTTTTCAACAAATATGGTGATTACAACCCAATTGAACACTGTTCAATATTGTGTGACACTATTAAAAACTTCGAAGAGAGATCTTGATATGACAATCACGCCGCTTGCTCAAAATCGACCATTGCTTTCATTCACGACGCTTTATCTGATTGTGTTTCTATTTTCAGCATTTGCTCCCTCTTCAAGAGCAGTATGGATTGCCGAAATTGTCCCGGCTCTAGCGATATTGGTGGGTATCTGGTGGCTATCAACCAAGCTGACCTTCACTAAGACAGCCTACATTTTGATGTTTATCTGGCTGATACTACATACGATAGGCGCGAAATATACCTTTGCAGAAGTGCCGTTTGAATGGTTTAACAACATGATTGGCTCTGAACGTAATAATTTTGACCGTGTCGCGCATTTCTCTATTGGCCTTTACGCCTACCCACTCGCTGAGTATTTGATTCGTAAGAAACTGGCTCAACCGGTACTGGCATGTTTCTTTGCCTTATTTGCGATCATGAGTGTTGCAGCAGGTTATGAGATTATTGAGTGGTGGTACGCGGAGATTGCAGGTGGTGATGAAGGTATCGCGTTCCTTGGCTCACAAGGTGATATTTGGGATGCGCAGAAAGACATGCTTTGCGACACCACCGGAGCGATAGTCTCGTTGTTACTTCTGAAACTTCAAGGGCGAGTTAGAGCTCAGTAGTTCGTGGATAGCCCGCTCAACTTCTTGCTTATAAGTTAATTAGTCGATTTAAATGCCACGACACACAAACTGTGTCGTGGCATTTGTTCTTTTCTACTTCATAGTCACCTTGCCACCAACAAACTTGTAGGCTGGCGTACCTCGAACCAAGGTATCTCGCGCGAATTCAATCCCACATTCAGGGCACACACATGGCTCTTTAGTGAAATCTTCAACAATACGTTCCTTAAAACACTTCACGAGTGCACCTTTGCCACCTTTCCGATATTTAAAAAGTTGCGCTTTGCATTTCGCACAGAAAATCTGAACCGTTTTGGTCGGTTGTTTCTTGTTTGGTTTAGCCATAGAAGTTAATGATTGAGCTCTTTATTTCTTAAGTTTAGGTGCGACAAAAACCAAGCTTATCCCAAGTAAAATAACGGTCGATGAGATAATGAATTGCATGGTGACTGGCTCGGAGAGTAACAAGACGCCACCGAGTGTCGCGATAACCGGCACAGAAAGCTGTGCAATGGATGCGACCACTGTATTCAGCTTTTTCACCACGTAATACCACAAACTATAACCCACACCAGAAGCCACCGAGCCCGATATAACCGCGTAAATCAAACCTTGCTCAGTGATAGAGACTTGAGGCATTGCATTAGGTATTACAACTAGAAGGCTTAAACCTGCAAGGATAACTAGCGAGCTAAATCCAAAGTTAGCGGTCGTCGATTGCAGTGCGTTTAAAGATTTCTTTCCTGCCAATGTGTAAATACCCCACCCAACTCCGGCCAGAGACATCAAGATGATAGAAACTAAGTCTGGTGCCTGTGTCGATTCAGTTGGCATTAACAAGTAAACAAGCCCTGCCACCGATAACAAACATCCGCCCCACTCAAGTAATGACATTCTGTTTCCAGAGAACAAGTGCGCGGCAATCATCGTAAATTGTACTGCGACAAACAACACCAGCGCACCAAGACCTGCGCCAAGCTTTAAGTAAGCGAATGAGAAGCCAAACATATACACAAGCAGTGACAATATTGATGTGAATTGAAACTGTAACTTTAGCTTTGTATATACCGATGTGCTGTTGTTTGCTAACTCCTGTTTATGCTTAGGTTGGGAAGATAAAGTGAATAAAATCAGAAGTGTAAGTGCACCAGACAAGATGCGCACGATCGAAAAGCTCAAAGGATCAATCGTTTGATCCATCAAAGCCCAGCGACACAAAACTGAATTAGCAGCAAAGGCCACCAGCGTAATAAATGTAACCATCACAGTTTGCATCGTTTTGTCCTAATTGAGTTGTTTGGTCCTAATAAGTGTTCTTGGGTTTCAATCAACGTTAGATTTCAATCAACGTCAGGCTTCACCCAAACTTGACTAAAGTCGAACCAACCTAATGCATTACATTTTGCGTTCTGCAACGTACCACATTGATCTTTGTTAACGCCCAACCAACAGTGGAACATCGGAATTAACTGATTGCTTTGCACCAGTTGTTTACCTAACTGTCGTGCTGGGAATTGCTCGAATTCTCCCGAACGCCAACGATCAATCATGTGACACCATTGGTCGAAATCTTCAGCTGGGCTAGATTCATCAAGAAAACTGTAGTCCATTAACCAGCCGGCCAATGCATCGTCTCTGTTGTTAGCGATACCCATAGGATTAATCCAAATATCAACATTATCGGCGTGTGGAGGATCGGTTTCGTAACCGATAAGCTCAACATCGACATTATATTGCTTCAACACGGTGACAATCGCTTTGGCAAGTGTTGGGAACATCGGGTGTTGGCATTGGTACGCCAATCTAATGGTTGGTTTCGCATTTGCTGGTGGACAGACCGGCGTGTTTAACTTTATGTCATACCAACCAGGTTTTATCCCATAGGCGTGTAGAACGCCCAAATCGATGACGGTCTCTTTTGGGATATGAACAAACAGATCAGCTGCATTCAATGCGTTAGACAAAAACTCCGCCCATGCGGGATCTTGTGCGATGCCCTTCTTTCTATTCAACAGTAAATACGTACAGCCGGGATCAAGCTCTACTTCATCACTATCACCACGGTCGGCCATTACCGGTTTCGAAAGACTTGGGTAAACCATAGAAGAATACGCCTCATCAACCACCCAAACCTCAACGCGATCAATCAGCGGCCTGAAACCGAAGTATCCGTTGAAAGCCGTTAGTACGAGTTGCTTCTCATCGTTCTTCTCAATGCGATACGGCCCCGTACCAATTGGTCGAATATCGTAGTCTTCGCCACGTAAAATCATCGGTAAAGTGACCTTAGCGACCGACTCCGTGAGCGCGAGTGGGAAATACTTATCTGGGCGCGTTAAGAAGACATCGACCACGCAATTTGCGGGTGAAGAGACATCTTTAATATGCGAGAACAAGTTGAGTGGTTCGAGCGCAAGAAGCGTGTCGACAACATGATTCGTTAATAGAGGCTCCCCGTTATGAAAACGGACACCCGGCCTTAAGAAGAATCGCCATTGATAGTCACTGATTTTTTGCCATGAATGAGCAAGATCGGGTTGTAACTGATCATTTTCATCCAGTCGCGTTAACCCACTAAAGACTTGGCAGGCAATGTGCTGCTCTGAACGTCGCATCGATTTTGTCGGGTTAAGCATTGAGAGCGGTCGGTAATAAGGCAAACGAATGACCTGCTCACCTTCTTGATATTGCACACCCAAATAGTTTTGAATAACCTGAGTAAGCTTGGCTGCATTGTGGTCAAGCACTGACAGCGCCTGACCAATTTTACCTTCCTGTAAGTACCGCCTCGCTAAGTTTTCACTGACATCGCAACGATTCTGCTTAAAGATAAGTTGAGATAACTTACCTCGGCCTGCCGCCGGTAACCATTCTACCCAGCCTTGTTCTTCAAGTTTGTTGAGTACCATTCTTGCATTACGACGCGTACAACAGAGTACATCTGTTATGTCATCGAGCTGAACATCAGAATCTTTACCATCGAAGTATTCAAACAGGGTTTCAAATTGAACGCGAAGTCTTGGGCTGCTCATAAAGAGGAAAACTTATTCAAAGGACATTGAATTCAGTTTCCCTATTTTAAGACATAAAATCAATCTTACTGACGTGTTTTTATTGCGAATTATTGGGTATGACGTCCCAAGATGTTATTCAAACAGAATGGCTAAGTACTTTTGCAGCATACGGTTACATCACATCGCAGCCGATTTCATTGGCGATGTCACGAAGCTGTTGTTCATTATCTAATTTAATTGACCACTTGCACTCAGAGCCATTCGCCGAAATGACATTTGCCCCTTTTCCAATTAATTGAATCGCATCAACTTGCGCTTGCAGCGTGACTCTATGTTCACCATCTAAACGAACAACCAGCTCATGTGCGGTTGCGATAACTTTTCCACTTTTAAACGTTATAACCATCGGTTTCTCTAGCTACTTCTTTTAAATACAAATTACTATTTTCGAAATAGAACACAGTTAACTGCTGCCTACTCTATTATCGCTTATGTTTCTTCACGGCAATCGTTAATCGACTCGTACAAACTAAGCGTTGACGCTCGTCAGTGATATTGATTTGCCATACTTGGGTAGAGACACCCAGGTGAATAGGTTCAGCAGTACCGATAACATGGCCTTCACGCATTGATCTTACGTGATTCGCGTTGATATCTAATCCAACGCAATAGTAGCCTTCTGGTACGCAGAAATTAGCCGCCAATGAGCCAAGCGTTTCAGCCAGCACAACCGATGCGCCGCCATGAAGCATGCCTAGTGGTTGGTGCGTAAAATGACAAACCGGCATGGTTGCCACTAAGGAATTGTCGTTTACTTCTGTGTAAACAATGTTGAGGTGCTCAATTAAGGTGTTTTTTGAGGTCGCGTTGAAGGTATCTAGGTCAACGGGCTTTTTCCAAATACTCATATGGGTTCCTTAATTATTGACTTTATTAGTGCGTGAATCGCTTTATTAGTAAGTGAATAGCTTCATTATCGTTAATAGTGATTTTAACGATAACCATGTTTTTAAATACAATACTTTTCTTACAGCTCTTAGTTATTACGCAAGTTGATGTTAACATGCATAAAAACCGAATACACAGAGGATATTGTATGACGTCATGGATGAAGTTTGCCTCGCTTCTCACACTTGCAGGCCTAACCGCATGTAGCGCTTCCCCGACAGGAAGAAACCAATTACTGCTTTTTTCTGATCAAGACATGTCTCAACTTGGGGCGCAATCTTTTGAACAAATGAAGAAAGAACAGCCAATAAGTAAAGACGCGAAAACAAACGCTTATGTACAGTGCGTTGCAAATAGCATTACTCAACATATTCCAAAACAAGGCTTTAGTGAATGGGAAGTTGTTGTTTTTAATAGTGACCAAGTGAATGCCTTTGCTTTGCCGGGTGGCAAGATTGGCGTATACACAGGGTTACTTAAGGTAGCGGTCAATCAAGACCAACTCGCAACGGTTATCGGACACGAAGTGGCTCACGTACTCGCTGACCACAGTAATGAGCGTCTATCTCAGTCTCAAATCGCTAATACTGGCTTATCTATTACTAGCGTCGCGTTAGGCGCATCAGAATACAAACAGTACCAAGGCATGACAATGGCTGCCTTAGGTTTAGGTGTTCAATATGGGGTTATTCTACCGTATGGCCGAACTCAGGAATCAGAAGCCGATGTTGTTGGTTTAGAATATATGGCTCAGGCAGGGTTCGATCCTAAACAGAGCGTCGACTTGTGGCAAAACATGGCGAAAGCATCAGGTGGTAGCCAACCGCCAGAATTGCTGTCTACGCACCCTTCCCACAGTACGCGTATCAAAGATCTACAGGCGACGATAAAAACGTTACCTCAATCGGGTTCACCAAGACCAAATTGCAAAGCGTAATCTAACATTTGTTTAGACGCTAAACTTCGAATACAAAAATGCCCTATCCATATTGGTTAGGGCATTTTTTTGTTTTTGATTCTTGTTAAGTACCAAGAATTTGCAATGGTAGGCTTAATAGCTGATCACCAGTAGATGCAAAATACCAGATAACACCGATCAAACTGCTCACTAAACCCACATACCAAACAAACGACACGACTTGACCGTATTTGTCTAATGGCAACAAGTGACTGTGGTGACGCCCTTTCCATTCGAATAGTATTTCCACACTGCCCATGATCAATAAGAAGCCAAACAGGGTCAAATTCAACTGATAACTCAGTACCACGCCAGCAATAGCGGCCGCAACACACAGGACAATACCAAGCACACTGTTCATCGAGAAACTGATACTTTTTAGTACATGTCCGCCATCGAGAGGCAAAATCGGTAATAGATTAAATAAGTTTAATAACGCGTTAAATACCGCAAGCCCAGCGAAGAACATTTCGCCAGTCGCCCAGTACAACACCATAAATATCAATGACAATATCAAGCCAAACAATGGTCCCATGATCGAGATAACCACATCTTGCCAGCGCGTATTGATCTTTTCGTCGGATAACGCCAAGCCACCAAGGAACGGTATTAAATAGATGCCCTTGGTCTTCATTCCAAAGTATTTCATTGCTCTGATGTGGCCATATTCATGGAACATTAAACAAGCGATCAAGGCTAAAGCGAACTGAATTGAAAATAGCCACGAATAAGCGGCTAAACTCGCAGAGGCAAGTACCACCTTGATTAACTTGGCACTCTTGAGGGCTTTCATTCCCAGCGAAACTAACCCGATTAAGCTAAAACGCTTCTCTGGTTTTGGTGCGACAACCGGGGTTTGTTGCTCAATATCTTTGGTGTTTCGATTGCCTTCGGTAACGGTTTGGCCATTCACGGTCGCTTTATAGGTCATCTCAAACGGTTGCCACTGAACGGTCGCCTCAACGTTACACTGCAACGTTTCTTCACCTGCGCGCAGAGTAAATGCATGGGTTCGAGCATCACCTTGATCTGTGGTTGCGTCTAATTGGGACACCAAAGTATTGTCCCAATACAACTGTTGCCACCCTGCCATTGACCCCTCTAAACGAAGTGGTTTTCCAAGAAACTCTATCGCGAGTAATTCCAAACTTTAATTCCAATTTAATGACTATCAATATGAATCGATATTATGCCGATTTAGCGATTAACGGTAAACATAAACAAAGTTGTTACATATTGAGCAGTTGAACACTATTTATACCAGCACCTAACATAAACATTCTGGTCACACCTCCAACCACCCATAAATCATTGATTATAGTTATATTATTAGTGTTAGAGTGCCGCCCCTTAAAAATATTACTTCACAAAATGACAACTCATTCTTTGACTTTATATTAAACATGAATTTAACATGCCATTTACATTAGAGCTTAAACACCAACAACGCTCAGTGTGTTTTCAACAATAAGAATGAGATTTGATGCCCTAGGAGGGTCAAGGATGAAAACAATACAACGCTCTCTCGTTTCACTTTCTGTGCTATTTGCATGTAATTCACTTGCGGCTGGTTTCCAAGTTGCTGAGCACTCTGCCTCAGGTCTTGGTCGCGCATTTTCAGGTGAAGGTGCTGTAGCTGATAACGCGAGTGTACTAGCGAGAAACCCCGCCGCAATGACCCTATTTGATACAGCCCAATTTTCAGGCGCGGTTTCTATCGTTGATCCAGAGGTGGATATTACTCAAAACAATGTTCCAGGTTCAGGCGGACAGAGCCAAGTATCCAAAGACGTAGCGCCACTGCAAGTCGTTCCTGCTGCTTACTACATCAGCCCAATCAACGATAAATGGGCTTGGGGTATCGGTATGTTCTCTAACTATGGAGTTGCTACCGATTACCCAGATGATATTTATGCGGGTGATCTTGCTGGTGATACTTCACTGATATCAGTAAACGTAAACCCTAATGTCGCGTATCGTATTAATGATCAATTTAGTGTCGGTGCGGGTGCAAACCTTGTTTACGCAGAAGCTGAACTTAATCGTCACCAAGGCTCTATCTCTAACATTACTGGTGACTCTGCCTCTACAAAACTGATCAGCATGACAGGTGAAACATTTGCATTTGGTTGGAACGTAGGTGCGTTATATGAACTGAATGAAAACAACCGATTCTCTATTGCTTATCGTTCAGAGGTAGACCTCGACTTTGATGATGGTGACTTTACTGATTACACGGGCAGCATCGTGCAAGGTAGTGCTACGACAACAACAGGCCGTCTAAAAATCACGTTGCCTTCAATTATTGAAATTTCAGCTTTCCACCAATTGACCGACCAATGGGCAATTCACTACGGCTGGCAACAAACTGGATGGAGTAGCTTTAAAGAACTTAAAGCGACGAGTTCAGATTGCGCAAATGGCGAGTGTTTTAAAAAGACCGAAGACTACGACGACAATAACCGTTACTCACTGGGTGCAACTTACCAGTTAAACCAAGAATGGACCTTAAGAGCTGGTTTAGCTTATGACGAGCAAGCTGGTGAAGCGACATTGAGTATTCCAGATAGCGATCGTTTCTGGTACAGCGCAGGTTTGACATATCAATACAGCCCTAACCTTTCAATCGATGCTGGTTTCGCTCTTGTTCAAAGTAAAGAAGGTGATTTCACTGAAACCAATGAACTTGGTCAGGAACTTGAATTCTCTGGTGATGCAGTCGCTTACCTATCTGCAATTCAAATGAACTACACCTTCAACTAAACGGAATTAAAACATGAAAAAGTTATTTAATGTTTCGCTGCTCGCTTCAGCAATGTTTCTTGCTGGTTGTGGTGATGACTCTTCGAGTTCAGGTGCTTCAACAGCGATTCAATATGAGCAATACATTCAAGATTCACTCGCACAAGCGACGAGCATCAAGTTTCAATTAACGGGTGCTGATATTGCTGTTCCTCTTCCTAGTTTCGCGTTGATGGATGCTACCGACGGTACACTTGGCTTGCCGACCGGTGGTGATGGTTCATTAACCAACCCTATTGCAGCAATGAATACAATGGATGGTTGGTCAACTTCGATGCCAATCATCATGAACTTTGAAGGTACTGGCTTAGCTGACGGCGTAGCTACTGGTGGGGTTTACCTATTAAAGCTTAGTGGTTCGCTGACTTCAGACACAGCACCAACTGTTACTGGCGTATTGGCACAAGGCACTCATTTTAATGTTCTGTCTAGTGCTTCAACCGACACCTTCACGATCGTATTCAAAGACTCTCTTGATGCTTCAAGTGAATACGTATTGGCGCTTTCCAATGAACTAACGGACGTTAATGGCGATCCTGTTGGCATGTCGGCAAGTTACGCTGCGCTGAAATCAAGTGCGGTAACTTACACCGAAGGTAGCCTTGCTCAAGCGCAGAAGGTAACTCAGGGTGTAGAGACAATCTTTGCAGGGGCTAATGCAGCCGGCAAGGTTAGCCTTGATAGCAAAGACATCATCTATTCGACGTGGTTTACAACCGAATCGGTTGGCAGCTCTCTTTTCGCAACAAAGGCTGCAACCGCAACAGGATTAGCATCTGCAAACCTTAATGGTGTCTGGAAAGGCAGTGCAAACCCTAATTCTGTCGACCTTTCAACAGCATACGTAATGCAGTTTGGAACGTCAGAACCTTTCAAAGATGCACTTACCAATGACACCGATTTTGATAAGTATATCGGTGGTGGCAACGCGGCTAAGATTGCTGAAGCAAAAACAGCCATCGAGGCGATGTATGATATTTCAGGTGCCGATGTCAATGTAACCCAAGGGGCTGTGCAACTTCCTCATTATCTCGAGACAAGTAGCAGTGAATGGGACAGTCAACCTTTTGAATCTGGCATGCCTAGCCTAGCTAAAGTTTCAAATGCTTTGAGCGATAGCGCAGAACAAGCAAATATGGCTGCTCAATTGGTTACTGCAGGCATAGATACAAGCGTATTAGCGACAAGCCAAACTGAGCAGCTTAAGTTGATCGGCTTAAACTTAACGCTTGCTGACGGTTCTGCGCTTGATAGTGACAGAGTAATCACCAAATACTCTCCAGTTCCACAAGTTAAATCATTAGAATCTGTTGAGTTCTTGTTATTTACTAAGAAAGGGGCAACGCCAAAAAACGTTGTCATCTATCAGCATGGCATTACCTCAGCTAAAGAGAATGCTTATGCCTTTGCTTATAACCTAGTGGGAGATGATACGGCGGTTCTAGCAATTGACCTTCCAATTCACGGCACACGTAGTTTGGATGATACTCGTTCGGCAAACGCTGACGTTTTGGCTTATCTAAACTTAGCGAACTTACCCGTCGCTCGCGATAACGTACGCCAAAGTGCACTTGATGTAATGGGCTTACGCGCGGCTTTAGCCGTATCATCACAAGCAACATTGTTAGGCGCGTCACCACTTAAAGGTTTTGATTTAACCAAAGGCTCGCAAGTTAAGTTTCTAGGTCACTCACTAGGCGGTATTGTTGGAACGACTGCAGTTGCAGCCTCTAACCGTACGCTCGGCAGTGTCGCAGCTAATTCGCTTTACTCATTCAGTGCAGCAGCTATAGAGAACTCAGGCGGTCAGATATCTAACCTTCTACTGGGTTCTACAGAGTTTGGTCCTCAAGTTAAGCACAGCGTTGCATTGAGCGCTTCAACTGAATACGCAGGTTTCGCAACCGCAAACTGTGGAAGCCTTTCTAATAAGCAGTGCTACCAAACGTTTGAAGCAAACGCGACTGCAGCACAGAAAGCAACCATGACAGCCGCTTTTCAACAGTTCGCTTACGCTGCACAAACTGTGTTAGATACTGTTGACCCATTTACCAATGCTGCTTATCTAGTTGCTTCTGGCTCACCTGTTCTGCCTATTTATATGGGGCAAGTACAAGGTGATGACACAGTACCAAACACTGTGGCAAACGCTCCGTTCGCGGGAACCACACCGTTGGCAACGAAGCTTGGCCTAACAGTCGTTGATTCGAGTAACACGACCCCTGACGGTGCGAAGGACTTTGTTAAGTTCAGTGATGTTGCTGCGCATAGTACATTTGTATTACCGCAAGATACCACTACACCAACACCTTTGGACGCAGGTCATCATGCAAGCATGCAGACACAAGCTGTAGACTTCTTGATCGACAACGCGTTAACTTCAGGATCCATTACTGGTTCCTTCTTAGAATAAGTAATAGTTGCAAGTAAACAAATGCCAGCCTAACCGCTGGCATTTTTGTATCTATCGACACCCCATCGTCCCTAGTTAACCGTTTGCATAGAACCTTAAAACACAAATGGTTGATCTCAGCTAAAATTAATCAAGACAGAATACCGTACGACCTCTTTCTTTATTGTAAATAAAGTGGATAATAGCCCCGTAATTTAATACCTAATAAATGTGAGTCCATTATGTCTTCTGAAGCTACGATGCTAGAACGCTGCCAATCTAAATGTGAACTATGTGGTTCTGATTCTTCTCTTACTGCATACGCAGTACCGCCACACAGCCACGTAACAGTGGATCACGGCATCATGGTATGTGACAAATGCCTTGGTGAGATTGACGATCCAAAAGATATCAACCACTGGCGTTGCCTAAGCGACAGCATGTGGAGCCAAGAAGCGCCAGTTCAAGTAATGGCATGGCGTCAACTTACTCGTCTGAACTCTGAAAGCTGGGCTCAAGACGCGCTAGACATGATGTACCTTGAAGAAGAAACATCAGTTTGGGCACAAATCGGCATGTCTGCTGATGACAAGCCTCTTGATGTGAACGGCGTTGAACTTAAAAAAGGTGACGACGTAACAGTAATCAAAGACCTGCCAATCAAAGGTACTAACCAAGTGATTAAGCAAGGTACTGTTATCCGTGGCATCAGCGTTGGTGACGACCCTAAGCTTGTTTCTGGTAAAACAAACGGCGGTCAATCAATGTACGTAATCGCTGAGTTCTGCCGTAAGAAGTAATTCTTCTCTTAGCTGAACAAAATCTCAAAGGTGCTAATGAATAATTAGCGCCTTTTTAATATCTCAAATTTTCACGACTTAAAACTATCAATAAGTTGCTCGCGGTACTCTTTAATGACAGACACTAAAGAGCCTTTGATACCACTGACTTGCTTCGAGTGCGGGCACCACAACGCGAATCCAAATTTGAATCCTTCCACCATTTGCGCAGAGTGAATGGGCTCTATTGAATGTTTTGAAAATTCAGAGTCGGTAAAAAAAGCCTTAGGAAGAAGTGCCCATCCAAAACCCTCTTCAAGCATTTTGATCATTAACGAAAGCTGATCGATCTCTTCATAGTCAGAGCTCACGATAATCTTTTCAGACATACCTTCGTCAATCAGAGACTTCAATACGAACTGTTTAGAGTTCCTAAGTGCGACTAATACTTCGTCTTTATCGATATGTGAGAGTTCTCCCCCTTTTTGTCCGAATGGATAGAACTCAAAATGCCCAAGGAAAGTAGAATCAAAACTATGCATCGCTCGGCTATTGTGAGCATTCACAAGTCCAAAGTGATATTCCCCACTTTGTATTCCTTGTTTAATTTCGTTCTTATTCCTAACCAGAAAGTTCACTCGCATCAT
Organism: Vibrio splendidus; assembly: GCF_024347615.1. Lineage (NCBI taxonomy): Bacteria > Pseudomonadati > Pseudomonadota > Gammaproteobacteria > Vibrionales > Vibrionaceae > Vibrio > Vibrio splendidus. The sequence goes on along the minus strand of NZ_AP025509.1, from coordinate 531,474 downwards.
TGGGAAATCGTGTTTAAGTCGTTTTCGTATATCGACCAAAACACGTTGTGGAACGAAACTAGAATACGCGATTGTTATTTTCTCTAACCCACCATAAGAGAGGCTCAACGCCACTTTGTCAAAAGTACGAGCTTGCTCAATCGTCTGTTTTGCATAGTGATAAAGGAGGTGCCCGTCCTCCGTTGGTTCAACAGAGCGCCCGACCCTTTCAAAAAGATTCACTGCAAGGTGATCTTCCAAGTTTGTAATCACCTGACCCACGGTCGTTCTGTGCTTGTTAAGCTTTACCGCCGCCTTGCTAAATGACCGCTGTTCATAGACAGTCACAAACGCGAGAAGTTGTTCAATACTAAAGTTCATTTTAATGTACTTACTTTCTTGGTCATGCATACGAGATAGAAAAATATCTACTGCATCAGAATTAATAATGATAAAAAGACTGAACAAACGTGAATACTGATTTGTACCTTTGCTGCCTATCCTTCCTAGTATATACCTAAACCTGTCTGTATTTGATGGATCTGATCCTCTATATACGATTATTAACATCACCGCATTTCCTTTATCGTTACCTTCTTAAAACGATAGAGACAGACCCATGAACACAATGCCACATGAACTCGTGTGGGGTGAGATCTACTTCCCTCCTTTGCTATTGGTTATCGCGTTAGCTTATGTATTGACGATATTGACTGGCTCAATCGCGACAAAACTTGGGCTACATAAATATGTCGCTTTTCCTGCAATTGCCGAATTAAGCCTAATCGTGATTTTCGTCGGCGTTATCGGTCAATTCATTACCATCTTCTGAGGCATTCACCTTGATTAAACGTTATCTCATCACGCTACTACTGGTCGTTGCCGCAAGCTCTGTGGTTTATAGCTATTACCAATCTTATTCGAGTAATCCCTGGACTAGAGATGGTCAGGTCAGCGCATACATAGTTTCTATTACCCCTCGAGTCACCGGGCAAGTAACCAAAGTCCATATTGAGGACAACTCACAGGTAGCTAAAGGGGATCTACTGTTTGAGATCGACCCAAGTATTTATCAAGCGGCCTACAATAAAGCACTCGCGACACAGAAGCAGGCTCGCGCGCTCTTAGCAAAAGCTAAAAACGAAGAGCAACGCGCGTTGAACTTAGAAAAAAGAACGCCTGGCGCGCTGCCAGTGCTGACCTTGAATAACCTGAACAACGCGGTTGAGACAAATGCAGCTAACGTTGCACTAGCAAAGGCCAATGTTGAAGAGGCACATTTAAATCTCAAATACACCAAGGTTTACGCTCCAACGAATGGCTTCATCACAAACTTAAACCTACGAGAAGGCTCTCAAGTCGTCGCTAATACACCGGTAGTTGCGCTGATCGATGAAGACAGTTTCTGGATCGAAGGCTATTTCAAAGAAACTGATCTGGTTAATGTTAGCCCTAACGACAAAGCGCTTGTCACTCTTATGATGCACAACAATATTCAATTGGAAGGCCATATCAAAAGCATTGGCTTTGGCATTGCGACACAAGATGGCAGTACTGGTAATGACCTTCTTCCCAACGTGAACCCAAATTTTCAATGGATTCGCCTCGCTCAGCGTATACCAATTAAAGTAGTACTCGATAACGTGCCTGAAGACTTGCAACTTCGTGTCGGCATGACAGCTTCAATCAAAATAATCAAATAGTTGGATGGCATTTATGTTCAGTGCATCGACCAAAGAAGCAATTAAGGCTTCTCTCGCGATTGTTATCTCTATCTGCCTTGCGTTGTGGTTTCAGTGGGAAAAACCCTATTGGGCGGCAATTGCGGTTGCTGTCATGGCATTGAACGAGAGTTTTGCCCATTCAATAAACAAAGGCCATAACCGATTAATGGGAACCTTGTTAGGGACGGGTTATGCCTTTTTCTTGATTGCGATGTTTTCTCAGGACCGCTTTCTGTTTCTGATGTTTTTCACCTTATTTCTCGGTACGTGCATCTTCATGTCGAGTGATGAAAAATACGGTTATGTCTTTTCTATAGGCTTTGCTGTCTGCTCCATCATCTCTTGTATGGGGGGATTCGATAACCAAATTACATTCTATTTTGCAGTTCTACGAATACAAGAAACTTTGCTAGGCGTTATCACTTTCTCGATTGTTTATCGTCTAATCTGGCCGGTAAGCACTGAACAAAACTTCGTACAACGATTTGAAACAAGCAGAGAAACGCTGATAACAGCAATGAGCGATACCAATAACCTTGATATAGAAGCCTTAGAGTCCAATACCGCTAATATTAAAAAGCTTTATCAGCTGTTGGATTTACCGCTCACTGGCAGTTATCACCTAAAGCAAAATATCCAAGCGTGGCGCTTACGTGTCCGTGAAATGGCTCATATTCAAGATCGTCTGCTTGTACTCGCCTCGGATGAACTTACTCAACCTATTGATTGGCCAATTCTCACAGAAAAACTGGAAAAACTAGAGTTAATGGCGCCAAACTTGTCATTGATTGATGATGTGCCGTTTGTGAAGAGTGAGAAGAAAAACGTTTCTTGGCACCATGAGCACCGTACCTTTGTTCAACATCTGGATGAAGATGGGAGAAAAGTCTTACAAGGAGTCTTGATGTTCGTAACGTCGCTACTGGTTTGGATATATCTACCTGTGCCGGGTGGTTTTATTTTTCCGATGATTGCAGGCGTATTTTCTTCCATGTTGCCGACGATGCCACCAAGTGTGATCAAAGATGCGTTTTTCGGAGTGATAGGCACAGGTAGCATTATTTTACTTCAATACATCTTTATCATGCCGATGATGACTGAGTTGTGGCAATTGGCATTGTTCTATTTCATTAATAGCATGGTGATATGGAAAGTATTCGCAACGCCTAAACTTATGGTGCACCGAATACTTGGCATTAACCTGCTGGTCGTACTGACGTCTGGCGCGCTTAATCTAACACCGGTTTATCAGATTCAAACACCATTACTGATGTTAACCACACTGCTCATCATTTTGATGATCGGCAAACTATTTACTGACCTCTTTAGAGTCAAGAGTGTCGTTTAATCTCGTTATGCGGATTCGTTAAACTTAGGGCTAAAAATAAAAAAGGCGCAATTAAGCGCCTTTGGAAATTCTATTTTTGACTGACTCAATATCAGTTATTTCTCAACCAAACATCTTGGTTTTTAGGTGCTTTCTTCTTTTTCTTCTTGCCTGTGCCAGCCGGTGGCGCAACGGGTTTTAATGCAGCAACAAGTTCAGCCGTAGCTTCTTCATCCACTTCAAAACCTTCAATTTGCTCACGCTCAAGACGGATTTTGTTTTTCTTCTCAATGATTGTGAAGTGATGGTAATCTTCGTGGTCGATCAAAGATAGCGCTAGACCAACCTCACCCGCACGACCACTTCGGCCAATACGGTGCATGTAGTCTGATGGGCTACGCGGTAGGTCAAAGTTGATTACTACTGGTAGCTTTTCGATATCCAGACCACGTGCCGCGATGTCTGTCGCGATAAGAACGTCAATCTCGCCAGATTTGAAATCTTCAAGAATACGAGTACGTGAACCCTGCCCTTTATCACCGTGGAATACTTCCGCAATGATACCGCGCTTGTAAAGCTTGTCTGCAAGGTGCTCGCAGCTGTTTTTCGCGTTTACGAAGATAAGAGCTTGGCGCCATTCGTGCTGTTGAATCAGGTGCGCTAACAATGCTGTCTTACGACCTTTTTCTACTTCGAATACACGCTGAACCAATGTGCTCGCATTAGCACTTTGAAGTTGAACTTCAATTGGATCATTCAGTAGTTCGTGAGTCAGCGTTTTAACTTGCTCGGGGAAAGTCGCAGAGAACAACAAGGTTTGTTTTTTGCTTGGCAGAAGTTTCAAGATCGCGTCTAGTTCTTCTGTAAAACCAAGGCTTAACATTCGGTCAGCTTCATCAAGCACTAACGTTTTTACTTTATCTAGCTTGATAGCGTTGCTTGAGATCAGATCCAGCAAACGACCCGGTGTTGCCACCAAGATATCAGTGCCGCCACGTAGCGCTTGCATCTGAGTGTTTACCGATACACCACCAAATACACAAACCGTTTTGATCGCACCATTGAAGTGTACTGCGTAAGACTTAACGCTGTCAGCCACTTGCTTAGCAAGTTCACGTGTAGGCACCAAGATAAGACCAGACACAAAGTTACCTTTGCCTGCTCTGCGGTCTAAAGGCGCATCTTCATGGATTTGTTGTAACAGCGGCAGTGCAAATGCTGCAGTTTTACCTGAACCCGTATTTGCACCTGCAATTAGGTCGCGTCCTGCTAACACACTTGGAATAACTTGCGCTTGGATAGGCGTTGGCTGTTGGTATTCAAGCTCTGTTAAACGAGCCATCAAAGGAGAGATTAAGCCAAGATCAGAGAAGTTGGTTGGTGTTGTGGTGTTAGTCATTAATTGCAGGAACTCAAAGCTAAAATAATAGCGCGCTATATTAACGTATTTCAGCAGTATTACGTAACTAAATCGCCCCTTTCTCCCGCGTTTCAGCGATTAAGCCCCTCTAAAACACATCCAGATATCAAGTTATCGCAAATTTAGTTAAGCCACCCCGCTACCGTTTGCTCTGGCGTGTACGAGTTGAGCTCAGTTAACCACACGGCTACAGCATCTGGCGTGGCGACTAAAGGAGAGAAATCGATATTGAATTGCCAATCAGACTCACCACGTTGATAGCCGTCGTAAACCACGACAAAATCGTGCTTAAGTTTCTTACCTCTATTCTCGCCCGCTTTAACGCTGGTGACTTCGTTCATCGCCAACAAGGCAATATGAGCGACATAATCCCCTTTGCCTTCGTAACTCACGTTGAACGTATCGCCTTTATGGTTCACTGTTAATTTGGGATTAGTTTGTTGTTGGATCGAAGGCAACGTTCTGTCTAGCCAATTAAAGTAACCACGCCACTCTTTTCCATCGACAACAAAGCCCGGTGTATAAACGCCACTTGTTACCCCATAAGCTTTGTATAAACGTTGCTTCTGACTGAATGCCTTGCTGGCGAACTTGTCTCCCCAGCCTAAGTAGTCCCAGTAGTCTACGTGATAAGCAAGCGGTATGACCTCGGTCCAAAGTTTTGGATGATCTGCAAAAGTACTGAGGTACGTGTCAGCAGGCGGACAACTAGAACAACCTTCAGAGGTAAACAGCTCAATAACCTGAGCAGGCTGGCCTTCGTTACTCCACGTTTGTGCAAACGACACAGAAGAATGGGCGCCGATTGGCAAGGCAAGTAAACAGAGTTTAATCAATGATGAATTGCGTGTGGCGTGTGACATACCATGATCCTTGTACAAAGCGAATTTACTGGCGCTCAAATACAGACCGTTATGCCTAAGTATTTCTTTCAGGTGATGAGTTTCTTTCAGGTGCTGGGTTTATTTCAGATGCTTAGTTTATTTCAGATAGACAGCTTGTTTTAGATACACAGCTTGTTTCAGATACAAAAACGCCAGCTTTAGAAGCTGGCGTTTTTTAAATTCTATATTTTTACATGTTAACGCAGAGATTAACGGTTGATACCGATATCGCGTTGCATGTGACCAGATAGGTCGCTTGCGTAGTAACTACGTGGAGAGTTGTCTACGAAAAGAATATCGAAAATGTGTGCAATCAATCCTTTGATGTTAACCGAGTAGGTCTTCTTATCCATAGAGTTAGGAACAGCGATAGTATTCATTTGCATTGCTTGAGCCATGATTGCCTCTCTATAAATTTGTTTATGTGGTTCGTTCTGATGACAAGAATAATAGGTGATCTTTTGCAGGTTAAAAAATGACTAAAATTAGAAATTCAGATTAGTTTTTCTAATAAAACAAACCATTAACAACACCTCGAAATACATATTCACGCTTGATGAGTAAAAATTCACAACAGTGCCTAAATCATGCATTTAGTACAAATAACCCTCAAACAACAGTGGCCAGTGTCACAAAAAATTTACATAAATAAATTTCAAGCTTCATTGACCACCTAATCCTTATCGAGTTTTCGATAAGTTATTTTTGTTTTAATTTACTTGTTCAATGTCTGGCTTCTTCGCATAAATCGACGCTATAACCGCAATCGTCATAGTAGAAATCAGAACAGCTAGCGACCAATACGTTGGGATAGCCCACTCACTGTCAACCAATAGCATTTTCACACCAATGAACACCATGATGAATGCCAGTGCAGGCTTCAAGTAGATGAACTTATCCATCATGCCTTGGAGAACAAAGTACAAAGAACGAAGGCCAAGCAATGCAAATACGTTTGCAGCCAGTACTAAGAATGGCTCTCGCGTAACGGCGAAAATTGCAGGAATAGAATCCAGTGCAAACATCACATCCATAACCGCAATGGCACCAATCACCAACATCATTGGCGTGAGTACCCATTTAGTGCCTTGCTTGATCATCAACGCTGGACCATGGAAGTCTTCTGTCACTGGCATCACTTTACGAAGTAACTTCTCAGGTAGCGTATTCACACTCTCCTCTTCGCCCTTGTCTAGCGCTAGTTTAATACCCGTACCAATTAGGAATGCAGCAAATACATAAAGCACCCAATGGTATTCAGCCAATAGCTGAGCACCTAATGCGATCATAATTGCACGAAGCACCAATGCACCAATTACGCCCCAAAGAAGCGCACGAGGTCTTAGATGTTCAGGAACTTGGTACTGGGCAAAGATCATCGCGAAAACAAACAAGTTGTCTACGCTCAATGATTTTTCTAGCAAGTAACCGGTAATGAATGACACGGTTGCTTTTTGGGCTGTGTATTCACTATTCGGCGCATAGATGTCCCAAAAAAGGTAAATGGAACCAGCAAATAAAAACGCGAGCACAAACCAGAAAACGCTCCAAATTGCCGCTTTCTTGATGGTTACACTACCACCACGAGTCTGATAGATATCAATAGAGACAAGAATGACTGTCAGCAGGAAAAAGCCCGCATAAGTCGTCATGATTGGCGATGAAAAAAAGGATTCACTATTTGTAGATAATAGAGATTGAGTTGAGTTCATTATTCCTCCGGGCGGAAGAACTGTACAAAGACCTTCCGCAAACAAAACTATCAAGTTCCACGATGGATCTTGATTGTGATTGCGTTGGTCTCGTTGAAGTGAAATATGGGATTTCACCTTTACATACCGGATAGACTCTTGGCCTAACGAGATGACGATATGTAAACTTGCGCTAACTACTCCCCAAACGCGTGGATAATATTCCTCTATCTTTGTTTCGTCTAGAAAAATTTTCGGAAATAAATAAAAAAGGAGCAAAACGCTCCTCATTTATTTCTATAGGCTTGTCAAAACGACATTCGTATTGATTCTGAGAATACTACTGAGAGGGTTAACCCCTAATACCGTTACTCATGATACAAATCCGTTACTCAATGATACAAATAACGAACGAGTCTTGTACGCGCTTTGTCTTACAGTTCACTTCAAGGCACGCTACGTTATAAACCTGCAGCGGGTACCAAGTACACTAACGCGGACCAAACCGATACCCAACCGACAACCGCTACCGCATCTAACCAATCTTTCTTATCCATGCATATCTCCACAAGAAGGCGACCTGCAGAGATAAAGCATAAACAATGCCAAATTTATAAATAGACGAAACTAATAACACCAATCAAAAGCATTACCTGTACCTATCTAAAACACTCCAAACAATTCAGCGGCTCGTTGTGTTGCAGCGACTCTGGGTGGTCTTGTAGAAACTCGATGAAACAGTCTGCCATCGAGTCGGTCGTGACCATGCCATCACCTATCATATCCAAGACGGCGTTATAGCCCTCTTTTCCTTTCATGGTATAGGCTGACGACGCGCCTCGGTAAATTCGGTCGCGAGACACTGGCTGCCAACCGGATGTTTCAGAGTGTATTTCTAGATGATGAATACGATGTCCTAAGGGTGCTTCTTTGTGATAACAAAATCTCAAGTTATGAGTATAAGGAAAGCTGCCAGAACCCGTACCTACCACACCATTATCCAGCGCGTTGTTAATTGCCCCTTCTAACATGCCTGCGATCGTTTCACCTTTTACGTCATACACACCAATAGGTACGGCAAACGGTAGTAGTTTTCCGGCAATATCGGCAACGGAGACGTCTCCGCTATTGAGTGAGTTTCTCACCCCACCAGAATTGTGGATCGCAAATTCTACGCCGTGTCCTTTTTTGTTCATCAGATATTGAAACGACTGGGCAACCAAAGGCGCAAGTTGACTAGGCCCTTGCTCGTCAGGGATACGAACATGGCGGAGTTTTGTGCCAGCATGAGCGATAACTTGTTGTTGAAGCTTTCGAACTCTCGGCTGATATTTATCCGTCAGAATGCTTTGCAGTTCAGGATCTTTTTTACATACCGCGATATTCGAGTGGTTGTTTAAAAACTCACACGCCATATCGTGAGCATCGCCTTGCCCTACTTCACTTAATTTGGCGTCTATAAACAATCGACGTCCCAACAGCAGTTCATTCTTGCCATTAAAGTGTGTCACTTTGCCTGCAGAATCGAACTCAATTTCACAGTGTCCGAGGCTCATTGCGTGGAAACCGGCTTGTACAACATAGGTGTCGCCAATTTTTACGCCGTAGTCATCGTCTTTCACTAAGCCGATATCTGAGAAATCGCCTTGCAAGCGGTGACTATGACCGCCAACAATCACACCGATGCCTTGCACATTCGAAGCTAGCTCTAAATCAGCTTCATAACCAAGGTGACTAAGCAGCACTATCTTGTTAATACCAGCCTGGTGAATTTGTTCTATCGTTGCTTTTGCCGTTTCTAACGCGTTTTCAAATGGTGTATCAAAGTCTGGATTCGCAATGCCCGCCATTTTATCGATGCTTAACCCGAAGATTGCGACCTTCTCGCCATCAAACTCTTTCGTTATAAAAGAAGCACTTTGCGTTTCAGTTAGATAAGGCTTAACAATGTCGTTGTCCGCTAAGGTATGAGTTTTATTGATATCCTCATTCGACAAATTCCAGTTACCCGCCAACAATGGGAATCTGATTCTTTTAGCGAAAATGGCGACCGGCTCATTACCCATGTCTAGCTCGTGATTGCCGAGCGTCATGGCATCTATATTAAGGGCGTTCAACAAATCGGCGTTGGCTTTTCCCTTGAATAAAGAAAAGTACAACGTGCCTTGGAAGCAGTCTCCAGCATGCAGGAACAAGGTTCCGACCTTTTGACGCTTAGCATCTTGCTCTAATTGCTTAAAGCGTGTTGAGATTCGAGCAAAGCCACCAGCACTGACATAAGGTTCAATGATGTGGTTGTTCATTTTAAGTGATAGCTGTAACGAGGTTGGTTCAAAGTATGAGTGGGTGTCGTTGATGTGTGCCAACACTATTTTTGTCGGCTTATTCTTTTTAGTCATATTTTCTTCTCTCTTTGTCCCTTCATACTAGGTCGAGAATCATGACAGAATCGTGAATTTTATGAAACTGCACTGCAAAAAAATTCTCGAGATAGATCAAAAATCCCATTTTGAACCGTATAAATAAACAACGGGTTTTGTGACAGGTGAGCATACCGGATTGGTATTTTTCGATTATGATTAAAGATATCTGTTAGCTTTCAAACAATTAGCAGAGCCTTCCGTTAGGAGTAAGCCTATGCAACTAGAAAGAATCGAGATTTCTGGCTTTCGAGGTATCAAGCGCATGTCACTCGCGTTTGACGAGCTAACCACGCTGATTGGTGAAAACACCTGGGGTAAGTCTTCATTATTGGATGCCCTTTCCGTCGTTCTGCCCTCAGACGGTGTGCCATATCACTTCGAAATGACTGATTTTCATGTCGATTACTCGGTTTCACATCCACAGTCTCAACATCTTCAAATTGTTCTCGCATTAAAAGCCAATGACAAGAGCGAACTCAACGCTGGTCGTTATCGCAAGCTTAAACCTATATGGGTTCAAGATGAATTTGGCGTCTATCGTATCTATTATCGAATCAGTGCCACATTAGAACAATATGAAACGACCACAAACTACGCATTCTTAGGTTTAGACGGTAATCCGCTCAAACTCCATCACTCAGAAAAGCTCGCTCAAGAATTAATGACCTTACATCCCGTGATCCGTTTACGAGACGCTAGGCACTTTGACCGCCCTTTCAACGGAAATTCACTCAACCACAATGCTCACCTGCCGACTAATGTTCACGCTAATAACGGTCACGCTAACAATGCAAACGGAAATGGGAACAACAATCCAAATAACGGGCATGGGAACGGACATAATCACACAACCAATGGTCATGGCACGAATGGAAACGCCAGCAATGGCAATGGCCGTCAGGCAAGAATAGAAAAGCGGATCGACAACACCTGCCGCCGTCTTATGGCGATACCCGGACATGTTAATAAAGGTGAAATGCGCAGTAGTCTTGAGTCAATGCAAAGCTTAATAGAACACTATTTCTCATTTAAGAGTGTCTCACGTAAGAATCCGAGAAAACCGCGTGACGGGCTACTGTACTCAGCTGGAGCGAACGACAAGAGCATTCATCAATTGGTCGAGGAGACCAAGAATAAACAAACTCGGCTGTTATTCATGGGGTTACTTAACGCTTATCTACAGGCCAAAGGGCCGACAGACTTAAGACGATGTGCGCGCCCTCTTTTGATCCTTGAAGATCCAGAGGGTCGACTGCACCCAACGCACCTAGCAAGGGCTTGGAGCTTGATGCAGAAGTTACCGATGCAAAAAATCCTTACCACCAACAGTGGCGATCTACTTGCTGCTGTACCACTTCAATCGATTCGTCGTTTGGTACGTCAGTCCGATAAAACCATCGCTAACCAACTCAACATGAACCACTTTAGCAAAGATGAGCTTCGTCGAATTGGTTTTCATATTCGTTTCCATCGTTCAGGTGCTCTGTATGCTCGCTGTTGGTTATTGGTAGAAGGTGAGACTGAAGTCTGGTTGTTTAACGAGTTAGCCAACCAATGTGGGTATAACCTTGCTGCGGAAGGCGTTCAGATTATTGAGTTCGCTCAATCAGGACTAAAGGCATTAATCAAAGTCGCCCAAGAGTTTGGCATCGATTGGCATGTCGTCACCGATGGTGATGCAGCAGGCAAAAAATATGCGGCAACAGTGCTATAACTCGGGAACGATCAAGAGCGACATCGCCTCACAGAGCTTCCTGACAGAGACATCGAACACTACTTGTATATGAATGGGTTTGAGAACTTTTTCAGAGACATGGTTAAGATTCCTTACGACCACCCTATCCCAGCGAAAAAAGTCGTGGCTAAAGTTCTTAAGAAACACGCAAAACCAGATCTGGCTTTAGCGATCGTGTCTCATTGTGAGAATCAAGGACAAGACTGTATTCCCTTGTTATTAAGGTGGACGCTAAAACGTGTCATCACCATGGCAAACGGGAACACCTAAGCGCTTTAATTAATTGATAGATGCTATTGGTTCTTCTGCAGATGATTTTTTTAACTGATGGGCCTAACCAAAACCAAAAAAGGCACACCAAGTGGTGTGCCTGTATAAATCGATATACAAATTAATTGGGGGTTATCTTGCAAGAGTTTACAGTGACTAAACTGAGGTTAGGTTAACGAATTAAGCCTTAGCTTGCTTAGTGTGTTGTTCAACCACTTCCGAAGATTGAGTCGATTTCTCGTGAAGCCATAGCCCCGTTGCTTTCATCAAGTATCCAAATACACCACCAAGCAGTAAAGATGGTATTACAAGTTGCCAATCGCCACCTGCAGCAAACGTCGCACAACAACCAATGAAGGTTCCTGGGATATAACCTAGCCACGCTTGTTTCGCTTGGATACACATAAAGAAAGCCACAATAGCGGTAATCATGTAGCCTAAAATCTCTAAACCTGCGAAGGTTGAGCTTTCGATAATCACCATTGCCCAGAATACGCCTGTCATGTTAGTCAATAAGCTACCGGCTAGTCCTTTTACGCCGCCTGTTGGCGAAGCAAAATAACTTGTGCAACCTAAGAAACCTGCCCATGACAATAAGCCGAAAGAGATAGCAATCCATCCCCATAGACCTGACAAAATACCTGTTGTTAATGAAATCGCGACTAATGTACTCATACTATTTCTAAAGCCTAATTACGTAATTCATCGCAACCGGATTTAGCCTCACTTAAAATCAAGTAAGCATATTATGGGAAGATCGCCCTTTTTTAGCCGATCGCGGTCACATTAATAATGTATGCAGTTGTGCATTTATCACTAGATAGAGACCGGAATCGCTTATCCAACACAATTAGTTATCAGGGGCTATTGGCCTTTCGAGGTCGATTTTGCAGCCTTTGTGGGAAATTTATACAAGACAGAGGCTTTGACGTGTAGCTAGCCTACATGAAAAGCCGATAACGCAGTAGAAATGAACCACAAGGGCTGCCCGAAGGGTTCGGCTAAAATCGCTTTATGCTTTGTTGAAGAATATTTGCTTAGAATGACTAGGCTACATACTCTTCGCCGCGCCTAAAACGATTTTACCTCGAACAAAACTTAACCACGAAAGGTCAACAGCCCCTCGCCTTTTATCAAATCTACCTTACAGAACCGATGGTTTGCCTTTCATCATGCGCTTACCTTCTCGCTTAATACACTCAGCAAGTGGGTTCTCAGACATATCTGCACGCCAAATAAAGGACAAGGTTCTTTCCATTTCAAGCTCAGGGACATTTAATGTGACCAGTTGACCAGACTCAACAAACTGTTCGACATCGAGATAAGGTAAACACGTTAAATATGGGCCGTTTGCAACCAAACTTCTTAAAACAGGAACGTGTTCATACTCTCGCCAAACATCGAGATCGCCAATTAAATGGTGAATAGAGCTATCAAAAACTTTGCGAGTACCCGAACCATGTTCACGTAATACCCATTTTGCTTGTTCTAATTGCGCCAAGCTTACTCGTTCACGCTTCGCAAACGGGTGATGAGCCGATGCAACCACCGTTAAATGGTCAGTACACCACACTTCTTGGTGAACTCGGTTGTCATCACAACGACCTTCGATAACACCCAAGTCATATTGATAATCTAATACGCCATCAATAACCGCATCGGTACTTTGCACGCCGAGCGAGATTCGCATCTCAGGAAAGTCGTTATCAATAATACTGATGAGGTCAGGAACAAGGTGTTCCGCTGGTGTTTGGCTTGCACCGAGTTTGAGCTCTCCACTCAGTAAATGCTGCTCATAAAAACCCATCTCAATTTGCTGCGCATCTTGCAGTAAACGCTTCGCTTTAGGCCTTAGCCACATACCCCAATGAGTAAGAGCCATTTGCTTGCCCTGCCTTTCAAACAAAGGCCTGCCGAGCATTTTTTCCAACTGTGCAAGAGACATACTTGTCGCCGATTGAGTCAACGCTAATCTGTCTGCTGCTTGACTTACACTCCCAGAATCTGCCACTGCATCAAATACCGCGAGTTGCTTTAATGAATAACGCAAAATTCATCCTTAATTCTTTTAATAACTTGTGTCCTGTAGCTCGTTTTTTGTTAAGCCGATGAGCAATCAATTTCATTCTACGCGTAACCCAATCTATATCAATAAATTTGATGTGGTTTCTAAAAATTATCAATTTTACCTCTACCCCTCAACCCCCTAATCTGGAATGGCAGGACACAACGAGCCCTGCAAAAAATCACTGATTAACCATTACGGATTAACCAAGTCATTAACACTAGGAATTACACATGACGGATTGTTCAAGGGGGGGATATGGCAACCAGCACTTCTGAAAATCAGCAACTGTTCTCGCCAACAGAAATGATGGCGGAAGCCGAGAAGTTTGCATTAAGCAAAGCAAATAAAACCAGCAGCATGACATTGAGTTTGGCAATCATGGCTGGCGCATTCATCGGGCTTGCTTTTTTATTCTACATCACGGTGACCACGGGTAGCGCTGATGCTGGATGGGGATTGAGTCGTTTAGCCGGCGGTCTTGCATTCAGTATGGGGTTAATCCTGATTGTGATTTGCGGTGGCGAGCTGTTTACCAGTTCAGTGTTATCAAGCATTTCATGGGCTAACAAGCAAATCACCTTCACTAAGATGCTGTCTATCTGGGGCAAGGTCTACGTCGGTAACTTCATCGGTGCCATGTTTCTATTGGCTTTGGTAAGCGCAGCAGGCTTGTATCAACTGGATGGCGGGCAATGGGGCTTAAACGCTCTGAACATTGCTCAACACAAGCTACACCACAGCCCTGTTCAAGCTTTTGCTTTGGGTGTGCTTTGTAACTTATTGGTGTGTTTAGCGATTTGGTTAACGTTCAGCTCTGCGAACGCCATGACCAAAGCAATGATGACCGTATTACCTGTTGCAATGTTCGTTAGCTCAGGCTTTGAACACTGTGTGGCGAATATGTTCATGGTTCCACTAGGCATCACGATTCAAACATTCGCACCAGAGAGTTTTTGGATGCAAATCGGAGCAACGCCTGCTCAGTACGCAGACTTAAACATCATGAAATTTGTCACCGCAAACTTAATACCAGTGACGATCGGCAACATTGTAGGTGGTTCAGTATTGGTCGGCTTAGCCAATTGGAGCATTTACCGTCGCCCGCAGCTGAAAGCAGCAAAAATTACAGCAATTACACAAACAACAGAAATTACGTCAGTTAAGGAAATCACTATGAACACAGCAACGACTATCAAGCAAATCATGAACACCCAACCAATTACACTGAGCGTAGAAATGCCTACATCAGTCGCAATTGATTCCCTTCTAGACGCTCAACTTGTTAGCGCTCCTGTTTGCGATGTTGAAGGTCGTCTAGTGGGTATCTTCTCTGTTCACGACGTAATGGTTGACCTTTGGTGCCAAGATTACATCCCGACAAAAGGTCAGAAAGTCGTAGACCTAATGAGCCGTGACGTTGTGGCTATCGATGCAAACGACAAGTTAGTCGACGTTGCTGAGTTCCTATGCATCGACAAAGAACAACTGTACCCGACTACAAGCATGGGCTTCGCAACTCGCCTGACTTCTCTTTCTCTAGAAGAGCGTGCAAAAGCGATGAAAGTAAGCCAACCACATATGCTGCCAGTATTAGAAAATGGCGTAATGGTCGGTGTATTAACTCGCATTGAAGTGATGCAAGCACTACGTCCAATCTACGGTGACCGACTAAACGTGGTTCCTCAAACTGAACTAGAAACGGCTTAACTAATCGTAAGTTGAACTATTAGGGATTAGTAGTTCAATTAGATAACTCAGTCATGGCAACGTTGACTGGCAGAAGTAAATGGTGGCTTAAGACGCTGTAAAAGGTTTGACACAAAACAGACCTAAACGCGTGGCCATTTACCTCAATAAAAAAGGCGCAAAGTGAAAACTTTGCGCCTTTCTCTATTTCTAGCGGTTTTGCTACTTTCCCTATTGCCAACTAGCTAACTGCTGACCTTGTTAGTATCGACCAAACTTTTGATGTTTCTAAAAAATGTTGATACCTGTCAGAGAGGTAGAGAGGTAGAAAGCTAGAAAACTAGAAAGCTAGATTATTTCTTTACACCTTCAACGTGCAGATCCATGTCTACATAGCTTGAAGCGCCCATTACTGGAATGTTGAAGTCAGCAAGCTCTAGACGAGTTGTACCAACGAAACCAGCACGCTCACCGCCCCATGGGTCTTGACCAGCACCAATGAATTCAGCTTCGATAACGATAGGCTTAGTTACGCCATGAAGTTTAAGGTCACCCATTACTTCAAGTTTGCCGTCACCTTTATCAACCACTTTCGTGCTGTTGAATGTAGCATCAGAAAACTTGCTTGCATCGATGAAATCACCGCTACGGATGTGCTTATCACGTTCTGCGTGGTTTGAGTCAAGACTTGTAGTATCAACCGTTACGTTTATTTTAGACGCTTCAACGTTGCTTTCATCAAATGAGAAATCACCTGAGAACGTGTTAAAACGACCTTGGATAAAGCTGTAACCTAGGTGGCTAACTTTAAAGTTAACTGAAGCATGCGCACCTTTTGTATCAATCACGTAATCAGCGGCGTTCGCAGCGAAAGGCATTGCCATAGCAAGTGCTAATCCTGTAGCGATAATTGACTTTTTCATTTTGAAGCTCCTATCATTTTTCGTAGCGTATCGTCTTTGTCGATAACGTGGTGTTTTATCGCCGCTAAGGCGTGCACTGATGCCATAATGATCAGTACCCATGCAGCATAGTAGTGAATCGTTCCTGCGAGATCCGATTGGTTTTCAAATAGCTCACCCATACTTGGAACAGTGAACCAATTAAACACGTCGATCCCACGGCCATCTGATGTTGAAATCAAATAACCTGAAATAAATAAAACCGCTAGGTTAATGTACATAAAGCCGTGCGCTATCTTAGCGGCTGCAACTTCATAACTTTTGCCTTCCACCTTAGGTGACGCGGTAACTAGTTTCCAAAGCAAACGGAGAACAGTAACTGTAGCCAAAAGAATGCCTACCGAACGGTGGTAGTCTGGCGCTGTTTTGTACCACTCGCTGTAGTATGAAAGATCAACCATCCATAGGCCTACACCAAATAAGCCAAATATTGCTAGTGCTGAAATCCAATGCATTGCTCTTGCTAAGGGATTGTAATTTTTAACGTTGTTGTCCATACATCTGTTCCGAATGTTAACGAGTCGTGTAATTTTGAAAAGCGTACCCTACACTAAGTTTGTGTAACATATTATTTACCAAGCTTTACATTAGTTACATCATTTCAAATTAAACAAGTTATTCAAAATTTTTGAACAAGTTGCTTTATTGACAAATTTCTTTGTCGAACAATCGCTTGCTGGGTCTATATTTCAACGATTTGTTCAATTTCATAGAGCTCATCTGAGATATCTAACATTTTTCGTTCCATGACTTTCTGAGCATCTTCTATTCCCTTGTTGTAATACACCGCACCAAACTTTTTGCTAATGAAGTCGACCAAAAATTCCGTGTCGAACTGACCAAGATCTACATCGAGTTCATCTTGCAGGTACTTTTGTAATGTATGAGTGAGCTCAGACTTTTGTTTCGAATCTAATTGAATGGTCATGAATGTGTCCAAATAAAGAGTAAGTAGAACAATTGTGATTAGCTGACTAAGATTAGGTTAACTATCGATAACTTTACTAAGTCACCATGAGCCTGCTAACTCACTATTATTTCTCATAATTTAGATTACAGACCCGTAGAGCGCCAGTGCTATCCATAAAAACGCTCTGCAATGGCTAATTTTGATAGAGGGATCATGAACTGGCACTTTGACGATAGGTAATGGCACTGCAATTACCGTACTATTGCCCATCAATAAGATAGTAACTGTGTATAAGGGACTTCATTGTTATTAGATCTAGTGATTAAAAGCGTCAACCAGTTTCAAGACGATTGCCTAAAGCTTTGTGAGCGCCACTACCCTACGGTACACAATCAAGGGATCAGTGAGCACCATATAGGAAAAGCTTTTGCTCGACGAATGGAGCACACCTTCGTTAGCTTTAATCATGCAAGCAACATCAGCCCACTCGAAATGCTTTCTTCTGGTGAAACCCCACGACACTTCCGAATCTCCTCTGAAATAGGAACAGTTTGGATGATCAGCCACCACATGGTGAGCGCGGGAAAAACTTGTCGTAGAAAGTTGATGTTGGACATTCATAACTGGCAATCAGAGTATGGATTTGCAATCCAACCCAATGACGTTTTGATCATTGTCTCCGACCATTGGATAACCCGAAGTAAAAACAGCGGTGAACTATTGCATTGGTGGATGGGAGAACTCCCAGACGAGATAACTGAATACAGCCAACAAGGCATCACCCTAAGAGAGAGCGAGTCTCAATTTGCCGCTGATTTGAATATTAACTTTAAAATTAGCCCCTGTTTTATTAAATTTGGCCACCCGTTAAAACGGTCAGGAAATCATCAGTTAGTACGTAAATATCTGCAACTTTATGCGGTACTTCAATGGCAGTGATAATACGGGTCAACTTTTTCATTCAATATTGAAAGTAAATTGTTAGACCTTCACCCCAGTATTTTATAAAAGACAACTCATTCCCTGTTCATTAATTATTCGAACTTCCTGTTTTAATTATTAATAGCCGATCGACTCACAGTCTCGATTTTGAGAGATAGATATCATTTCTGTGTAACTCGCTTAGTCAATCTATTTTATAACTTTGACACTCCCCCATAATTTAAGCCATTAACCCTACTTTTCTCTGGTGTATCAGCGTTCTAGCCTTATATTGGTTGGGATTAATATGTGAGACGTTACTCAGCCATTAGATTCACTTAAGCTATCAAATGCAGTCAATGATAAGTAAATTTAATGGTTAATGTCATTTATCATGCTGATTTTTCGTTAGTTATATTAATTTAAATATTGACGTTACAAATGAATTTTTATTAATTGACAATTTAGTAACACCTGTCAATATTGTGACAGCCGTGACGTATATTCTCGTCATTAAATAAACACCTTTATTAGCGACTATGATTTTATCAGACAGAAGTGAATTTATTAGCTGTATATCTGTGGATGCCGATATGCAGTTTATTGCGAAATATCAAGACCTAACACTTAGAAGTGTCTACCAACCTATATTTGATTCTTCTATGACTCAGATAGGTGTAGAGGCTTTAGTTCGAATTTCGAACAGCAAAGGTGCCATTGTTCGCCCTGATCACTTCTTTCATTCCGACGAAACCTCATGCACAGACAAAATTAATGTCGAGAGGCTGAGCCGAGCCATTCATATACGCAACTTCGCACAGTCGACTATCCGTCATTTACACCTATTCTTGAATGTTCTTCCTAATGTTGGCGAGCTATTTGCTGCAGAGAAAGTGAGCGACAGCTTGCTAGCTAAACGCCTGCATGAGCTTAACTTATCGTGCGAACAAATTGTGATGGAGTTGGTCGAGCTTAATGTAGAGAGTGAAGAACGTTTGAAAGACGCGGCCCATTCATTAGCGGAAAATGGTTTTCAAATCGCTGTTGATGATTTCGGAACACAAGCGTCAACAGAACAGCGGGTTCGCCATATTAATCCTCATATCATCAAGATAGATCGCTCTGTGATGTTGGATTTTGAACAAGGTGACACAAGTGAAATGGAGTTGGCCCTAAAGCTTGCTACTCAAATCGGTGCGAAGACGGTAATCGAAGGGATAGAAACCCAACAACAACTCGCAGCGATGCAAAATTTAGGCTTCGATATGTATCAAGGTTATCACTTAGCCATGCCAAAGCCGATTGAGTTAGATCTCCGCCTCGCAATCTAGAACTGCCCTCTATTCTCTATTCTACAGGAAGCCGCTTTACCATTGGTTAGCGGCTTTTTTAATACTTCCCTATTCGTATCCGCTTGCCACTCTCATGTGTTAACACATTTCATGACGGGACAACACGAATAAAAAAGCCCAGTCGAATTTGACTGGGCTGGCTTAAAAGAATCTGTTTTATATCATTCCCTAATAACCCGCAGTGGACGGTTTGATTCTATATAGAATAGCGAACATCACTGGTACTACTATTAGCGTTAGTACGGTAGCAAAGCCTAAGCCTGCCATGATGGTAATCGCCATCGAGCCGAAAAATGCATCGAATACCAAGGGAATCATGCCCAAGATAGTTGTTAGTGCTGCCATAGATACCGGTCGCACACGACTGATCGCGCTGTCGACAACCGCTAGGTATGGGTCTTTACCTGTTGAGAGTTCCGTGTTGATCTGGTCAAGCAGGACGATACCGTTTTTCAAAATCATGCCGCTTAGGCTCAGTAGGCCAAGGAACGCCGTGAAGCTGAATGGCATATTAGTCCCTAGCAGACCAATCGAAACACCAATGATAGAAAGTGGTACCGTAAACCAAATCACAAGTGGCTTACGAAGCGAGTTAAACAAAAGCATGGTGATGATAAACATCAACAAGTAACCCATTGGCAGTGAACCAAATAGAGATTCTTGTGCATCTTTCGAACTTTCGTATTCGCCACCCCAGCTAATGTTGTAACCTGCTGGTAGCTCTAATGCTTCTACCTTTGGTTTAACACGAGCAAACAAGCTAGCCGGCGTTTCATCACCCAATACATCGTGATCAGCCAGTACGGTTAGCGTACGTTTTCTATCACGACGTTGAATCAGTGGTTCAGACCATTGAAGCTCTACACCATCAATCACTTGTTCAACTGGAATGTAGGTTTGCAGCGATGGGCTCCAAATCTTCACATTGTTTAGTGATTCAAAATCAAAACGCTCTGCTTCAGGTAAACGCGCAACAATAGGCAACATATGAGTACCATCACGCAGTAAACCGATGTTGTAGCCACCAAACGCCATCTGTAACGTCTCGGACAGATCCGTCTTTGAAATACCAAGACGACGAGCCTTTGATTCGTTAAACAGTGGCACGAGCTCTTTGGTACGTTCACGCCAGTCGTGACGAACATTTCGAGAGCCTGGGTCCGCTAACAAGATATCTTCTACTTCAACCGCAATACTGCGCAAGATTTGTGGGTCGGCACCACTAATACGAGCCTCGATTTTTGAAGCTGGTGACGGGCCAAACTCAATCAATTTGAATTGGAACGTAGGTTGTTCAAATTTGTTGGCTAAGTCCTTGTCTAACTCTTCTAGGACTTCGAACATGGTGTCACGGTCAGTCGTTCTAACTTGTAGCTGACTGTAGGCTTCGTAACTTTTCTCTGGTTGATATGTCAGCGCAAAACGTTGCATACCCTGCCCAACCGTTGTTGTCACAAACTCCACGTCATCTTGTTGACGAATGTAGCTTTCGACTTTTTCTGTCTGCTTGATCGTTTCACGAACATCAGTGCCTTCCGGCATCCACATGTCGACATAAAACATTGGCGTATTTGATGGCGGGAAGAACTGCTGCTTCACCATACCAAAACCGACGACAGAAACTGCTAATAGCGCGACCATACTTACTACAGTAAGCCATCTAAATCGAAGAGCTACTTTCAGGCACGCACCAAATACAACGAACAAGATGCCTTTGTAAGGGTCTACGTTTTCATCAACCTTGTCTTCTTCTTTAAGCAGCATCTCGGCAAGGAATGGCGTTAGTGTTAGTGCTGTTACCCAACTCAAAAACAGTGAGAAACACAGTACCCAGAACAGCGAACCCATGAACTCGCCCGTTGCATCTTTCGACAAACCAATCGGTGCAAACGCTGTGATAGCGATAATGGTCGCACCTAACAGTGGCCATTGTGTTTGTGTCACGATGTCTTTCGCTGCTTGAAGCTTGGTTTTACCTTTTTTCAGGCCAACCAGAATACCTTCAACGACAACAATTGCGTTATCCACCAGCATACCAAGCGCGATGATCAATGCGCCAAGTGAAATACGGTGCAGTTCGACATCGTTGTAGTCCATCAGAATGAACGTACCGAATACAGTCAGCAGCAGAACCAAACCAATGATCAAACCACTGCGTAAGCCCATCGCGAACAGAAGTACGATGATAACAATTGCGACCGCTTCCACTAGGCTGATCAAGAAATCAGCAACGGACTTGTCCACTTCTTGCGCTTGGTTGTAGAAGTAATTCAACTCAACACCGGCTGGCTTAATGCTTTCTAAGCGATCAAGTTCCGCATCAAGCGCGTTACCAATTTCAACGACGTTTACGCCTGAAGAGAACGCAATACCTAAGTTAATTGCTGGTTTGCCATTGTAAGTTAATACATTGCCCGGTTTTTCTTGGATACCGCGAGTTACCTCAGCGACATCTTTCAAACGAATCAAGTTACCTGTATCGCGGCCATGAATGATTAAGTTTTCTAGTTCTTCAACCGTACTTAAAGTGCCATTCGGTTTGATGGTTAGGTTTTGGCCATTGAGCATTACCTCACCAGCTGATACCACACTGTTTTGTTGTGATAGCAGTGACGTAACCATCGACATATCTAGATTCAGCGCCGCTAAACGCTCAAGTGACATCTCAACGAACAATTGCTCTTGTTGGTCGCCTGCGATACTTACCTTGCCTACGCCTTCAACCAGTTCGATTTCGCGTGTGAGATAATCAGCATACTGTTTGAGCTCGACATAATCGTATCCATCACCCGTCAACATGATCATCACGCCAAACACATCACCAAAATCATCGATGATCTGAACAGAGTTAACACCACTTGGTAGTGTTGGCTGTAGATCGTTGATCTTACGGCGCATTTCATCCCAGATTTGTGGTAGCTCGTCTGGACCGTAGTCCATCTTCATGCTGACCATAATTTGAGACATGCCATTCGACGAGGTCGAAGTGATCTTGTCGATATAAGGCAGCTGTCTTATCTCTTTTTCAAGCGGGTAAGTCAGCTCTTCTTCAACTTCCATTGACGTAGCGCCAGGGTAAGTTGAAATAATCATGGCATCTTTAATAGTAAAAGCTGGGTCTTCCAAACGGGATAGATTACCAAAAGACGTCACGCCACCAATGGCCAATATGACGAGAAATAACCAGCTGATTACTTTGTTTTTTATTGAATATTCTGCGATGTTCATTCTGCTTTTCCTGACAATTTGATTCCGTCACGGAGTTTTCTTAGATTCGAGTTTACGAGTCGATCACCTTGCTCAACACCATGAGCGATTAATGCGCCTTGGCCACTGATCTTGTCGACTTCTACTTCGCTTTTGAATGCTTGTCCTTCTTCCATTTTCCACACATAAAACTGATTCGCTTCAGAACCCGCTTCTAAAGTTGTCATTGGTAATTGGTAGCCTTGAATATCGCTCAAGCCGGCTTTCGCCATATCCACGTTCACCGTAACGCTGGTACCCGGCAGGATTTCGTCTTTAGGTTGTTGCATCTGCATCCAAAATTCGTAAGTACGCGATTGCGGGTGCAATTCACTGGTGTGCTCCAAATACGTCAGGGGATATTGGCCAGTGTGACCGCCAAAGGTCGCCTCAGGACGATAGCTATTTGAACGCATGTCTGGACTGATCGATGCCAAGATCGAATCTGATACTTGAATTCGTACATACACCTTATCGTTCTGGTACACGCTTAATAGTGTTTCACCCGGTGTCGTGTTTTCGAAACGTTGCTTGTCCACGGTAGAAACGGTCCCGGAAAATGGCGCTAAAAGCTCTGTGTAACTTAGCTTGCGTTCTGCAGCTGCCAAATTCGCCGATGCCAGCTTATAGTTAGCCGTTAGTTGGTCTAACTCTGACTGCGACAACATCTTGCTACCAAACATCTCCGTACCACGGGCCAACTGCTTGCTCGCCAGTTTGAATTGAGAGTTAGCATCAGTCAGATCTTGGAGATACGTTGCGTTGTCTAAGGTTGCAAGTAGCTGGCCTTTTTCGACGTTGTCACCGGCTTCTACCAAGACTTGTTGGATTTCGCCTGCGAGCTTAAATGCCAATGGGGTCAATTCAGCGGGCATTACCTGACCGTTAAAACTTCTGAATTGATCAGTCAGCGGCGCGCCAACTTCAAAGGTAGAAACTAGCAGAGGGGGTTGTTCACGGTGTACGGCTTCACTGTTACAGGCTTGAAGCAATATAGCCGACGCGACAACAATTGATAATTTGGAAAGGTTCATTAAATACCGCCCTCACGTAACCAAGCTTTTACTTGCTGTCCATCGGATAACACATCCACACCCGCTTCAACGATAAGGTCGCCAGACGACAATCCATCAATAACCTTGCCTTGCTCATCAAGAAGGACTTGTACTTTAGAAATCAATTGAGAATCAGGGTTATAGCGCCATAGCTCACCATGGTCAGCTTCTTTGGTTAACCAAGCTGAATCAACAATGCCAATACCGTAGTCAGATTTATGCTTCTGAACTTCAACTTGCGCTGTCATCCCAGAAAGTAAATTGATGCCTTCCGGCTTTTCGATAGATACAACCGCTTGGTAGCTGTTGGTGTCTTCATCTGGTTGTGTAGAGATTTCTTTAAAGCGAGTCGGGATACGAATACCACGGTGGCTATCCATCACAACCCACATGTTTGAGCTCGTTAGGTCTTGAATAGAACGATCTTCAAGCTTTGATACTGGAATAGAAAACGTCACGTCCATTTCACTGTGATTCAAAATATTCAGTACAGGCTGCTTTTCTGCGATCAATTGATATTGTTTTCCAAACACCATCGATACCACGCCATCGAATGGAGCAACTAAGGTGGTGTAGCCAAGGTTTGTTTTTGCTTGGTCCAACTCAACGTCAGCGGCAGTAAAGGTGTTCACGGCTTGGTCGTAGTAATCGGTACTGACTAACTTTTTCGCGTACAACTCAGAAGCTTGTTTGTATTGGCTATTCGCAAGATCAAATTTGGCTTGTGCTGCATCAACCGCAATACGGTAATCCGTCGCATCTAATACGGCGAGCACCTGACCTTTATTCACTTCTTGTCCCATACGAACATCGAAGGTTTCAATGTCGCCTCCTACTTGGAAGGAAAGCGCAGCACGGTCGGTTGCATCCACTTTTGCGATAAAGCTATCAAGCTCGATATCCGTCTGCAAAGGAATCTCAAACAGCTTTACAGGCTTAACAACTTGAACCGTTTCTTCTGACTGAACCTTATTACATCCGGTCAAAGAGCCTGCGAGCAATAGTGCTGTAATTACAGCTCCCATGCGCTTGCTCGATATGGCATTGATAGACAAATTGGACTGCATGATGTCTCTCCATTTAATTATTATGATTTATTACACAGGTGGGCAGTATATTCAAAATCCCGTAATCCACAAGCTTTACTTTCCACCTGTGCAGTATTTTTTATTTGAGTAAAAACAGTGTAGAATGTGGTAATCAGGTAAATGTGTGAAATGAAGATGACTGAAAAGAAACAAGGCAGAAGAAGCGCAAAAGACGCTGAAGAGACGAGATTTTTGATCATGGGTGTTGCTGCGGATATGTTCTGTGAGCATGGTTATGATAGCGTTTCGCTTCGTAACATCAGTGAGAAAGCAGGTGTATCGCATAGCCTTATTCGCCACCACTTTGGCAGCAAAGAAAAAATCTGGCATGCGATAAGCGATTGTTTACACGCCTATTTTCAGTCTTATATTGCTAAGATAGTAGAAGAGTTACCAAAAGGCGTCGCACCAAACATTACTATCTATTTATTTAGTATGCGCCTTTTTAGCAACATGATTCACTCACGAAAACCGATGCAACTTATC
Source organism: Vibrio splendidus (assembly GCF_024347615.1). Classification (NCBI taxonomy): domain Bacteria; kingdom Pseudomonadati; phylum Pseudomonadota; class Gammaproteobacteria; order Vibrionales; family Vibrionaceae; genus Vibrio; species Vibrio splendidus. Next base: position 506,247 of record NZ_AP025509.1, on the reverse strand, counting down.
ACTGACTCTGTTCGCCAAAAAGACAACTTGGTCGATTATTTTATCGACAATGTTGGCGATGTCGAAAAAGAAATCAACATGTTAGCTGAACAATATAACGATGCGAATCCAGAGAATTTGATCAACATTTATGAGATTAAGTGGCAAATGATCATGTATGCGCACGGAGCGGTATGCCTAACTCCCTTCATGGAGAGCACTTGGAATGAAGGCGATATGGTCACCTCGCCCGAAGATGCCCTACTTAAGCATTGGCAGCTTTTCAACACGCAGATGGTCAGCAAGTTTAGAATAGAAGACCAATGGGTGCTAAACCCAACTAGCCTAGAAGAGCTAATTTATGAAGTGCCCTGTGTATGGAAGTGCAATCAAGAACATCATTAATCCAGTGTTTTTATTTTCCTTGGTCGTAAGTTGATTTACTTAAAACAAAAATGCGCCGTTACAGAACCAACTGTAACGGCGCATTTTTATATGTATAGATCTTTAAACTGGAGCTTTGTCCAGCTTGTTAGCGACGTGCTTTACCGCGGTTTTGGTGAATCTTAAGCTTCGCTTTGATCTTACGTTTTTCTGATGAACGACTTTTACTGCGACCACCGCGATCGGGGGCTACATCTTTTTCTAGACTTGGTTCAAAGCCCTCTAGCCACTCTTGAGGCAAGCGAGTATCAAGTAAGCGTTCAATGTCACCCAATAGGTACGCTTCATCCTGACTCATCAAAGAAATCGCTAAACCGGTATTACCTGCGCGGCCAGTACGTCCGATGCGGTGGACGTAATCTTCAGCTTTAAATGGCATGTCATAGTTCACAACTTGTTCTAGCTGCTGGATATCAATACCACGAGCTGCCACGTCGGTTGCAATCAACGCTCTCACCTTGCCTGATTTGAAATCGTCCAGTGCTTTTTGGCGCGCACCTTGGCTCTTATCACCATTGATTGATGCCGCTTTGATGCCGTCTAACTTAAGCTCTTTAACTAGAGCATCAGTACCCTGCTTAGTTTTCGTGAACACCAACACTTGTTGCCAGTTTTTTGAGCCAATCAAATAAGCCAATAGTTCACTTTTACGCGATTTATCAACCGGATAAACCATCTGGGTAACGGTGTCAGCGGTGCTGTTTTTTGGCGTAACTTGAATTTCGCTTGGTGACTGCATCATTCGATGTGCAAGCGCTTTAATTTTATTGTCGAACGTCGCAGAGAAGAACAGCGTCTGACGTACGTCGTTCATGCGAGAAAGAATGCGTTTGATGTCAGGCATGAAGCCCATATCTAGCATGCGGTCTGCTTCGTCTAATACCAGCACTTCCGTTTGGCTTAACATAATGTTCTTGGTGAACATATGGTCAATAAGACGACCAGGCGTCGCTACAAGAATGTCGGCGCCTCCACGTAAGTTATCGGTTTGAACCTTCATGCTAACGCCGCCGTAAGCCACCACAACTTTAATATCGGTGCCTTTCGCATAACTCGTTACGTTATCAAACACCTGTTGTGCCAATTCACGCGTTGGCACTAACACAAGTGCACGAACGAGCTTAGGGTTCGGAATAACATTGTCTTTAGTCTCGATTAATCTTTGAATAATCGGCAAACCAAACGCCGCGGTTTTACCGGTACCCGTTTGCGCACCAGCCAGTACATCTTTGCCTTCCAGTACCAATGGAATAGCTTGTTCTTGAACACTAGTCGGAGCCGTAAAGTTTAGCTCTGATAGCGTTGTAAGAAGTTGCTCAGACAATCCTAGTTGGTTAAAAGATTGGGTAGATTCAGACATAGTATGATGCTCAAAGATTAAATAGGCGCGGATTGTAGCAAACCTGCATTACGCTGTTTACCTTTCCTTTTGATTTTTCTTCATTTGAAGTGCATTAAACTGCTTCGCTTCTTCTAAAACGTTGGGATACAGCTCATTAAAGTGACACTGCAACGTATCATAGTGACGTTCGAGGTCGTCGTAACAATTTTTGAGCATCCCTAGCTTGGGCCTTCTCAACGCCATACGTTGCAATACAACTTCTATGGAAGACATGTCTTGATAGCTTTCCAGCCAACGTTGTTCTGCCATCTTTTGATGAATCGTAATGAAGTTCTCAGGCCAGTGTGGCTCTTGATGTGCAAAGATCTGTTGATGACTATCGAAACAAAAATGCTCTAACGTCTGCTGCGAGAACTGAGTCCAATGATTGGCTAAGCAGTGATCCCAAAATACATCCAGTGCAATAGGCGCAAAGCGACGCGTTTGGTCTAAAAAAAGCGATTTTGCCGATCGGGATACATCGTGACGGTCTGTGTAACTATCCACGAATCGATGAAGTCTTATTCCGTCTGAAAGCGAGGTTGAATAGTGTTTATTAGGGTCGCCTTTAACGAAGTCACCTAACAGATTACCAGCTAAGTTACTTTTACAGTGTTGAGCGATGTGGAGGTGTGCGAGAAAGTTCATTGAACCTCATTAAAGTATCGAGAACTAAGTAACATGGTAAACGTACTCGTTTATCTTCGCGAACTTTAATGAGGATAGTTTTGTTATGACGTGTGAGCGAATGAGATTTGCTCAGTTTAAGAATTGTCTAATTTGAGAACGTTGAACTACAGAAACCTTTAGTTCAGGTAAAACCTAGTTCGAAGACTTAAAAAGTTCTTCTGCTAATTGTTTAACCGCCTGCTCGTAGTCAGATAAATCAATGCCAATTTCCATGGCATCTAACAACTCAAGACTTTCGTCATTAAAAGATTGGTCACTCATAGTGCCCCCTCTATTCCTTGATGCGGACATGATGTCCGATTAACTAGTGCACCATCTTGGACTTATATTATGTCACTTTGATGAACGCACTCTACTCTACCCATTCCATATTTATAGCTTGAAGCTACTCGCGATCATTAGCGCTTGTTTACGCTAAAGGGGTATACGCGAACGACATATGTACTGTCACCTTACACCAAGTACAACAAATTACTCTACAAATTTTGAAGCAGATCATGGTCAAACGTTTGCTTCGGGCATTTGAGCGCTTCCAACTCACCAATCGTAAAATATAGTTTACAGTGGATATTTTTAATTACATTAGACATTGCATTTGGAATTAAACTCAATCAGAATACTTAAAAATCGAGATATTCTTTGGGTTTATGCGCTTAAGCTAGAAGAATTACAATGAAAACACACCCTAACGTAAAGAATTATATACAATGAATAAATCAAAGGTTTTTGGTAGTACTTTGATCATTGCAGGCACCACTATTGGTGCTGGCATGCTCGCTCTTCCACTTGCTTCTGCAGGTATTGGCTTTTCAACCTCACTTTTTCTAATGCTTGGCTTATGGGCTCTAATGGCCTTTACTGCATTGTTAATGGTAGAACTACATCAATTCGCTGATTCTGACGCAACCCTACACACGCTAGCTGACAAAATTTTAGGGACAAAAGGTAAGTGGATCGCTAGCTTTGCAGTTATGTTCCTTTTCTACGCTCTGTGTGCAGCTTATATTGCAGGCGGTGGTGCGCAGTTTAATCAACGTATCTCGGATATTTCAGGCATTGAGCTTAATGGCCAAATCACAACCCTTCTATTCACACTGTTAGTTGCTGGCGTTGTGACGATTGGTACGCACAGTGTTGATAAAGTTAACCGCGTTTTATTCGGACTTAAACTGATTGCGATGGTACTGGTACTCAGCTTCCTAGCACCAAACATCACCTCTCAATACCTAATGAGCATGCCTTTACAGCAAGGGCTGATTGTTGCAGCAATCCCAGTCGTGTTTACCTCTTTTGGCTTCCACGGCAGCATCCCTTCAATTGTTCGATACCTAGATGGTGACGTTCGCTCTCTACGTAAGGTCATGATTATTGGCTCTGCACTCCCTTTGGTCATCTATGTTTTCTGGCAGAGTGTGACTCTAGGTGTGATTAGCCAAGAGCAGCTTTTGTCGGATACAAGTTTGGGCGCACTGTTAGTCTCATTGTCACAAACCGTTCATCAATCAAACCTTAGCGTTATCGTTGGCGTATTCGCAGACCTTGCACTGCTGACTTCTTTTATTGGTGTGAGCTTGGGGTTATTTGAATTCATGGGGGATTCACTGAGCAAGAAACTAGGCAGTGCAAAACGCGTTAAAACGGCCGCTATCACTTTCTTACCGCCATTAGGTTTTGCCTTGTTCTACCCACAGGGTTTCATTACAGCTCTGGGCTACGCAGCCATAGCACTTTCAGTGCTCGCAATTTTGCTGCCGACAGTGATGGTATACAAGATTCGTTACACGGATTTCTCTGTAGAACCTCAAGGTACAGAAGCGACTTACCAAGTGCTCGGTGGAAGTAAAGCGTTGTTTTTAGTTGGCAGCGTAGGCGTTTTTATCATTGCGATTCAAATCCTTATTTCAGTAGGGCTATTGCCTTCTCTGGGCTAATAAACCCATAGAGAACAAAAATACTTGATAGATGTCTCATAAACGATATGTTGGTATCATTAATTTTCACAATTAGTCGATTGGCATCACATTTTTATTGAGGTCGGTTATTTAGAGTCCACGGTAAAGGATTTACCGTGGAGTTTTTATGAAAGAAGTACAATTTCGAACGATAGACAAACTGTTTATTAAAATGTCTATCAACGACAAGTTTTGGGTCATTTTCTTTATCTTTTTTGTCGCTGTGGCAAGCCTCGCTGGCCTCAACTACGTCAACAATATGGAACAAATTGACGCGAGTGCAAAACAGCAGGTTGAATATCAATTGCAAGGCATTTTATCAGCGTCAGATTCCCCAGCTTCCGTTCGTTCAGTTAGCCAACAAACACGTCCTCAAGAAACAACCATATTGAAGAATGGTCCAGTTACAGCAACAGCCATTGCACAAGATGGTAATTACTACTCTCTTACCGTTTCAAATCTCGATACGCAGAATCAAAAGCAGCAAGCACTGTACACTTTATTACTGAGCTTTTTGTGGTGTGTGCCTTTTGGTCTTTTCTGTTACTGGGTAGCGACTTTCCTAGGCGGCGCACTGTGGGTGCTTTACTCAACGACTCAAAAGATTGGTGATGGCGACTTAACATCACGCCTTGGTTTCCACCCTGGCCGAGACGAGTTCGGCACGATTGGTTGTGCGCTTGACCGTTCAATGGACACGCTTAGTGAGTTAGTCAACAACGTAAACCACAGTGCAGCAACGCTGAGTGAAACATCGGCTTCTTTCGAAGCAGAGATGAAGCGCAGTGAAACACAAATTATGAGCCAGAATGCGTCTCTAGACTCTGTTGCTACTGCCATGGATCAGATGACGGCTTCAGCCAATGAAGTCTCTAACATTTCAGCACGTTCAACTGAACAAACTGAACAAGACGCGCAGCAAATCAACGACAGCCATACGAAAGTTCAACAAGCCATCTCAGAGATCACCACACTCTCTTCTTTGATTGAGCAAACCTCATCTTCAGTTACCAGCTTGAATGTGAACACTAGCCAAATTAATGAAGTGATCACGACGATCAACGCAATCTCAGAGCAAACTAACTTGCTTGCACTGAACGCGGCGATCGAAGCTGCTCGTGCGGGTGAACAAGGCCGTGGTTTCGCTGTTGTTGCTGATGAAGTACGAACGCTTGCAAGTCGCACTCAGTCGGCTACGGTTGAAATCCAAGCGATGATTGAACGCTTACAGCAAGAGAGCCAAAATATCGCTAAGATCACCGAGCAAACGGTCGATCAAGCGCAAACTAGCAGCCAACTGATTTCAAACATTGGGGACGATGTAAACTCGATTGCTGACTCCGCTCAAGCGCTAATGGATATGAGTATTCAGATTGCAACCTCAGCGGACGAGCAAAGCAACGTAGCGAACACCATCGCAGCTGAGCTTAACGATATTCGCAGTCAATCCGATGTGATTAAAGAAGTGGCTCAAAACTCTTCAAATGGCGTGTCAACACTGACAGACGCATCAGTTTCTTTGTCTAAAACTTTGGCAAGATACCGCACTTAGATTTGAGTGATCACTTAGGCTGACCAAGTTAAATTCAGCGAAACTAAAAAGGACTCATCATGAGTCCTTTTTTATCGACGTTCGTTAATAGCAACGTCCGCTAATAGCAACGCCCGTTAATAGCAACTTTCACTAATAACAACTTCCGTTAATAACAGCTTCCCTTAATAACAACAGGAAAAACATGGTCTTTAACGATGAGATTATCATTACCATGAAGCAAGTCGCAAAGGCGAGATTATCAAGTGTCAAAACTGTCTAATATTCGAGCTTAGGGGTAATCTAATTAAACGGGTCTTTTTTCGCTTACCCTCTTGCTGCAGGTGACACATAATGAATAAAACAGAAACACCAAACACCGACGACATTACATGCCCTTTATGCCAACACGACGAATATCTACTCTCAGAAAGTGGAGAAAAATTTACTTGTGCATCTTGCGGTTTTCACACTAAACAATTTAGTAAGGTAGTCAGCCTTCAGTTAGGCTCTACCCCACCAAAGCTGCAGGGTTCGGTATTCCACCACTTGAGCAGTGCTTGCCATTAATCCAAACCGAAATCTCTTCCAAACTGTAGATATCCTGAGCCGCTACCTCTGATGAGTCGGCTTCGGGATCTACGATTGATTCATTAATACTTGGGCGCAATCGGAATGATTGAATACCCGCACGAACACCCGCTTCAATTCCTTTCAAAGTATCGTCCACATAGATACACTCATTGGGTAAAAAGCCCATATTCATGGCTGTATACATAATCAGGTCAGGTTCAGGCTTCCAGCTGTTGGCATCAAAAGCTGAAAACACTTTACCTTTAAAGTCATCGAGCATTCCTGTCATTGCCAATGAAGATTCAACCCGAGACTTAGGCGCATTAGAAGCGATACAAAATTCGATGTCCTGTCGCTTTAGGAATTCAATGAGCTCGATGGCACCATCCATCGGCTTTAAATGACGTTGGAACAAAGCTTCTAATTCAATACGATATAACGGCTCAAGCGTATCAATCGAGATAGATAGCCCTAAACGTTCTTGTGTATCCATTAAGATATCGGCCAGCTTTCCACCTTGAAAGTGCGCATAGCAGTCATTAACGTTTAGCTCCGCCCCAAAGCCGGTGAATACATTCACCAAGGCTTGGCAACACAGCTTTTCGCTATCGATGAGTGTTCCATCACAATCGAAAATTACACATTTAGTCTGTTCTAACCGCATAGCTCTCTCACTCGCATTGAATTCAAGTTTTATCCTATAGTGTTCTTTCAATGCGCGGGATGATTAAGATAACAGTTTGCGGACGCAGGCTTATTTCTCTTCGCGAAATATGGACTTGATCACCTTATGGCTCGACATAAGCAACAGCTTTCATCAAATTAACCCAGAATCTGCAAAACCAAATACTACAAGGTTTACATAAACGACTTAATTTTAGTGGAAAATATAAATTGCCACGTCCTAGTCGGATTAGGGTGAATTGATAAAGAAACCAAGACTTGTAGACTATTCAGATAGAGCGAGAGTTAGCTAACAACCGACTCTTCTAGAACCTTAACTTCAATCGAAGGTACAGACGCATATTCTACAGCTCCAGTATCGGGATACGAATCTCGGATAGCGACAAACTCGGGCAGGTGTTTCAGTAGCAGTTTGGTTAGCTGAGGATCAAATTGATAGCCACACTCTCTCTCGAACAAGTCGACCACCATCTCTAATGGCCATGGCTCTTTGTAACAACGGGCACTAAGCAGTGCGTCAAATACATCGGCTACGGCAGTGATACGAGCAAACAAGTGAATTTGTTCACCTACCTTGCCATTAGGGTATCCAGCGCCATCCCAACGCTCATGATGTTCGTTAGCAATGATTGCCGCGAGGTTGGTAATATCACCCGCTCCGCTCTTTAGTAAATTGTAGCCCGCAGTGGTGTGAAGTTTCATTACATCCCACTCTTGGTCTGTCAATTTACCTGGTTTATCCAAGATAGATTCCGGAACCGAAATCTTACCGACATCATGCATTGGGCTGATGATCTCAATCATCTCGACCTCGCGATGACTCAAGCCACGATACTTAGCAAGCAAAGCGGATAACTTGGCTACACGCTTAACGTGATTACCCGTCTCACCAGAGCGAGTTTCAATGGCTTCACCCAGCACATGAATCATGTCTTTTTGAACATTCAAAGTTTGTTTCTGTAGTGCAAGGATTCGCTTGTTCTTTTTTGCCAACTCTTTCTTTTGGCGCAGGGTAATAAATTGCATCACGATAATCACGCTCAGCCCTGTAATGACCATGATTAAGCCCAACAACAATTGAAAGTTCTTTTGTAAAAAGGAGGAAGGCTCGTTAACAATCACAGATCCTGTCGGCAGTACATTATCACCAATACCAAACTTTTTAAGCGCCGGATAATTGAAAACAAAACGCTTGTTGTCACCAGGAACTAAAGGTGTAGAAAAATTAAGAGGCACATACTTATCCAACGCACTAACGGCCTCTTCACCCATGCTACGCGAGTGGTTTACATAACCTCCGAGTACATCACCGACTATATTAAACTGCCATAACGCAAACACTGGTGCGGCGCTCGATGCAGATAAGGTTTCCGCGACCTCTTGATAGGTATGATATACACCTTGATCTAACTCAGTATTGTAGTGGCTCAGTAAGACCGCATCGTCAGCAGAAACTCCTTTCAAGAACTCACTTGTTTGCTTGAGTGACAAATCGCGTATTTCGGCCAAATTAATCGATGGAAAGTCTGCCATAATACGGCTTATATCTTTACGGATTAGCTCAGAAGTGACACTGTAATCATTGATGAAATAGAGGTTCTTTAGATTAGGTCTTAGTTTAGAGATCAGCTTGATATTGACGTCTATCTGATCGTTCTCATAAAGCACAGTCGCTCTATCAGACACTGCATACATATCGGTGCTTATGTCGTTGATACCCGCTGCAACAATAGGTGTCGCACGATCAATCAACGCACTCAGTGATTCAAGGAAATTAGCCGCGTTATCGTCAGTCGCAATAACCCCATCAAATTTATAACCTGCGTATTTGGCTTGTAAGTAATCGGCGAGATAGTCGTAGTACTCAGAGCTATGGACGCGCTTTGTATCCAAATACTCGATTGAGAGTTTAACTTCGGTTTGAGATTGGCTGAACGCACTGTCTATCCCTTTCTGAAAGTCAGCAGTCCATTGGTAAGAAGGTTCGTATGAGTGTAAAACTAGGATGCGTTTGATATCCCAGTCGGTAGCAAAACTGACTGTAGAAAAAGCGCTAACACACAATACAGCGATTGATATCAATAGCTTGTACATACAAAACCCTTTATAAAAGATGGGGTATTGTACTTAGATTAACGCTTTCTCAAAGAATCTTTAGTTCTCGACCCACACTTTATCGTGAGAAGCATGATCTTGTGCCCAAAAATCATGTAACTGCTTAGCAAAGCCGTTGATATCTTGACCGTTTTCAATAATCACGTCGGAGATCAACAGAGAGTCTTCCGCTTCTGTGACAATAGCACTCGCCACAACATCACCATTTTGAGTTCCAATGTATAAAACATGCTCATCAGACAACATAATCTGACTCAAGAACTCAAGCATATGTGCCCTTTCGGTTTCATCGTGATAAACACTGGCTTGGTTAAGTGAAAAAAGTACCGTCAGTTTATGGAAATCGACTTTATGCAGTTCATCAATTTGGGAAGGAATTTGATCTTGAGCGAGGAGTTGGTAATTCTTGGATGGGAGTCTGCTTTGATAAAGTTCTCGACCTAGCAAGCTCTCCTTTGCGGGATAAGCAATGTCGAGTTGGCTAAACAGCCATTGGTTTTTCTTATGTGCGCTTTCAGGTATTTCGTTATTCATTCTTTTAGTACCTAAGATTAGTAACCCCAAATATCACAGTTATTTGGGAGACATATGGTCGGCGTAGGAGCCGAGCTACATGCAGAAAGGATACAGAGCATGACTAACGCCAACAAGTACTTTAAATGCTTCATATTTTTCATTCTCTCATAACATCCTTTAAGAACTCGGTGAAAAGCTCTACACTCGTATTCAAGCTTTCAATATCCTTATAGTAAACAGAACTATATAAATAAAAAGGACTTCTTATGAAAAAAGCCTTAATAGCAGCAGGTATCATCACAATGTTGGCAGGCTGTTCGGACAACGAGGTTGGCGACGTATCTCTGGGATTCTTCACAATGAAGGATATCAAAATGTCATCGTTAGATGACGATAAGATCGAAGGTGTGACTTGTCACATTGCATCAATCGAAGCAAACCTGAGTCTTTCCGATCCAAGCGATAGTTCTATCTCTTGTCGTCAAACAGGCGAAATCACTCCAGAAATGATTGCTAAAATAGACAAAAGTAAATCAGGTGAAGTGGTATTCAAGCAGTCGAAAAGTATCTTCTTCAAAACGATGAAGGTTCGTCGTATCTACGATGCTGAGAATCAATCGCTGCTTTACTTATCTTACACAACCAAAGAAACAGAAGGCAGCTTCAAACATAGCCTTTCAACCGTTCCGCTATGGGGTACAAAGGCTTACGTAGATCCAGCAACACTCGTACCAGCCGAATAGTCTCACGCGAATGGTCTGAAGCAAAAGTAAGCTGAATCACCTGTACAGACATTGTGCAGGTGATTCAAAATGTAATAAAAATGAAAGAAACAGAAACAAAATGTGATATCATGCGGCAAAATTTTTTCACTGTATTTGTCATATGAAATTTCCTGGACAGCGTAAATCTAAACACTACTTTCCAACTCACGCCCGTGATCCGTTGGTCAACCAAATTCAACAAACACCTAAGCTACACCGCGCAACAGTTGTCGGTATAGGTCAAACGATTGTTGATATCGAAGCCCGTGTTGACAACGAGTTCCTAGAAAAATACGAGCTGAGTAAAGGCCACTCACTGGTTTTGGAAGAAAGTAAAGCAGATGCGCTGTATGAAGAGTTAGTTGAGCGCGGTTTGATCACGCACCAATACCCTGGCGATACTATCGGCAACACACTGCACAACTATTCTGTTCTTGCAGACAGCAAATCTGTCCTACTTGGCGTAATGTCTAAGAAGATTGAAGTTGGCTCATTTGGTTACCGCTACCTTTGCCGCACTTCTTCTCGTATGAACTTAAACCACTTACAAACCGTTGATGGTCCCATTGGTCGTTGTTACACGCTCATTACCGAAGATGGCGAACGTACGTTTGCGATCAACGAAGGACACATGAACCAGCTGCTTCCTGAAAGTATTCCTGAACAGATTTTTGAAAAAGCGTCTGCATTAGTTGTGTCTTCATACTTAATGCGCGGTAAGCCTGAAGATCCGATGCCAAAAGCGGTACAAAAAGCGATTGAATACGCGAAAGCGTACAATGTGCCAGTTGTACTGACACTTGGCACGAAGTACGTGATCGAAGGTAACGCTGAATGGTGGCAAGAATACCTGAAAGAAAACGTAACCATCGTCGCAATGAATGAAGATGAAGGTGAAGCATTAACGGGTGAAAAAGATCCGCTATTGGCTGCGAACAAAGCTCTTGAGTGGGTTGACCTAGTTCTCTGCACGGCAGGCCCTGTCGGCTTATACATGGCAGGCTACACTGACGAACCAGCGAAACGCGAAACAACGCTTCCGTTACTGCCGGGTAACATTCCTGAATTTAACAAATACGAATTCAGCCGTGCGATGCGTAAGCAAGACTGTAAAGACCCAGTAAAAGTGTACTCTCACATTGGCCCTTACTTAGGCGGCCCACTTGAGATTAAGAACACCAACGGCGCTGGTGATGGTGCACTTTCAGCACTGCTACATGACATGGCAGCAAACAGCTACCATCACGTTAACGTACCGAACTCTGAGAAGCACGAACACGCTTGTCTAACTTACTCTTCACTGTCTCAAATTTGTAAGTACGCAAACCGTGTAAGCTATGAGGTGTTGACTCAGCACTCTCCTCGCCTTTCTCGTGCGCTACCTGAACGCGAAGATAGCTTAGAAGAAACATACTGGGATCGTTAATCAACCATGCCAGGTTGTTAACTCATTGAGGTTGATGACCAGCTAGACTATCCATTCCTGAAGGGCTGCTATATGCAGCCCTTTTTGTATTCAGCACTAATATAACTGCAGATGAAGGCAGTCAGAACGAATATTTTGCTCGTTTAAGATTTGATCTCGCGCAATGACTCTTTAGATCTGTTATCTTCCAGCACATAATTCGTGTGGTTTGCCTTTACTTGGCAAATTTATACAGTACTATCGCCACGCAAACGTTTACGTACCACCTTTCGGTTCTGATATAAGGATCAAATATGCTATCTGATATTGATATTTGTCGCTCTACTCCCCTTAAAAACATCAGTGAAGTTGCCAAACAAGTTGGCCTGCAACACAACGAACATCAGCCATTAGGGCAATACAAATCTAAAGTGTCTCTGACATCACTTGAACGCCTCGCCAACCAACAAGATGGTAAATTGGTCGTGGTGACCGCTATCACACCAACGCCTCTTGGCGAAGGCAAAACAGTCACTACTATTGGATTAGCACAAGGCCTCGCAAAGATTAACCAATCTGCGATGGCCTGCATTCGCCAGCCTTCAATGGGCCCAGTATTTGGTGTAAAAGGCGGCGCAGCGGGCGGTGGTTACTCTCAAGTCGCCCCTATGGAGCAATTAAACCTTCACCTCACTGGTGACATTCATGCCGTGACAGCCGCTCATAACCTCGCCTCTGCAGCCATTGATGCACGCTTATATCATGAACACCGTGAAGGGTTAGAAGCCTTTGAAGCACGTTCAGGCTTAAAAGCGCTCAACATTGATCCTAGTAGAATCGTTTGGCGACGTGTACTGGACCATAATGACCGTGCATTACGCATGATCACAGTAGGCAAAAACGAAGCAGACAAAACAATTAATGGCCTTGAACGGGAAGATGGTTTTGATATCTCAGCCGCTTCAGAGCTGATGGCTATTCTCGCTCTTGCCGATGATCTGCAAGACCTACGCAAGCGTATCGGCCGTGTGGTACTCGCATACAACAATCAAGGTTCGCCATTAACCGCAGAAGACTTCAACGTCGCGGGCGCTATGACAGTAACGATGAAGGACTCTATTGAACCAACATTGATGCAAACCCTTGAAGGCGTTCCTACTCTAATACACGCGGGACCTTTCGCTAACATCGCACACGGTAACTCATCTATTATTGCTGATAAGATAGCGTTAAAACTGAGTGACTTCGTCGTGACAGAAGGTGGTTTCGGCTCAGACATGGGCTTTGAGAAAGCGTGTAACATAAAAGTGAAAGCATCGAACAAGAAACCCGATTGCGCCGTAGTTGTCGCAACATTACGCGGATTAAAGGCCAACTCTGGTTTATACGATTTGAGACCGGGTACTCCATTACCTGATTCAATCTTTAATGACGATCAAGACGCGCTCACAGCAGGCTTTGAGAACCTTAAATGGCACATCAACAACGTTAAACAATACCAAGTACCTACTGTCGTTGCGATCAACCGATTCCCACAAGATTCAGCTCAAGAGCTCGATACTTTGAAACAAATGATCACCGACTTTGACCCAAGTGTCAGCGTTGAAGTAAGTGAAGCCTTTGGTCAAGGTGGTGAAGGTGCAATTCAGTTGGCTCACGCCGTGGTAAAAGCATGCCAAACAGAGAGTAAATTTAAGCCTTTGTACTACTCTGAGCAAAGCTTAGAAGAGAAACTGATGGCAGTCGCTGAAGTCGGATACGGCGCAGCAAGTATTTCGCTATCACCACTGGCAAGAAAACAACTGACTGAGTTCAACCAACACGGCTATGGCGACCTATCGGTTTGTTTGGCAAAAACGCCATTATCGATTTCAACAGAAGCTCAAATAAAGGGTGCACCCACTCAGTTTAACGTACCCGTTAGAGAGTTAAAACTGTGTGCTGGTGCCGGCTTCATCTACGCTTTGTGCGGCAACGTAATGACCATGCCAGGCTTACCTGACAAACCGGCTTTCATGTCATTAGACATTGATAGTAATGGAAATATTATCGGCCTAAACTAGGTGTCCTTAGCTAGATAAACGGCAATTAATCGCGATTAGTTTGGCTCAAATTTCAGACCAGCGTTCTATATTAAGCAATCATTTCCTAACGAAGTGATTGCTCAACAATCAAGCTTGAATGCAAAAAGTTGCACTAAAATCGTAGTTATATGCAAATCTTGTTTTAAGTTCTGGGTTAAGATCACATTAAAAACCCCATAAAATATATAGTATTGCGCTGATTCTTTGAGGACAGTGATGAATACGAGTATAAAAAAACTAGTCAGCCAATTTCTATGCACCATATTTGCCCTAGGATTAGTCCCTGCCCTCTACATCAATTCTGAACTTGACAGAATTGATGCTCAGCATACTCTAAATATTAAGCAGTCTAGCCAAAACCAAATCGAATACAGTTTTCACGAACTGGCCGTTATTGTTGAGCAAATATCTAATTCTGTTCCTTCTATCGCAGACTCTCAAACGTTACTTCGCGCAATTGAAGAACCATCAATTGTTCATAAACAAGCTCTGCAAGATCTGTGGGTGATGTTAGCTCGCGGACAACAATACTATTCTCAACTCCGCTACCTCGACCTAGAAGGTAACGAGGTTTACCGTATCAACTACAACAACAATAAAGCGACAATAGTTCCTGAGAATAAACTGCAGAACAAATCAGCTCGTAGCTACTTTAAAGACCTCCACCGACTGAAGATTGGAGAAGTAAGCTCCAACGGTATCGATTTAGAGATTGAGAATGGTGAAGTCGTCCACCCTTTGATGCCAGCCCTAAGGATAATGACACCCGTCGCCTCAGAAGATCGTATTATTGGCTACTTTATTGCTAACCTTAATATGCTCGAGGTCTACGACCGCCTTCTTTATCAAATCGGTACATCATCAGCCGTCCCTGTCATTCTTAACAGAACCGGACATGTCATCATGGGCCCTGATATCGAAGAATCGTTTGGGCATCTTATTGAATCTCGTTCAGATAAAACCTATGCGAAGCTTTACCCAGAGCTTTGGAAAGCCATTCAAGAAAATACCTCTTCTAGCTACTTTGATGGTAAAAACTGGTATTTTCACTCAGATATCAGCCCTAAAATAAAGCAATTTAAAGGACCAATTTATTTGGTTCTTCATGTTGAAAACCAACAATTTAGCAGCCAATACCGACAAGAAAAACAAGCCATATTCGTACAGATCATCACCTTATCTTTCTTAATTTCGATGATCTCAGCAGGTTTTGTGCTTTGGAACAGTAACCATAAAAAGAACAGCATCGATAGCCAACTGGCTAAAGCCGCGATGAATGGCATGTCAGCCTTGGTAATTACTGACCGAAATAACCGAATCATCAAAGTAAACCAAGAGTTTACTCGCGTGAGTGGTTACGATTTGGAAGATGTAAAAGGACGTCAGCCTTCGATGTTTGCCTCTGGTCGCTACAATCAAGAGTTCTACATCAAGATGTGGAGCATTATCACTAAGACGGGAGTTTGGGAAGGTGAAGTGGTCAATCGCCGTAAAGACGGGTCTTTGATCACTGAAATACTACGAATCCAAACCATCAAAGATTCGAAAGATGTGATTCAGTTTTACGTCGCTTCTTTTGTCGATATTAGTAAACATAAAGAACTCGAAAAAAAGCTCAGAAATCTAAGTGAAAAAGACGCATTAGCTGGTTGCTGGAATCGAAGAAAGTTTGACCTTGAACTTCGTGACGAATGTTCTCGTGTTAATCGTTACCCTACTCGCGAACAATCTTGCTTAGCTATCTTGGATATTGACTACTTCAAACGCATTAACGACAGATTTGGGCACGATTACGGTGATCGAGTCATTCAAACAGTCGCTCAAGTACTTCAGCGTGAATGCCGTGAAACAGATTTTGTTGCTCGCATTGGTGGCGAAGAGTTTGGTGTTATTCTGCCTCACACCACAACAGAAGGAGCTGAATACGTTCTCAACAGGCTGAGAATTGCTGTGAGCCTTGAACTCGATAACGTAGTCACTGTGAGTGGCGGCATTACTAACATCACCAATGATCCAGCGCTGAACTACAAGTGCGCTGATTTAGCGTTATACGAAGCTAAAGCAGCAGGTAGAAACAATGTATGCTTATTCCTAGACAAAGAAATGAGTGAAATAGCCTAACAATAGATAGTACAAGCACTCTTGTTAGGCTCTCGATCAACTTGGAGCCGGGTAAAACTCTAACTTGTTCCCTTCTACCACCAGAATACAATCCATCTTCGCAGCATGAGCGGCTTGTTTACCTAAGTTCGTATCTTCAAACACAACACACTGCTTTGGCTGTAATCCCATACCAAAACACGCATCTAAGAAGGTATCTGGGTTGGGTTTGTGATTCTTAACGTCTGTTGCTGTCACTAGGATATCGAGCTTGCTCAAGATATCTGTTTTGTCCAACAACTGTTCTGCACTGTTACGTTGGCTACCCGTCCCGACGGCAATCTTCTTGCTACCTAAATTTTCTAATAACAGAGAATGCGTACAAGGGATGATATCTCCTTTGTCTTCAATCGCAGCAAACGACGCCATCTTAAACGTAGAAACCGCTTGTGGGTCGAGCGATAAACCGTATTTACTGTTCACCTCACCCGCGATCTTATAACTCGGCATGCCACCTAAGCTATGCAGCCAAGACGCTTCAAAATGAAAACCGAATTCTTCAGCCGTTTGCTGCCACGCCTTTACATGTGCTGGCATTGTATCGATCAACGTACCGTCCATATCAAAGATTAATCCTTCATATGCCGTTAAATCTATTTTCATCACTACTACCACTCTTTGAGAAAGTTACTGATACCATAACCAATATTCAGTATCATGACCCCATATTACCGTTCAAAATGGATGTTTATGTTACAAATATCTAACTCTGTTTCGATTCAAGACTGGGAACTCCAGTTAACTGCGATCAGAGCACAGGGAGCAGGCGGCCAAAACGTCAATAAAGTATCAAGTGCGATACATTTGCGTTTTGACATCAAGCACTCCACCCTACCAGATTTCTATAAAGAGAAACTGCTTGCACACAAAGATAGCCGCATCACTAAAGATGGCGTGATTATCATTAAGGCGCAGCAGTATAGAACTCAAGAACAAAACCGTGATGATGCTTTGGTGCGTTTGAAAGAACTTATCTTGGAAGCAACAAAAGTTCAAAAAGTAAGACGAGCAACTAAGCCGACACGTGGCTCTCAGAAAAGACGTTTAGAAGGAAAGAAACAAAGAAGCACCACCAAGCAACTGCGTGGAAGAGTAGAATAATTGTTTCATGTCACCCAGTGAACACGTCACCCATGAAACAACCGCTCTAACTCTATTTATTTAGAGAAAAGACGATACCTATTAGAACAAAACTCTACTGCTGTTTTTTGACCGACAAAATCAGCTTGATTAACAGCATGCGCTCTTCGCTAGTCAGTAAACGACTTACCGCCGCTACGTCTTCCGCTGTCGCTTGTGATGCGCCAACGACATCCAGTACCACATCCAAATCGGTAACTTTCAACGTCCTCGTGAGCGAACGATACTGAGACATTTTGATATCAGCTTCACCACGCTCGATTCGTTGATAGGTTTTTAAACTCATTCCCGCACTTGAGGCTAATTTTTCCTGGGACAAATTGGCGAGCTTCCTGCGATCAATCAGCGCCATGATTATGGGTTCTTGTGACATAAGCTTATCCTCAATAGACAGTTATGACCTAATTTCAGCAAGAAGCAGACCATATTGACTCGCAACGGTTTACATACGCCATTAAAGGCATATTATTCGATTATTAAAAAACGTTACGTTTCATAAACTTTGACACTTAGATCGGTCGCGAGCGTACAGGCTAGTAAACTTGAATATTCAAGTGTTGGGAAATAAGAAAAATTGCAAATTGCGAATAATGAAGGCGTCAAATTGGAAATTGCGAATCGCTATACATTGGCATTTCCTTGTATCAAGCACGCATTAGAATCAGAAAATACCCGCAATCAAATTATCGCGGTACAGCATAGGCTACTCACTTACAAAGAAGTGTTGTTGCACGGGAACATGTTGGAAGACAAGGAATTAAGACAGGCTTTTTCTGCGTTGAACCAAGATGAAAAAGATGTCGCGCAAGGCGGTATTAAAAGCATCAACGATGCAATAAAAGAGATGGACGAGATTCTAGAAAGGTACAGCCGTAAAGCAGTTGTAGAACTAAGCAACTAAGCGGGTAAATGACTAAACAGCTAAACCTGCAGACATAAAAAAGTCGACGCTATCGTTAGATACAGCGTCGACTTGTTCAAAACATTGAAGTTCTAACGTAACACGGCTTTTCTAAGACCCGCGAACAACATCAGCATACCTAGCAAACCAAATGAAACACTACCGCCACTGCTACCAGAGCCAGTCGATGTACGTGCATTCACATAAGCTGTTCGCTTAGCATCAGTAGAAACAAACTTAGCGGTTTCAGTTCCTGCAATCACACTGTCTATCCAAGCTTCATAATCATGGATTTCAGTGAATACCGATGTCACAGTAGCACTACCACCACAAGTATCTGGTCCAAAGCTGGTAATACCAACTTGTCTGTAGTCAGCACCATCTTTCCAATACACTGGGCCGCCTGAATCGCCTTGACACGTACCATTAAATAGCCCGGTAAATGCGCTGTAATCGCCGTTAAAACAGATTTGATTATCAGTTAACGCTGAGCCGTCAGTAAAGGCTGAAGTACAAGTAGCGTTGTCTACGTAATTCAGGTCAGCCTTCTGCAACAAAGTTGTCCCGTCAAAGCCTGAACGTGTATCACCATGCCCAACAGCAACAAAGTCATTAACACCAACACGGTAACTCTCATCGGAAGGACGCTTAACCACATCGTTAACTGAATCGATATTAAGTGCGCTTTCTAGCTTAAGAATAGCAACATCATTGCGTAATAGATCACTCAACGCATTTGAATAGTCACTGCGATAGTAAACTTCTGAGACTCGCGCTTTTTGGATGTTCCCATTAGGAAACTGAGAAGTATCTTCAATTTGAGGAACGACAACCGTAAATAACTACCCTTCTTCATTGCCGTAAATACAGTGTGCTGCCGTCAGAATATGCGTTGGATCTAAAATTGTTGCTCCACAGTAAGGGCCTGTAGAGTAAACACCGTCATAATCAATACGATCAATGAACAAGCTCGCCATCGAAGGAAACTCAGTGACCGAAGCATTGCTACCATTCACGATATAAGGCGTAACACCCGTATTAGGAGTACTTTCGACCGAGTTTTCTGTCGCCATAACACTTGATGTGTAAATCAATGGCGCTAAAAGCCCTAAAACGGCTTTACGAACCGGACTCACTGCATAGTTCACATTCATAGTTAACTCCTTGTAACCGCTACGACTTATTTATAAAAATGATATGTGGACACCATAACACGGCGTGACCCTGAGTATAGTAAGTATTTGTAACGATATGGCCACATCTCTCATTTTATAAACGGATTTATCGACAACTTATCTCAGCCAATCATCCTAAGTTTATACGTTGCGAAAAACAAAAAAGCCTACCGTTAACACCCTCAAATACAGAGAAGCAAACAATAGGCTTTGATTTAGCTTAGTGGTTTCTCTTAAAAGAGATTAGCCACGGTAGTAACGCTGAGGTACGAAAGGCATTTTTTCTACTGTCATTGGTAGCTTCTTGCCACGAACGTCAGCGAATACTTCAGTGCCAATTGCTGCTAGGTCTGTACGAACGTACGCCATAGAAACAGGCTTGCCAGCGTTAGGGCCAGCAGTACCGCTCGTTACAACGCCAATCTTGTTGTCTTCAGCATCGAACAATTCAGCACCTTCACGTACTGGTGCTTTAGTTTGACCCACTAGACCAACACGCTTACGTTGAACATCTTTCGTTGCGATTTGCTCAAGGATGATATCAGCGCCTGGGAAACCGCCAGCACGCTCACCGTCAGTACGACGAACTTTTTGAATACCCCATAGAAGGCTAGCTTCTACTGGTGTTGTCGTTGTGTCTAGGTCGTGACCGTATAAACATAGACCACACTCAAGACGAAGTGAGTCACGAGCGCCAAGGCCAATCCACTCTACTTCTGCTTCTGATGTTAGTTTACGAGCAAGTGCTTCAGCGTGATCGTTCGGTACTGAGATTTCGTAGCCGTCTTCACCGGTATAACCACTGCGGCTTACGATGCACTCTACGCCGTCGATATCGACTTTTTGAACGTCCATGAACAGCATGTCTGCAACACTTGGTTGGAAACGAGCAAGAACTTCAGACGCTTTAGGGCCTTGAAGTGCTAACAGAGCGCGATCATCAATCACTTCCATTTCTACGTCAGCTGGAAGGTGCGCAGTTAGGTGGTCGATATCTTGTGTTTTACAAGCCGCGTTAACAACAACAAACAAGTGATCGCCTAGGTTAGCCACCATCAGGTCATCCATAATGCCGCCCTGCTCGTTGGTAAAGAACGCATAGCGCTGCTTACCAGAAGGAAGGTCAATAATATCTACAGGAACCAAAGATTCTAAGACAGCTGCTGCGTTTGCGCCATGAAGACGAAGTTGCCCCATGTGAGAAACATCAAAAAGACCGGCAGCATCACGAGTGTGTAAGTGCTCTTTCTTTACACCTAGTGGATACTGAACTGGCATATCGTAGCCAGCGAAAGGAACCATTTTTGCACCCTCTTCAACATGAAGTGCATGCAGTGGTGTTGTTAGTAGGTCTTGATTAGCGTGTTCTTGAGTCATTTTCTTCTCCATGAAGCGTTGCAGGCTGTCCAAAGTCGAGTCTGCCGCTTATATCTCTATTTAGAGTCGCCTCTAACGATAAGTCTCATCATTAGTCACCTCAGCGTATTCGCGTTAGTCACCTTGACGTCTTAACCTTAGAAACAGTAGATAGTAAAAAGTGATGTCTTTTATATAGGCTTATATCGTTAGCTTGATAAATCAGGTTAGCTGTACAAAAGCTCTACAAGTCACTTTCTAAGAATTCACTTCAGTAAACTTCAATCAACATGAGTAAACCGTGTTCACTATAATAAACAAGCCTGAGTCAGTTTTACACCCTTAACAATAGTAAAACAGTTCAAAATGTGACATTTAACAATTTAAAAACAATTTTTCGATGCATACAAAAACGCGATATTGATGATTATCACATCAATATCGCGTCTGTTGGCTAACGTTAGAAACAATAGCAAACGGTTGCATTCACTATAAGAAATTCCAACTTTGTTAATTTATTTTGCTGTCACCCACAAAATGAGCGCGTCTTCTGCGCTGGTCGAGATAAGCATGTGACCCATATTGGCATCATAATACATGCTATCACCTTCACTCATTGGCACAGGTTCGTAGAATTCTGAGTAGAACATCACATCACCAGAGATGATCATCAAAAACTCTTCACCGTCGTGACGTACCCAATCGTTATACTCTTCAAAAGTACGCGCTCTCACGCGACTCTTAAAGGGCATCATCTTCTTATTAGACAGCTCTGTTGCAAGCAGTTCATGCTCGTACGTTGGGGTTGGGTGAGGTTTACCTTGACCGGCCTTTGTTAAATCACGACGCCCTGTTGCGACCTTTTTCCTTGGTGGCTCAAACAGTTGGGGCATATTTATTTGTAAGCCCATCGCTAGTTTTTGCATCGCTTGGAAAGTTGGCGAGATTTGCTCGTTCTCAATTTTGCTGAGCGTAGAGCGAGCTAAACCAGTACGTTGGCTCGCTTCTTCTAACGTAATCCCAAGCTTGCCGCGGATATCTTTAATACGCTGGCCAAGCCTAAGTGGTTCGATATTCTGGTCTAACGTTTCCTTCGCCAACGTTAAAGATGGGTACTCATCATAAATGTCTTCTGACATAGGTCCCTCATTAAATTCTTGCTTCCTGTCTATTAATTTCATTGTTGCATGAAGCGCTTTGTTGATTAAAGAGCACACAGAGAAATAAAGCGTGCTCCCCGTAGCAAAACAAGAAAAGTTGTTTCCTATTGGAAATTTTTGTTGAAAATTGATTTTATCGGAGCTATGTTATCGACTTGTTAGATGAAGAGATGCTACTTCGGCTTGCAGCAAATGATAGATTTAACATTTGTAAGAGCTGTTTTTTACCCGAACTTTTTGGGAAACAATTCGTGCTGCATTGACCCTACAACGATCGCTTAGACGCTGTAAGAGTATATTTATAACGCAATTCACGTTTATCTATACCTATATAGCGCAAACGATACCGATGCAGAAATCAACGTAAGACCTAATGGACTATAAAAATAATCACCATTAGCTTAATGAAAGGTCTCGACAATGAACGCTTACCAAAACCATAGCTTAGACAGTTTTTTCACTACGAACCTATCTGGTACTGACGACGCAGTATTTGCTGGCATCCAAGCAGAGAACACTCGTCAAAACGAACAAATCGAACTTATTGCTTCTGAGAACATCGTTTCTAAAGCAGTAATGCAAGCTCAAGGCACTTGCCTAACCAACAAATACGCAGAAGGCTACCCAGGCCGTCGTTACTACGGTGGTTGTGAGCACGTAGATACCGTTGAAGCTATCGCGATTGAACGCGCTAAACAGCTGTTCAAATGTGAATACGTAAACGTACAGCCTCACTCTGGCGCTCAAGCAAACGGTGCAGTTAAACTTGCGCTACTTCAACCTGGCGACACTATCCTAGGTATGTCTCTTGACGCTGGTGGCCACCTTACACACGGTGCACGCCCTGCAATGTCTGGTAAATGGTTCAACGCCGTTCAATATGGCGTAGACCGCGACACACTTGAAATTGATTACGAAGCGGTTCGCGCTTTAGCAATCGAAAGCCAACCTAAAATGATTATTGCTGGTGGTAGTGCTATCCCACGTGTTATTGATTTCGCTAAGTTCCGTGAAATCGCTGACGAAGTTGGCGCTATCCTAATGGTCGATATGGCACACATCGCGGGTCTTATCGCGACAGGTGCTCACCCTAGCCCACTACCACACGCACACGTTGTTACTACAACAACGCACAAAACACTTCGTGGCCCACGCGGCGGTATGATTCTTACGAATCACGAAGACATCAACAAAAAGATCAACTCTGCAGTGTTCCCTGGCCTTCAAGGCGGCCCACTAATGCACGTTATCGCGGCTAAAGCAGTGGCGTTTGGCGAAGCACTTGGCCCAGAATTTAATACTTATATTGATTCAGTGATCGATAACGCAAAAGTTCTTGCTGAAGTGTTGCAAACTCGCGGTTGTGACATTGTGACTGGCGGTACTGACACACACCTAATGCTGGTTGACCTTCGTCCTAAGGGCTTGAAAGGTAACGTAACTGAAGAAGCATTAGAGCGTGCAGGGATCACATGTAACAAAAATGGCATACCATTCGACACAGAGAAGCCTATGATTACTTCGGGTATTCGTTTAGGTACGCCAGCTGGAACCAGTCGTGGTTTTGGCACTGAAGAATTCAAACTTATCGGTGAATGGATCGGCGATGTACTTGATGGCTTAGTTGAGAGCCCTGAAGGCAACGCTGAAGTTGAGCAACGTGTTCGCAAGCAAGTTAAAGAGCTTTGCAAACGCTTCCCTCTTTATCGTTAAACCGTTTTTAAGATTTAAATTAAAACCTCATAAATTTTTGGAGAATAAGCAATGGACAATACACTAAAGTTTGCAGACAGCCACGAGTGGGTAAAAGACAACGGTGACGGTACTGTAACAATCGGTATTTCTGAGCATGCTCAAGAGATGCTAGGTGACGTTGTGTTTGTTGACCTGCCTGACACTGGAGACGAAATCGAAGCTGGCGAAAGCTTCTCTCTAGTTGAATCAGTGAAAGCAGCTTCTGATATCTACGCACCAATCTCTGGCGAAATCGTAGAAATCAACGAAGAATTAGAAGATAGCCCAGAGTTAATTAACGAAGAATCTTATGAAGGTGGTTGGATTGTTAAAGTGAAGATGTCTGATGCGTCTGAACTAAACAACCTTAAAGATGCGGAAGAATACCTAAGCTCTATCGAAGAAGACTAATAGGTTCCTCATTACGATAAAGCTGCTCTTTGGAGCAGCTTAATTTTAGGGGCTAGCTCACGGCTCCAAAGAGAAAGTAGAACATATCATGACTGAATTACTTCAAAGCCAATTACTAAAAGACTTGGGTACTCAAAACGAGTTTGTTGCTCGTCATAACGGCCCTAATAAAGCAGACCAGCAAAAAATGCTTGATGCGATCAACGCGACTAGCTTAGACGCTCTGATCGACGAAACGGTTCCTGCACAAATCCGTCTTGAAAAACCAATGACACTTGCTGCGCCACTGAGCGAAATGGACATGCTGACCTCTCTTAAAGAGATCGCTAACCTAAACCAAGTGAAACGTACTTTCATTGGCCAAGGCTACTACAACACATTCACTCCAAACGTTATTCTACGTAACGTTTTAGAGAACCCAGGCTGGTACACAGCTTACACACCATACCAACCAGAGATTTCTCAAGGTCGCCTTGAAGCTCTACTCAATTACCAACAAATGGTAATGGACCTAACCGGTATGGAAATCGCGAACGCATCCCTTCTTGATGAAGCGACAGCGGCTGGCGAAGCAATGACACTGTGTAAGCGTGCTGGCAAAAGCAAGAGCAAAGTATTCTTCGTTGCTGACGATGTTCACCCTCAAACACTAGAAGTTGTTAAAACTCGTGCTGAGTACATCGGTTTTGAAGTAATGGTTGGTGCTCTTGAAACACTTCCAGAGCAAGACGTATTTGGTGCGCTTCTTCAATACCCGAGTACAACGGGTGAAGTGCGTGACCTAACAGACATCATTGCGAAAGCTCAAGCTAACAAAACACTGGTTACAGTGGCTACTGACCTACTTGCTTCTGCTCTACTTAAGCCTGCTGGCGAAATGGGCGCAGACGTAGTCATCGGTTCAGCGCAACGTTTCGGCGTTCCTATGGGTTACGGCGGTCCACACGCTGCATTCATGGGTACTCGTGAAAAGCATAAGCGTACAATGCCAGGTCGTGTAATTGGTGTATCTATCGATACGCACGGTAACCAAGCACTACGTATGGCAATGCAAACTCGTGAGCAACACATCCGCCGCGAGAAAGCGACATCGAACATCTGTACAGCTCAAGCACTTCTAGCAAACATGGCGTCTTTCTACGCGGTTTACCACGGTGCAGAAGGCCTACGTACTATTGCTCGTCGTACACACCACATGACAGCTATCCTAGCTGCTGGCTTGACTAAAGCGGGTTACGAGCTAACAAACAACAGCTTCTTTGATACCATCACAATCAACTCTGAAGAGAAGACAGATGCACTGTACGCGAAAGCACAAGCAGCAGACATCAACCTTCGTCGACTTGTTGGCAAGATCGGTATCAGCTTAGATGAAACAACAACGATCGACGACGTGAACGCACTGTTCGCAATCTTCGACGTTAAAGAAGACGTTCAAGCACTATCTTCTGACATTGCATCAAACGAGTTTGCAGCAATTCCAGAAAACTGCCGTCGTGAATCAGAGTTCCTAACTCACCCAGTATTCAACACGCACCACAGCGAAACGCAAATGATGCGTTACCTAAAACAGCTTGAGAACAAAGACTTCTCACTAACGCACGGCATGATCCCACTGGGCAGCTGTACGATGAAGCTGAACGCTGCTGCTGAGATGATTCCAGTAACATGGCCTGAGTTTGGTTCAATTCACCCATTCGCACCTCTTGATCAAGCAGCAGGCTACACAGCGCTAGCGAAAGATCTAAAAGAGAAGCTATGTGAAATCACTGGTTACGACGATTTCTCACTACAGCCTAACTCTGGTGCATCTGGTGAATACGCAGGTCTAATCGCGATTCAACGTTACCACGCAAGCCGCGGTGAAGCTCACCGTAACGTTTGTCTGATTCCAAGCTCTGCGCACGGTACTAACCCTGCAACAGCATCAATGGTTTCAATGAAGGTAGTGGTTGTTAAGTGTGATGAAGATGGCAACATCGACATGACAGACCTAGCAGCGAAAATCGAGAAGCACAAAGAAAACCTATCAAGCATCATGATCACTTACCCTTCTACGCACGGCGTATACGAAGAGCAAGTGAAAGAAGTGTGTGAACAAGTACACGCAGCGGGCGGTCAGGTTTACCTAGACGGCGCGAACATGAACGCTCAAGTAGGTCTAACTTCACCTGGCTTCATCGGTTCAGACGTATCTCACTTGAACCTACACAAAACATTCTGTATCCCACACGGTGGTGGCGGTCCGGGTATGGGTCCTATCGGCGTTAAATCGCACCTAGCACCTTTCCTACCAGGTCACATCGAAAACGGTGTACAAGGTTCTGACTACGCGGTATCAGCTGCAGATCTAGGTAGTGCTTCAATCCTACCGATCTCTTGGGCTTACATCGCAATGATGGGCGAACCTGGCCTAACAGACGCAACGAAAGTAGCGATTCTGAACGCGAACTACGTGATGGAGAAACTACGTCCTCACTACCCTGTTCTTTACCGTGGCACTAACGGCCGCGTAGCGCACGAATGTATTATCGATATTCGTCCGCTTAAAGAAGACACAGGCATCAGCGAAGAAGATATTGCTAAGCGTCTAATGGACTTCGGTTTCCACGCACCTACGATGTCTTTCCCAGTAGCAGGCACGCTAATGGTTGAGCCAACTGAATCTGAAGATTTAGAAGAGCTAGACCGTTTCTGTGAAGCGATGATCGCAATCCGTCACGAAATGGCAGCAGTGAAAGCCGGTGAATGGCCACTAGACAACAACCCTCTAGTGAACGCACCGCACACTCAAGTTGACCTTTCAGGCGCAGAATGGGATCGCCCTTACTCTCGCGAACTGGCTTGCTTCCCATCGAAAGCAACGAAGAACTCGAAGTACTGGCCAACAGTTAACCGTGTAGACAACGTATACGGCGACCGTAACCTAATCTGTTCTTGCCCAAGCATCGACAACTACGAAGACTAATTTTTGTAGATTTTAGATAAACAAAAGCGAACCACTTGGTTCGCTTTTTTGTTTTTCAGATTATATGACTAAGAAAGCATTGACCTTACCGTAAGGGAAAGGTTTAAGGTTGAGTGAAACCAACGATGAATTAGGAACTGATTATGGTATGTTGCAATAAAGCGCCAAAAGGTGGAGCCCCTCTTGGCTTGCTTCTAAAAGTAACGCTTGGGATTGGTCTTTTTGTTTTTCTACTAGCTTTGTGGCAATAAATTTGAGCTGAGCCCTTAAGGGACGCTTTCAACAGTGCCTTAGAGACAACCAAAAACAGAACTAGTATGTAATATTTGTGTGCCCCATCTTTAACCGGGTCTGCAAAATATAATCATGTTTCATTCTTCAACCCCAATTATACAATGCTCTCCATGTTGAGGAAGAGCGTGAATCCCACCAATTCGCTTTAAATCGCATGCGGATAATGAGGGTTCAACCTGCGAATAACAGCACTGCATACACAGAATTTCAGGCTGCGCACAGATAGAAGAAATGATGACCTGATCACTTGTCGTGCATGGTGAAAAAGGTTTTTGTTCCCATGCAAAAGAACCAGTGCAAAAAAAAGCAACCTGTGCCGGTTTGCCGCATTTCTCGCAAAACCCACGTAATTTTCGAAAGGTCTCTTTCAGAGCAATTAAATCTTCTTTTCTTTCCCCTTGTTTATTATCGTGAAGGGCAAACTCTTCAAATTCACGCAATGGAGTTGGAAGGTATTGATAGAGACCTTTTCTTTTGTATTCAAAGTCGGGGGAGAAGACAACCAATCGTGCTTGTGACGTAGTAAATGACTTGCGATATTCCGATAATAAATGTTCTCGACATAAGGTCTGTCTTTGATATCCATACCATGAAAACCAAAGAAATTTTTTAGGCACTTTAACACAAAAATCAGTAACACTTTTTTCTTGGCACTTAAGACAAGTCATCGACACATCCTCCAATAATTTCCGTAGGGTCGCTTTTATACAATCAAACAGAATAGGAAAACTATGCTGTTTAAGTAGAGACCTAAGTAGCATAAAAAACCACGGTGTTTAGCGCATCACTTCAAGCTTCAGGATTACATTATCTATATGTGATACCTTCACCCTTAACCCTTTTCTTATAGGCCCGCCATGCGACTTAGTATTATTAAAACCAGGGGAGATACTAAAGTCTGAATAACTAAATTTAACACCCTCAACAGTAAAACTTTCCTGTTGATGCCCTCCATAAGGTATCGGGTTAAAGTTCTCAACACTTCCTTCAACAACATCATATTCACCCTGACCGTAATCAGATAAAAGGGAATATAATTGAATTATTAAGCTGCCCCCACTTAAAGCAGTCCAAAGCACTGAAAAAATAAGGAGTATTTTGAAAACCATACCTATGCTTTGTTCAGTCGCTGGCTTACCAACAACTTGCACATCCCAACTGGATAATTTCTTTCTATTTTTATAACCTTCAGCCGATATATATATAAATAACAAACCGGGAAGAGCGAAATAAAGTGACCACAACCCTTCAAACTTTATATTATAAACAACTTCGTACATTACGACCTCAATTGAATGCTAACACCTTGGCTAATCCATTTTGCCATAAACTCAAAATCGGCTTGAATTGAAAGTGCCAAACGTTGTGAATCAAACTTAACCTTCTTGTTATACAAGTGGTTAATTGTGCTCTGCAGTTTCTTTAAAGAGCAGGTTCAGAGGTTTAACCAAAGAGTAAATCCACAAGCCAAATGCTACAAAGCACCACATAAATAATGTTAGAAACAAACTAAATATTGGCCACATAGCCAAGGCGAGCAGCAGGCCTGATATGCCCGTTACTGGTGTTTCATCCCACTTTACAGTCTCCGCACCAAATATAGATGCGATACCACATACTAAAAAGAAGACAAAGAAGCTCAGGCTAAAGCCGATAAAGAGCATTTTGAAAAGAGACCTTTTCGATATTTTCTTAACTGTAATTTCCATTTTCATCCCTGTATTTGTATAACAGCTGTGCTACAGAAAATTCTGCCTAGTTCATTAGTCACCAATTGTACTAGCCTTTGTCTTTCCATAACAATCACTTATACCACAACCTTAGTGATTAGCGTGGCAAATATAGAAATTATCCAACTAGCATGATTTACAATAAATCAATAACTTACGAGAGTTAGTGTTGTGTTTTGACCATCAGAATCGGCCCCTACCTCAAAGCTAGTGAAACTCAATAAATCCAATGCTTGACCCTATACGGTAAGGTGTTTATATTGTCGCCCGCCCAACGGGGCACATCCTAAAATACACACCGGCCATCCTGCCATCATTCGTGTATTTATATTGGTGTTGTGAACTTCCATGCTAACGAAACTTCGTCCTTTTACTCGTGAATCGGGTGCGCTTATGCATCTTTCGATTCCAATCATTTTGACTCAAATAGCGACCCAAGCGATGGGATTTGTCGATACGACAATGGCTGGCCAAGTAAGCCCTGCCGATCTTGCTGCTATTGCACTTGGCACTAGCCTTTGGATTCCTGTGTTGCTGTTACTGCGTGGCGTTATTATGGCGTTAACGCCTGTTGTCGCTTACCACCGCGGCTCACGTGACTTTCAAAGTATCTCTGTTGAGTTCTTCCAGATGGTTTGGTTGGCATTAATTGCTAGCGTATTACTCATTGCTTACTTGGTGAGTGCGAAACCAATCTTAGAATGGATTGGGGTAGCCGCTGAGATCATCCCTATCGGCAGTGACTATGCGTTTGCCCTAGCCTTCGGTGTGCCGGGTATTGCCCTGTTCTACACCTTGAACGGTTTCTGTGAAGGTATGAACAACACCAAAGTGCCAATGATCATTTCTGTGGTTGGCTTGTTGGTGAATATTCCGGTCAACTACGTGCTTATCTACGGTAAGTTCGGCTTCCCTGAAATGGGCGCTGTGGGTTGTGGTTGGGCGACAAGCTTGGTGTATTGGTTGATGTCGGGAATGCTGTATTCCTACATTAAAGGTCATCACCACTACAAAACCATTATTAGTTTTGCAGACGCTAAACCAAAAGCAAAAGAGATGCTTCACCTTCTAAGATTAGGTTTACCTATCGGGATGAACATCGCTGTATGTGGCAGTATCTTTGCGGTAATCGCACTGATGATTGGTCGTATTGGTGCAGAGAACGTAGCAGCCGCACAAATTGCACTTAACATCTCGAGCCTAACTTACGTGATTCCAATGAGTATTTCGTTTGGCATTACGATTCGTGTTGGACATGCACTAGGCGAGAAAGACGAACTAGGCGCAATTGAACGCAGCAAAGTCGGTATCTTGGTTGCAGCATTAATATCGCTACTTTCGGTTGCGATGTTCCTTCTATTCCCTGAGTGGATCATTAGGCTTTACACCACCGACCCTGCGATAAGTGCAACGGCAGCGGTATTGTTGACCTTTACAGCTATGTACCAATTCAGCGATGCATTGCAAACGTCTGCTAATGGAGCATTGCGTGGCTATAAAGATACTAAGATCCCAATGATCTTAGCTATCGCTTCATACTGGGGCTTAGCACTACCACTCGGCATGGTGTTGGGCTTAACAGACCACATTGTTCCAGCAATGGGTGAAGAAGGCTTTTGGATTGGTATCCTAACGGGCTTGAGCGTTTCAGCGACGCTGATGTTAATTCGCTTGCGATACGTGATTAAGAAGCGTGACTTGCCACCAGCAAGTGCTCCATTGGTAAACTAAGACCGAACATTAAGCTAAGACAAATCATTAAGCTAAGACAAAAAAGCGCGTTATTGCTACTCGGCAATAACGCGCTTTTTTATTGAATTTCTATAAACCAGATGATGTGGTTGGTTTAACACTCATCGTTCATAACACGAACTGTACACTCACAACCATCTACTGGACATGTGTCTCCACTTGTCCTGCCGCCAAAAGAATCATAAAGAACATAACAACCTGAAGGTAAGGCATCATCAGTTATGTTATTGCTGTTAAGGTCAGCTTGACTAAATGGCTGAGTATATCCCACAACCGTGTGTCTGTTACCTAATTCAGAGATGATGCTGTCATCATCCGACAAAGTTAGGAAATCGAGCATATTTAACGCATCTCCTGATTCGCCTTCACTTTCAGGGCAAAGTGTTCCCCAATCTACTTCAACGCTACCAATGCCAAAATCGATTACATAGTTGCTCTGATCACCTGGGTTTGTTGCGTCCGGGTTAAGCCCAACAATAATGGCTTTAGAAGTCACCTGCTTGATAACCCCTTCCATTGCACCCGCAACACCTTCAAGTACCGCTTCTCTCGCTGACTCTTGGATATTAAGAAACCTCGGAGCTGCTGTAACGGCCAAGACTCCAAGTATCACGATGACAATGATTAATTCCATTAAAGTAAATCCGTTTTTCTTCATAACACCCACATCAACTGACAACTAAAGATACAATTACTGAATGAACTATCAATAACTATACATCGTGATGAGAGGCGGAACACCTTATGTGTCGCGTCAGAGCTGTTGTTTAGTCGATTTTTTGACCTTACGCATGCGGAAATAAAAGCAAGTGCCTGCTGTCACTGTCTTATTTGATCGCGTTGTTTCTAAATAGGTCAAATTTTCGATATTACACTGCAGGTACATTCTTCATTTCTGTCGCGCTCTATCGGAGATCTGCGTCTGCATATCGCAAAAAAATAGCGCTCATGTATGACATAAGCGCTATTAAATAACTGGAGACCCACACCTCTCTTAAAGAGATATGTTGGGAATTCTAGATTTTAAATGAACCGACATAACGATCGAGAACTTGTGATAGCTCTGCCAGGTGCTGGCTTGATTGCTCTAATTTCTCACTTGCGCTCAAACCGTTTTTGACTGAGCTATTAACCGTATCCATGTTCATATTAATTTCATTCGCTACCGCTGACTGCTGCTCCGTTGCCGTTGCGACTTGCGTATTAATATCGAGAATAGCCAAAACTTGCGTTGAAATCTTTTCCAAAGCTTGGCGAGCCATTTCAGTTTCAGTCGTACCCTCTTCAATTAGGTTCTTACTATTACTCATCGAGCTAACAGCGTTCTTAGCTTCGGTTTGAAGTTGGTTGATCATAGTGTCAATTTCATCGGTCGACTGTGCTGTTTTTGTCGCAAGGTTACGAACTTCATCAGCAACAACCGCAAAGCCTCGACCAGCTTCACCGGCACGTGCAGCTTCAATCGCAGCGTTCAGTGCAAGCAAGTTTGTTTGCTCAGAAATACCTCGAATAACGTCAAGAATAGTACCGATCGACTGAGTATTATCAGCAAGGCTCACGATGATGTTAGAAGCACTATTCATTTCGGCTTCAAGGTTTGCAATCGAATTTGTGGTCTTCTCGATCGTCTTATGACCTTCTTGAGTTTCACTCGCCGCCATGTTTGCCGCGCTTGCAGCACCAGCCGCGCTAGACGCAATTTCATTAACCGTGGCGATCATTTCATTCATAGATGTCACGACCAACATGGTTTGTTCGTTCTGCTCTTGTCCTCTTTGCAATGCTTGCTGTGACTGTTCACGAAGCCCAATAGCAGTGCTATTTAATTCAACACCCGTATTCACTGTTTGCGTAATTATCTCGTGCACCTTGCCAACGAACACATTGAAAGCCGATGAGATTTGAGCAACTTCGTCATTCCCTTTGATGGGCAAACGTACCGATAGGTCACCATCACCTTCAGAAATATCGTGTAATGTGTTTTTCAATACCAAGAGAGGCTGCATCAGTTTGCTAAGAAGAAGCGATAGAACAACGAGACAAACAACAAAAATGAAAACCATTGAAGCGAGCTGGTAGCTAATAATACCATTCGTTGCTTGGCTCACTTCCGTGATCGGAATACCGATATCAAAGGTACCGTACAGCTGACCGTTGACGTAGATAGGTGCCATAATGTCAAACACCCACACTTGTTGAACATCAGCGTACCATTTTGAATACTATTGTACGCCTTGGGTTGCACCTTTAACGGTATAGCTATCTTCGTAAACCTTATTAAGTTTATTTTTATCGCTGTGTGCAACAGCGCTTACGTTACTATCAATAACAATTGCATAAGTGACATCAGATCGCTGTTTCAGCTCACCCACCAGCTTTTGTAAGTCTTGAACTGGATTATCCGAATTCTCTAAGATATACCCAGCATTTCCAGCCAAGAATTCAGCTTGAACTTGAGATTTGTTCAATATTATCTCATCGATTTTTTCACTTGAAATGAAATAGGTTGACGCCATACTCGCAGCGACTGCAATGCCAAACATAATAAAAACGGCAAATAGGATTGTTTTCTTCATTTAGGTTGTCTCGACGCAAGTTTGTTAAAAATTCTCTGAAGGTTTCAATAACTGAAACCAAAGCTCGCACGTTCTGTCTCGTGTTAGAGCTCCCACTAATCCTTTATCTGTCAAAATCTCGATAACTTTAGCTAAATTATATGAAAAGCATATGTTAGTCACACTTGCATAACATATGGCGTATCTAACGCGGAATCTACACTGGGAAATCCGATTAACAATTAATAAAGTCGTTTAGAAAAACATGCGCGAATACACAGCAATAGGCCAGAGACACTGCTATCGAACAAATAAAAAAGCGCGTTACTGCCAGTGGCAATAACGCGCTTCTTGAATCGATATCTTGCGATATCGTTTTAAGCTATTCCGTTTAAGCTATATCGTTTTAATTAATCACTTTCACATAAGGAAGCACTCGGAATCCATCACGTACTTTTTGGCTCGGAATGTAATGGCGGAAAGCCAAGTTAAACACACCAGAATCGTTCTCTGTTTTGATGTTGTTTACCGCATCATCACCACAACCAAAGCTTACTGTGTAAGTGCCATCTGCATTTTTCTCAGCCGTGTTTGAGCTTACGTTCGCCACTTCACCAAACATGAAACCTTGTTTGTTGTAGACAGTTACCGACCAAAACGCTTGGTTCTTAGGATCATCAAAGGTCGCTTGATGACAAGTGTCTGCCGGGAAGTTACCAGAGACTTCGTAGATATTGTCATCTAACTGCGCGCCGCCCCAACCGATAGCTGCACCCACCGCGTACTTCTCTTTGGTAAACATCTCTTTTGAAGCATCTTCAGGGCTGGTAAACATACCAAACGTCGCCTGAGCACCATCGCGTTTCAGTAGCTTTGGCATTTCCATCTTAAGGTTTTTCTCGACCTTCTCGAATGATTTCTCATCCACTTGCATTGCCATGAATTCAGCGTCTGCTTTTGCATCAATGCTCATCTGATCTTGGATTTTGTGAACTTCATCTTTGGTGAACGTCGCGTCGGTACGAACGATGACATACACGTGGTCACCACTATGTGTAGAAAGATCAAACGTACCAGAACCGTATTGCATTGGCTGAATGCGGTGGTCTTCTGTAATCACCTCCATCGACATGTATTTACCTTCAGGAATCTCAGGTAGCGTAATCGTCGCGCCTTGCGAAACGTTAATCACAGCCATTGAGTAGTATGTGTCTCGGTTCATTCGAACCACAGGCTGTTTATCAGTTGGCGTTAGCTCGCGTTTGTGTAGGAATTTATTAACGCCAACAAGCTCTTGGTTTTTCAAATATTGGCGTGACGTTTCGTACACCGCGTAATTGTCGACGGTAGTTACTTCACCATCGGCATTGAAGAACTCTGTCAGAGTTGAAACCTCTTCAGCTGCGTAAGAAGAAAGAGAAACTGCGCTTAAACCTAAAACTACTAATGCTAATTTTTTCATTGTTGACCTTTAATAAAATCGATAACGCTAAATCAATACATAGTCCATTTGTTTTTGTTCGAACAGTTAGTTCGTTAACCGCTCAACTTGTGAACAATGTTATCAAGACAGCACAAATTCACAAATGACATCGCCGTATAATAGATATGCAGCGAAGTAATGTTACTTATCAAGCATTATTCTTGATTGAAATACTAACAATACAGTAGCCTATTTATAGACCATGATATTTGGTATTTCCAAAGTAGTGGTAAATAAGGATAGGTTGATCGCGTGTGACGAAATTATTTTCGACTACCCTTAGCAAAGGTGATTTAAACAATTGCTTTAACTGACAATATTTATATTTTCGCCATCTGGTGACCTAAATCTCACTTGATTAATTAATCAATAGGTAAGCAAATGAACCCAACTTTAGACGCTATAAACCAACTAAAGCAGCAGATGGAATCCGCAGTAATCGGCCAGCAACATATGGTCGACACATTACTGGTTGCGCTCCTTACAAACGGCAATGTATTGCTTGAAGGATTACCAGGAACAGCAAAAACTCGTTCTATCAAATCATTGGCTTCTGCCCTACAAGTTGACCTTGGTCGTGTTCAATTCACTCCAGATTTGTTGCCTTCGGACGTAACAGGCACAGAGGTATATCAAGACGTAGATGGCAAACCAACGCTCACCTTCCAACCGGGCCCAGTTTTCAACAATCTATTGCTGGCGGATGAGATCAACCGTTCCCCAGCAAAGGTACAAGCTGCATTGTTGGAAGCAATGGAAGAGCGTCAAATCACTGTAGCTGGCAAGACTTACAAACTGCCTGATCTATTCATGGTTTTAGCGACACAAAACCCGGTTGAACAAGAAGGTACTTATCCGCTGCCAGAAGCGCAAATGGACAGATTTATCATGAAAATAAATCTCGATTATCCAGATGCGGATGCCGAAGAGCAGATCATTAAGATGGTTCGCAGTGAGGAAAAACCAAGCACTGAGAAGCCCGCCCCCATTGATCCGCAGTGTATTTTTGATGCTCGTGATCAGCTACGCGACATTCATTGTAGCGACGCGGTTCTTAAATACATTGTCGCGATTGTGGTGGCAACAAGACAACCAGAGTTGTACCCAGAGTCACCCCTTTCACAATGGATTGGTGTTGGTTCAAGCCCGCGTGCAACCATCGCGTTAGACAAGTGTTCACGAGCGATGGCATGGCTAAACGGTAAGGACTTTGTCGACCCTGATGATGTTCGTAACGTGGTTCATGGGGTTCTGCGCCACCGCCTTATTCTATCGTACGATGCACTGGCTGAAGGCGTCAGTTCAGACAGAGTCATCGATGAGATTTTGTCTCAAGTTGCAGTAGCGTAACGCGAGAGGTCACCATGGATACGAAACCAACACTTGATCCCGATATCTATACCAATCTAAAGGCATTGCGATTGTTGAAATACAAGGCGCATGGCTTTGACTTTCTACCTAATCAGCCAATCAACAGTGCGTTAACAGGTCGCCATGTTTCGAAGCTACGTGGGCGAGGATTGAACTTTGAAGAGATGCGTCACTATCAGATTGGTGACGATATTCGCACCATGGATTGGAAAGTGACGAATAGAACGGGCAAGCCACACGTCAAAATATTCTCTGAAGAACGCGAGCGTAACGTTTATGTCATGGTCGATCAGCGCACGAGCATGTTCTTTGGCAGCACAGGTCGAATGAAATCTGTAGTTGCTGCAGAAATCGCAGCTTTGATTGCTTGGAAAGTCATAGACAGTACCGATCGTGTGGGCGCCATTATCTATAACGACAGCACTGCTCTGCCTATTTCACCACAACGCAGCGCAAATCATGTACTCAAAATACTCAATGAGATTGCGAGTAAGAATCAGCAGCTCAAAGCGGGAAAGGCTCAAGACACCCAATCCAATTCCTTCGCTAAATTGTTTCATCAAGCGCAGAGGTTGGTTAAGCATGATGGGTTAGTGATCTTGATTACCGATGGCTACGGCTATAACGAGCGTAGCGAAGAGCAAATCAAGGCGCTCTGTCAGCACAACGATGTGGTGTTGTGTCATGTTACCGACCCACTAGAGCATGATTTAGCCACGCTTAACAAGATGGTACTTAGCGACGGGCAATTGCAATTATCCGTATCAGGCCAAGAAGCACAGTTACGCGATGCATTCGCCAAAGACGTGGTTCAAGCCATTGATAATTTCACGGCAGTGGCGAAGAAATATCGAATCCCTGTATTGCCTTTCAACACAGTCGACCCAACCGATGTTCAGCTTAGAAAAGCACTCGGCGCGAGTTAAATAACTGAGAATGCAGACTATGACGACTAACACTGGGCTTGAACCTTTACAGCCAGACAACGTGAATCCATTAATGGCCTCTTTGTCTGAGCCTTCTTTGCCAGAAAGTATCTCGTGGCTACCGAATGCCCCAGGCTGGTACTGGCTACTCTTGTTGCTGTTGTGCTTCACTTTATATCGTGTCTATTTAGTTATTCAAAAGTACCTAGCAAACACATACCGACGCGCTGCCTTGGTAGAACTCGAGCAACTCTCTTTGGAGGCTCAGTCTGGTGACATTTCATCATTTCAAAAGCTACCACAACTGCTACGAAGAACCGCATTGTACGCCTTCCCTCGTACAGAGGTCGCCCCTTTAACCGGCACAGATTGGGAAAAATGGTTAGATGACCATTGCACTAATCGCCAATTTTCAACCGAGTTCTCTACATCAGAACTCTCAGGCGTACTTGCTCAACTCGCCTACTCTTCAGCAGCGACATTAACGGAAGAAAAACGAAACGCCATCATGGAGAACGTTGCACTTTGGATAAAACATCACGAGGTGTCACATGATTGAATTTGAATACCCGATAGCGTTTACATTACTTTGTTTACCGTTTGCCGTGTATTGGTTATTGCCTGTTTACAAAGAGTCAAAAAGCGCGATTCAAGTGCCCTTTTTTGATCGCCTTATTGCCGTGTCTTCACAAGAGCCCTCTGAAACCGCGGTCAAGATGAACCGTCGTAAAGTGCAATGGCTATTGGTCATTATCAGCTATCTTGCTCTTATCGTCGCGATTGCCAAACCGATGTGGGTGGGCGAACCAATAGAACAAAAGAAATCCGCTCGTGAAATTATGGTCGCACTTGATCTGTCAGGTTCGATGTCAGAAGAGGATTTTGCCGATAAACAAGGTAACAAACACGACCGTTTAACGATTGCAAAGCAGGTGTTGCGAGAGTTCGCAGCCCAGCGAGAACATGACCGCTTAGGGTTAATCTTGTTTGCCGACTCCGCTTATGTTCAAGCGCCATTTACTGAAGATATTAACGTGTGGCAATCGCTACTCGAAGACGTTGAGCTTGGCTACGCTGGATTTCAAACCGCTTTTGGCGATGCGATTGGCTTATCAATTGCCGTATTCGAACAAGAACAGAGCCGCCAACGAGTGATGATTCTGCTAACCGATGGTGATGACACTAGTTCGAAAATGCCTCCTGTCAAAGCCGCGGAAATCGCCGCCAAATATGGCGTGAAGATTTACACCATTGCAATTGGTGATCCGAGTACCAAAGGTCGCTACAAGATGGATCTTCCAACATTGGAGAAGGTATCAGCAGCAACTGGCGGGCAGATGTTTCATGCCATGGACCGAAAGCAACTCGATCAAGCTTACGCAACGATAGATGAACTAGAACAGCAAGAGTTCGAGCTTTTTTCTCACCGTCCTAAACACAGCTTGCACCACTATGCATTTGGCGTATGTCTGGTGAGCAACCTACTCGCCGCCTTAATCGTATTTGGTGCAAATCTGCGTCGTAGAAAAGAAATAAAGCGCGTTATTCGCCGTAGAGAGGAGCTCACTAATGACTGATTTCAATACATTGTTTGGTGGCGATATCACCCAGTTTCATTTCATGCGCCCATTATGGTTGTTTGCACTGGTCCCGTTCGTGTTGTTTTATCGTGCACTCGTTCAACAAGACGATTTAGTCGCGCAGTGGCAACCTGTGATGTCTAAAAACATGGTGGAACATCTGTCTCTCAACCAAAATCGAGCGCGTATAGTTTCTCCTAATCGATTGTTTTTGGTGTTTGCGGTTCTAGCCACGCTCATTATGGCGGGCCCAACGTGGCAGCAACAACCTTCACCATTTTTTGAAGACAATTCCGAGCTGGTGATCGCCTTGGATGTCTCGGATTCAATGAATAAAACCGATATTCAGCCGTCACGATTAGAGCGTGCTAAACAGAAGATCAATCAGCTCGTTGAACTGCGAGGCGACGCAAAAACTGGTTTAGTAATATACGGCGGCAGTGCGCATGTCGCTATGCCTGTCACCAAAGACAAAGAGTTAACGCGATACTTCCTCGATGTATTGGATGGAAGCTTGCTGCCAGATAACGAGAGTAAGCCGGCTTCGGTGTTAAAGCCAACGCTCGAGCTAATCTCACAAGCAAAAGCACCATCAACGGTTTTTATACTGACGGACAAGACCAATGACGAAGCGATAGAAGAATTCACTAAAGCGTTTGAACAACAGCAACACCAAGTGATCGTTTGGGCGATGGGTGAAAACCCACAAAGTGGCGGAAATGGCACGGCAGGTTTAACAGAAACTCAACTCGCTTCACTGTCACAACTGGCGCAAGCAGGTCATGGAAACATGGTTTCATTCACCCACGACGCTAGCGATGTAGAAGCGGTTTATCAAAGCATTCAAAACAACCTGTTTGCGGTCAGCGATAACGCCCTACCTTGGTTAGACGCGGGCTATTGGTTGCTGTTCTTGTTGCTGCCTATCCAATTGATGTGGTTTAGAAAAGGGTGGACGCTACAGTGGTAAATAATAAAAAGATAGTGAACCCAAAGGTAATCAATCAAAATATTGATAATCTGACGAAGCCAACCTCTTCGACTCCGAACCAATCCAGTCGTTTAGCTTGGTTATCCAAACTTAAGCCAATGCACTTGTTGCTTATGCTTACTGCAGGAAATCTGATTTGGGGAATTTCCGATAAGCACTCATTTTTTGATTTTTGGCTATCTAG
Source organism: Vibrio splendidus (assembly GCF_024347615.1). Taxonomy (NCBI): domain Bacteria; kingdom Pseudomonadati; phylum Pseudomonadota; class Gammaproteobacteria; order Vibrionales; family Vibrionaceae; genus Vibrio; species Vibrio splendidus. Next base: position 466,258 of record NZ_AP025509.1, on the reverse strand, counting down.
CGATCAACACGCTTATGTCGAGTTCAAGCAAGGCAACTACGCGCAAAGTGCCGCTCTGTTCAATGATCCAACATGGAAAGCTTACAGTCGTTATTTGTCAGGTGATTTCCTTGGCGCGATTGACCTATTAAGCCCACAAAAAGGTGAACAAGGTGGCGAACCGACAACGTTGACTGATTTCGCTAAGTTAATCGTCGCGAACAGCTACGCTCATACAGCTCAATTTGATAAAGCAACTGCGCTTTACAACGAACTGTTGAACAACGAAACGTATTCAGAACAAGCGGCCAACAACCTAGCCGTTGTGGAAGCTGCGATAGAGAAGATCAAGAACACACCACCGACAAAACAAGATTCAGAAAAAGTCATTGATGATAGGAAATTGGTCGACGACGAACCAAAAGAAGGGAGTCAGAAGGAGCTCGTGATCTCTGACCAAGTTTGGCTAAAACAGGTCAGACAGAATCCATCTAAGTTTCTAAGACAAAAATTTCAGCAGGAATACAGCAATGAACAAAACTAAATCGACAGCCCGAGCATTCGCCCTTCTGAAATGTTGGTTTGCGGTCTTATCAGCGATGATGCTTTTAATTTCAATGCCTGCCAATGCTACTAACCTAGACCAGCTCGTCAGTGACGGTGAGTTGAAGCTGAATGTTGAAATTAAAGCTCAAGATGTCGCTGTGAAACAACAAGCCGCACTCGACGTTGAAGTATTGAGTACCCGCCCCTTTCAAGAAGAGTTGGCATTACCTTACTTAGATATGCCCAACACCGTCGTAAAGAAAGATGAGCAGAAAGTCGCTCGTTCAGCACGCACAATTGAAGGCATTAAGTGGTTTACACAAAAAGCACGTTACTACTTATACCCAATGCAAGCTGGCGAGTTTACCGTCCCTGAATTGAAGATTCCCGTTAGTGTAGAGCTTACCAACAACAACGTTGTTGAAGGTGCGATTCAATCGCAACCCATTAACTTTACATCCAAAATGCCCGTGAGCAACATTGATGCAGACGCGTTGATTGTTAGCCCAAATGCTGAGCTTTCAATATCAACTGATCGTCCGTTAACCGACGAGTTCGAAGTTGGCCACGCTGTCACTGCAACGTATACATTGAGCGTGGCAAACTCACACATGATGCTGCTACCGGAGATCAACATCCCAGACATTTCCGGCGTTGAGTTGTATCGCAAACCAGCAGTCAAAGAAAACGTATTTAATCGCCTGAATAAAACCAATACCGCGACACTCAAACAACAGGTAACGTTAATCCTGCAAGAACAAGGGAAAGTCGTCTTACCAAAACAGACCATGACATGGTGGAACACCAAGACCAAACAGCTGCAATCGTTGACTGTAGAGCAGCAAACGCTTCAAGTCGGTGACGCAAAGTTATTAGACTCACTAAGCAACACTTTAGGATCGAACGACGGGTCTCAAACCTTATCGAATTGGCTAAGCCAATATTGGTATTACTTGGTCATTGCGGGAATATTCCTTGCTGCGATTGCTCGCCTAATCGGAAAGCATTTTATTGATTTAAAGCGTTATTTTGTCGCACGCCAGCAATTGAATACCAAAAAGTTGAATATTCAATTTTGTCGACACGTTGAAGAAAAGCAGTACAGCAAAGCGGTGCAAACTATCTATGAGATTACGGGGCGAAAAACCTTGTCGAAAGGCACGCTTCAACTGCCTCTAGATTCTGACTCAAACGACATTTGGAAGAAGTTATTGAAGCTTGGCTACGCAAAAAATACTGAAGGCTCAGTTTCTTTCTCCCTCTCAGTTTCACTAACAGAAGCCAAAACACTGTTAAAAGCCATCAATGACTCGCCCAAAACCCAAAGAACACCGTTTAGGTTTAATTGGAATCTGAACTAAGCGGTGAACTTAACTTAGGCTGCGGTGTTAGCAAAGACGTTGAGGTCAGCTTTCACAAACAACGTCTTCAATCACAGACACCACTAAGTTCTTAAACCATTGATGGGCAGGGCTGGTAACGGTTCTTTTATGCTCAATCAAAAACAGCTCGAACATTAACTCGGGAACATTATCTAGAGAGAATATTGGCACTATTTTGTCGCCTATTCCCTCTAGTTCCGTCAATTTGTGGGTCGCAACCAAAATTGTATTCGAACTCTGCATCACTTCCACCAACGTAAGAAGCTGCCCGCTTTTAAAGGCAATATCTCTCTGCATTCCATTCTTAACTAAGTAAGTGTCTACAGGGTGTTGCAGCCCATAATTCGAGCGAATATCGAGCGTGAGGTCGACAAAACGAGATTCGAGGCACTGCTCAAGCGTGACATTTTTCGCTTTCGCTAAAGGGTGATGTTCAGAAACATAAAATACCGGATAGATCTGTCCAAGACTCACGTATGGGAATTCGATTGGATTGCTCGGGGCTTCGATGTGAATAGTAAAATCTACATCTCGTGACAGCAGCTGACTGGTGGGCGTTTTCGCAATGGGATATTCGATAAGACTGGCGTTTGGAGCATCGTGCATGAAGCGTTCAGCAAGGGGAACAGAAAGCATCCGACTCATTAATGGCGGTACAGAGACAACAAAGGTTTGAACACATTCAGCAGGATCAAACGCAGATTTCGTTACTAGGCTGCGCATCGCCAATAGCAACTCTTCTAAAGGTGCTTGCAGTTCTAGCGCTTTTTGCGTGGGCACTAAGCCATTAGACTCTCGATAAAACAGTGGGTCATCAAATAACTCTCGCAAGCGACTTAAGGTACGACTCATCGCAGGCTGAGACAGATACAAGGTATTGGCTGCGCGCGTTACGTTCCTCTCTTTGATTAAAACACTCAACGACACTAATAAGTTTAGGTCCAACCGAGAAAGCTGTTGTTCGATAGTCATCATAAGACATGCATCCGAGTAATATCACTCGTTAAATAATTGCACCTATGTGACTAACAAACAAGTAGTGGATAATCATCGGTTGAACCTTTCGTTTAACAATGCGAGTGATTCAGTAGATGTGCCCTACTTTACTGTCATCTATCAATACCCGTTTTCTGTCGCAGTAAAGGCGTCAATACGACCTGTTATTTTTAGCAATTATTTCTCAGCCTTGAGCAATGATGTCACCCATTTTTGTAGTGGATCTTCGTTATACCTCGGGTGCCAAGCAGCCACCACAGAAAAGCTCTCTGGGGAATGCTCCATTGGGATCGTCACCAAATTGAGCCCTTCAATAGCTCTGGATGGCAAGAACGCAATAGAATCTGTGGTGTTTAAATACATGGGCACGATGGAGAAACACGGTGCGGAGACCACCACGTTGCGCTTTAACCCAAACTGACCAAACCATTCATCAATCGATCCTTTGAAATTTGGACGCGATGGTGAAGCAATAATGGTGGGATAAGTAGCCACCTCCTCCAATGAAGGTGTGGCTTGTGCTATTGAAGCATGAGGAGATGCAACACACACATGGTGCTCTTCAAACAGCTTGATTACTTTGTAGCTGCTTGGAATGTAGTCCGGAAACGCGATCGCTAAATTGACCTTTCCGCTTTCCATTAGCTCATGCAGATTATCGATTTCAAAATCACGCACAATCAGCTTTAAGTTCGGTGCTTTTTCCCTTAATTGCGCGATTAAGCTCGGCAAAATGATCTGCTGTGCGTAATCTGTCGCTGCAATAACAAATGTCCCTTTTGCTTTCTCTGGTACGAAGTTTGTTTTAGATAACAATAAATTGAAGTCGATCAGTAAACGATCGACACCGACAGATAACTCTTGTGCAAAGGTGGTCGGAACAAAGCCGTTGGTTTTTCTCACAAACAACCTATCATCAAACACTTCTCGCAGTTTCTTCAAATGCTCACTAACAGCTTGCTGGGTCATCCCCAATTGATTCGCGGCTTTGGAGGCGTTCTCTTCACGGATTAAAGCTTGGAAAACTCTAAGTTGCTTTATGTCTAATCGGTCTAGTTTGCTCACACGCACTCGCTCGGTGAAGTTGGATTCCATGTCAGTGTAACACTCAACAAGAAAAACCAGTAACACTCACAATTAAGCTTTGTTTCTACTTGTTTAGCTATTTGATTAAAGTTCTTCCATCGAAACGAAACACATACAGATCGGAGAACAACATGAAAACAATCATTCTAATTGGCGCACGTGGCAAGATGGGTCAAGCAGCACTAATGGGGTTAGGCAATCACAACGTAATCACAGCGGGTCGCTCTGGCGATGTCGACCACATCGTCGATATCACTGACCCGCAATCAATTGAAGCGCTGTACAAGAACGTGGGACACTTTGATGCGGTTGTGAACACCGTTGGCCTCTGCGAATACAATACCTTTGTGGATATGACTGAAGGTCAATGGATGACCACGGTAATGAGCAAAATGATGGGGCAAATCAACCTTGTTCGCATCGGCCAAAAGTACATTGCAGATGGCGGTTCATTTACTCTAATTAGCGGTATCTTGAATGTTAAACCCATTCCTTTTGCGATTGCTGATGCAACCACTAGCGGAGCAATTGATACCTTCGTTAAGACTGTCGCTTATGAAATGCCAAGAAACACACGTATCAATGTCATTAACCCGACCGTTCTTGCTGAAGCATGGGATGTTTACGGTGAAATGATGCCCGGTTTTGAACCTGTACCGAGCAAGCTTGTTGGCAAAGCATTTGAGCGCTCGGTCGATGGTTTTCTTACTGGTGAAGTGATTTTTGTAGACGCGTAATGCACGAACATTAGATACTTTCCTGCAACTAAAAAGGCGAACCAATCGGTTCGCCTTTCTGCTTAAGGAGTCTTGTTTATCGATTTATCGCCAAATATGAGCCCGCAGCAATCATTATTCCACCAGCACTTTGATTTAATCTTCTATGCGCGCGTGGCGTTTTCAGCAAACCTGCCATTCTGCCCGCTCCTACAGCGATAAGCATTAAACCGGACATTAGAGCAACAGATGCTAAACCAGAAACCAAGACAATATCTTGTGAGCGCAGAACTGTCAGATCAATGAAAGTCGGCAAGAACGAAATATAAAACAGAATCACTTTAGGGTTTGAAGCTGAAATCAAAAAGCCTTGCGCGAAACTTGCGAGTTCGGATTTCTGACTCTGTTTGGCCGCAAGTTCCGCAGAGCCTTGCACTTCAGGTAAGCTCTTAAACATCTTATAGCCCAAGTAAATCAAATAAGCTGCACCGACGTAGCGAATCACCTCAAACGCAATCGACCAATTCTCGGCGATCGTTGCTAGACCAAAACAGGCAAGCGCAAGGTAAATAAGATCACTGCATATCATCCCTAACGAGAGAGTGATGCACTTTCGCCAACCATTAACCATGCCTCGAGCTAAAATGGCAAATACGCCAGGTCCCGGAGTAATACCAAATATAAACATAGCAATAAAGAATGTAATCGCACCTTCTAATGACATTGGACTGTCCTTATCTATAACCCAACATAATTGATCATGAACGTATCATGGAGCTTCGATTCGGGTAAAGAACGTTTTTGACTAAGCACGTTTAACACAACTCATGTTTTGAATAAGTGTGACACGTAATTTCCCCACTAAGCTTAAACCTAGCCTCAGCCCCACCAGCCCCAAACATAAACTTAAACTTAAACCAGTCACCAGTCACCAGTCACCAAAGTGTTTTTCGTTAAGACACAAAAAAGGCGAACCTAGAGGCTCGCCTTCGAAAACAATGATAGAAAATCAACGTGACAAGATTAGTTAGCGATTGGAGACAGTAACTCTGGGTTTACGACTATATTTCTTACACCGTGGGCGTGATCTTCGTTAAAGTCATTACCTTCACACCAGCTACCCACTGTCGCGATATTTACTTTCGCGACTTGTGGTCTAACGCTCCATGTTACTTGGAAAGGTGAACCTTGCTCATTGTAACCAGGACCCGTTGTAGAGCCTGCGTATTGAATCGCTGAACCCGTATTTTGAGGAATATTTGGTGCTTGGTTTAAACCGTTGACTTTAGAGTGTTTCGCTAATGCTTCAAAGTCGAGAGCTTTGTCGTCATTAACTAATACATAGACTTGAGTTTCAACACGCAGTTGCGGGTTGGTAATCGCGTCGTTAAAACAAGCACCCAGTGTTTCACCCGGTTCAACTTGCGCCGTTGAATAAACATAGTGAACTTCAATGGTGTCGCCCGAATGCAAAGAACCATGATCGCTCGGACAAACCTTGCCCTCAAATGGTTTCAGCTCAGCAGAACTCAACTTGCCTGTGTATTTAAAGCCACTCTGGAATCCCTTACCATCACCGTTGCCAGCATATTGAGTAAACTCGCCGCCTTTATGCTCAGCATTTTTATGGAAGTGAATATTACATAAGTTCATCGCTGTCGAATCAGGGGCATCCGAAAACAGTCTGGTATTTGTTCCTTTCAATGAACCCAAATCTCGTGGGGCTTGCGGTCCAAAACCTTGTCCTTGGGTATTTTCAGAAAGCTTCGCTCTTTGTTCTGCGATAACACCATCTGATACAGACTCATGGCTCGCGTCTGATGCATTTGCATGAGCTGACAACATCACCATCGCGACACTTAAAAACACACTCTTGTTGTTCATTTTTCTTCCCTAGAATATTGATAACTAAACCTAAACCGAACCTAACAGCAAACATCTTACTATGCTCACATATGAATATAAGAGTTGTCTTTGTAAGATTAGATTTCATTGCTTACTTTCGGATGAGTATTAGAACCTCTGATGCATATAACAAGTCAAACACGTTAAATTCGGCGAGTCCCTTCCAGAACTAATAATTTCCTATTTTCGTTAACCGTCACTTGACTCAAACGCTCAGATAGGTGAACTCGATTATTAAGCACAGTGATGGCCAGATTTAGGATCAAAAAAGGCGAACCACTGGGCTCGCCTTCACGTTTAATTCTATCTATTAGGTTGGTATTCTTGGTTAACGGTTTAACCATTACCGGTGGCAAATATCCCAAACGTCATGACGTTTAATGCATCTGTCACGCCCTCTAGTGATTTAATCACGGTCTTAGTCGGTTGGTTATGACGAATAAAATAGCTTCCGATACCTTTTTCACCGCCACTCTTAGCATCGCTTTGAGTTGTATCTGTCGCTGCTACTTGAGAAGGTTCCACTGATTCTGGCTCTGCATTGGCGTGAGTTATCGTGTCATTATTTGAATCAAGGTTTGAGTTTGATTCATGATCAGTTATTGGTTGATGATTAACGAACGATTCATGGGAAGATTCAACGTTGGTCTCAGCACTTGTATCAGTTGCAACATCGATATTGCTCTCTTCTTCCAAGCTTTTCGACATTGCGTCTTCGTTGCTCAATGTATTCTCGTCTAGCTGATGATGACTCGTTGAAGAGCAAGCTGTTAAGAAAAACAGGCTAACGATGAATATGAGTAAGTTTCTCATCATAGTGATAAAGCACGAATTAATAAAACATCGTTCGATTGTAATTTATTTGGTTAACTACATCCAGCACCGAGCAGCGTAAAAGTGAAATGTCATGTACTTGAAGAGTAAAGAAAAGCGTACGATTGTAGGTCTAAAACTAATAATTCGAGACTTCAATCAGGTTTCCATCAGGATCTCGAATATAAACAGAGACAATATTTCCCGTCGCACCAGTTCGCTGTACTGGTCCTTCTTCTATCGCGACGCCTTGCGCTTGGATATGTTCGGCGACTTCAGCAATTGGCATATTGGTATATTGGTAATAAAGCAGAGATCTGCACTACCGACCTGCACACGCCTCGCCTTTGGCTCGAACTCGCTACCACTGAGGTGTAAATTGATCTTCTGCGTCCCAAATGACAACGCCAACCTGCCCTCGCCAAATTCGATAGACTTCATTCCAAGTACCCGTTGGTAAAAATCGACCGTAACTTGTAAATCTGTCACGGTTAATACCAAATGATCTAAATGACTGATTTCCAATTTAATCGTCCTTGTCTCGTCGTTACTAAATGTTGAATATTAAATGCTGAATAACGCTAAGTTACATACTCTAATGTTAGATTTACTAACACAAGATAAGCGTACATCTTCACTTCTCACTTTGAACGAATAAAGGGAGCACTGACTGCGCTCCCTTATCATAGGTATTACGTCACTTTAAACCGTTTTAACTAGTAACAAGCACCTTCAAATGCCCAATACCAATAATTATCGAACGGATCTGCACCCCAATTGTCCACCGATGCGGTGAATCGGTGGCCATAATATTGAACAGCCGCACCAGTAGGATAGTAGTAGTTAGGATTCCACTCTTGAAGGTTGTCACACAAGCCTTGTGGTTCTGGTTCTGGCTCAGGCTGAGGAGCTTCTAAGTCAGCACTCACAGCAACATACGCATCCATCGAACCTTGAGTCCCAGCAGCCATCACGTATACGTCACTTCCCTGTATCCCACTAAAACCACAGTATTCGCGGTTACCCTGATTGGTCGAAGAACAATCATAGTCATTGATCGTTGCTGGTCGACCGATTGCAACGTACATATCGACATCGCCGTAGCCATTATAAGTCTGAATCCACACTTCATCAGCCGGCGCGTTCTTAAGCACAAATTGTTGTTGATTCTCACTTTCGCCTTGTATAGGCGTTGGTGTATTGATCTCTAGCTCTACAACACCCGGAGTTGGAGTTGGCGGGTTAGGATTTGGATTTGGTTGGCCCGCACCACAGTTTTGAACATCAATACCTACCTGACTAAACGCTGAACTTACAGCTGAGGTTTCATAACCAAGATCTTTAGCGGCTTTGCAGACACCGTCAGCACCTTGTTGAAAATCCGAGTTAGGTGTCCAGTAAAGCTGGTTAGCCGTCGCGTAGGCCTTAAACGCTTTTTTAATACCCCAGTTATTACTTGTCGACAAATGGTAGAACGCTTTATTAAAGACTCCTGAACTGTGGTGTACATCAATGCCGCTATAGTATTGGTTGACGTGGTCAATAGATATACCATCTTGGCTTGGTTGAATGAAGTAACGCATTGCATCACTATTTTTCATTACATGCTCGCCCATCTTCCAATTGAAGCTACCGTGCACAAATTCACTTAATGCGGCAGCGGCCACATCTGAGAAAGATTCATTCATACCGCCTGACATTCCACGGTACTCAAGTCCGGAGTTTTGTTCAGTAAAACCGTGGCTCACCTCATGGGCAATTACATCCCATGTCGCTAACGGGTACATAGATTGGTCGCCATCACCAAATGTCATTTGGCGACCATCCCAAAATGCGTTCCCATAGTTTGAACCATAGTGAACACGCATCGTAAGTTTTTGCTTAATCGGACGTGTATTTAGCCAATCTTGGTACATGTCGAATACACGTTGTCCAAAATAATGAGCGTCATTCATAGGCGCATAAGCACCATTCACTGCGCGATAATTGTTAACGTTCACGCCATTGTTACCGTTACAACTAAACCGATGTATTTGTCCTGAACTCTGCTGATTGTTCATGTTCAGAGTGACAACATTCTGGCTGTCCATTTGGCAATTCGAGTTAACTTGAAATCCTCCAAATCCCGTATTTGAACCAAAGTAGTAACGACCGCTTTTCTCGTTTCCACCAGGTCCCTCAGCTTCAATGAAAGCAATGCCTTCCCACTGATCGAGTAACTCTCCCGATTTCGCATCAACAAGCGTAATTGGTCTTGAAGGCCCCATTCCTTTGGTTTGTAAGAAATCAATCTTGTAGATGAGGCGTGCTTGTTCCTGTTGATCAAGCCAGATAACAAGCTCGGTATTAGGGTCACGAATGGTCGCTGCTGCAATTCCTTTGTGCTTTGATTTCGCAATTTCAACGGCTTGTTTAGCGTTAATCAGCGGTAGTGTTGAACCAATATCAGACTCGATGCCTGTTAAGACTTGGCCATCAACGGCTGTTGCAATACCTTGCTTAGAAAGATCCACGACCACAGATTGTCCGTAGACAGGTACTCCATAATGGAATTGCTTCTTACGTAACAGCGTTGTTGTGTCTATGTTGACTTGGGTAATATCTTGATAAGAAAGCGGCTCACTTACGGCTGTAAACCCTTGTTTTGTATTATTAAGCACTTTAGACAAATCAACTTTTGAATAGTGGACAACGTTGGCTGCTTGAGACGTGAAAGCTATCGGAAATAGCATTAGTAAATGTGTACTACGCATACATCACCTTTATAATTATGTTTTATAAATTCATCAACTCGATGAGCGCACATCTTAACGATAGATATTACACATAAAGAAACCAACTAAGTTGCATATGTGAGATTAATTCAAAACATAATTAATGATGTATTTCGAACTGAGATATACAGCCAAAATTTATTTAAAATCTTATAGTTAGCTAAATATTGAAGTGTTATTTCTATAAATAGGGAGTGATAAATCGCACAGTAACAAGCATTAAAACCAATCCAAAGAAGTCACGTAAACGATAACCTCTTTGGTGGTTTCACACAGGTCGAGTATCCGATGGCGAAATCAGATCGCTATCGGGCACTCGACCGATGAATAGGTGAGCATGAAAGGGGGAAAGATGAATAATAATCGCTGAAGAGACCTACAAGATGTTCAGGCCAAATAGTTCTTTAACATCAAACAACACGGTTTCTGTTCTTTCTCTCGATACTTGTGTGCCTTGGCGCAAAATATCGATGAGTTGCGCTTTATCATCCAGTAACTCTGATCTTCTTTCACGAATAGGACGAAGCATCTCCTGTAAGCACTCTTCCAACACTTTCTTAGTTTGTCCATCGCCTAGCCCACCTCTTTGGTAATGCTCTTTTAGTTGACTGACATAGTTATCGTCTGTGTGAAAAGCATCAAGATAAGTGAACACGATATTCCCTTCTACCTTGCCTGGGTCTTCAATTCGTAGATGATTTGGGTCGGTATACATGGATTTGACTGCAGCTCTGATCTCTTTTTCTGTTGCACCCAAATTAATGGCGTTGCCCATCGATTTAGACATCTTACTTTTACCATCGGTACTAGGGAGGCGAGATGCATTGCTGAGAAGCGGTCTGCATTCATTCAAGATTGATTTGCCAGCGAGCGAATTCACTTTCCTTACTATCTCATTGGTTTGTTCTAACATCGGCAATTGATCATCGCCAACAGGCACTAAAGTCGCGTTAAAAGCAGTGATGTCTGCCGCCTGTGAGATTGGATAAGTGAGGAAGCCTGCTGGAATAGAGCGACCAAACTCCTTGTTCTGAATCTCGCTTTTGACCGTTGGATTGCGTTCCAAGCGAGCGATAGAAACAAGATTGCTGTAGAACATGGTGAGCTCAGCTAACACCGGCAGCTGTGATTGCAGACAAATCGTGGTCTTGGTCGGGTCGATACCCACCGCAAGATAGTCAGCGACTACATTGAGAATGTTGGAAGAAACCTTCGAAGGATTATGGGCGTTGTCGGTAAGCCCTTGCATGTCAGCGACCAATATCGTTTGGTCGTGAATATGCTGCAAAGAGACTCTTTGTTTAAGTGAACCGACGTAATGACCCAAATGCAAAGGCCCAGTAGCTCTATCGCCAGTCAGAATGATTTCAGGCTTGTTGGTATTGTTCTTACTGCCAATATTATTGCTGTCGGTATGGCTGTTTGAGTTGGTATTCATGGTGTATCTCCAAGTTAGAAAGGCTACTGGAGATAAAAAGAGGCGACATTTTTGATGACATTCTTAGCTACCGTCCAGCAGCTAAAGAATGTAAGTATTCCGTGCTGCTCTATTGAGAGCACCACCAAAAGAAAATTGAAGTTGAAGTTGAAGCAGAATTAAATTTCATGGTTAAAACCTATCAACAATACAGACGAGCGACAACTGTTATTTACGCGCACCAAGAAAATAGGTCTTAAGATTAACAGGTTATAGGCTTAATCTTTACTGGAACACAGTTCAGTGATTCGGTCACACATGGCTTGGTTAACTGTGAAGTGGGTGTTGAGGAACGCTAGTTGGGCAAGTGCCGATTCAGCCGTGCGCTCGTAACCTTGGGTAAAGGTTGGTAGCGATTGAGCAAACTTAGGAAAGCGTGCTTCTAGCCTTCTATCCGACATAAATTCATCGACGAATTCAGGCTCAGAATGCTCAGTTTGATCCACAAGATCGATCAAACGATCAAGTGCGTAAGATTGAACGAACCGACTGCCCGACAGCTTTTCGCCTCGGTTATGACGAGACATACCCACATAAAGATTGGTTAATGCTTCGCCTATGATCCACTCTTGCGAATTAGCTTCTGCCGCCCCTTTTTGTGGTGGGATACAGCACTGAGTATCAAATTCAGGTTGCTGCCAAACAATGCGCCCTTCAGCAAATGGAATATGCGCTAACTCGTGGGATTCAAACACCGCAAACTCGCAAAAGATTCCGTCAGCGTATAAGACTTTATAGCCATCGACGGTGTTTCTCACCGCGTAGTCGATTGGGTGAATATCAGATAGCCAATGCAAGCTGTCTAAGAAATACTGCTTATGCCCCGTTTGTACTATCGCGAAAAAATCGACATCTGAATACTGATCAAGTCGTTCTGTTTCAATACCTACCGAGCCCAATCCCAGTAAAGCATGAGCCTTACCCGATGCTTCCAAAGACTCCCCAATCGCATCTAAACGCTGGAGTAATTTTTCTGGTGTGTTTATGTGTCTTGTCTGCATCACTTTATCCGTTTGCATTGCTAAATCCCCATCAAGTTGAATGCCACTCAACCTAACTGATAGTTAGAACATCTAAGAAGCTTAATTTATAAAATGTGTGTTTCGGATAACGATCTGCGCAAGTTATTGTTTGAATAACGACTGGATTTAGGAGTAAAAAAGAGTGCGTTCAACCGATAAACAACACTCTTCTATCATGACTTATCTTTTTAACCGCTGATATTTTAAAAAATCTTAGCCTATAAAATCTTTAGGGTTAAACCGATGACTTCGCCAAGTAAGCGGCCATTTCTTCTTCTGGCACCATGCCTCCACCAGTCGCCCACACAAGATGCGTTGCATTCGCTAGCGTCGATTCATCAATTTGTAGACGAGCAAGGTATTCGCTATTTCGCTCAACATAAACCGCACCTGGCATACCCGCTAACGCTGAAGGTTCAAGTTGAATACCCTCTGCTTGGTTCAGTTCGCCTAGCAATTGATACATGCGTTCATCGGTTAATGTGTAATAACCATCAAGCAAGCGCTCCATCGCGCGACCCACGAAACCTGAAGCCCGACCCACCGCCAAACCGTCTGCGGCGGTGAGGTTATCGATACCCAGATCTTGCACCGCAATCTCATCATGCAAACCGGTATGAACACCGAGCAACATACAAGGCGAATGGGTTGGCTCAGCAAAAATACAGTGCACGTGATCACCAAAAGCCATCTTCAATCCAAATGCAACACCACCGGGGCCGCCACCCACACCACAAGGCAAGTAAACAAACAAAGGATGCTGTTCATTAACCACAATCCCCTGTTGCTCGAATTGCTTCTTGAGCCTTTCTCCAGCCACAGAGTAACCAAGGAACAGTGTTTGTGAGTTTTCATCATCAATGAAGAAACAACGCGGGTCTTGCTCCGCTTCTTTCCGTCCTTGTTCTACTGCAACGCCATAATCTTGTTGATACTCGACCACGTTAACACCGTGCTCTCGCAGTTTACTTTTCTTCCAAGCTCTCGCGTCTGCCGACATATGAACAGAGACAGTAAAGCCCAATTTTCACTCATGATACCGATCGACATGCCTAGATTACCCGTTGAACCTACCGCAATGCTGTATTGTTGGAAGAAGTCACGAAACTCAGGTTCAAGCAACTTGCTGTAGTCATCGCTCTCACACAGTAACCCCGCTTCAATGGCAAGCTTTTCGGCATGCGTTAGTACTTCATAGATACCACCGCGCGCTTTGATTGAACCTGAAATCGGTAAATGGCTGTCTTTCTTCATCATCAAGCGCCCTTTTATTGGCTGCTGATAATGAGCTTCTAATGCTAACTTCATTGCAGGGATATCGATAAGCTCAGATTCGATGATGCCATTCGTCACATGAGTTTCAGGAAATGCCTTCGCCAGATAAGGGGCAAACCTTTGTAACCTCAAACTCGCATCATGGATATCTTGTTCGCCTAAACCCACATAAGGCAAACCGCGCTCCAGAGTCGTCACATTTGGGTTAAACCAAACCACTTCTTCCAATGCAATCAATTGTTGAAGTAACGGGAAATCTGAGATGAGTTTATGGATATTCAATATGGTCATGGATTACCTTTTTTGGTAAAGCGCGCGCGACGCTGGTTCAGTCATTAGTAAACCTATTTAAACGGTATTTGTGTAATCATTCAATGATCTGTAGGCTAGCCCGTCTTCTCATAAGCAAACAGTAGAACAACCTATGAGCGCCTCTCTTCGTAATAGCATTTTCGTCATGTTAGGGATTCTATTCCTAGCACTTAACCTTCGTGGGCCTTTTACGAGCTTGGCTCCTGTGCTTTCTCAGGTTATGGAAGGCCTCAACCTTACGTCGTCGGCTGCTGGATTCTTAACAGCTTTGCCACTGTTAACTTTTGCCTTATTTTCACCATTAGTCACCAAGATATCTCAACGAATTGGTCTAGAACCTAGCCTGCTCTTAGGCTTAGTTTTGATCACTACGGGTATTACACTGCGCTCTTTTGGAGCAATTCCGACGTTATACATCGGCACAGTAATGATTGGACTTGGTATCGCGATTGGTAACGTGTTGTTGCCCGTTGTAGTGAAAATTAGCTTCCCTACTCGTATTGCGACAGTCACTTCTTTGTACATTTTTACGATGGGCATCGGTTCGACGTTAGGCTCAAGTTTGATGGTGCCGTTTTCAAATCTAACCTTATTTAAGATAACGGGTTGGCAATTAGCGCTGTTAATGAACCTAATATTCCCAATATTAGCTCTGATGATCTGGTTGCCTAAAATCAGAAAACGCTCTTCTTCATCGACCAATAACAAGCATCAAGAAAAGCCGATTCCGATGAAAAAGATGATCAAGAGTGGCGTTGCATGGCAAGTGACACTAGCTCTTGGGCTGAACTCATTTACCTTCTATTCTTTGGCAGGCTGGCTTCCACAGATCTTGAACGACCTTGGCTACAGCGAAATCGATGCGGGTTATATCTACGGATTTCTACAATTTTCGACTATGGTTCCGGGATTGCTGTTACTGCCGTTCTTAGGTAAAAGCGATAACCAACAATGGCTCATTACGCTTTGTACTTCGAGTGTATTTATTGGATTGATTGGGCTGCTGTACTTGCCTGAGTTTGCGATCTTTTGGGTGGGACTGTTTGGATTAGCCAACTGCTCTACGTTTATTATTGCGCTCTCTTTTGTCGGCTTACGTACATCGAATAGCAGCCAAGCCGCATCGCTGTCGGGTATGGCGCAAGGAATTGGTTATGCTTTAGCGGCAACAGGTCCAACGCTGGTGGGTAAGCTTCATGCTCAAACCGATTCTTGGAGCGTTCCCATTCTGCTGATCGCATCTGTTGCATTTGCGTGCACGATTTTCGCTGCATTGGCAGCACGAGACAAAAAAGTGAGCGTTTAGGACAAACAGAATGGTTATGGTGTCGCGACTTTATTGCTCGCGACTGTATTGCTGACGACGGTTTTGATGTATTCACTTGGCGACAAACCAAACTTCCCTTTAAAGCGCTGACTAAAACGCCCTTCCGATTGATAACCGCAAGACTGAGCCAACATCGCCACATTCTGCTGTCCGTTTTGCATCAGATAAAGCGCATGACTCAACCGAACTTCAGCCAAAACCTCTCGATATTGCATGCCTTCAAGTTTCAATTTTCGGATAAGCGTGGCGCGGCTCATCGCAAAGCGCTCTGCTACCGACTCTAACGGATGTTTCTCGTCCGGTGAATGTGAAAGGTAATGGCTGAGCTTTTGGCTAAAAGAGACGTTGGCACTGACAAACAATCGATGCAACACCCCTTTTTCGGCTAATTGCTGGTATAAGCCCTGCAACCAAAACTGCTGGGTCTCTTTACTCATGCTTTGTCTATCAAAGGAAAACAGAGCATTGAGTGAATCTTGTAAGCTACGATCCGCTTGTACTTTAGGCAGCCCCAGATCATTCGAGCGTTCCTCACTTAAATCAAGCATCGCCTGAGAAGGTTGGAATTGAAAGCTGAACACTCGTGATAAGAAGCGCCCTTTGTGGGGCATATTCTCAAAGCTTAATGACGCTGATGCCTCACACAATAACAGCTCAGAATGTGAGAGTTCGGCCGCTGAGTCTTTCCAAAACAGGCGCTTACTGCCTGTAATGATCTGAATGATACTAGGAGATAGAATCCTCACATTACGCAGTTTTTGTAACTGCTCTGCACGAAAGATCGTCACTTGATATTGATGATTCATCTCATCCCCCTTGTTTACTTATTATCAACGACCAGCTTTCGCACCAATAACTGGTCGCTTTATTAGCTTGTGTCAATTACTAACGTGTATAAAGCTATTAACGTGTGTAAGTTGTAGTCAGTTTCGCTTTGCCTAAAGCCATGCTGTTTAACGTGAATCCAACCACAGCCGACGGCGTGTTTTCGTCTAGGTTGAGCTTATCCGTTGGCAATGCCCAAACCGTGAACTGGTAGCGGTGCATGCCATCTTTTTCAGGAGGACAAGCGCCACCGAAACCTACCGTTCCATAATCTATGCGGCCTTCTTTGCCACCCACTTTAGAGATGTCGACACCACGAGGTAGCGCACTCACTGTTGCTGGAATATCAAACGCGACCCAGTGCCAGAAACCACTTTCAGTTGGTGCATCTGGATCATAAGCCGTGATTGCAAAGCTTTTGGTTCCTGTTGGAGCATCTTTCCACATCAACTGCGGTGACAAGTTCTCGCCGTCACAACCCCAACTTGAATATTCAAACGTCTTCGCCATTGGGTGACCTTCTTGAATATCATTACTCGTTAATTCGAATGCCTGAGCCGAGCCAGCTGTTAAGATACTAAGTGCCAATACTGATTTAATGAGTGTTTTCATGGTGGTTCCTCTGATTAGGTATGAGCCCAGTATAGTCCCCTCCATCCGCTTAATAATGACAATAAGTACACAATTATCTAGTTTAATCCATTAAAATGATACTTACTGTATTTTTAACTTATTCTTATAAAACATGACCCACTCGACAATTTGTTGTTAAAGGAACACTTGTTGACATTCAGGTTACAAATCACGTCCAAAACTCTTTAGACTCGCCCCACGACTTTTAACGAGAATGATTGGATGCGCAGGTTTACATTAGCCCTTTGCTTGATCTTTTGGCTCCCAACTCTAGCCAATGCCCAAAGTTTGCAAGACAAGTGGCAAACCCTGTATCAACTGAGCTGGCAATCATCCCCAATCCTAGTATCTCAACAAGAGTTGGCTCAGTATCCGAAAGTTCTGCTTCATGAACGTAGCCGCTATCCTGATTTCAACCAATTCAGTTGGGACGACATCGCAGCGTTAGCGTCAATACACGATCACTGCCGAGCAATTGAAAACAAAAACCCTTCATTACATGACGCCATCGAGTTCGAGCTCGCTCTGTGTCAGCAACAAGCATTGGATTCCATTTGGTTCGCAGCACACTCCAAACGTCACCCTGCCGGCGGCAGCTTTGCTGATCGTTATTTAGCCGCTTACCCAGATGTGACCGAGCAGATACGCCCATTTTTGAGTCTTACCAACCCTCAGCACCCTTTATATAACAAGCTAGAAAACCTAAGCGCACAAGGCAGAGAAGCACTGCTCAGTGGATACCGTGCTTGGCAACAAGATGATGTGCTTTGGTTAAGTGGCGAACAAGGCTGGAAAGCCATTCCCTTAAATGTTTGGCAACCTATTGCAGAGCGACAAGAGGTATCTTTGACGGGTGAAACCTGTACTTTTCGTTACAGCAACGTGTGCTTAAGCGAGCCTAGCAATGACAATCTGATCATGAAAACCTTGATCTTTACATTGCTGTTAACGTTGATTTCCGGACTCGGTAGAGTCTTATACCTAAGAACAAAGCAACGAAAAGAGAGGCAGTTCGTTTTACAGCTTCTTACTCATGAACTGCGCACGCCAATTACTAGCCTAGGTCTAACCGTCGAGATGTTTAGAAATCGCTACGATGACTTTTCTGATGAAACTCAAAATGCGGTTTGGCGTTTAATATCCGACTATCAAAGGCTCTCTCAGCTCACCGAAAACAGTAAAGTGTACCTAAGTTCGGATCAGTCAGAACCTTTGTTGAAGCAAAACGCTTCCTTAGAAGAGTGGCTCGATCATGTATGTGAAAAGCACAATATCGAGTATAAATGTGATTCAAGTGATGCTGAACTTAACCTACCGTATTACTGGCTAACCATCTGCTTAGATAACTTGATTAAGAACGCTAAACAGCACGGTATAGGTGAGGTTTTGGTCATGGTAGAACTCGCTGATAAGCTCAGGATTGAGGTGCAAGACGAAGGTCACTTCCCTTCTTTTCTGCAACGGTTTGTATCTCGAGCAACACCGAATATCAATCACAGACAAGACAACATGGGCATTGGCCTGACTATTGTCGAACACTTGATGAAACAAGCGAATGGCCGTCTCATTATTCTTCGTAACCCAACCCGATGTATTTTGGAAATAGCTTATGAACACCCTACTGCTGATTGAAGACGACCATCTGCTTGGACAAGGCCTCGTCAGCTTCTTTGAGTCCAATGGTTACCCATGCCTTTGGGCGAAGGATTCAGAGAGTGCCAGTAAGCAATGGTTCCGCGCCGATCTAGTGATACTGGATCGACAACTCGAAGACGGTGACAGCTTGCGACACCTGCCGAATTGGCTACTCCTCAAAGCGCTTCCTGTGATTGTGTTAACCGCTAAAGTGGAAGTCCAGCAACGCGTAGAAGGCTTAATGGCAGGTGCCAAAGATTACGTCACTAAACCTTTCTCAAACGAGGAGTTGCTTGCTCGAGTCATTACCCAACTTCGTCCGTTAGGGGTGAGCCAACTAAATTACGCCAACATTGAAGTCCGCTTGTCTGAACGAATCGCTTATTTGGATGAAAGCCCGATCACGTTAAAACCTAAAGAGTTCCAGTTATTGGTCTTGTTTGTTCAGAACCAAAGTCGTGTGTTTCATCGTGATGAATTACTCAATAAGATTTGGGGTTATCAAGCCTTTCCAAGTACCCGAACCGTGGATAATCACATACTGCGCTTGCGCCAGAAGCTGCCAACCCTAAAGATCGAAACACATCGCGGCGTTGGTTACCGCTTAGCTGGGGAATCATAATGAGAGTCACTTCGTTAATCGCGTTGATCTGCGCTTTGCCGTTTGCGTGTCACGCCGCTTGGTTTACCAACACACCATTGCAACATACGTATCAATCTCTGCTTGATGAACAACCTCAAGTCGCGTGGCAAGAGCTTCAAATCGCACTCAATCAACAAACACTTGATAGCGAGCTTTGGTTGCCAGTTAAACAAGAGATACTGAGTCAAACTCAATGCGGAACTTCACTAAGACAAGACACCGAGACGAAACATCACATTCAAGTTAGCTTCATTCGACGCTACGGCCTGTCATCGCAAGGTTATCAAATCAAAGTCGCTGCAGAGCAACTCAGTGAAGACACGAAAATCCAAACACAACCTATCTCTCTGGCTTCCCCAAGAGGTAAAATCCTTCTCGATGGACAACTCGCTTCTAACAATGAGTATCAAGAGATTGAGACTAGTGAAATGTTTATCAAACCCGAATCTGGTGTTTATCAACTAAGGATAGGTTCGAACCACTATCCTATTGTTGTCGCTTTAGACAACAGCAAGCGATGGTTAACACTCGAAAGTAAACTCAGCGAACCACATATCGTGATCACGCCACCGAAGGTGATCGACAACTGCCCTAACGCCAATGTGAGTTGGCAATGGTTTGATGAGAACTACAACCTGTTAGGCTACAAAGTGCCAATCAAGACAGCGCAAGCACCCGTTCCCACAGAAAGCCCACTAGGGACTAATGCCAAACACTTGAGTGCTTCGGTTGAAATGTTTGAATACCAAGGCGCGATTGAAGTCCAATATGTGCAGCGTGTGTCGCGGTGCCTTTCTAATTGAATGCTTTCAGAAGAAGATTAAAAACTAGGTAATGCAGAAAATAGAGACATATAGGTGACAAAGCACTAACGCTACTTGGGTGTAATGACCGTACTTACCCTTTAAGGAATCTAGATATGCTCAGCGTACGTCACCCACTCAATCTTTCTACTTGTGCCATTGTAGCTTTAACAACAGCTTGTCTGTTTTCATCCAATGCACAAGCGAGCCAAATAACGCTAACCAGTAATAGCAGCGTTAGCGGCAGCAGTATTCGCGACAACGCTAACAGTGCTAACAGTGCTAACAACAATACCGTCTCTATTTCATCGAATACTTTAGAGATAGATTGGAACGGCTTAAGCGTTAACAGCGGCGCTCTCTCCGTTGATAGCCAATCACAGAAAGTGACGAATCTAGTCATTGGTCTTGCCGATAAATCTAACTCGGCAAAGACCGCAACTTGGACCTTAGTACCTAGTGGGATAAACGTTGAGGCGGAACTAAATCAAGATCAACTCACTTTTCAATTCAGCTTCCCTTCAAATATACAGGTGAAACGTAACCAGCTCGTAGAGTTGGCGTGGTTTGATCTTGCAGAAAAACAAACTCAGACCCTATTTCTTCCTTTTAGCGAAGGCATGCGTGTACCTACAAATAACAAGCTTTGGGGTAGTTATCTAGTCGACAACCATTCTAGAAGCAACACCACTCAAGACCTAAAGATGCCTTTTTGGACAGCACAACAGAACAACCACTTCATTAGCTATCAGATGATCAATGCAACCAACAATCAACTGCTCTTTTCAAATGCATCCTCTAATGCTTCCTCAAATACAAAGACAAAAATTGATATGAAGGCATCACACCAATTTACGATGCTCAATCAGTCACAGCCTTTTATTGTTCGTATCACCCTCGGAGACTCGTGGTTAGATGGTGCCAAACAATACCGAGATTCGCGCATCGATAATGACCAGTCTGAAACACTTGTAGCAAAGCAAAAGCGCAATCCAGATGTGAGTAAGTTGATCGGCGCGAGCCACGTTTATTTGTTTGGTAAAGATCCATTAAGCGTCCAAGATGTGAGTAACTGGTGGGGATTGAAAGCTTGGTATCTAAAGGGCTCTAAACTCAACGTTTCCAAGGAAGCAAAAAGAGAGCTTTCATCACTCTCCAAGGGCAAAGATTGGTTCAGTCAGTACCACAAACAGTTATTGTTGGACTCTATTAGCCAGTCGTTGCAGGTGTTATTTCCAGTCGGTACTGCGACACTCGAAAACAACACGATCAAAGCTCAATACGTGGCAGCTCAGAATAAGAAAAATTGGTTGGTTGAACACGCCTCCCCCTACCTAAACTCGTCAGACACTTGGGGACAAGCGTTGTCTTCAGATATGGTCGCCAATCTAAATAAGGCAGGCTTAAGCAAACTTTGGCTCGGATTCGATAATTGGATGCCAGCATTCTATCAACCTAACGCTGTGGGTCTGGCAAAACAGTCAGGATATCTGGTCGGCACCTATGACTCCTACAACACAGCCATTCCTGCGAAGTTGAACGACAACTGGCTAACCGCTCAATTACCAGAGCTGATGCGTGAGAGTTGTGCCATTGAACTAGCGGATGGCAGCCTAAAAAAAGGGTTTCGAGGTAACGGATTCTACCTCAATCCGAATTGCCATTTAGATTACGTAAAGCAGCGCGCTCAAGACATTATGAAATTCGGCAACTTCAACAGCTTGTTCTTAGATGTTGATGCAACCGCTATGGCACGTGAGGATTACAGCGGCTCTACAGATAGTCATAACAAGAGTCATAGCAACAGCAATGGCGATACAAACGAATCGGATATGCTTTCTGCCTTCAACAACCGAATGCAGTGGCTAAGCGAGCAACCATCGTTAGTATTAGGATCTGAAGACGGCAACAGCCTAACAACAAAAGGCATCGCGTTTGCGCACGGCATAGAAACGGTTGGTTTTGGCTGGACAGATAAAGACATGAAAGAGAATCGCCGATCTCCCTATTACTTGGGTCGTTGGTATCCAGACCACAAGCCTGACTTCTTCTTTAAACCCGCCGAGGTTAAAGAGCCCTACAAGTCGCTACTGTTTTCGCCTCAATACCGAATTCCGTTATACCAAGCCGTTTTCCATGATGAAGTAATCAATACGCACCATTGGCACTCAGACAGCCTTAAGTTCACTAATGTACAAGCAGAACGAGACTTAACCGCCATGTTGTACAACACACCACCGATGGTTCACTTGACCAGAGATGAAGCTTTATCAAGTTCAAGTCCAAGGATCAAAGCACTCAAACACTATCAAGATGGCTTTGAACCGATGCACGAACAGTTATGGGATAAACAGTTGGTCGATTTCGACTGGTTAGACAAAAGCGGCGAAGTTCAACAAACCGAGTTCAGTGACGGGAGTAAGATCATTGCCAACTTCTCCAACAAGACCTTTCGTCACGATAACATTGATATTGCAGCCCTGTCGGTCAAAGCTATATTGGCGAATGGACAAGTCGTCAACTGGCAGCCCAATCATAGTTAGCTTCAATACGGTTTAGGCAAAAGCGATTAATAGGAAGCCTAAGCACTTATTTACCCGCTAAGGTTTTCCCCGTTACTTTTGCTTCCTATTTTGAAAGGCAGTCAGTAGATAGTCGATAAAGACCTTTTTACGTTTCGGCATCAACTGCCTGTCTGCATACACTAGGCTTACTGAAACTTCTGGCATCTCATATTCAGGTAACAAACGAATCAGCTTACCTGTCTTGAAGTGTTCCCGACAAATGAATTCAGGAAGCACCGCCAAGCCGAGCCCATCCACACAAGCTGTTAGGCATGCCGTGATGGTATTCACCCGTAACTGACACGGCAGATCGATCAAAATCGACTCTCCGCCTTCTAATTGCAAATGCCACTTAGGTAGACGTGCCGCCTTGTTCACCACCTCAATCATTCTGAATGGCGGTTCAAGATCATTGGGCGAAGAGATTTCATCGAACTGCTCTAAATACTCAGGGCTGGCTACCAATACACGCTTCGATGTTGTGAGGTAGCGAGAAACCAAGCTCGAATCCACCAACTCACCAATTTGCGCGTAAAGATCGATCCCCTCTGCAATGATGTCAACTTCTCGATTCGACAGTTCTAAGTTCAAAGTCACGTTTGGGTGCTCTTTTAGGAAACTGTGGATGTATGTGGCTAATACTTGATGTCCCAATTCGACAGGCAACACAACTTTCAACTGCCCTCGGATCAAATCCTGATTGGCAGAAACCTCTAACTCAGCTTGGTTCATGATCTCTTGCATCTGCATGCTCGACTGATAAAAGCGCTCACCCTCTGGCGTTAAAACTAAACTTCGTGTCGAACGAGTGATCAACCTCACACCTAGGTGCTGCTCGAGCTCGTCAAGCTTTCGGCTGACGGTCGACTTGGTCATGTTCAATGCTTCAGCTGCGTGCGTGAAACTCCCACAATCAACAACTTGTGTAAAAACAGTCACAGCATTTAAGTCCATCGTACTTCTCCAAAAGCCCTATTGGTAAGATTACTGCAACAGTGTTTCCTTTTTTTCCTATCTTATCAATCAATCGAATTCATTTACAATTCGTTACATCTAAATAAAAACAAAATGAGAAATAAAAAATGACAGAGAACAACAACGCTTCGCAATCAGTAAGCACAAAAAAACGTAAAAAAGCTCCGCTTATTGCTACTGCGATCATGCTGTCATTAGGTCTAGCTGGCGCCGGATATTGGTACGGCTATGGCCAATACTTTGAATCTACCGACAATGCCTACCTACAAGGCGACATCACTAATATTAGCCCGAAGGTGTCGGGTTATATTGTTAAGTCTTACGTGAGTGATAACCAATCGGTTAAACAAGGTGACTTGTTGGTTCAAATTGATGATCGTGATTACCAATCTGCACTTGCTCAGGCGAATGCGCATTTAAGCGTCGTTCAATCAAGCGTACACAACCTTATCGCTCAACAAACGTTACAACGTAGCCAAATAAATCAAGCCGAGAGCCGTGTTGATTCCGCACAAGCTGAATACGAGCGTGCAATCCAACAAGTCGTGCGTTCTCGTAGCTTATTAAAGCGTAACTATGCTTCGCAAGATGAAGTAGACAGCATGGTCGCACAACAAAAAGTCACCCAAGCAGAACTTGAAGAAGCAAAAGCAAACCTCGTCGCAAGTAATGATCAGCTAATCGTGATTGCGAGTGAAATCGAACAAGCAAACGCATCCGTGACTGAAGCTCAAGCACAAAGAGATCAAGCACAACTTAACCTTGATTACACCAAAGTTTACGCGCCAGCAGATGGTGTAATTGGCAAACGCAGCGTGCGAGAAGGTCTGTTGATTCAAGCCGGCGCTCCATTGATGAGCTTGGTACCAAACAACCAAGTGTGGATTGAAGCTAACTTCAAAGAAACACAGCTAAGCGGCATTCACAAAGGCCAAACGGTAGAAGTCGAACTAGATGCCTTTCCGGGACAACCACTCGAAGGCGTTGTCGACAGCTTCTCCCCTGCCACTGGTGCAAAGTTTGCGCTACTGCCGCCAGAAAACGCGACAGGTAACTTCACTAAAATCGTTCAACGTGTACCGGTGAAAATCATCATTCCAGATCAGCAAGAATTGAAAGGTCGACTGCTTCCTGGTTTGTCTGTGGTAGCGACCATCGATAAACGAGGCTAGACCATGAGTAACGCTGGTGTTGTCACCCACACTAATGATGATGGCGAGGTTTCAAGACGTCATTGGATCGCCCTATTTGGCGGTTTGATTGGCGCGTTTATGGCGATTTTGGATATTCAGATCACCAACTCGTCTCTCAAAGATATTCAAGGCGCGCTGTCTGCCACCTTAGATGAAAGTTCGTGGATCTCTACGTCTTATCTAGTCGCAGAGATGATTGCTATTCCACTCAGTGGTTGGCTTTCCAAAGCACTCGGTAAACGCCGTTATATCACGTGGACGACGGCCATTTTCACCATTTCATCTTTGTTGTGTTCGTTTTCTTGGAACATGACCTCGATGATCGTGTTCCGGGCGATGCAAGGCTTCAGTGGTGGCGCTTTAATCCCGCTTGCTTTCTCGTTAGTGATTCAGTTATTGCCTGTTAACAAACGTGCCGTGGGTATGGCACTGTTTGGCGTAACCGCGACCTTTGCTCCATCGATCGGCCCAACATTTGGTGGTTGGCTGACGGAGAACTTTTCATGGCACTATATTTTCTACATCAATATTCCGCCCGCTTTGCTTGTGATCACCATGATCCGATATGGCTTGGATGATGAAAAGCTCGACCTTGGCACCCTGAAAAAAGCGGACTGGTTTGGTATTGCCACCATGGCGTTAGGGCTAGGTTGTTTGGAAGTGGTACTAGAAGAAGGTAACCGTGAAGAGTGGTTCAGTTCGAGCTTTATTATTGGCTTGAGTATCGTGTCGGCGGTGAGTTTGGTTTATTTCGTTATAAACGAACTCCAACACAAAAAGCCATTGGTTAACCTGCGGCTATTGCGGGATGGGCAGTTTGCTATGTCCTGTATCGCCTATTTGATTTTGGGGATGGCGTTGCTTGGCTCTATCTATGTGCTGCCGATGTATCTCACTCAAATTCAGCAATATAACGCGATGGAAATTGGTGAAGTGCTAATGTGGATGGGTTTCCCACAGCTTCTGATATTCCCAATTGTGCCCAAGCTAACACAGATAATTAAGCCTAAGTACTTGGTGACCTTTGGCTTCGCAATGTTCGGTTTCAGTTGTTACGTGAATACGCACATGACAATCGATTTTGGTGGGCAACAGCTGATTTTGTCTATGGTTCTGCGTGCTATCGGTAGCCCATTTATTATGGTTCCGCTGTCTTTGGTTGCCATGAAAAACATCAGTAAAATGGATACACCAGATGCATCAACGTTAACCAACGTAATGAGAAACTTAGGTGGCGCTTTCAGCATCGCGATTATCGCTACGCTACTCGACAACAAAACCCGTGAGCATCTGGCTCACATCAAGGAGTCGTTACCTTCCGTGAGTCAACTTGGTTGGCAGACGCTTCAGCAACAACAAGCATTTTTCATTCAGTCAGGAAGTGATGCCGCAACGGCGATGCAACAAGCGCAAGCAAGCTTACTTGGTACAATGCAACGTGACGCTGCCATTATGGCTTACAACGATGTGTTCTTAATGATGACGGCGTTCTTGGCTCTAGCGGCAGTATTGATTTTGAACATGCGTGATTAGCGCTGGTTTTTAGTAAGTAAATCTTCAAAAAAGGCAACATTTCGAATAAACAATCGAGTAAGAAAACAAAGAGGTAAGCTTATCGGCTTACCTCTTTTTTATTTCTAAAACACGGATAACCCCACAAAAATAAGGTAAACGTAGCCTACGTTTGAAGGCTTTCATAAATGTTATCGAATACTCTTTAATTACCAATAGTTTATTGAGTGTTTGTATGTGATATAGGCACCTTGACAATGTGCAACCTGACACCTAAATTAAACATAACATTTGGTATTGAGGAAAATGGATTTGACCTTACCAACAGACCTGCGGGTTTTGATTGTCGACGACTCTAAGAGCGCAACAATACTTATTAAGCAGCAACTCTCGAGCTTGGGCATTTCACATGATTGCATCTTTATTGCGACCGATTATCGACAAGCCATCAAGGCGGTCGAGACGCACTCATTTCATGTACTCCTCATCGATTACCACTTAGAGCAATCCTTCACGGGGTTTGAGCTTTTGGGGATCCTCTATCGAAACAGGCTCATCGATCATACAGTCGCCACAATTCTTGTTTCTGGGGATATGCGTCAGGAAACCGTATTGACAGCCCTTTCTGGCGAAGCACATCACTTTGTTTCTAAACCGATCAATACTCAATCTTTAGGCAAGAAGATTCAAAGTGCTGTGTCCGTTTCGAAGAAACTCACCCAACTGAATGACTTATATCCGATCACTAATCTGGAACGATTGACACAAGCGTTAGCGATCTCCCCTAATGGCAATAGCGTTCAGTTTGAAGCGACGTTGATTGAACACTTAATTGGAGGCAAAGAATGGGATTTGCTTTCAAGCACAATCAACAACTCGAACACGAAAATGCACCCGACCAAATTAGTCGCAGAGGCATTAATTCTAGACAGCTTGGGTAAACCGAACCTAGCCATAGAAAAGCTCCACAATTACCTGATTGCTCAGCCGTTGTCATTAAACGTTATTGATTGTTTAAGCTGCATTTATGAAAAACATAATATGTTACTGCCCGCACTTAAACTGGCCATAAGAGCGTTTGAAATGACACCTAGCATCAGTCACCGTGCGATAAGAGCAATCGACTTGGCAGAAAACGTCGACAACACCCTGATGCTTATCAAGCTTGGTGACATGTACGCGACGCATATATCGTCTGCCGATATTGATATTATTCATTCCATTAGCGCTCACTTCAGTTCACTAAAGGCGACCTACCAACGTGAGACTCAATTAAAGTACAAACGTATTCTGCTGGAACATGCTAATCAATTCACAGAGTTGGTAAATCTCAAACTTCCGGTAAAACAACAGCAACAAGTTCTGGCCAGCCTTGCCCTATTTCAAAGTAATATTTTACTCATTGAGAACAGCCCTCAAGTTGCTCACAAGAAAGTGATTCGAGCCTCGACACTGTTAGCAAATAACTTTTATAACCAACCCACTCACTTATTGCTTCAATTGCTGCCTCTTTTAACTCACTTTGGCGAGTACTCCCTGTACCACTTAGTTGCAGAGTGCTTAAAAGCTCGAGGGGAAACAATAAACCATCAACTCGAATCACAAGATGTAGACCCTTCTACTTGTGTAAATATCGAAAATTCCGATTCCATCCAAGAACTAAAGGACTACATTCACAATTACCCATATTCAATTGCGGCGAAACTTGACTATATATATGCCGTCCATAAAGCTCATATAGAAGAAAACCTTAGACACGAATACTTGAAACAGCTCGCGCAGCTAGAGCTTCCACCAAGATGGAGCCAATGGCTCAGTGATTCATTAAGATCTGGTTTTTCTACTAAGCCGCCCAGCCCATTTTCAACATGCAGCCGACAGGAGTCCACATGCTAGACTTTGATGCTTTAAACGCCTACTTAGACAACGACAGAGAAGTCATTTACGCCGTTTTGTCTACATATCAAGAAGACCATGGCAATTCGCTACAAGAGATCGAAGAGTTGGTTCAACAACAGGATTGGGGCAAGCTTCATTTTACCGTGCACACCTTAAAAGGCATCCTAGCCAGTTTTGGGGAAGAAACGGCGACTGTTGCATTAGAAAGAGTTGAACAAAACACATTCAACAAGCTTGCACCACAAGATGATGATCTTTCCGTTATCTACAGCGAAATGAAGATCATCAATCAGCAAATCGATGAGGTTCTTAGCACTTATTAGCCGATAGAATTAAGACTTACGTGGCGATACTTTATAATCTAAACAACTAAAAGAGTTGAGGTACTTGGAAACATTGAACCTCTACTCTTGCAATTTTCGCCTCATTTCCCCTATCAATTATACAGCCAGCCCATACCTATAAATTCATCCTATTTATCTAGATGAACTGATGCATAACGCGCGTTTTATAAACCCGCTATATTGATGTTTTAAATGAAAAACCAACAGACTTGATGAGATGCAAAATAGTTAAATATTTGTATATCTTTTTGTGACACAAACATACGAAATTGCATTTTATTTATTGGTAAAGAAAAAACTGTTATCTACACTCTAATGAAACCAAGTGTTAATCACTTGGTAGCATAATAATAAAATAAATAAATAAAACGTTCAGTCGGCTAAAAAAGGACAAGGAAATGAACAATGACAGTTTTGCTGCGTTTCAGGGGCTCACGGATGAAACACCCATTACCGAATCATTTTCTACCACTGCAGAACCTTATGCTCACTATCTAAAGGATATTGTGGGGATTGATCTGCTGTCGCGTGAAGATGAGGTGTATTACGCAAAATTGAATCGCGCTGGTGACAAGCAAGCACGTGACATCATGATCGAATCAAACCTGCGACTTGTTGTAAAAATCGCAAAGAGTTACCTAAAACGTAAAGGCAACAACTTCACGCTGCTCGACCTGATCAAGGAAGGTAACATCGGCTTAATCAAAGCAATCGATAAATACGACCCCGAACCCGGTTATCGCTTTTCGACTTACGCCGTATGGTGGATTCGAGAGAATATTGAAGCGGCATTGATGAACAAAGGTCGTACTGTCCGATTGCCCGCCCACGTATGCAAAGAAATAAATAGCCTCGCGTCCAAGAAGCTCGATGTAAGTAAAAAAATGAGTAAAGAGATTTCTATTTCAGAGTTGTCAGACAGCTCTGGCGTTAAGGCAAAACGTGTCGACCAACTCGTAGCGCTTAGCGGGTTTATTGACGTGACAACAACGGTTGGTATCAGCCACGCATCGATAGTACTTGAACAGTGTGAAAGTGAGTATATCCCTGACCCGCAAAAAGATTGTGAAGATCAGTCTTTTACCCAAGCTCTAGAGCAAATCATAAACACACTGCCACCCAAATTACAGAAGGTTCTCATTCACCGTTTTGGTTTCTTTGATAACAAGGTGAAAACACTGTCTGAGGTGGGACAAATGCAAGATGTGAATGTTTCTAATGAGCGTGTTAGACAAATGCAGAAAGAAGCAGTCGAGAGAATTCAAAAACGACTCAAATTTGATGGTTGGGTGTAAGTCTCAACCCTACTGAGAAGTAATAACGACAGGTAAAACAATAACGTTAGACAAAAGCATCGTTAATTGAGAGCAACAACGTTAATTAAAGAAAGAACCTTAAGGGTGAGCCTCAAAGCTTGCCCTTTTTGTTTGCCTGTTTTGTTTACCTAATTCGGTAGAAAAACAAAAAGATCGTAAGAACACGAACCCTAAATGGCTAATCGCTATTGGCAAATGCCACAGCATTCATTTACCTTAAAGAAGTGACTCGCTCACTGCGTAAAATGAGATAATTGATGTAAGTGGTTTCAAGGCAATCTTGTTCCCACACAGATAAAATCCGCTTAGCCGCAAAATAATAATCTTTGTTTCTCAACAGCATCCCAACGGTGCGGCTAAGCTTTTCAAATCGAACGTGTTCGCTCGCAGAGATGTAGTCATCTTCACTTTCAATAATGGGCGCTAAACCATCAGCAAACCAATTGTTCAATATTTCTCGCATCTCTAATTCGGACTCAGGCACATCCACACTCGACAACTCACGATGTTGAGGCGGTGGCACTATGTACTTCGACGCTTGCGGTGAACTGACATAACGATACATGCCCTCACTCCTTTTTAACTCTCTCTATAGTAACTAAGAACATTCTTGTGGATTCTCAAGTTTTTTGAAGCCAAAGAATGAATCTCAGCGACAAACAAGAAAGCCATGCAAAGGTCACTCTACATGGCTTTGCTCAGGGCAACTTTACGCTGCCCTATCTACTTGTTGGTTTAGACTAAATGTCGGTTCAGACTAAAACTAAGCCCTCTCGATTAAATCGAGCTTTGGTCGAAGTCGTTGCCTTGATCGGTTCCAGTTTGAGAATCTGAATCGAAGCTTCCAGAGTCATCCGTGAAGTCAACACCTTGATCTTGACCACCTGAACTTGTCCAGTCGCTGCCTCCAGATTCCATACCTGCCATATCCGGTTGCTGCTCTTGAGTAGAACCTTGCATGGTGTATTGATCATCGACCTCAACTTCAACAGAACCGCTTGCTCCGTCTATTGAGCTACCCAACTCGTCGTAACCTTGGAATTGGATTTCGCTAGTCCCTTCGTAACCTTCTGGAAGTTCAACGGATACCGGTTGCTCTAAGTTGCCACTGATAGTGAAGCTACCATCACCGTTATCCAGTGCGTTGCTCACAGTGGAACCCTCAGGTAAGCCAGACATTTCAGCGTAATCAACCGATTCGTTACCACTCACCTCATCTGGAATCGAGATAGAAATAGTATCGCCCGGTGCCGCGGTTACATCTGCTGTACTGTCTTCAGTTTCAGCATCTTGAGCTTGGTCATCAGCTTGTTGAGCCACTTCCACTTGTTGCTCTTCTGTTTCTTGAGCAGCTTGGACTTGTGGTTCATCACTTTGCACTGATTCATCGGCCACTTGGATGCTTACGCTGTGACTTGATACTTCACCGCCGTCGTTAACTTCAACATTCATCGCTAAATTGCCATCGAAGTCTTCGTTCGGCCAGTAAGTCCACTCACCTTCACCTGATTCGGCAAAGAAGCCAGCATCGTTCACGTCTGCAACATCAACAACTTGTGCAGAATCACTCACGCCCAACTCATCCACCAGCTGTGCATCCGTGATAGTTAGTGAACCATCATCAGCTAAGGCATAACCTTCACTCGCCGCTGCTTCATCTCCGCCTTGGATATCCACATTGAAGAAGCTTTCGATGCGATTTTCGCCATCAGTCGCTATAAACCCAACTTGAACATCGCCGGTGTAGTCTTCAGCAGGTGTGAATTGATAGTTACCTTGGTTATCGCTCTCAATTACGCCCTGACCTTCCATCAAGCTCACTGACTCAATGCTCAAGCTATCGCCTTCTGCATCGGTCAGGTTCGCTAACATGTCTTCATCAGTGAACGACAAGGTTGCATCGGCTGCGATTTCAGTGGTTGTGATGCTGTTAACTTCTGGTGCTGCATTCTCTTGTGAATCGCCCTCTTTCACGACCACGCCAGTCTGCTCATCATGAAGCACGCCATCTTTATCAACTACGTAAGCAATGTCTGCTTCGCCCGTGAAACCTGGTGCTGGTGTGAACGTCCAAGTGCCATCGCCATTATCGACAATCTCACCTTGGCTGCGGTCGGCAAGATGAACCAGTTTCACTTCATCGTCGCTGTCAGCATCCACATTCTCAGCTAAACCGATTAGGTCATCAGCAGTTAGGATGATGGAATCACCCGCCACAGTTTCGAAGTCACCTGAATCGATGCCATCTTCAAACGCTTCAGGCTCATCTCCATAATCAACCGTTGTTGCGCTTACTGTTACGAAGAATTCACCATGGAAGTCTTCAGGCGGCGTCATTTGAATGTTTGAAATATCCCAATCGAACAGGTCGATGTATTGACCCGGCTCGGTGATCATCACGGTATTCACACCATCTGTTACCTCGAATCCAACAGGGAAACCTGTCATCACTAGGTTACTTAGTGTTTCTGAATCATCGACTAGGCCAACATTCAGTCCTAAGTGACCGGTTTCATCCTCACCGAACACCAATGGACCGTCATGGTCAGTTGAAATAACCGCGCCATCTGCGACAGGACGTACGAACACAGGAACATCGAGAACCGTTTCGAACTCACCGTCACTCACGACAACTTGTAGGTCAGAAACACCCGCAAAGTCGCCTGTTGGTGTGAATGTCCAAGTACCATCACCGTTGTCTGTTACTTCTCCGCCATCTTCACCGTCTGCGGTGATAATGCGAGAAACAACAAGGTCAGCGGTATCAATGTCACCGAACAAGTTCATCAAGTCGCCAGCATCGAAGGTGAACGCGCCATCTTCGTTTGTGGTCATCATTGCGTTGCCGACGTTAAACGGTGCGTCGTTAACAGGAATGACATCCACATTCAGCGAGCCATCAACCACTTCTTCACCGTCAGTAGCTTGATAACCGAGTTCTACTAAGCCATTAAAGTCTTGAGTAGTCACTAAGTGATACATACCGTCTGGTTGCTGAGTTAAGGTTGCGTTCGCTGGAGCTCGAACTGTGATGCTCTCGATGCTGATCTCGTCGCCATCAAGGTCTGTTACTTGATCTGCGATGTAAGCAGGGTCAATCACCATGACCACATCTTCTTCGCCTTGCATCTCAATCATTGGTGCTTCAGGTGCATCGTTCACTGGCGTGACATCGATGTTGCCGTCGACTGAGATTGTCTCTTGGCCATCGCTAACGTTAAACGTCATTGGCACATCGCCATTGAAGTTCTCGTTTGGCGTAAATGACCAAGTACCATCTTCGTTGTCTAGCAACTCACCCAAGCTAGAGTCGATTTGTAGACCAGAAGCTGACAGCTCATCTGCGGTGTTATCGATGTCGGTAGCTTGAGCTAACAACATGTCTTGTGTGATAAGGATGGTGCTGTCTTCGGCTGTGGTTAGTTTCACATCCTCAGATTCTGGTCCATCGTTCACAGCCAGAACTTCGATACCCGCCGTTGTTGTCGCAGTTGCACCGTCATCGTCGGTTACTACTACGTCTAGGCTAATATCACCATTAAAGTTCTCGCTTGGCGTGAAGGTCACAGACCCATTATCGTTTTGAACCAAGGTGCCGTCAGAGCCTGAGTAAGTCACGCTTTCAAGCGACACTTCGCCATCAACGTCAGAGCTATTAGCAATCAACTGCTCAGGGCTAATGGTTATCGTGCCATCTTCGTTCATTTGGTAAGACGTTGAACCCGCTACTGGCGCATCGTTAACATCCGTTACCGTCACACCAATATTCGCATCGACTGTCTCAGTGCCATCAGTCACTGTGAAGCCAAGGTTTACATCGCCATTGAAGTTCTCGTTTGGAGCAAAGCTGTAAGTGCCATCACCGTTGTCAGTGAACACGCCCTCTGCGCCCGTGTAAGACACGTCAGCGATAGACAAGTCATCGCCGTCAATGTCTGCAGCACCTGCTAATAGGTCAGCGTCAGTGAAGGTTAACGTACCATCTTCCTCAACGGTAAAGTTTTGGTCTTCTGCTGTTGGTAGGTCATTGACTGGGTTAACCGTTAGGTCGACGCCAGCTTGAACAGTTTCAAGGCCATCTGAAACATCGAAGCTTAGGTCTATGTCTCCGTTGAAGTCAGCATCCGGAGTGATAGTAAATGAACCATCATCGTTCGCTGTTACGGTCGCATTGTCACCTGCAGATAGGTTGCTTGCGGTCAGTGCATCACCATCAACATCGGATGCGTTAGCCAGCAACTGCTCTTGAGATAGCGTAATTGAACCATCTTCATCAACCGAGTAAGCCACGTTTCCGGCCACTGGTGCGTCGTTAACTGCAATGACTTCAATACCAGCGGTAGTCTGAGCTGTCGCACCGTCGTCATCAATAACCGTCACATCAAGGTTGATGTCACCGTTAAAGTTTTCGTTTGGTGCGAACGTTACCGAACCATCTTCATTTTGAACCAAGATACCGTCTGCACCTGAATAGCTCACGCTATCAAGCGACACTTCACCGTCCACATCGGAGCTATTAGCAATCAACTGCTCAGGGCTCAATGTAATAGTGCCATCTTCGTTCATTTGGTAAGACGTTGCGCCTGCCACTGGTGCATCGTTAACGTCTGTTACCGTTACGTCGATATTTGCATCAACCGTTTCTGTACCGTCAGATACCGAGAAGTCCAGACTTACGTCACCATTGAAGTTCTCGTTCGGTGCAAAGGTGTAAGTGCCATCGCCATTGTCGGTGAACACACCCTCTGCGCCAGTGTAAGACACATCGGCAACTGAAAGCTCATCACCATCAATATCAGAAGCACCCGCTAGCAGTTGCTCGTCTGTAAAGGTAAGTGAACCGTCTTCTTCAATGGTGTAAGCGACATCTTCTACAACCGCGATGTCATTCACTGGATTCACAGTAAGGTCGGCCGTTGCAACAACTGCTTCAGTACCATCAGAAAGGTCGAAGCTTAGGTCAATATCGCCATTGAAGTCGGCATCCGGAGTAATGGTAAATGAACCATCATCGTTTGCCGTAACGGTAGCGTTATCACCCGCAGTTAGGTTGGCAGCGGTAAGATCATCGCCGTCCACATCCGATGCTTGAGCAAGCAGCTGCTCTTGGCTTAGTGTGATTGAACCATCTTCACCCACTGAGTAAGCCAAGTCACCTGACACTGGCGCGTCGTTAACCGCGATAACTTCAATACCCGCAGTGGTTTCAGCCGTTGCACCCTCTTCATCAGCAACGGTGACATCTAGGCTGACATTGCCGTTGAAGTTTTCATTTGGTGCGAAGCTGTAAGTACCATCACCATTGTCAGTAAAGATACCGTCTGCGCCTGAGTAGGAAACGTCGCTAACGGATACATCACCTTCAATGTCTGAGCTGTTCGCAAGAAGCTGTGCTTCAGAGATGGTAATCACGTTATCTTCGTCAACGCTGTAGGTCGTTGAACCTGCAACTGGCAAGTCATTAACAGCAATGACGTCGATACCTGCGGTTGTTTCAGCGGTTGCGCCATCTTCATCCATAACAGAGACATCAAGACTGATGTCACCGTTAAAGTTTTCGTTTGGAGCAAAGGTGTAAGTACCATCACCATTATCAGTGAATACACCATCAGTGCCGCTGTAGCTTACATCGCTGACAAACACTTCCCCTTCAACGTCCGAGCTGTTCGCCAGAAGTTGTGCATCGCTTAGGGTAATACTGCCGTCTTCTTCAACGCTGTAAGAGGTTGTGCCTGCAACTGGTACGTCATTGATTGGAACCACTTGAACATCAATATTCGCCGATACAACATCAGTACCATCGCTCACATCGTAAGTGAGGTCGACATTACCATTGAAGTTCTCGTTTGGAGCGAAGGTGTAAGTGCCATCGCCGTTATCCGTAAACACACCGTCGGTGCCTTCGTAATTAACCGACTCGACAGAAAGGTCATCGCCATCAATATCCGTTGCACCAACCAATAGCTGTTCATCGGTAAAGGTCAGCGAGCCATCTTCATTAATGGTGTAGTCGTGGTCGTAAATAACCGAAAGGTTGTTAACTGCTGTTACGGTAACGTCAAGTTCCGCAGGCGTAACCCCTCCGTTGCCATCGTCCACGTTGTAGCTAATGGAGAATTCACCGTTGAAGTTCTCTTCCGGTGTAATGGTGTAAGTGCCGTCACCATTGTCAGTGATTAGCGCGTTGTCGATGGAAATACCACCAACACTTGGTTCGTTACCATCGGTATCAACAGAGTCGCCATCTTCGTCGCCGGTTAGTAATTCAGAGATATCAATGCTGTTTTCATTCGCAAGCGCTTCTTCTGCCGTTGGCAAATCAAACGCGTTTTGTGTACCGACATCTTGGCTTGGAACAATAACGCCGTTCACGATATCGAATACATGCCAGTGGTCACCCGATGGGTTTTCAGATAAGTCAGGACTAAAGGTTTCAACCAATGTATCGCCAACAAACACCTGAACCTGTACATCTTCAACACCATCCACATCCCAACTTCTGCTGGTGTAGTTGTGTACTGAATAGTGCATGTCAGCATCTTGATAATTTGGAATAGTGATGGTTTCAGGGCCACCACCATTCGTGTCATCCACATCTTACTGAACGACATTACCTTCACCCAAATCATGGCTCATGTCGCGATAATAAATATGGTCTAGCTCGTTGCCATTTTCTGTATCGTAGAGCCATAGATGGTTGTCCATATCACGTGGGCTTTCACCCCATGTGACCACGATACGCATATCTGTTTCTTCAAGTACTTCAGATATTGCAGTTACGCCACCGTTGGTATCTTCACCAGCTGGAACTAGGAAGCTGCTAGTAATAGAGCCTTCTTGTTCAATAGTAACGGTACCTTGGTCAACAACAGGACCGCTCACAGAGTAGTTACCTGATTGATCGGTCACCGCTGTGTAAGAGTGACCCGCATTGTCGGTTAACGTCACATCCGCACCTGCGATTGGATTGCCAGTTTCAGCATCCAACACGGTACCGGTTACGGTTGTTTCATCACCCGGCTCTCCGATAATTGCGGTCATGTCATCGTCTTCGATGTCAGTCGCGAATTGTAGGAGCTCTTCTTGAGTAATGGTGTATGAGCCATCCTCTTCAATGGTTATCGCCACATCAGCAGAAACAATTGGCGCGTCGTTAACTGGATCAACCGTCAAGCCTAAGTTAGCGGCAATTGGTGTGTCGCCATCGCTGATGCTGTAGGCAACATCGATGTAGCCATTGAAGTTCTCGCTTGGAGTGATTGAGAACGTGCCATCGCCATTGTCGACAATCGTTGCATCGTCACCCACTAAGGTTAAGTCGGAAGCGACAAGCTCATCACCTTCAATATCCGCGGCATTCGCAAGTAACTGCTCCTGCGTGATAGTAATGGTGTTGTCTTCATCAACATTGGCATAAACATCGTCGTTAGTTGGCAGGTCATTAACAGGGTTAACCGTCAGATCGGCGTTCGCCACAATTGACTCAGCACCGTCCGAAATATCAAAGCTTAGGTCGATATCGCCATTGAAGTTAGCATCTGGCGTTACCGTAAAGGTGCCATCGCCATTATCAACAACGGATGCATTGTCGCCTGCGCTTAGGTTGCTTGCGGTCAGGTCATCGCCATCCACATCAGATGCTTGAGATAGCAACTGCTCTTGAGTCAGAGTAATCGAACCATCTTCATCAATGCTGTATGCCAAGTCACCCGATACTGGTGGATCGTTAATTGGAAGAACATCAATGCTTGCCGTCGTGGCCGTCGTTGCACCATCTTCATCGGTCACCACCACATCGAGGCTAACATCGCCGTCGAAGTTTGCGTTCGGTGCAAAGCTGAATGTTCCATCGCCATTATCAGTAAATATACCGTCAGCGCCTGTGTAGTTCACGCTATCAATCGCCACTTCACCTTCAATATCAGAAGAGTTCGCCAACAGTTGCTCTGCACTGATGGTGATAACTTCATCTTCGTTCACTGAGTAGCTGGTAGAACCTGCGATTGGCGGATCGTTCACCTCAAGTACGGTGATTCCTGCTGTGGTCGCTTCTGTTGCTCCTTCTTCATCGGTAACAACAACCGCTAAGCTCACATCACCATTGAAGTTCTCATTTGGTGAGAAGGTGTACGTGCCGTCACCGTTGTCTTCGAATACACCGTCACTGTCTGTGTAAGTCACGCTATCAATCGCAACTTCACCTTCAATGTCTGAAGAGTTGGCTAGTAGCTGTTCGTTACTGATCGTGATTGAGTTGTCTTCATGCACAGTGTACGACGTACTACCCGCCACTGGTGGATCGTTCTCTGGCGTCACACTCACATCAATGTTGGCTTGAACCGTATCTGTGCCATCTGACACATCAAAGCTGAAGTTCACATCACCATTGAAGTTCTCGTTTGGCGCAAAGCTGTAGCTTCCGTCGCCATTATCAGTAAGAACGCCATCAGCACCCGTGTATGTCACACCTTCTACCGTCAGGTCATCACCTTCAACATCCGTTGCACCTGTTAACAGGTCAGCGTCAGTGAAGTTAAGAACCCCATCTTCACCAATAGTGAATGCTTGGTCTTGTGGCTCTGGCGCGTCATTGACTGGTGTTACCGTCAAGTCTAGGCCAGCAGCGACCATCTCTTCCCCATCGGTGACATCGTAACTAAATTCGATATTACCGTTGAAGTTTTCACTCGGAGTAATGGTGAAGCTGCCATCGTCGTTCATTTCAACGGTCGCATTTTCGTCATTAGTGGTTAGATTGATTGCGGATAGGTCATCACCATCAATATCGACAGCGTGCTCTAGCAACTGCTCTTGAGTTAGCGTGATACTGTTATCTTCGGCCGTAACGGCACTGATATCACCATCAACTTCTGGCGCATCATTCGCTGGCGAGATATGAATCGTCACATCTTGCGTTGCCGTTGCGGTGGTGCCCGTATCAACATCCGTTGATGTCGCATTCACGGTTAGAACCACATCACCATTGAAGTCACCTGAAGGAATAAACTCTAACCCTTCTAGCTCACCTGGTTGCAATGACCATGTACCATCACCGTTATCGGTACCTGCAGAAAGCGAGCTGCCTTCTGGTACATCTTCAATCAAGATAGCGAGATTTTCTGAACCATCGGTATCGGTTAACGCCGCATCAATATCCAGTGGTACTGGCGTATCTTCGGTACCAATAATTTGGTAATCCGCATCAGACACTGTGATTTCAATGTTATCGATGCCAAACGACTCATCACTCACACCTTGGTTCAAGGTTGAACCGAAGCCTAACTCAAGTTGACCATCTTCAACTGGTACGGTTAGGTTGATTTGGTGTGCTTGGTCGTTCCAACCACTGAAGCCTTCACCTTGCGACACGCCGTGAACGACTTCACCCACTTCATTGCCCGCTGAATCGTACAACGTTGTCGTGCCATCTTGAGTTTGGAACGCCGAGTTGTCTAACGAAGTAAGCTCTTCGCCGCCGACAAAGATTTGGAATGACTCACCATCCCAAGAATCAATTTCGTAGAAACTGAACGAGATATTAACTTCGCTCACATCACTTGGAATGTCGTAAGTTTTGCTGACTGCTTCATCGCCACCAGTGCCACCAATACGACCTAGCATGTCACCTGATTCGAAGCCTTGTGAGCTTTCAGTGCCCGTATTCCAGCCGTTCGAGCCAGACTCGAAGTTGTCTGAAGCAATCACCAAGTCAGACGCAATCGACAGCTCTGGCATATCAACCACAGATTGAACATCAATCGTCGCATCTGCTGGTACTGTCGCTGTACCGTCATTCACGTCGAAGGTCACATTCACATTGCCATCGAAGTTTTCATTCGGAGCAAAAGTGTAAGTGCCGTCGCCGTTATCAACCAAAGTACCACTATCTGAAGCCACATTTTCAACCGATAGGTTATCGCCATCAATATCGCCTGCATTTTGCAGCAGTTGCTCTTCTGTGAAGGTAAAGCTCGTGTCTTCTTGAGTCACAAACTGTGGCTCACCGACTGTTGGCAAGTCATTGACAGGGTTAACGGTAAGATCAGCCGTTGCTTGAAGCGTCGCATCACCATCGGTAATGTCGAAGTTCAAATCAATGTCGCCATTGAAGTTCGCATCTGGTGTGATAGTAAAGCTACCGTCATCGTTTGCAGTGACGGTCGCATCACCACCAACGGTTAGGTTAGCCGCTGTTAAGTCATCGCCGTCAACATCGCTCGCTTGAGCAAGCAATTGCTCTTGGCTCAACGTAATTGAACCATCTTCGTCCACACTGTACGCCAAGTCGCCCGATACCGGAGCATCGTTCACAGGCAGAACATCAATGTTTGCAGTGGTAGTTGCGGTTGCGCCGTCTTCATCAGTAACGACAACATCCAGGCTTACATCACCGTCGAAGTTTGCGTTCGGTGCGAAGCTAAATGTGCCATCACCATTGTCAGTAAAGATACCGTCAGCGCCTGTGTAGTTAACGCTATCAATCGCCACTTCACCTTCGATATCTGAAGCATTCGCCAACAGCTGTTCAGAACTGATGGTAATCACTTCATCTTCATTCACAGAGTAAGTTGTTACACCTGCGATTGGCGGGTCGTTCACCTCAAGTACAGTAATACCCGCGGTTGTCGCTTCTGTTGCACCCTCTTCATCGGTAACGACAACATTTAGGCTCACATCACCATTGAAGTTTTCGTTTGGTGAGAAGGTGTAAGTACCGTCACCGTTGTCTTCAAAGACACCATTAGCGCCAGTGTAAGTCACACTATCGACTGCCACATCACCTTCAATGTCCGAAGAGTTAGCAAGTAACTGTTCGTCGCTGATGGTAATTGAGTTGTCTTCATGAACGGTGTAAGACGTGCTACCCGCCACTGGTGGATCATTCTCTGGTGTCACGCTGACATCAATGTTGGCTTGAACCGTATCCGTGCCATCTGACACATCAAAACTGAAGTTTACATCACCATTGAAGTTCTCGTTTGGCGCAAAGCTGTAGCTTCCGTCGCCATTGTCAGTAAGAACACCGTCGGCACCTGTGTAAGTCACGCCTTCAACCGATAGGTCATCCCCATCGATATCGGTAGCACCTGTTAGCAAGTCTTCATCTGTGAAGTTCAAGATGCCGTCTTCGCCAATGCTGAACGTTTGGTCTTGTGGTTGTGGAAGGTCATTAACTGGATTAACGGTTAGGTCAGCCGTCGCAACAAGCGTATCTGTACCGTCGCTAATGTCGAACGTTAGGTCAATGTCACCATTGAAGTTCGCATCTGGCGTAATGGTAAAGCTGCCGTCATCGTTAGCAACAACCGTCGCTTCTCCATCAACAATCAAGTTAGAAGCAGTCAGGTCGTCGCCATCTACATCGCTTGCTTGAGAAAGAAGCTGCTCTTGGCTCAAGGTAATCGAACCGTCTTCTTCAACACTGTATGCAAGGTCGCCTGATACTGGTACGTCGTTGATTGGTAATACATCAACCGTAATAAACGTATCAACTTGAGCGCCGTCTTCATCTTGAATGGTCACATCCAATTGCACTTGGCCGTTGAAGTTTTCATTCGGAGCGAAACTACATGTACCGTCACCATTGATAGAGAAGATACCGTCTGGGCCATCGTAATTGATCTCAACAAGCTCAACATCACCTTCAATATCAGAAGCGTTCAGCAGAACTTGAGACTCATTGAAAGTCAGTACTGAATCTTCATCGACGGTGTATGACGTTGGGCCAGCAACTGGCGGATCGTTCACCTCAAGGACAGTTATACCCGCCGTTGTTGCTTCAGTCGCTCCATCTTCATCCGTCACGACAACATCTAGGCTAACTTCGCCATTGAAGTTCTCGTTTGGAGAGAAGGTATATGTGCCGTCACCGTTGATTTCCAGAACACCGTCGCTACCACTGTAAGTCACGTTATCAATTGCGACTTCGCCTTCGATATCCGAAGAGTTCGCTAGCAATTGTTCGTTACTGATCGTAATAGAGTTGTCTTCATGAACCGTGTAAGACGTGCTACCCGCAACTGGTGGATCATTCTCTGGCGTCACGCTGACATCAATGTTGGCGCTTACCGTATCGGTACCATCTGATACATTGAACGAGAAGTTTACATCGCCATTGAAGTTTTCGTTTGGCGCGAAGCTGTATGTGCCATCGCCATTGTCGGTTAGGACACCGTCTGCGCCAGTGTAAGTTACACCTTCAACACTTAGGTCGTCTCCTTCAATGTCCGTTGCACCTGTTAATAGGTCTTGATCATTGAAAGTTAACACGCCATCTTCGCCGACTGTGAATGCCTGGTCTTGTGCTTCTGGACCGTCATTCACTGGTGAAACTGTTAACTCTAGATTGGTAGAGACAACATCATCACCATCAGACACATCAAACGTAAAGCTCACATCGCCATTGAAATCAGCATCTGGCGTTAATGTGTACGTACCATCACCGTTGTCTGTGATAGTTACGCTGTCATCATCAGTCGCTAAGTTAAGCGCTGTTAGTTGGTCGCCATCGAGATCTCGAGCATTAGCTAACAAATCTTCTTGCGTAATGGTGATAGAACCATCTTCTTCTACTGTTGCTGCAACAGGCAGCGCTTCAGGTGCGTGCTCAATGTGCGCGCCTGTCGCATTAATGTAGATGGTTTGAGAGACCGTTTCAGAATCATCATTCGATAGCTCTGTTGCGGTTGCGGTTACATGAACTTCAAGCTGTTCGTTGAAGTCTTCTGGTAACTGGATTTGTAGTGAATTTTCGATAGCCGTTGTCGGTAAGTTCACCGTACCATCAGGGCCAACGGTCACTTCACCGCTGTAGATTTGGCTGTTCACTTCACCCACATCGATTGTGAAGTTGAAATCTGTGTAGTCAGCATCACCGCCGCCATACAAATCTTCAAAGCCGTAAACCAGCTCGCCGTCTTCATTAACCGTCGTGCGAGTATGTTCGATACCATCTTGGTTTAGCTGAGAGCTTGAACCACCATGGAAGATCGCGTCACCATTCTGGCCTTGAATCACAGTCTCGGTTCCATCTGCCGCAACAAAGACAAGTTGAGGATCAACCGTATCCATGTTCGCAGGCGAACCATCCTCAGCACGGAACTCGTACTGACCGTCTTGCATCGCATCAAAGTCGTTGTGCTGATGTCCGTTTGGAATCAAGAACAGGTTAAAGCTCTCACCTTCCTCAACTTGGAAGCTGAACTGATCTTGCCCAGGGACAAGGTCACCGCCGCCACCCACTTGTGATGCATTCTCGTAGACAACTTCAACACCTGTGATGTTGCCGTCTTCATCGACTTTGTAGTAACCCGCTGCATTTTGGTATCCCGCGGTTTCGCCTTCAAACGTTACTGTGATTTCAGTATCGTTATAACTGGTGATACCGTTTTCTTGGTCATTCAGAACGCCTTCATTATCGTATTGAATAACCGAACCTTCTGGAACACCATCTACTGTTACCGTCAGTGTTTCTGATAGATCTTGGTCTACTAGCGCAGCCGCAATATTAAGCTCAACAATGCCGCCGGGCTCAACCAAAATAGCTTGGTCATCAACGTTAACGCCGTCGCCATCGGTTATCACAAGATCCGGCGCATCCGCAACTGCTTCAATATGAACGTTAAGGTCTTGTTCAACCTCATCCGTACCGTCTGTCACAGTAAAGCTGAACTGCAGATCACCACTGAAATGCTCTTCAGGAACGAAGCTAAACGTGCCGTCACCATTGTCGGTGATTGTGCCTTCATCGCCAGAGTAATTGATGCTAGTAACGCTGAGGTCGTCGCCATCAAGATCAATCGCACCGCTCAACAGATCTTCTTGAGTGAACAGGATGCTGCCATCCTCTTCAATGTGGTACATTCCTGGGGCAACAATTGGAATGTCATTCACCGGATTAACGGTCAATGTCATATCATTAGACGTGCTCAGCTCACCGTCGCTCACCTCATAGGTGAATGCAATATCACCATTGAAGTTCTCTGAAGGTGTCACGGTGTACGTGCCATCACCATTGTCTACAATGCTGGCATTTGGATCGTTAGTTTCAAGCGCGCTTGCAAACAGCTCATCGCCATCTTGGTCGCTCGCGTTCTCCAACAACATTTCTTGTGTAACGAGGATTGAACCATCTTCGTCGACATCTGCCACCATTGGCGTCGCTTCTGGCGCATCGTTGACGAACTCAACTTTTAGGTCGATGTTTGCGGCAACCACATCAGTGCCATCGCTCACATCAAATGCTAAGTCAACGTTACCGAAGAAGCCCTGCTCTGGTGTTAATGTGTATGTTCCATCGCCATTGTCTGTTACTTCTACCGTTTCGCTTGCGCTCGTTACATTCACAACTGACAGTTCATCACCTTCAACGTCTGTCGCTTGTGCCAGTAATTCAGCTTCGGTAATAGTAATCGCTTGACCATCTTCCGTAGCGAAAGACATGTCTGGAACGTCTGGCGCATCGTTGATTGGATTTACGGTTAAGTTGAGGTCGGCAGCCACGGTCTCAATCGCGTCAGTGACATCGTAAGTAAATTCAATCTCACCAAAGAAGTCTGCACTTGGTGTGATAGTGAAACTACCGTCTGAGTTTTCGACTATCACAGCATTTGGATCGTTGGTCGCAAAGTTAACCGCTTCAAGGTTATCGCCATCCA
Source organism: Vibrio splendidus (assembly GCF_024347615.1). Lineage (NCBI taxonomy): Bacteria > Pseudomonadati > Pseudomonadota > Gammaproteobacteria > Vibrionales > Vibrionaceae > Vibrio > Vibrio splendidus. Next base: position 421,649 of record NZ_AP025509.1, on the reverse strand, counting down.
CATCGGTTGCATTCGCTAACAGATCCTCTTGAGTGATAGTGATTGACCCATCTTCATCAACAGCGGCTTCAATTGGGCCACTAACCTCTGGGCCTTCATTGACAATTTCAACGTCAACTCTTGCAGTACTTGGCGCGCTTGCTTGACCATCACTGATATTGAAGGTCAGATTCACTTCACCAGAGAAGTTCTCTGCAGGTTCGAAGGTAAAGGTATTATCACCGTTATCCGTTAACGTACCTTGCGTTTGGTCTGCAAGTAATAGGTTTTCGACATGAAGAATGTCGCCATCAACATCGGTCGCACCAGACAATAGGTCTTTCGCTTCGATGATCATGGAGCCGTTTTCAAGCATTTGGGTATGCAATGGCTCGCCCGGAACCGGTACATCATTGACAGGTACAACGGTTAGGTCTAGGTGCGTTGCAACTTCATCAGTACCATCAAACACCTTGTAGTCGATGTCGATTTCACCATTGAAGTTTTCATTCGGCATGAAGGTAAACGTACCATCGCCGTTGTCGACCAAGTCACCGTTATCACCACCGTAAGTGATGTCAGAAATAGACAGCGTATCGCCTTCCACATCTGTGGTGTTCGCTAGCAAGTCATCTGCACTGAACGTGATACCTTCATCTTCATCTGTCGATAGAACAATCGGGCCAGAAACGATTGGCGCATCATTTACTGATTCGAAGTTGATGTTGATGATGTTGCTGTCTGTCAGCTCACCATCCGTAACTTGGTAACCGAGTTCGATTTCACCATGGAAGTTTTCATCCGGTGTTACCGTCCAAGTGCCATCACCATTATCGGTGAGTGTTGCATGCTCTGAGTTTTCACCCACTAGCTCTAGATTTTCAATATCAAGGTCGTCGCCATCAATATCAGATGCTTGCGCCAGTAGTTGCTCTTCGGTAATTACAACCGAAGCAAACTGGGCAGAACCATCGGTATCGACAGTAATATTCGGAAGATCAGCCGTTAGTTCGATTTCGTTGTCACCCGCATGGATATTCAACTCAACCGTTTCAGTAATCTCTGAGCCATCTACACCAATCGATGTAAACACAGCTTCATCATGACAAGTTTGTGACACTGTCATGTTTTGAACCACGTAAGTACCATTACCTTGCACTGTACCCAGTTCAAAGTAAGACACTGGTTGGTCAACGGTTAGCGTGTAGTCTGTCTCGAAAGTACCACGGTCTTCTTTGTGGTAAGTCATCGAGTCAATTAGGTCACCGTCCTCATTGAACGCTTTGATTTCTACTTCTGTAAAGTGACGCGATTCTTCCATGAACCAACCACCTAAACCATCTAGGTGGAAACTGATTTCATTGATGTCTTGACCTTCAACTGAAATAGTCAGTTTTTCATCACCACTCAACCCTTGGCGATCGGTATCACCAAGGCCGTGACCTATGTGGGTGTTACCATTCCAAGCACCAAGCGGATCATCGTTACTTTGAACCGTAACCGTTAAATCACCATCCGAGAACTCACGAGTGTAAGGGTCAACTTCTGTACCCCAATCGTCTACGCTAGCGTTATCGTCGAAGGTACCAATTTGCGTAGTATGTGTGCCTTCAGCAAGAGCCCCCTCACTTGGAACAAAGCGTACTTCTGTATCAGCCGGTACTTCTTGCCCTACTTCCAGCACCACCCACTCATCATTAACATTCGCTTCAATGATGCCGTTTTCTGGCGCTTGGTCTAAACGTAGTGCAGGTTCTTCACGAAGCGTCACACCAACCGTTTGATCTTCTTGCGCTTGGATGAAGATCTCTTCGCCCGCTTCTGGCGCATCATTAACTGGATTAACCGTTAGATCGAGAGTGGTCAGAACTTCATTGTCAGCATCATTGATGCTGTATGTGAAGTCCAACTCGCCATTGAAGTTTTCTGTGTGCGTGATGGTGAATGAACCATCGTCATTCGCAACAATCGTCGCGTCAGGATCGTTAGTTTGTAGGTTAGTTGCCGTTAGCTCATCACCCTCAACATCGGTCGCATTCGCAAGTAACTGCTCTTGAGTAATGGTGATTGAATTATCTTCGTCGACTTCAGCCTGAATACCAGATGTTTCAGGGCCGTCATTCACAGCAATAACATCAATGCCCGCTGTCGTTGTCGCCGTTGCACCGCCTTCGTCAACGACGACAACATCTAGTGAGATGTCTCCGTCGAAGTTTTCATTTGGCGTGAAGGTGTAGGTGCCATTACCGTTATCAACGAACGAACCGTCGTCACCAGTGTAACTAACACTTGATAGAGCGACATCACCTTCAACATCGGAAGAGTTCGCTAATAGCTGCTCATCACTGATGGTGATTTGGCCATCTTCTTGCACTGTGTAAGAGGTTGAGCCCGCTACTGGCGGATCGTTCTCTGGTGTTACGCTAACATCGATAACCGCAGCCGTTGAACCTGTACCATCAGAGACATCGAATGAGAATTGAACATCACCATTGAAGTTCTCGTTTGGTGCAAAGCTGTAAGTACCGTCACCGTTGTCACTCAGAACGCCATCTGCACCTGTGTAAAGTACGTTTTCAATCGATAGCTCATCACCATCAATATCCGATGCTCCAGCAAGTAGGTCTTCATCGGTAAACAGTAATGTGCCATCTTCTTCAATCGTGAACTGTTGATTTTGCGCTTGTGGCAAGTCGTTCAGTGGATTAACTGTGATATCTAGGCCAACTTGAACCTCACCACCATCGTTGTCGATGATGTCGAAGCTTAGATCTAGGTCGCCGTTGTAATCAGCGTCCGGTGTAATGGTGTAGCTACCATCGTCGTTTTGTTCGATGGTCGCGTTTTCATCCGTAGAAAGGTTAATAGCTTCTAGGTTCTCGCTATCAATATCACCAGCTCGCGCCAATAACTGATCTTGGCTTAGTGTGATGGAGCTGTCTTCGTTGATGGTGTAAGCCAAATCGCCCGATACTGGTGGATCGTTAATTGGCAGTACATCAACATTAATCTGTGTCTCTACCGTCGCGCCATCTGCATCTTGAATGGTCACACCCAGTTGAACCTGACCATTGAAGTTTTCGTTTGGTGCGAAGCTGCATGTACCATCACCATTTACCGTGAAGATACCGTCTTCACCATCGTAATTGATGCCGACTAGCTCTACATCGCCCTCAACGTCTGAAGCATTCACTAGAATCTGAGATTCGCTGAATGTAAGAACGGAGTCTTCATCAATGGTGTAAGACGTAGGCCCTGCAACAGGTGGATCATTCACTTCTAGAACGGTAATACCCGCGGTGGTCTCATCAATCGAACCGTCTTCATCAGCAACAATAACGTCAAGGCTGATATCGCCACTGAAGTTTTCATTAGGAAGGAAGGTATAACTGCCGTCACCATTATCTTGGAACACACCATCTGTGCCGCTGTAAGTTACGCTGTCAATCGACACTTCACCTTCAACGTCAGAAGAGTTTGCTAGCAACTGCTCATCAGAAATTGTGATGGCATTGTCTTCGTTGACCATGTACGAGGTTGAACCCGCAACTGGCGGATCGTTCTCAGGAGTCACACTGACGTCAATGTTAGCGCTGACCGTTTCTGTACCATCAGACACATCGAAACTAAAGTTCACATCGCCATTGAAGTTTTCATTTGGCGCAAAGGTATAAGTACCATCACCGTGGTCGGTCAGTACGCCATCACCACCTGTATAGCTAATACCTTCAACGGTTAAGTCGTCGCCATCAATATCGGTGGCACCGGTAAGTAAGTCGGCATCTGTAAATTGCAGCGTACCGTCTTCTGCAATACTGAATTGTTGGTCTTGAGGAACCGGCAAGTCATTAACTGGGTTAACAGTAAGATCGGCGGTTGCTTGAACCGTGTCAGTACCGTCAGTGATGTTGAATTGAATATCAATGTCACCATTGAAGTTCGCATCTGGAACGATGGTAAAGCTACCATCGTCATTGGCGGTTACTGTTGCGTTACCATCTACCGTTAAGTCGCTTGCGGTTAGATCCTCACCCTCAACATCCGACGCTTGAGACAACAGCTGTTCTTGGCTCAATGTGATTGAACCATCTTCGTTAACGTTGTAAGCCAAATCACCGGATACTGGCGCATCATTGATTGGCAGTACGTCAACATTGATGACGGTTTCAACCTCTGCACCATCTTCATCACGAATGGTGACATCAAGCTGAACTTGGCCATTAAAGTTCTCATTCGGAGCGAAGCTACAAGTGCCATCACCATTTACTGAGAAGATACCCTCAGGGCCATCGTAGCTAATACCAACAAGCTCAACATCCCCTTCTACATCTGAGGCATTCAGTAGCACTTGTGACTCACTGAAGGTCAGTACTGAGTCTTCATCAATGGTGTAAGACGTTGGGCCTGCAACCGGCGGATCGTTCACTTCAAGAACATTGATCCCCGCAGTCGTCGCGTCGGTCGCACCATCTTCATCAGCAACAACCACATCAAGTGCAATTTCACCGCTGAAGTTCTCATTTGGCGAGAAGGTGTAAGTGCCGTTACCATTGATTTCAAGGACACCGTCACTACCAGAGTAAGTCACGCTGTCTATCGATACATCACCTTCAATATCTGAAGATGTTGCCAATAGTTGTGCATCAGAAATGGTAATCGAATTGTCTTCATTCACCGTGTAGGACGTTGAACCCGCAACTGGCGGATCGTTCTCAGGAGTCACGCTAACATCAATGTTTGCAGACACGGTATCTGTACCGTCTGACACATCGAAGCTAAAGCTTACATCACCATTGAAGTTTTCGTTTGGAGCAAAGCTGTATGAGCCCTCACCCAAGTCAGTCAGTACGCCATCAGTCCCTTCATAAGTGATACCTTCAACCGTTAGGTTATCGCCTTCAACGTCTGTAGCGCCTGTAAGCAGATCCGCGTCTGTGAACAGTAAAGTACCGTCTTCTGCAATACTGAACTGTTGATCTTGAGGTACTGGCAGGTCATTAACTGGGTTAACGGTTAAGTCTGCAGAGGCTTGAACCGTATTAGAGCCATCTGAGATATCAAAGCTGATATCGATGTCGCCATTGAAGTTCTCATCTGGCGTGATGGTGAAACTGCCGTCATCGTTAACTACAACCGTCGCATCACCGCCAACTGTAAGACCACTAGCAGTTAGGTCATCGCCTTCCACATCAGATGCTTGAGACAGTAATTGCTCTTGGCTTAGACGAATCGAACCATCTTCGTCGATTGAGTACGCGAGGTCGCCCGATACTGGCGCATCATCAACCGCAGTCACACTCACATCAATGTTCGCTGACACCGTATCGGTACCATCTGACACATCAAAACCGAAGTTTACGTCGCCATTGAAGTTCTCATTCGGAGCAAAGGTGTAAGTCCCGTTGCCGTTGTCGGTAAGAATACCGTCGCCACCATCGTAGGTCACGTCTTCAACAGTAAGGTTATCGCCTTCAATGTCCGTTGCACCTGTTAACAAGTCTGCATCAGTAAAGATAAGCGTACCGTCTTCTTCAACGCTGAACTGTTGATCTTGAGGCACTGGTAGGTCGTTTACTGGGTTAACGGTTAGGTCTGCAGAAGCTTGAACAGTATTAGTGCCATCAGAGATATCGAAGCTGATATCGATGTCACCATTGAAGTTCTCATCTGGCGTAATCGTGAAACTGCCGTCATCGTTAGCTACAACCGTCGCATCACCATCAACGGTTAGGCTGCTTGCAGTTAGGTCATCGCCTTCAACATCAGATGCTTGAGAAAGCAATTGCTCTTGGCTTAGACGAATCGAACCATCTTCATCGATTGAGTACGCTAGGTCGCCCGATACCGGCGCATCATCAACTGCAGTTACGCTTACGTCGATGTTTGCAGAGACCGTATCGGTACCATCTGATACATCAAAACCGAAGTTTACGTCACCATTGAAGTTTTCGTTTGGAGCGAATGTGTACGTACCATTACCGTTATCAGTAAGAATACCGTCGCCACCGTCGTAGGTCACACCTTCAACCGTAAGGTTGTCGCCTTCAATGTCCGTTGCACCGGTTAACAGGTCGGCATCAGTGAAGATTAACGTACCATCTTCTTCAACGCTGAACTGTTGGTCTTGTGGTACTGGCAGGTCATTAACTGGGTTAACCGTTAGATCTGCAGAAGCTTGAACGGTATTGATGCCATCTGAGATATCAAAGCTAATATCGATGTCACCATTGAAGTTCTCATCTGGCGTAATCGTGAAGCTGCCGTCATCGTTAGCAACGACGGTTGCATCACCACCAACCGTTAGGCCGCTGGCCGTCAGGTCATCGCCTTCTACGTCAGATGCTTGAGAAAGCAGCTGTTCTTGGCTCAAACGAATCGAGCCGTCTTCGTCAATTGAGTAAGCTAGGTCACCTGATACTGGCGCATCATCAACCGCCGTAACACTCACATCAATATTCGCAGAGACCGTATCGGTGCCATCTGACACATCAAAGCCGAAGTTTACGTCACCATTGAAGTTCTCGTTCGGTGCAAAGGTGTAAGTACCGTTACCGTTGTCGGTCAGGATACCTTCGCCACCATCGTAGGTCACACCTTCAACCGTTAGGTTGTCACCTTCAATGTCAGTAGCGCCTGTTAACAGGTCTGCATCGGTAAAGATTAACGTGCCGTCTTCTTCCACGCTGAACTGTTGATCTTGAGGAACTGGTAAATCATTAACTGGGTTAACAGTTAAGTCTGCAGAGGCTTGAACTGTGTTGGTGCCATCTGAGATATCGAAGCTGATATCGATGTCACCGTTGAAGTTCTCATCTGGCGTGATCGTGAAGCTTCCGTCATCGTTAGCAACGACCGTTGCATCACCGCCAACTGTAAGACCACTAGCAGTTAGGTCATCGCCTTCTACGTCAGATGCTTGAGAAAGTAGCTGTTCTTGACTTAGGCGAATCGAACCATCTTCATCTACTGAATAAGCTAAGTCACCCGACACTGGCGCATCATCAACCGCTGTCACGCTCACATCAATATTGGCAGATACTGTATCGGTGCCATCTGATACATCAAAACCAAAGTTTACATCGCCATTGAAGTTCTCGTTTGGTGCGAAGGTGTATGTACCATTACCGTTATCAGTAAGGATACCGTCGCCGCCATCGTAGGTCACACCTTCAACCGTTAGGTTGTCACCTTCGATGTCCGTTGCGCCAGAAAGAAGATCAGCGTCGGTGAAGACAAGAGTTCCGTCTTCCTCTATTTCAAACGTTTTATCTTCAGGAACAGGCGCGTCATTAATAGGACGTACCGTTAAATCAATTGCGCTACTAATCGTTTCTTGGCCATCACTGATGTCGAAAGTAAGGCCAAGTTCACCATTAAAGTCAGATGAAGGAACAACGGTGAAAGTACCATCACCATTATCTTGAACGGTTGCATCTGCACCAACTTGAACGTTGGAAGCAACAAGCTCGTCCCCATCTACATCACTTGCGTATTCGAGTAATTGTTCTTGAGTGAATGTTATGGAGCCATCTTCATCTATGATGTAAGCCAGATCTTGTTCAGCTTCTGGCGCATCATTGTCACTTTCGACTTTGATTTTGAACGTTTCGCTTACTGTTTCAGAATCAAAGTCATCTTCTACTTCGCTGATGGTCTCTTCGTCAGAAGCTTGAACATCAACTGCAAATGTCTCTTCTACTGTTTGTGAATCTAGCTCATCACCAACTTGTTGGTCATCCGACTCTGAAGATGTCTCACTCGGCGCTGCTGAAGTACGTGCAGCTTGGCCTTGTTCTTCATTACCTTCAGCGTCTGCTCCACCTGTCGCAGACTCTGCGTTATCGCCACCTACTGCTTGAGCGCCAGCACCCGCTCCGCCACCACTGCCAGCAGCATTGTCCGAGCCAGCTTCCGAAGCCGCACCACCGACTACATTGGATTGTGCTGCGTCCGAATCTCCATCGCTTTCTGGCGTCTCTTCTTGAACAGCCGCACCAGAAGCCGACGCATCTTCAGCATTACCTGCGCCACTCGGATTGTCTTCTAAAGCCTGATTAACCTCGTCGGCCGCATCCGTGTTTTCAGCACCCGTCGCTATTGTCGACGCAATCGTATTTTGTTGATTTTGTTGATTCTGCTGCTGGGAGGGCGTACCCGCGTCGTTCGTGTCCGTTTGTTCTACCGCGTCATTGAGATCTTCATTTTGGTTGTTTTGGTTATTTTCGCCTGCCATTACAGCCTCCGTTGCTACTAGCTAACTGATCGTATTTAGAGGCATTAAAGGACACCATTTTGAAAAACCAAGTTTTTATACAACATTTTTCATATTTTTCTTTTTATGCATAAAGAATCAAAAAAAATTTGAAAACTACCTTTAAACATCCTTAGTTATTGTGATTAAAGCAATTACGGCGGTGGAATGATGATAGACATGACGAGTTTGCTGCGTTCAATCGACAACAACCACAAAGGGCTTCAATTGCTATTAGGCGATTTTTATAAGGACTTTTCAGACGCAGCGATCAACATAGAAATGCTTCATAAAAGTGACCGTTTTGATGAGCTCAACAACTACTCAAAGAGATTAAAGACCATCTTAACTTTACTGTGCGATCAAGACTTGCCACCCAAAATGGCCAAATTGGAACATTTGAGTAAGCACGAATTCCCTGCACCAGAAGATCTTTTAGAGGATGTAAAAACTGAATTGCACAACGTCAATCGACAAATCAATCACTTGTTGGACATTAAGGAAGTAATAGATGACAAGTCATCGAGGTAGTCATGAGCAATAACCAAATAGAACATCACTTAAGAAAAGCGCTCGTTTCTAATAATGAGGCTTCTAAGGTCACAGCTGATGACACCATTGTGCTTGCAAGTGCCATGACCAGTGTTCACAAAACGTTGCTCATCATATTCCTACTCGCTTTAGTCGCTATCGCCGTGGCATCACAAGCGCGTATAGACATCGTCGTTTCTGTACGTGGTGAACTGTTGTTGGAATCTGACGTTGAGAAGGTGCAACACCTAGAAGGCGGCATATTGGAAGAGATGTTAGTCCGAAAAGGAGAAGTCGTTTATGAAGGACAGCCGATCGCACGAATTCGCTCACTAGACCGCAACACACAACTCGATACCGTGAATACTGAGATTATTCAGATAGAGCTCGATAAGATTCGTTATGAAAGCTTACGCGACATGGTAGAACCCAACTTCGCTTCTTATATCGAAAAATTTCCAGAACAAGTTCAGGTCAACATGAATACATGGCGACAAGAGTTCTCTAAAAACCGTTCAAATGAAGAGCTCATTACCCACGATATTAAACACAAAAACTCCCTGATTAAATCAATGCTTAAGCGTCGTAAAAGTTCAGAGAACCAACTATCGCTCATTCGCAAACAACTCAACATCAAAAATACGCTTTATAAAGAAGAGATGGCGTCTTATGTCGACGTCCTCAACATGAAAGTACAAGAATCCAATATGGTACGTGAGATTGAGAACCTTGATGAGTCGGTCATGAACGAACGTTTTCAGCTCGACAAACTGGAAAAACAACACCGTGACTTAGTTGAGAATCGAAACTCTGAGTATCAAGCGCAAATCATTCAAGCGAATAAAGACCTAAAGCTGAAGCGAATCTTACAACCGCAGCATTCCGACAAGGTTGATCGCCTAGTTGTCTACTCTCCGGTGGATGGTGTGGTCGACAAACTGCACTTCAATTTCCGTTCGGCTGTGATTCCGCCAGGTGAGAGTATCGCCGATATTGCACCGATCAATAACTCCCTTCACGGTGAAGCGAAGATCCCACGTAAAGACATGGGATTTGTCGAAATTGGTCAGGCAGTGAAAGTGAAAATGGATACCTATAACTTTGCAAAATACGGGTTTGTTGAGGGAACCATCGCCTCAATCAGCCGTTCATCATACGAAGAAGAAGACGCTGAGTTCTATTTAGCAGAGATTGAAATTGACCGAAACTTTCTTGAACGAGGAGGCACTCAATACAAATTATCACCTTATATGGAATTTACCGCCGATGTAAAAACAGGCTCGCGTCGCGTGATCGAATACGCAGCGAAGCCGGTGATGTCAGCCATCGAAGATGCTTTCGATGAGAGGTAATCAATGAGCGGAAAACCTTCATACAATATTTCTGTACCCGCCCTGCGACTGAGCATATTGTTTAGCATTGTACTGGCTGCGCTCGCTTTCTATTTATACTTTTCTTGGTCAAAAGTAGATTCAGTCGCGAAAGTGCAAAGTGCCCCACTGCTCATACAAGCTCAGAAGCTTAATCAGACCATCGAACAAGATATTCAAACTCTGCAGCAGTGCTTAAGTAACGACACTTGTGGTACTAACGAATTCAATCTAGTTAACTTGAAGCGTGAAATAGATGAATTTAGGTCGCTAGCCTCTTTGAACAAAACAGAGTTCAGCTTGGTTGGAGCAACTGAATACACGCAACTGGAATTAGCGATTAACCGTTTCTCCGATAGCGCTAAAGCACGTGCCGATGTACTCGATTTATATCTCTCACTGACCAACAACTATCTGCAGATGGATGACAACTACCGCACCATGTTCAACAACCATGCGAGCGATTTGATGTCTGAGAAAAACGAGTTCTTCGTTTGGTTGTTTATGGTGGTCGTAATACTGGCCGTGATAACGGTTCTATCTAACGCTGTCGCCATGTTGAAACTGAAGAAATCCAGCTCTAACGAACGCGAAATCGACTATGAGTTCGATGCTCTGTATCAAGAACTAAAACAGTTAGATTTACAAAGGCTTGAAGAGCTTCTTAATGAAGTGAGCATCAATCCCAAACAGCGTCAGATCTACTCTCATCTCAAGCTGATCTTCAGTAAATTGGAAGACCAGAAGCGCAATAACGATCTCTACAAACAGTTGTATGCACTCATCGGCTATGAGATTCGTGGGATCACCAACACCATTAATGGTGGTGTCCAATATCTCGTTCAAGAAACCGATGAAAACGGCGTTTTAATGGCGAAGGATATTACGTCTGCATGTAGCACCCTATCCGAGCTAGCAGAAAACTATAATCGATTGATTTCACAGGGTACGGAAAGCAAGTCGAAAGAGTTTTCTCTACTGAGCGTGTTATCTGAATTGATGATTCATATCAGCGCCAAAGTACAACGCAATGAAAGCCAATTGGACTGCTTTATTTCCGACAACTTACCCAATCGCGTAGAAGGCCAATCCACCAGCTTGTTCTGGATATTGTTCCTACAGCTTTCCAATGCCATTCAACTCAAATCAAATAAGAAACTATTTGTGACGATTGAATCTGGGGCGGCTTCAGACATGGAAAATACCCGAGTTACCATCAATCTAAACTTCCTTTCAACGTTAGATGTCTCTGTAGCCAAGCTCAATAAACTCCATTGGAGCAGTCACAAGGACCACACCGCAAGCACAGACGACTTAGCAAAAAGCGTATTAAAAGATTACGGGTATTACGAAAGTCACTGGTTCCAATCGGGTACGCAGGAACGTTTTCAGATTGAGCTTGATCTCAAGGCGAAGAATTTCCACACAGAAAAGACTCGCTTCGACGGCAAGCGTTTACTGCTGTGCGCCAACACTCAAGTTCGCATCGATGTGATGAAGAAAATGCTCAGTAATTTGGGGCTAGATATCACCGAAATTCGGACTGCCAATGAGTTATTTTCAGCGGCGAAGACCTTTGGTGATTACGATGCGATTATGCTCACCGATACCTTTGAACCCAACAAGTTACCGTCACTGAGTAAGACAGTGAAATCTCAACTTAAGAACCACCCAAATACCAAGTTGCTGTTATCGGTAACCAACACTCAGCATGCGCAAGAGTGTCACAGCTTCGTCGATAAGATCATCAACTCCCCTGCGATTCCTTATGAGTTTATTCCTAACTTGCTCACCATTATGGAAGCTGAAGCCTCGGAAGAACAAATGGAGAATAGCTCATTCCTTATCGTAGAAGATGACCGAGTTCAGCAGATTTTACTTAAACGAATCCTTACCAAGCAAGAATATGAACCAGACATGGTTGGCGATGGCGCTGACGCAGTGAAGCACTTCATGAATAAACGCTCAGACATCATTTTCATGGACTGCATCATGCCGGGTATGGGCGGCATTGAAGCCACAAAACGTATTCGCCAGTTTGAACAAGAAAACGAGAAAAATCCTTGTACCATCATAGGTGCAACCGCATTGACCAGCAGTAACGAACACCAGGCTTGTATCGAAGCCGGAATGGATTACGTGATCAGCAAACCTTATAAAAGTGACCAAATAATCAAGGTGATCAACAAGTATGTGGCGGTACAAAAACTTAACTAGCAGCATCATGGCTGCGCTTGCTTTAAGCACGACACCTTCGGCATCGGCGACTACCCTGCTAGAGGCGGTAGAGCTCGGCCTACAAAACAGCCTGTCCCTTCGCGCCAGTGATAAAGGTGTGGAAGAGAACGAATACAACATAGGGATCAGTCGCTCTAAGTTTCTGCCTTCACTCAATGGTGCAGCCGATACCACATGGAACGAGAATGAAACCTTACTATCGAGCGTTCCCGATGAAACCTCTAGCTATAACTCAAACAGCTACAGCCTTTCTCTTTCGCAATCCATATTCAATCTTGGCGACATTTTTAAATATGGGACGGCTAAGCTTGACTTCAATATCGAAGAAGTTAAGCACGAAAACAAAATTCAAAGCACTATTTCGGAAATCGGTTCTCAATACTTTGAGTATTTGAAAAACAACGCACAGATAAAAGCGACTAAAGTTGAGCTTAAATCGTCTGAGACGCGTGAACATCAAATGCGACGTAATGTGGAGTTAGGAAATACAGCTGCCAGTGAGCTGTACGAAGTGATTGCTCAGAAAGAAGGTGTTTCGAACCGTTTAAGAACCTTGCAAAAAGATCGTCGTGTCATTCTCAACGGGCTCTCTATTCAAATTCAGTACCCTATCACTCCGTCGCAAGATATCTATGAAAGCGTACCTTTAAAAGAGATCAGCGAAACCGAACAACGCACGATCATGGATCAGGCGTTAAAGCTGAATAACGACTTGTTGGTGGCAAAGAAAAACGTAGAGAGAAGCCGCAGAAGCTTGAAAGAGAGCGGTTCGAACTTCTTACCGACCGTGTCGCTTTCAGCCAGCTATCGACATGATGACGCCAATAACTACGACAAAACCGACATTACAGCCACAGGCGAAAGTAACTCAACCAGTGTTGGCTTGAACCTCGCCGTGCCTATCTTGTCTGGTGGCTCTGATTACTACGGCTATCAAAAATCATCGACGGCGATTGAACGTACCGAGCTGCTTTATCAAGATTCGCTTTACACCACACGTAACAACGTGAACACCTCAGTACTCAACATTAACGATTTCTCGCAGTCTATAAGCAGTTTCGAAAACATCATTCGCGCCAACTACGCATCTTATAAAGGGATCCAAAGAGCCTACCAATTAGGCACGCGTACCATCACCGACTTGCTGGCGGCGGAAAGTAAACTGTTCAGCGCTTTGAGAGACTATGAAAGCGCACGATACGACTACATCATCGAGACCATCAAGCTTGAGCAAATTAAAGGCATACTCTCAATTCAATCGATAGAGAGCATCATGCAATTGATGAGCGATATTGAAGGGCGAAACAATCAAGATTTGGTGCCGAAACACCTTCTCTCAACGGAGTCATTGAGAAAAGGAGGTCGTAATGCAAACTGAGCAATTTTCGCAAAAGATAAATATGGCAGATAAGTGTTATCTGACTTTCTCAACGATAATATCGACCCTGTTTGGCTTGGTACTGCCCTTCTCTATTCTGATCATTTTTGACCGAGTGTTACCCAACCAAGCACAAGATACTCTGTTCTTACTGTTTGCGATTATCTTGATTTCCATCTTCCTTGACTACCACCTGAAAAATCAGGAAGAGAAGATTTCCTCTGTCATCATGAGGCAGTTTGAGACCAACTTAACCAATAAGGTATTTCAATCCATCTGTTTGGCTGAGATCTCTAAATTCCGCCGTTTAGAGCCCGGTGAATATTTGGAGCGTATTTCGACCATTCCAGAACTGAAAACCTTTTTTGGTGGAGAATCGGTTCGAGCACTGATCAACCTTGCTGTCAGTTTGATTACCATCCTTATCATAGGACTCATCAACATATGGGCTGGTATTACACTTCTGATTGCCTCTGTCATCTTGGCTATTTTCGCGTGGAGCCTTTCCAAACAAAAGATTGGTAGTTTGCAGAATAAGTCAGACATCGAAGGGTTAACCACCTCCAAAATCATCGAGATCATCTCTAGCCCGCTTGATATCAAAGCTCGAAATATGGAATACCGCGTTGAAAGCCTGATGACACAAATGGTCGAAGAGCGCGAAGTTGAGAACATCAAATATGAGCAGATTGAATCGAACTTCAGCCTAATATTGGCGCTCATCCAACAGCTTTCTATAGCTTGTGTTGTTGTGGTACTAGCAACGGCCGTTATCAATATGGAATCTAGCCAAGGCATCATGGCCGCGATCATCATGCTAACCAACCGTTATTTTGCGCCTTACCAACAAGTGATGCGCACCGCGAGCCGTTGGGAGTTAAACAAACTCCATATACAACGTATCGCCGAACTGCTTGAGCTGGCGGCTTCGGTTGAACATCAGCATGAGACAACAGAGGTTGAACGTATTTCGGTTAAGTATTCTGAAAAACAGCGTATCGAGTTCGAACTTGGGCAAGCCTATTTACTGACAGGGAAAAGTGGCTCAGGCAAAACACACCTTGCCAACTGTATTACTCGCCAGAACAGCGATAACAAACTGGACATCATGATTAATGACACGCCTCTGGATGACGTCAACTACAACGTTTGGCGTAACAGCGTGCTGATGGTCGATAAAACAAGCTCATTCGTGGAAGGGACCATTATTGATAACCTAACCTGTTTTCGACCAAGCCTTAATAACACGGCGTTTGCGCTGTGTGAAACCATGAACATCAAGGCACAAATCGATGGGCTTCCTGCTGGTTTTTACACAGAACTCAAAGGCCACATGCGCAATCCATTCTCACGCCAAGTAGGTTACGCCTTATTATTGGTTCACGCCCTGCTCGCCAGTAAGCGTGTATTGATATTTGATGATATCGATTGTGTCTATGATGAGGAATTTGCACGAGTGGTGCTGACCAGTACCGCCTATCGTGCCAATGACAAAATCCTAATCATCGCCAGTAACAAGATGGACAAACTAAACCACCGCCTCAAACGCGTAAAACTTACCGGAGGTGATCAATGAGCATCCTAGTTGATTTCAACAATGTTCCGCAGCGGGTGTTGGACTTTGAAGCAAGTGGTTATGATGAACGCTACAGTCAGTCACCGCTGATTCGTGGCTTAGCTTACACCTTAATTGCACTGGAATGGGAAGGCACGCCGTCTATTCTCAGTGACGCTTTTATTCCCAAACAAAAAGACAGTGACAGTTTTACTGCGACCATAGAGCGTCTTGGATACCGCTGTGATGTGACCAAGCTAAAGACTCTCGAGAATATCGATCAGTACCCTCACCCATGCTTTATTGAGATAGAGAACCTTAGCGCCATTTTCTTAGGTACTAAGGATGGAAAGTTACTCTTGTTTGATTACACGAACAACAACACCATTGAATACCCAATGTGTAAAAAGCCCTGTTTGCTGATTTCGATTAGCGAATATTCTCGTCTATTCCGTGAACCACCGCCGGAATCGCAAGACAGAAGCAATTGGATAAAATACGCTTTCTATCGTTACAACAATGAACTTAAAAGCCTAATCATTCTCAGCTTCGTCATCAGTATTCTCGGTGCATTGCAGCCATTCTTTATTATGAGTGTGTATAACTTCGCACTGACTTCGAGCTCTCAAGCCACACTCTATTGGTTAACCTTATTTGCCATTATTGTTGGCTTCTCTGAATACTTTTTTAAGAAAATGCGGGTAAATATCATTGCCACGTCCGGTAAAGATCTCGCGGTGCACATCTCACAAGCCGTAATATCGAAACTTCTCTGGCTGCCCTACGCGATGACGTCAACCGCTGGGGTTTCGTCTCAGTTGGCTCGTTTGAAAGATATCGATACCTTCCGACGCTTAGTGACCGCAGAATCAACACTTAGCTATTTTGATATGCCGTTTGTGATTGTATTTATCATCGCGATTGCCCTGATGTCGGGTACGGCAGCGCTTGTAGTGATGGGTGGCTTAATTTTGATGTTGGTGTTCTGTGTGTATTCTCGCTATATCTACTCGCAAGCCACATCCAAAAGCTCTCGCGCTAATGCGATGGTCTCTTATCAATGGAATGAAATCCTTCGTGGTATCAAAACTATCCAAGGCCTGCCTTTACTTCGTGTCGTTCAATCTCGATTCAGTGCTTCGCACATGCAAAGCACCAGTGATGCCGAGAACGTTGCCGTGACTAACAGTAAGATTCAGGCCGCTGGCGGTAGTTTGATTCAGGTGATTGGTACTGCAAGTATCGTAACCGCAGTAATCGGCGTAATGGAAGGGACTTCTGATGCTGGTGCCATGCTTGCGACCGTTATTCTCGTTTGGAAAGCACTAGGCCCAATCATGGGTATCTATAACTCGATATCTAAGTTTCAATCCATCAAGGCGTCATCAGCACAGATCAATAACTTGATGTCGATGAATGATGACAAATTAACCTTAGAGAAGAGCCCGCCTATTCGCCAGTTCCAAGGCAGCATTATGGGCAGCGGAGTCAGTCACAGATATGCAGGTGCGGCGACCGGCTTAACCAACCTTGGTTTTAAGATACCACCCAGTGCAAAAGTGGTCATTTGTGGCCCAACTGGCTGCGGAAAAACAACACTCATCTCAATCATTGCTGGCTTAGAGGATCGTTATCAAGGCGCAGTATCCGTTGACGGCTACAACATCAAGCAGTTCAATAGCTACCGTTATCGCACCTCAATTAACTACATCCCTTTTAACCTGCATATTTTTGAAGGCTCACTAGAAACCAACTTCATTCTACACAACGGGTTGATTCCAACAGACAAGATGCAAGAGATGGTGAGCTTCTTCGAACTGGACGAATGGCTACCAGAAGGCTTAGCGACTCAATTGAGTGTCGATAAGTGCAAAGGCCTTCCAAACGGAATTCAGCAAAAACTTCGTTTGGCCCTTGGCTTGGGTAACTGTGAGCAATCTCTGATAATTATTGATGAGCCCTTCAACGGTGCCGAGCAAGAAAACGCGCAATACTTTAACCGTTTGTTCAGCGATAAGTTGCTGAATAAGACAGTCATTTTTTCGACCAATGATCCCGGCTTAATCGCCACATCCAACATGAGTTTGGTTCTAGAGCCAGATGGAAACTTGAAATATTTTGGCTTAACAGACAAATACTTAAACAGTTTGAGCTAAATCATAACGCTTACTCACAATTCGTCATTTCGCGACATGGATGTAATTGACAAAATCATAAGTGAGAGAGATGATTCGACCCAATACCACAGGTAACAAGGAAACAAATGTACACATTCGTTGCAGACAAGCTTGATGTTGCTTACTTATCCGCAATTCCTGAGAATCATATATTTCAGGGCAGTGACGTGCCTGAAGAAGAAATCGAACTTCGAGAGATCATTGAGATTTGGTACGAGTGTTCATTCCTGCCTGCTTTCAATCTTCAGAAAATTGATATCGAAAACAAAGCTGAGCTCACAGTCGTACAAATGCATGTTTTGAGCAACGATACGAGCACGCTCGCCTTCCTACTCAAAAACAGAGCATATCGCGCCGCGTTGAACAGAATGCTCGGTATTTGGACATTAGAACCCTCTGCAAAAACGGTTTTAAAGCAACTTCTTTTCGAATTAAGTCTCGATAACAATCATCCTCATTAGTACGCTTTTTAAGTTATTCATCAATAAGCATAAAATTAAACAAACTGCCAAACGCTATAAATTACTAATAAAAGAACGTATATCAAAATAAGCTCTGGAATCACAAGAACTTATACCCCTCCCACACTTCTATTAAATTTGCGGTTTCAAAGTTTCCATATCGGCATTTTTATTCTACTGTTTTTATATAAAAACAGTTGGATGGATCCTTATATGGCGATTACGGTCTGGAATAACCTTTCAGTCAAACATAAACTCTTTGGCTTAGTTCTACTTCCCATTTCATTATTACTCTTCCTTGCAGGTAGACAGGCTTATATTTTAACGACTCAGTTGACCGATTTTGAACGAACCAATCAGTTATCTGTGTACCTTCAAGATATCTCGGTTCTTTATAGAAGCACTCTGGCCTCTAGCCCTGAGGAGTTTGAAAATCAAAGCAATCAAGTAAAAGCTGAATTAAAAAACCTGTCTCCAATCATTTTTTTGGATGCTTCTGATGAAATGAATCAACTGGTTGCCGACTTCAGCGAAGCAACCTTATCGACAATGCAAGCCACTGACAGCTACGATAAATTGGATGCCCTTGAGTGGCAGAGCGACTTATACAAGCAGTTACTGCTCGAAATAGAAAAAGTCCCATTCGAAAACACCAAGCGGGAAATTCAACAACACCTCACCGCACTGCAGCAACTGGAATGGCTGATGTTCTGGTCAAACGAAGAATTTAAGCTGGGTACCTCTCTGATTGAGATATTCCAAAGCAGCCAAGAATACGATCCAGAACTTGCAGAACAGATTGAAACCTTGAGTGAAAGACAGCAATTGTTCTTAGAACGCTTTGTTTCATTGAATGCCAACGAACATCAAGTGTCACTGATGGTTGAAGTATTCAGAAACGATGTATTCGCTCAAAGCCAAGAGATTAGAAACGCGCTACTCGACCTAAACGCAATCAGCCAACTGACTACTAAAGAAGTTTCTGTCGGCTTAGAGGCGATGAGTGCTCGACTTAACTTATTACAAAGCCTTGGCGGCGTGATTAAACAAGAATTCCAACAAGAAGTTGAGCAAGCTATCTATGACGCACAAATACAGCGAACTCTGTTCATTTCAATCGTTGCCCTGCTCGCAACGATTGTTATGGGCTTAACCCTAAGCTTAGCGAGACAAGTCACTAACAACCTGAATTTAGTGTTAGCTTTCTTAAAAAGCGAAAATGACGAAACTCGACCTTCTTTGGATAAGTTAATCCAAGGCAAAGATGAACTCAGTCTATTTGCGCAGCAAGTTGAACGATTGACCATCGAGCGAGAACTTGCAAAAGAGAGGCTTACGATAGCGAAAGAAGACGCAGAGCGAGCCCAAGAAGACACTGAAGAAGCGAAAGACCACGCAATACAAGCTAGCAAAGCGAAAAGCAGCTTCTTGGCCAATATGTCTCATGAAATTCGTACCCCACTCAATGGCGTTATTGGTATTTCCGAGATTCTTGCAGATACCCCACTCACACCCACACAGCGTGATTATGTGGATACGATTGAAACTTCATCCCAACTGCTACTGAGCTTGATCAACGATATCTTAGACTTCTCGAAGATTGAATCTGGCATGCTGTTAATCAGCCCGCACTCGGCGTCGATTAGAGAATCGATATACGACATAGCCTCTATTGTTGCGCCAAAAGCGGAAGAGCAAAAAATATCGGTTAACGTTGATATCAGCCCAGACACACCAGCTCGCGTAATGATCGACGATCACCGCTTAAGACAGATTCTAATGAACTTTATGTCGAATGCAGTGAAGTTTACGGCTGAAGGTGGCGTAACACTGTCGATCAAAACACTCGAACAATCTGATGATAATGTCACCATTCGATTTGCCGTTCGCGACACAGGTATTGGTATCGACAAGCAACAACAGAAGCAAATATTCGAGCCCTTTGCTCAAGAAGATGACTCAACTACACGTCAATTTGGCGGTACTGGTCTTGGCCTCGCCATCAGTACACAGTTGGTCGAACTGATGGGTGGCCAGATTCAGCTCGATTCAGTCAAGGGGGAAGGCAGCTGTTTCTACTTCGACTTAGAATTACCCGTTGACATGATGCTACCGAAACCAAGCACGGCAACCGCTGACATTTATGTTCTGGGTAACGAGAACATGCTTTCTACACGAATAGAATGCGACCTTAACCTTTATGGCTTAAAGGTAACTCAGCGAACGAATAACACTTCCGCGATGACCGAACAACTCGCGACTCAGAAACACAATAAACCGATTACTGTCGTTTTCGCTGAAGATGATGCATTCCTAGCTAATACCCACGCAGATAACTTAGCTAAGCTGCACCAAAATGGCATCACTATCTGTTTGATACGTTCTTTCTTAAGTGAGCCTGCGGATCTTGGCGACAGCGTTACTGCACAAGTCGCACAACCCCTACTCGGCTTACGTTTGATTAAAGCTATTGAGCTCTGTGATACGCAGGGTTTAGCTGAGCTTTCAGAGGCAAGCCAGCAACCTCTAGAGATCCAACACAAAATCCTCATCGTCGAAGACAACAAGATCAACCAAAAAATTGCTGGGCTTCATGTCGGTAAAAGTGGTTTTGAATTCGAGTTCGCTAATAATGGTCAAGAAGCTGTGGACATGTTCACCGCAAACCCTCATTACGCAGTGATACTGATGGACTGTATGATGCCCGTCATGGATGGCTTTGAAGCGACAAGCAACATTCGACGCGTTGAAAAAGAGACCAACGCCACGCGCCGTATCCCTATCATCGCCTTAACCGCCAGTGTGATTGATGATGATATTCAAAAGTGTTTCGACGTAGGTATGGATGACTATGTACCAAAGCCATTCAAATTTGAAATGCTAAAAGAAAAAGTACTTGCCGCCGTTGAAGCGATGCCACTTCCTGCTGCCTACAAAACTAAATCTACGAAAAAACCCGCGACCGTAACGCCGATTCTTAATGCTGCAGCTAAGCGAACATTGCCAGAAGAAAGAGTGCAAAACACGGTTCCGAGTAAATCTGAAAGAATACTGCTCGTCGAAGACAATCGAGTTAACCAAAAAGTCGCTTCTGTGATGTTAACAAAGGCCGGCTACGCGTTTGAAATCGCCGACAACGGACAAATCGCCGTCGACATGTACCAAAACGACAGTAGCTTCGACATTATTTTAATGGATTGCATGATGCCCGTTATGGACGGCTTCACTGCGACCAAAGAGATCAGAGAGCATGAGAAAAACCTAGGCTTAAGCAAAACGCCTATCATCGCGTTAACCGCCAGTGTTATCGACGATGATATTCAAAAGTGCTTTGATTCAGGCATGGATGGATATGTAGCGAAGCCCGTAAGAAAAGAAAAGCTATTCCATCAAATAGAAAGTGCGACTTGTTAGGAGATACCCATGGATTGGATTAGAACAATAAAAACACTTCCCCGCAGAGTCATGTTGCCAGTCGCGGTAGGGCTATTAGGAAGCTTGCTTCTTCTCAGCCCTGCTCACGCCGCTGAAGATTATGCCATATTTTCTTTAGACTCCGGTTTTGAAGAGATATCAATAAACAAAGCGCGAAAGCTCTATAGAGGGAAAACTAAACGCCTCAATGGCAAACGTGTTGAACTGTCTGATTGGCCTGAGAACAGTGCCGAAAGAGAGGACTTTTATCAGCTTTTGCTTGGAAAAAATGCCGCTCAAATGAATGCACACTGGGCTGGTTTATCTTTTTCAGGAAAAGCGCGTTATCCAAGAGAAATCAAAACGGCGTCAACCGACAGCTTAGTGGACTGGCTTGATGACAAACCAAATCGTATTGGTTATTCCCCACTCTCTTCGGTTCCTCAAAATGCCAACATTCTCTACGTTATAAGTTCGGAGAAATAATATGAAAAGAATAATTACGTCAGTACTGTGTGCTTCAGTTGCCTCTCCGGCTTTTGCGAATATCGAACTTACCGATAATTTATCCTTGAGTGGCTTTGGCTCAACGTCTTGGGCAACATCAGATCATGACAGTACGTTGATGATAAATAGGAACATAAACGATGATAGCTGCTTTGATTGTGATACTACATTCGGTATTCAGTTAGATTATTACTATGATTCATTTCGAACTTCAATACAGGTCGTAAAACGACCACAAGATCATTGGAGTGACCCACAGTTAGAGTGGGCTTATGTAGGGTATGAATTTGGCGACTTTGATTTTACCGCAGGTCGTCTAAGGCTACCTCTGTTTCTTGCGTCTGAATATTACTACGTCGGGCAAGCTTATATGACGGCCAGACCACCCACCGAAGTTTATAACAGTGTGTTAGGCATCACAGCTTTTAACGGTCTAAAGGTGTCGTGGAATTATGAGCTTAACGATGAAACAAATCTTCAATTAACTCCTTTCTACGGCATAAACGACGAGAATGATGTTGATTTCAACTCAGCAATCACATTCGAGTTTGAAACCGACAGAATGTATGGTGCTAACGTCCAAATTAGTGGGGATACATACCGATGGAACTTTGCTTACCTCAATTCAACATTTGACCAAGATACTATTATCACTGGTCTTCCATTCCCCATATCGACAGAAGACCAAAATATTAAACTTTGGTCTTTAGGTTCAGAATATGAATTTGGTCAGTTTCTCTTTACAACTGAGGGGCAAATTAGCGACTTCTCTTCATCTATGTACACGAGCTTAGGCTATCACTTCGGGTCATTTACTCCTTATGTTGTTTACGGTGCTCAATTTGATTCCAATGAACATTTGAAAGGGAACAGCTATCTATTGGGCGTCGATTACGATGTGTTACCAAACATCTCAATAAATGGTGAAGTTCAATACCTCGAAGCAAGAGCGGCGTCGACCACCGATTTGAATAGTTCATTCCTTACTTTTGGTTCGGCGCCTGCTGATGAAGCATGGGTTTACACCATCATGTTGAGTTTCGTTTTCTAATCATGCGTAAAAATCATCGTCAATAGAAATAAAAGCCCAAGCTAATCAAACAGTCTGGGCTTTTTTATGTCTTTGAATTGTCATGCCTAACAAGCCATTACATTGCTCTTAACTATCCTTTAACTCAGAAACATTTAGGTGATTTAGTCACTAATGTCAGAGCCGTCAGCATTGTGTAAGAAGGCTGTAAACTCACGAACTTCACTACCTTAAATTGGTCAACCTAAAAGCGAATAAACAGATACCTTAAACGGAGAACGCATGCGAATAGCTACTTTATCTTTAAGTTTGGTTTCAGCGGTCGGTTTCGCGGCTGAGCCAAATCCTTTTCCAATTACGCCAGACGAAACTGGCGAAGAGTTTATGGTAAGTGCAACGAATCCATATGTAAGCAGCACCGGGTATTCGGTACTTAAGCAAGGCGGTAATGCGGTCGATGCGATGGTGGCGATGCAGATGACAATGTCGGTGGTTGAACCGGATATGACTGGGATTGGCGGTGGTACTTTTGCGCTGTTTTACCAAAAAGACAAAGATCATTTCCTCGCACTTGATGGACGAGATGAAGCCCCTTCAACTGCTACTCCAGATATGTTCATGGAAAATGGAGAAGTGCTCAGTCGAAATGAGATTTTAGGGGCTCGTTCTGTAGCGGTTCCCGGCACACTTCGTTTGCTCTATAGCACTCATCAACAATACGGAAAACTACCATGGTCTGAGCTTGTTCAACCCGCGATTGAACTGGCAAGCAAGGGTTACGCGATGAACAGCTACACCTACGACATCGTGGTTCGTGAACAAGAACGATTGATTGAAGATCCAGAAATCCAAGCCCTGTATTGGAATGGCGACCAAATCAAACCAACCGGCACATTGATGAAAAACCCTAAGCTTGCCGACACTCTGAGCAACATTGCCCAACAAGGCGATAAGTACCTTTATGGTGGCGAGTTTGGTAAGCACATCGTTGAAACTGTGAACAGCAGAATCGATGCCGACCACGCAAAGCTCTCAATAGAAGATTTTGAACAGTACCAAGTGAAACAACGTGAGGTTATCGAAAGCGACTATCGTGGCAACAAGATTGTCTCATTTGGTTACCCAGCCTCTGGTGGCGTGATGGTTGCTCAAAGCCTTGAAATGCTCGAAGCCTATGACTTAGCCGATATGTCTAAAACCGATGTTGAACCTTGGCGCTTGATGACCGAAGCCATGAGAATCGCCAAGGCCGATCGCATCGCTTATGCCGGTGACCCAGATTACATCGAAGCGCCAGTTGCAGCCCTACTCGACAAAGCCTACATCGACGAGCGACGTAAGCTCATTCCAGAGACTGGTATTGCGAAAACAAAGCCAAAAGCAGGCAAGCTAACCGATACTGATTACGCTCAGTATCAAGGTTTTGAGAGCCAAGATACCGGGCACATATCCATCATCGACAAAGACGGTAATGCCATTGCAATGACCAGCACCGTCGGCACAGGCATGGGGTCAGGGGTAATGGTCGATGGCGTGATTCTTAATGCCCAAATGGCAAACTTCTCAACCAAGCCCACCATAAACGGTAAACCGACTCAAAACTCTATTGAAGCAGGTAAGCGACCTCGTTCCGCGATCACCCCGTTAATGGTTATGGATAAAAAAGACGACCTGCGTTTAGTGGTAGGTTCTCCTGGTAGCTCACAAATTCCGGGGTACGTGTTGAAAACTGTGGTGGGCATTCTCGATTGGGATCTGTCTGCGCAGGAAGCAATTGACCTTCCAAACATCCAATACGGCACCAAGATAGATCGCACCAAACCTTATGACCCAACGGGTTTATTGGTCGAAAAGAAAACTTACGCTGAAATGCTAGTACCAGAGTTCATGCAGCTCGGTTATCCAGTGCATGTCATTCCAGTAGTCAGTGGTTTGAACGCCATTGAAATCAAAGATGGCAAGATCCATGGCGCGACAGACAGACGCCGTGCATCCACCTCAATGGGCGAATAATTTAACTTAACGGGTGAGAGAATAAGCTCACCCACTTTAGATGTTTCCAACTTGTGCCTTGCTTTAAAAGACATTCCAAACAGAACTCTAGATCCAAAAAAGCCAGTCGAATATTTCGACTGGCTTTTCATAAGCGGCTTATCTATTTACTCATTCAAATATTATGAGCTTGGCGCTACTCGCTTCTCTTTCAGCTGTTCAATAACATAATCAGGAGCCACTTTACCTAGCTCACTTAAGCAATCATCGGTCTTGTCGTTGCCGTATCGCACGTAGATATCACATACCGCGTATAACTGCTCTGGAGAACCAGAGATCAAATACGCCTTCTCGAACGATTTAGTCGACTTGTCGATATCCAAATCTTCTTGTAGTACCCCATTCAGGTACCAGTAATAGCTGTTATCTTTTGCAAGTTCTGCTGCTACTTCAATCTCTTTGGCTGCTGCTGCCTTGTCTTCAAGGCGAACCAAAGTTAATGATTTAGAATAGTGCATCGCTGCATTGTCCGGCACGTTCTTCAAACCACGATCCAACACCTCGACCGCTTGTTGATCTTTATTCTGAGCTCGGAAGTTATCCGCGTAGCTCAGCCAAACTTGAGGGTCTTTCTGGTGAGTATTAATCAACTCAAGATAAATCGTTTCCGCTTTATCCCATTCATTGTGCCAACGGAGCACGTCAGCGAACAACAATTGAAACTTTTCAGATTCTTGTGATTCCAAGAATGTGATTAACTCAGCGACAGGTTGTTCGATTTGTGCTTTCTGTTCTTTATCTAACGTATTGTAATCACGTACTAAGTTCGATGTTGCTGAATGACGAACCATAGAATCTGTATCGCTCAGCAAAGGCGAAACTAACGCCCAACGGTGCTCAAGTTGATATGGCGAAGAACCGATAATCGAAGCCTCACGAACTTCAGGGTTTTGATCTTTCAAACCTCTTGCAACCGCTACCAGCGCATTCTGGCTTGGGTATGAAGCAAGCTCTTGCAGTGCACCAGTACGATTCTCTATAGATTGGTTCTGATCTTGTGCCATGTAAGACAACTGTTGAATACGGGTTTGTGTGTCCGTCATTTCGAGCACTTGATTGATATTTTTTGCCGGTGCGTCAACAGTTTGCTGAACGCTATTCGCTGCCATCGCAGACGTTGAAATCAATGCGGACGTTGAAACTAATAGAGCAACAGCCGTCGCTAAACTCTTCTTCATCATAGTATTACCTTAAACTGGAGAACTTAGCCTGTCCTTAGACTCGTATCTGATTAAATTTGTCTTGGACCTGTTGACCCAAAAAACGAGTTAAAACTTGGTCTCGAACGTAGTTTGTTGCGCCTGTTTTGCACGATGTGCCATCAATACTGAATCACTGAATTTGCCATGAGCAACCGGATGCCCCATCGCACGAGCGATATAAGCCATCGACTTGTCGACATGAGAAAAGAACTTGTGCCAACCTGCACATAAGTAGTTCAAGCCCGGTTCGCCTGCGCGAGTTTTGATAAAGCGGTTTTTAGGACATTCACCATGACAAGCAAACTTGTAATCACACTGCTGACATTGACTGGTCATTGTGCGTGATTTAGCAAAACCAAACTTTTGCTGTGGTGCGCTGTACGCCAAATCATCAAGCTTCTCGTGATGAATATTGCCAATCTTGTATTCAGGGTAAACATAGTGGTCGCATGAGAATACGTCGCCATTAGGCTCCATCGCGAGGCCTTTACCGCAGATTTCATTCAGAGTACAAAGCGGGTTAGGACGCCCTATCCATGTTTCTAAACTTGCTTCAAAATACTGAACGAACACTTTACCGATGTCGTTCTTCGCCCACTCATCAAATACAGAAATAAGGAAGTTACCCCAAGCCAAGTCCGACACACACCACGATTCCATGATCGAATCTTTATGGCCGGGGATCAGGCGTTTGTCGCCTTGCTTAAGTTGCTCACTCACTTGAGACGTTTGTGGCGCAACCGTTCTAAAGGTTTTTTGCTCAACGATAGGGATAAACTGCATTTGCGGTGACTTCACCACATCACGTAGGAAGCGATACACCTCAAGTGCATTTTGACTGGTGAGGTTATTCACACAAGTCAGCGTTGCGAATTTCACTTGGTGTTTGTGCAGCAGTTCAACGGCCGCCATCACTTGTTTGAATGTACCACGGCCTGCTCTGTTGACACGATACGCGTTGTGTAGCATTTCAGGGCCATCAATACTCAAGCCGATTAGGAAATTGTTCTTTGCTAAGAATCGGCCCCAGTCGTCATTCAATAATGTGCCATTGGTTTGCAGATCATTTGAAATCAACACCCCTTCAGGTCGGTACTTTTTCTGTAGTTCAACCACTCTTTCAAAGTACGCTAAACCTAGCATGGTCGGTTCACCGCCCTGCCATGAGAAGATAATTTCAGGCGTATTTTGACCTTCGATGTATTGTCGGATGTAGGTTTCTAACGTCTCATCATCCATTCTTGGAGAACTGCCTTTCTTGTACTCCAACAAATCTTGCTTACTTAGGTAATAACAATATTTACAGTCAATGTTGCACGCTGCGCCAATTGGCTTAGCCATAACATGCAAGCGTTTAGACGCTTTACCATTGTATTGTGGACCTTGAGTAATGTGCATGATTTATCTACCTATCTTAGTGTCTGTAGCCATCATAATGCCTATTTCAGTCAGTGGCATGTTATACCCTTTATAACCAATAGGAATGACCTTAAACGTTAAAATTGCCCTCTATTTCGAACATTCGAGGCACGTGATGAAATTTTTCAATTACAAACAATTAGCGGCGATCAGCAGCGTCACCATGACTATTTTCCTAAGCGGCTGTGCGAGCGTGCCTACACACCCTATCGCCCAACAAATCGACCAAGAAATGGTGCTAGTTGAAGGTGGTACATTCACCATGGGTTCGAACGATCCTGAAGCGACCAAAGCAGAACGACCAGCGCGAGATATAACTGTAGATAGTTTCTACATTGCGAAGTTTGAGGTGACTCAAGAATTGTTCGAATCGGTGATGGGTTCATCTCTCAGTTATTTCCAAAACCCACAAGTTCCGGTCAATAACTTAAGTTGGCAACAGGCGAACTACTTCGTTGAACAATTGAACGAACTTACAGGTGAAGAATACCGTCTGCCGACTGAAGCTGAATGGGAATTTGCAGCGAAAGGTGGCAACAAGAGCAAAGGCTATACTTACAGTGGTTCCAATAACTTAGATGATGTTGCATGGTACTCAGCAAATTCTAAAAATAGCGCACATCCAGTCGGGCTAAAGAAGCCAAATGAACTAGGCTTATATGACATGACCGGAAACGTGGGTGAGTTTGTGATTGATGCCTTCGATGACACCTTCTACCGATTCGGTCCAACAGACAATCCTAACAACGCAAAACACAGCGACGTTGGTTTATCACATAAATCGGTTCGCGGTGGCAGCTTTGCTTATGACGAAAACGAATCTGAAAGTTACCGTCGCGACTTCGCAAGCCAATCGATCACTATGTCAGATATGGGCCTGCGTTTAGTTAAGGATACGAACTAACTAAAGCTGTGAACTAACTAGAGATGCAACTAGCTAAAGGTGCCGACGGTTATGACTCAACAATCTTCACCAACAATCCTAAAAATACGATTCGCACTGTACACACGTTAGAAATCTGACCAAACATTAGAGATTTGACCAAACGTTAGAACTCTGCGGCAATACTGAATAAGGAAACTCTATGCAATACACCAAGCTTTCAGGACTGACACTCGCGTTACTCTGTGCTCTCCCAGCTTCGGCTGCGGAAAAGCCAGATCTAGTCCTTCAGATCACGGTAGATGGCCTGCGCGCAGATCTAATCGAACGATATAAGCATAACTTCGGTGAAGGTGGTTTCCGGTACTTAATGGATGACGGCACTTACTACACCAACGCGAACTACCAACATGGCAACACGGAAACGATCGTGGGGCATGTGTCGCTCGCAACAGGTGCGCCACCAAGCGTACACGGCATGGTAGGTAACGTTTGGTATGACCGTAGCGAAGAGCGTTTGGTGTATAACGTAGAAGACGGAAACTACAAAATGTTGACCTCTGGCGCGGGTGTCGACAAAGCAACTGAGATCGACCCAACGCAGAAGACAGCACAGGGCGATGGACGTTCTCCGGAGCCAATACTTTCCACCACGTTTGGTGACGAGTTGACGATTTCCAATAGTGGAAAATCAAAAGTGTTCGGTGTATCAGTGAAAGACCGCGGCGCAATCTCATTGGCGGGACACAGTGGTAAAGCCTTCTGGTTCTCCAAAGCGCAATCTGAGTTTGTCACCAGCAACTATTACTACGACGAGTATCCAGATTGGGTATCACGTTGGAACGAGAAAGCAATTGCTGCTCAGTACTCGAAACAGAAGTGGGAGCTCTCATTACCACGTGAGAAGTACACGCTTCAAGAACACGATACCGAACACAAAGTGAAACTCGGTGACTTCCAACGCACCTTCCCTCACCCTTATGGCCCTGCAAGTTACAAGTACTACAGCACAACGCTAACCGTTAGCCCAGCCGGTGACGAGATCACAGAAAACTTTGCAAGCACACTGTTGATGCACGAGAAGCTAGGCCAAGGTGAAGTGACTGATTATCTGTCTGTGAGTTTCTCATCAAACGACTACGTGGTGCACTTATACGGCCCTGAAAGCCTAGAAACAGAAGACAACCTAATTCGACTTGATAAGACGATCGCCAAGCTTCTTAAAACCGTTGATAACCAAGTCGGGCTAAAAAATACATTAATTGTGTTGTCTGCCGATCATGGTGTCCCTGAATCTTCACCCGCGGCAAATGCGCTTGGCTTTAATCAAGCTCAATACTTCAATAAAGATACACTGCTCTCGAGTGGTGTTGAGAAACGATTGAAGGATGAATTTGGTCTAACCAAAGACGCAATTCGCTTGTACACACAGCCTTATATCTATCTGAATCACGATTTAATCGCAGAGAAGAAACTTGACCTAGCTAAAGTGCAGGAAGCGATCGCCGATGAGATTGCCAAAGTAAAAGGCGTTGCGTTTGCCGTATCAAGCAGTGATATCGCGGCAAACCGAGTACCTGATACTCATGTAATGCAGCTCATTAAGAACAACTACCACCCTGCTCGTTCAGGTGACGTGTATGTGGTATTTGCACCGCGTAGTTACATTAACGACATGGAAGGCCTTCAAATCGCCTCTACACATGGCTCGCCATGGAAGTACGATACGCATGTGCCTGTAATCTTCGCAGGCTACGACGTTGAAGCTCAGAAGATCTCGCGGGCAATCACGCCATACGACATTGCGCCAACACTTTCGAACAAACTGGGTATAACCCAACCAAGTGGATCAATTGGAGAGGTGTTACAAGAGGTCACTGAGTAGAGTATACCTCTAAGGTTTCGTGAGCTAGATTTCGAATCCAGCACCCACTCATTAAAAGAGTCGTTTATCCTATTCAGACTGATTCAGTCGAAACAGATAAGCGGCTCTTTTTGATCGATAAAGGATAGGTTGAATCTAGTTCTTACCAGAATATCGAAACGCTTCTCTGGTCAGCTGATCCAACTGGTCATCATTCATCTTGTTGTGTACAACCGTGATACGACCTAAATAAACCAATGGGACTTCTGCTTCACGCTCTTCTAAGTGAAACTTGATCGCTTCGGCCGTTGCCACACCAAGGTCATCACTCATTCTCATTGGAGTCGCATCCAGTTCATCCGTACGAATCTTTTCAATCTCTTTCGCTGTACCGCCCCAACCCGTCACATAGATTTCAGACAACATGTCGGCATTGTTTAATGCATCCACCGCTCCCATGGTCATCGCTGTATTGGCGTTGTGAACCATGGTCACCTCGGGGAAATTACCGAGCACTAAACGAATCCCATCAGCACCGCCTATCTTCTGGTATTGCCCAAAGTGCTCATACACTGTTAACCAATCACCTTTCTCTTCTACGCAATCGATGAAACCTTGCGAGCGTTGAGTATCGGTTATTCCCGGTATCCCACGATTCGCAGAAAATTCTACGTCGTTGCCGAGCTCTTTCACCACATGGTCACACAGGACATCGGCCCCCATCGCGCTTGAAAAATCGAACCAGCTATCCGGTTGATGTTTCCATTGTTCATTGGGCGTGTGAAAAGCCCAAATAAAGGTTTTGAACTCTGTCGAAGCAGACAGTTTTTGAATATTCTCAGCTTGAATACCCAGTTCAGAAGGACCGAAAATAACGAAGTCGTAAGGGGTTTCAGAGTTCAATACTTGTTCGGTGTATTGGGTCTGCAATGAGTGCTCAATTTGCCTTGAGGTGAACTCGCTGATCTCAAATGGTAACTCCAAAGCGACGAGCCTTTGCTTCAGTGCTGTGTAATTTCTTGTCCAAAAGTCAGAAATATCTGCACTTGGGTAAATTAATGCAATTCTAACCGGTTTTTCTACCGACATTGGAGCCAAAAGAATCGGTTCGCCACTCACAGTCTCTTGAAATTTTTCGAGTTTCTGAGCATCAGCCTCCACCCTTATCCGGTCAGACTTGGCGTACAAAGGGAGAGAAAAACACGCTGTCAGTAGGGTTAGCAAGACGTTTTTACAAATTTGACCCGGCATAACTGTTACCAAATGTTTGAATGTTTATTAACATTATTATAAATATAGAGCGATTATAAGTTAAAGCGTTTTATAAGCCATATGAATAAGAGATTAAATTTTGCGAGTTTGTTGCTCGCTATTACTTGCTACTCTCAGAGTTTTGCGGGTAATCATGAAGACGATTTCTTCCAATATGCTGAAGAAAAAGTGATGCGTGCGGTTTCCAACCAGCGAACGTGGAATGGCCCCACACAAGGCCCTGCTGTGCGCCATGAAAAGAACGTTATTTTTGTCGCGTCTGATTTACGTAATGGTGGCGTTTATGGCGTTGGGAAAGGCATATCTGAAGCCATTTCTAACATCAATTGGCACCTTAGATTCATCGATGGATTAGGCTCAGAAGTGCGCCAAGGTGCAGCTATCAGGAAAGCGATTGGTTTTGAACCCGATGCCATTGTTTTGGGCGGCATTGACGCTGTCCGACACAAAACCATTTTGAAACAAGCTGAAGATCTGGGAATCGTTGTCATTGGATGGCACGCGACTGAACTTGTCGGTGGTAATCCAGAAATAGGTTTATACACCAACATCACCACCGACCCTCTCGATGTGGCGGAAGTGGCCGCGCTACTCGCGATTGTAAACTCAAACGGTCGAGCGAGAACCGTGGTGTTCACCGACCCTAACTATGAAATCGCGATGATCAAAGCCAACGCAATGGTCAATACCATCAAGCGTTGCAGCACTTGTGATGTACTTGAGCTTAACTATTTACCGCTCGATAAAATTGCCGAGCAAATGCCTGCGACATTAAAGAACCTAGATGAGAAGTACGGCGAGAAAGTCACTCATCTCCTGGCAATCAACGACCTGTACATTGACTATGCTATCCCGTCTTTGGAGTCAAACCTCGAGGAGTACCGGTTGATACCACAAAATATCTCAGCGGGTGACGGTAGCAAGGCCGCGTACAAAAGAATCAATAGCGGTCAATTCCAACTGGCAACAGTACCTGAGCCCTTATATCTACAAGGCTGGCAAATAGTCGACGAACTCAACCGAGCATTTAATCACATGCCGCCAAGTGGCTACTCTGCCCCTGTGCATCTCGTCACGCCCGATAATGTTGAAGAGCTCATCAGCCAGTCAGACAAAGGTATCTACGACCCTAAAAATGGCTACCGTGAAGCGTATCTGAAAATTTGGAAGCCACAATGAAATTACCTCAGATAAACATCACCCAACGACTCATTATTTCGAACCTGCTTTCGCTTTTGATTGTCAGCTTTGCTGTCATCATGGTGATTCGATCTCTGTATTACGTCGAGTCGACGCTTAAAAACGAAACTTCGACACACGTATCAGACTTGATTGTTAACTCTGAAATCAGCCGACGCGTATTTACGCTCACCTCTCGAGTTAAGCTACTTGAACAGACTTTTTTGTTCAGTGAAACCACACTGTCGGAAGAAGCATTTAATGTCGATTTCCAGCTTCAACGACTCAGAGACCTATCAACTAACGAAGGTTTCTCGCAAAAAATTGATGCCTTTATCGATAACTTCCATCGTTTCTTAGGCAGTTCGCTCGCATTAAATCGAATTCTAAAGCAGACCAATCAAATCGACGCCGCCTTAGCCGAACAGCTTGACCAGCTCGAATTTGCGATAGCCGACAGCAAGCTTAGGCACTTAGACCAACCAAATTTCATTCGTTATAACAATGAATTAAATCTCATCAACATGTTGAGAGAGTCGTTTCTCACTTCAGGAAAAATGGTTGGAGACATTCACAGTCGCATCACGCCAGAAACGGAGAAAGTACTGCTTATCGAGGTCGAGAAAGAACTCGATATATTCTTACTCCACTTAGAAAACGTTGATATCGAAACGACAGCGGTTATTGCTGAGAAGAAAAGAATCAATCGAACGGTGAAACGATACAACGCCGCTTTGAAGCGCATTAGAGCTAATCTGGAGCAGCGTTGGCTGGTGATGGCTTCACTATTAGTCGCTCAAAGCGACCTGTTGGAGATGGTAGAAAAGACCGAGTCACGCGTACAAAGCCAAGCCTTAGAATTAACCGACCAACTTGAAAAAGAGATCGGTTTATCAAGAATGAACGCCATTATTATCAGTTTTTCAGCCGTCGTATTGTCGATGTTATTGGTTCACCACGTTGTTCGACACCACATTCGAAAGCCACTCAATGCACTGAGACATGGCTTCGATCGTCTTGAGTCTGGAAGCCTAAAAAACCCAATTAACTTGGGCCGAAGTGACGAATGGTCTCACTTAGAGAAAGCCTATAACGATATGGCATCAAGGCTATCTATGGCATACCTAGACCTCACGGAAGAAAAAAAGAACTTCGACTTCCTCGCCCACCACGATCCACTGACCAGTTTGGCAAATCGACTATTGGCAACCAAACAGTTAGATGAAGAGATCAGGAAATCCTATGAGAACAACGCCTCTTTCTTGCTTTTCTACCTCGACATTGACGAGTTTAAGACCATTAATGATTCTTTAGGGCATGCACCAGGTGACAACTTATTAGTCAATGTTGGGCACATATTGAGTAACTTAGTGGGTGATAAAGGATTTGTTGCCCGAATGGGCGGAGACGAGTTCTTGGTTGTTTACTCAAACATTGGGTTAGACGAAGGCGAACCTATCGCAGACCGCTTAAATCAAGCGTTAAGAAAGCCTTATTACATCGATGATAATTCTATCTTTGTATCGGCGAGTATTGGTGTGTGTGAGTACCCTACTCATGGTTTAGATCGTGAAACTCTAATCAGAAATGCGGACACAGCAATGTATCACGCAAAGCGAAACGGCCGAGATCAATATCGCGTCTACGCGGACGAAATGACTCACGAGGTAAATGACTTGATTGAAACCAACATGGGGCTTCATCAAGCCATTGCCAATGACGAGCTTGAAGTCTTCTTCCAACCCAAAGTCAACTTAGACTCGCAAGACATCATTGGTGCCGAGGCTCTAATACGTTGGCGTCACCCTAAACTGGGCTTATTGCCGCCCGTCGATTTCCTTGAGGTTGCAGAAAAAAGTGATCTCATTATCGACATTGATAAATGGGTATTTAAGAAAGTAGCGAATCTGATTACCGAATGGCAACGCGCGGGAATGGACCTACAGGGCGTGATTTTTTCCATCAACTTCTCAGCGAGAATGTTCTATATGACCGATCTCGCAGACCAGTTACAAGCGATACTCGACGAAACGGATTGTCAGCCTAATCAGCTGCTTCTGGAAATCACAGAAAGGGATATGATGCGAGATTTCGAGACCTGTTCAAGGACCATCGAGGTACTTCATTCTAAGGGTTACAAGATCGCTATCGATGATTTTGGAACGGGTTATTCTTCGTTGTCGGTGTTGAAGAATCTTTCCGCCGATTGCGTAAAATTAGATCGAAGCTTTATTGAAGATATTAACTCGTCAAAAGTAGATTATGAGATTACTTGCGCGGTTCTCAAGCTCGCGCAAATACTCGATTTCTCAGTGATTGCAGAAGGCCTTGAAACCCAGAATCATGTAACGACTCTACGCCAGATCGGTTGTAAATACGCTCAAGGCTATTTCTTCGCGCGACCTTTGCCTATTGATGATTGGGTGTCCTACTTCTTGCTTAACTCAGAACAGAACCCAAAAGAGGCTTAGCATCCGTTACTTAAATCAAACAATTCAGTAAGTTAAGTTCCTTCACTGATTTATGATCAAACAAGGGCTGCCTTCGGGCAGCACCAAGCGAAACATATCTGAAGAGTCCCACATGACTCTAACTTGCAGGCCAATATCCCGCTCCCTTGCAATAAACGCCGCTTACCTCAGCTCAGGGATACTGGCTTTCTTTCCATTTAAAATCGCGCGAATGCTTTCTATGACCATGCCCTTTAGAAGCTAACTTGATAACTCTTTTGCTGCCGCTTTGAGCTTAGTGCGCAACCACTTGTGGCTAGGTTCGTTAGTGCGACTGGGGTGCCAAATCATACACATATCGAGGTCTTCCAATTCGAATGGCAAAGGCAGAGTTTTAACGTCATATTTTTCAGAAAAGCAACGCACCGATGACATAGGTAGCACTCCAATGTAATCAGAGCCCTCAATAACAGGCAGCATCTCAACAACGCCAGCAGCTCGATAGACTATTCTACGTTTTTCAAGGTCACTGTAGTGTTCAGAACTCAATAAGCTTCTACGTGCATGCCATCTTGAAACAACCACATGATCAAGTGATAAAAACTGTTCCATATCGATAGTGTCACCAATCGTGGGATGGTCTTTACGACACACCACCACCAGTTCCTCTTTAGAGATCACCTCATGCTTGAGCATGGTTCTTCCTCTTGGCGTCATATCGATAATGACATCATGTCTTTGAAGCCTTAAATCAGACTCGTAATCTTCCGTAAATAGAGGATGAACTTCTAATGCGATACCAGGTGCGACTTGACTGATTAACTGCATGACTCTTGGCATCATTTCATAACTCGCTGCTGAAACGCAGGCAATTGAAAACACACGGCCAGAGGTTTTAGGGTCGAAATCTCTTGATGCTGATAAGGTAGAAGTAAAGTTTTTCAGCGCAGCAGCCATTGCTGGATAGATATCAATAGCGAATGTGGTTGGCTCTACGCCAGAAGTAGTTCGATGAAACAGTGGCTCGTCATAGATATCTCTCAACCTTGCAAGCGCTTTGCTCACAGCTGGTTGGCTTATATCCATGCGATTAGCAGCCCTAGATAAGTTCTGCTCTTCATAAATAGCGACAAATATAGGAATTAGATTGAGTTCGGTACTTTTCATACAGTTCCATATTAAAGAAGCAGGTTCCCTATAGTAGAGAACCTGCCGATTTTGTTCGATGCGAATGACTAAAGTTTGCTACTTAGTTCTATCTTTTAAGTCTGGCAAGGCTTTAGGGATTTTCAAGCGGTCGAAAATTGAACGAGAATTGCTTGAGTTTGATTTATCACTGGGTAATTTACGTAAGCTTTTCCATAAACGAGTAAATACGTTTTTGTCTTCACGCCCTTGTTGAAGCGCTTCACTATCTTCTAGCCAACACTTTTGTCTATCCAATTTACCAAGTTGCGCTTTATCCAGTTCTAGCTGAGAGGTTTCGTTTCGTAATTGACGATAGATAAAGGTTCTCAATGCAGCCCAATTACCTTGCTTAAGCAAACGACGGAATACCAACCAACTCGGTGTTGGGCGGTTCTCGTAATAACGTTTAACAGAAACAAAGCACGCCACACTGAACAACAGTGCCAGACCAACGCTAATAAACACTGACATGTAAGCCTTGATGAAAGATTGGACTGTGTGTTTGGCTTCAAACACATTCCCTTTTATCACCACGGTTTCAAGGCGTTGATTCTTGCTGTCCCACCACTGAAATGAAAACTCTGGCAACGTAAATTCACCGCCCTGCTGAATAACATAAACCGTCTCCTCAATTCGACTGGAACGGTAGTTACCACGATCTTGAGTATCATCTAAACGATTAGGTTGCGGGTAAGCTTGGTACTGCTGGGTCGATTCATTGTTCAACACATCCGGCAGTAATACAGACAAACTGTCTTTGGCCTTGATGGTTACCGTTCGAGTAATGGCATCGCCTACTTTTAAGTTTTCACTCGAGCGTTGCCATTGTTGCTCTGTATCTACTTCTGTTGCAGAAAACCAAGGCGATTCATTATCAAGTAAACCTGAAGGCAACGAAGCTTCAAACTTAATTGGCTGCGTGTAAAGCGTGCCGCCAACGTTAGAACCATCAGGAGCAGAAACTTGAACGCGAACCGGCACGGTTGGAATAACAAACTCGCCAGAAGTCATCGGATAGAGCGTCACTTCCCATCGTTGACGCGACCATGTAGTGCCATTGACCCGTTCCGTGTAATTAGTCGCGAGTTGGTTACGTTGCTTAGCGATCACGTTAGGGATTTCGATACTGCCGATTCGAGTCCCTCCTGTTAACCAGCGCGGCGTCGCCACCTCAATATTCAGAATTACCTGCTCATTAACGCTCACTTTAGTCGGCGTTATCTTATCGCCTGACTTCGGTTTTTCTCCAACCCAAGCGATCAGTTCAACATCACCACTTTTTTGGAGAGCGAAGATATCGGCAGCAGAAGCAACAGCAGGAAAAAACCAACTCAACATAAGAGTCATCGACAGTAACCACTTATGGGCTCTGAATCGCACTCCCTTTGATTGAATGGCTTCAAGAGCTAAATCATATCGACTCATTGGGTTTGCTCCTGTTTTGATGCCTGTTCCTGTTTTGACGCTTGTTCGATGGAAGGTGCAGGGTCTCTTAATTGAATTTGGAACTTGGACTTTAAGAAGAACTTAGGGTCCGCTTCGACTCGTTTTAACCACTTATCGGCAAGCTCTTGGCTACCCAAAATTTCATTGGCATTAAGCGTTTCCTTGAGCATCAATTCCGCTACCGTTTCTTCTTCAGCGCCATCACCCGTTCGCGGCTGATCGTCTTCGAGTTCTAAAGATTCTTCAGGGCCATCTGTGGTCCCGGACTGACTTTCACTGGTTCGGTTAACCTCTTCGACAATCCCACTAAGCACAGCAAGATTATTCTCCACATCCGTTCTTAGTTCTGGTGACAGATCCTCTTTCTCGCTTAATAATTTCAAAAGGTTTCGTGCGGCAAGGTATTCTCGCTGTCGAGCTAAAGCACTCGCGGCATTATACAAACCATAATCGGTTTTGGTTTGCAGGAATGCACTGTGTGCGAGCTTAAAATCACGAGCATAGTAGTAAGCCGCACCTTTTCTCATTGGGTCAGTAAAATGTTTTGCCGCTTCAAGGTATTCTTTCTGATTCAACAGGCGTTGACCTTGTTGGTCAGGCGTTAACCATAAGTCCCACCACCATTGAGCTGTTTTGTCCCAAGCCGTAAGCGACTCCACCACAACCGGTTTATCAGCGGTTAAGTTGACCGTTTTCGCCAAAGTGCTTGGTGAATAGATGCTGCCCGAAATCACTAGACCAACGACACACCACTGCACCAACCATCCTTTTCTGAACCACAACAACATGATAATCGCCATTGGGATAAGCAAGCCATAGCCCATGTCTTTCCAAGGCATTGAAGATTCGCCGTTGAGCTGCATGTTTCTTTCAACCGCTCTGTTCAGTTGTTGGATATCCGAATCATCAACGGTCACCTCAACCACTCGTCCACCCGTCTTACTCGCTAAGTTACGCAATGAATCTAGGTCGACTGGGTTATCGCTCACCACATTACTGTTTCCTGCGGCTAGAATGAGCAACTGATACGGATTGTCGTTAAAGAAACTCTCGTACGCCCTAATGGTGCTTGGGTTTACACCATCTAATACCAGCAGTACAGAAGAGCCTAACTCACCAGACAGTTGCTGATTAATCAATGGCAATGCTTCTTCTGCTGACTTACCTGATACCGGCATGATATCGGGTGTAATAGCCGCTAGAAACGGTTCGAATACCTTGCTGTCTTGAGTGACGGGCATCGCGACGTGTGCGCTGCCTGCATAAACCACTAAGCCCGTATTACCGCCTTTCCGAGCTGCTAATAAGTCTCTAATCTTCTGCTTAGATCGCTCCAAGCGACTCGGTGGTAAGTCTTTAGCGAGCATAGATTCACTGTTATCAAGCACAACCAACATCGACGCTTTGTCTTCACCAAAAGGCGAAGCCTCACGCTGCCATGTTGGGCCAGAACAGATAATGATGGCGATAGTTACAATCACCACCAATAGCTTCAATGGCAGTTGCTTACGCCAGCCTGTTTCGCCAATCGTCAATGCATCACGTAAGTGTGCAGGTAGAATGTCTTTCCACGTTGGTTTGGTCTCTTCTCTCCAACGAACCCATAACAGGAAGAACATCGGAATAAAGGCCAACAACCACAAAGGTCGGATAAAATGAAACTGGGTGAAGAACTGCTGTAGAGTGAGAGAATCAGGCATCATCCTCTCCTTTCAATTTTTTAGTTTTAGAAGCCAAAAGCGATCTTCTACGTAAAGTCGCCAGACTAAAGGCCGTCAAATACATCACAACAACAATCGCCATTAAGTAATGGTGCAGTCCCTGTTTAGGACGATAAGTGGTACTTTCATATAACTGTGGTTCTAGTTCACCGATTTGAGCGTAGGCTTTGGTTAGTTCGTCGCGGTTAAGCGCCTCAAAGGCTTCGCCACCAGACTCTTGAGCCACTCGTTTGATGGTTTCCATATCCAAAGCCACTTCACCAACGGTTTGTGGGTCACCCATGGCGATCACGTGAATACGAACGCCTTTCGCCTTCGCCACTTTGGCGGCATCAATCGGTTCAACAAAGCTTCCCGTATCATTACCGTCGGTTAGTACGATCACGACCTTCTCTTTTTCGTTGGCATCAACACTTGAATCTTGAACCGCAGCACTTTGCTTTTCGCTTTGTTCAAACACCTTAATCGCCAAGCCAATTGCATCACCTAAGTGCGTGCTTTGCCCTGCCATAGCGACATCGGTTTGATTAAGCAGTTCAAGCCACACATCTTGGTCAGCTGTAAACGGTGTTTGTACAAACGCTGCATCACCAAAAAGAATCAAACCGAGTCGATCCCCTTTTCGGGTAGTCGCAAAATCAGCCAGCACTTCTTTGGTCGCGTCCAAACGAGATATTTTATCGCCCCGCTTAGAGGTAAAGTCTTGTTCTGCCATTGAGCCAGATAAATCGACCACTACCATCACATCACGACCTAATTGTTCGCGAACTTGCGGCTCACCAAGAATGGTTGGTTTAGCGAGCGCGCACACCACTAATGCCCAAGTAATAATGAGCGTGGTTCGTTGCCACCAGCTTGGTGTTAGCTGGCTTGCCCCTTCAGACGGCGCTTCACCAATCGCTTCAACCAATTCACTGAAAAATGGCACCTTGATGGCCATTTGTTTGGTGCGATAAGCAGGTACGGCGAAATAAACGAGTAAAGGCAAAGGTAGTGCGATAAGCCACAGCGGATGCGCAAATTCAAAGCTGGAAGATAAAACATCAAACATTGTCTTGCCCCTCAACCGTTACCTGTACATTCGGCTTGTGAATTTTTAGCCACATCATCGCGGTTTGAATTACCTCTAAACGCTGTTCAAAGCTCAAACGCACATTAGGGTCAATTAGGCTTTGCATCCATAATTCCGAAACTTCATAGGTAAAGAACGCATTGCTGTTTTCACTTGTGTTAGCGCTACCAGGCAGATAAGCGTTTAGACAGTTTACATAGTCTTGTCCAAACAGCTTTGCATTACTGCTGTCTAGGTAACGAAGCACCACTTTCAGTACTTTGAAGGTTCGTTCTGTTGAATTTTTGTCTCGTGCATCCAATACCATGAGCTCTTGAAGCGCTTCTTTGCGATAACGGTTATTCCACCATTTCTGCGCCAAACGATAAACCAGATAGATAGCGACCAATAACAGAATAACGCCAAAGATCTTCCAGCCGATCGTTTGAGGAGCCCAGCTCACACTGTCAGGAATCGCTACATCGTGCAGTTCGCGGAGGATATAAGTACTTGGGGGAGTATGTTCAACAGCCATTTAGCGCCCTCCCACTAGCTTCTGCAGCTGCGATATGTGATTGCCTGACGTGTCTAATTCAATATAAGGGAGGTTTTTCATCGCCATCAATTTAGCAAGGGACTGTTTCTGAAGTGCCGCTTTCTGAGCAAGACTTTCACTCGCGAGGTTTACCTTAGATTGGCTATCCAGATTAAGTTGAAAACGACCATCACCCACCACCCAGTTTGCGCTGGCAAGATCTTGAGGCAATGACTGTTCTAATGGATCGGTGACCATAATGGCCAAGATATCGTTGTGTTGCTGTAACTGCTTTAGTCGATCGAGATGTTGTTCTCGGCAGTCTCGCCAGTCACTAATGAATATCAAGGTTGATTGCTTGAGTCTCATTCGCTTGATCAGTTCAATCCACTGGCTAAAACCAACACCCTCGCTGTCACTCACACTCACGTCTAAGCTTTGATTAGCCTTGGTAAGATGCTTTAACTGAGCCAGTAAATCAGACTGTGAACGCTGCGCTTTGGTATGAAACAGTTTTTGGTGTGAGGCTAAAACGAAGCCGACACGGTCACCATCTTTTAGCACTCGCCACCCACACAGTGCCGCCACTTCAGCAGCCACAACAGATTTCATGGTGTTTTGAGAGGCAAAGAACATCGAACTGCGCTGATCGACACAGATCATCACATTACGGTCTTTCTCTTCGGTATAGCTACGAACATGAGGCTTACCCGTTCGCATGGTAACTTTCCAATCGAGATTACGGATATCATCACCCAATTGGTAATGACGTAATTCTTCGAAGTTCAAACCACGACCACGGAACAAAGAGTTATGTCTGCCCGAAAGTACGCTGCCCGCTTTTAAATGAGGTAACAGTGAAAATGACTCAGCTTGAGCCTGAATTCGCACTAACCTTGAATAGTCACAGTACAGTCGAGGATCAAGGCCTTGCGGTTTGGGAGCTTGTGTTGGCTTCGCCATGACGCCCCCTAGTTATCCAATCTCAACATTATCAAGCAGTTCTTCAACCACTCTTTGATGGTCAACACCATCGGCCAATGCATCGTAAGACAACGAGAATCGGTGGCCTAATACGGTTGGCAACATGGCACGCACATCGTCTAACGTGACGTGGTCACGCCCTTGCAGCCACGCATAAGCGCGAGCACATTTATCCAATGAAATAGAAGCGCGAGGACTTGAACCAATTTCAATCCATTTCGATAAGTCTGATTCTGGATAACGCTCAGGTTTTCGTGTAGCCATTACCAAAGCCACGATGTAGTTCTCAACTAAATCGGAAACGGTAATGTCTGGAAGTTGGCGGCGCGCTTCAAGCACCAATTCAGGTTCA
This sequence comes from Vibrio splendidus, assembly GCF_024347615.1. Classification (NCBI taxonomy): domain Bacteria; kingdom Pseudomonadati; phylum Pseudomonadota; class Gammaproteobacteria; order Vibrionales; family Vibrionaceae; genus Vibrio; species Vibrio splendidus. The sequence continues at coordinate 379,160 of NZ_AP025509.1, read as the reverse complement.
ATATGCTGTGGCGTGACTAATTCCGAACTCGTCTCGCTACCGAGTTCCTCACTGCGCACAAGTCGAATGATGTCGCGTTCAGCTTCATCTTCTGGATAGTCGACCGTGACTTTCATAATGAAACGGTCCATCTGTGCTTCAGGCAGTGGATACGTACCTTCTTGCTCAACTGGGTTTTGCGTAGCGAGCACCATGAATAGATCAGGTAGGATATGAGTTTGACCACCCACCGTAATCGTTCCTTCCGCCATGGCTTCAAGCAGAGCCGCTTGTACCTTTGCAGGAGCACGGTTCACTTCATCGGCTAAAACAATACAGTTGAAAATAGGACCCGGTTGAAAGTGCAACTGAGGCTTTCCATCAAGCTCTTGATACACTTCTGTACCGGTTACATCTGATGGCAGCAGGTCAGGCGTAAACTGAATTCGACCAAAACTGGTGTTCAGTAGGTTCGCCAGCGATTTCACTGAACGAGTTTTCGCTGTACCGGGAAGTCCCTCTAAAAGCACATGCCCATTAGTCAATAACCCTATCACCAGAGCCCGAACGACGTGGCTCTGACCGATAACACTTTTCTCTGTTTGTTCAATCAGTTGGTTTATTGCTTGTTGCGCATGGTTCATAGGTCTTCCCTTAATTCAATCTGGCTGCGTACATCCTACTCACAAGCCCCATAACTATTAGTTATACACGTGATAATTGTTCATCAGCGCGATAAGTTATAAACGTGATAATTGCTCATAAGCGAGACAATTAATTACAAGCGGAATAAGCAGCAAGCACGATAGCCAAGCTCACCTCATCGCTTTATTTAAACTTAGCTTTCAATTGGTTAATGGCCTCCGGCGGTGCCACCTTGCTCAGTGATGAAATACATTGCTCAAACGCCTTTGGTACGCCCGGTATAAGGCTGTTTCGCGCCAACACTTCACACTGGGCATACAAGTGCTGTGGGTTACGGCTAAATTGGTAAGCCTTGTGCAGTGATTGACTTGCTGCAAGCACATCAGATTTCTCCAAAGCCAATCCGTACACATACCAATATTGTGGGTCGGTTTGCGCAGTTTCAGCGGCTTGTTTAAGGTAGTCCGTTGCTTGTTCGTAATCTTTCACTCGAAGCAGAGATAACCCTGTACTGTAGGGCAATACACTCGATTTCGGCTGAGCTTCAATACCTTGCTTCAACGTCGACAACGCTTTTGCTTCGTTACCTTGCGCTCGATACAAATCCGCCAAGTTGGCGTAGCTGTTTTCGAAGTAAGGCTCAATCTCGATAGCACCTTGATAGAACTCAATCGCTTTATCGTGCTGACCTAGATCGCGGTAAACGTTGCCTAGGTTAGTTCGTCCAAATCCTCTATCGGCATTAAATTGCTGTATCTCAATGTACTCTTCCAATGCAGGCTTGATTTGATCTTTCTGCAGAGGGTTCATTTCTCCCCAATAACGTACCAATGCACCTGCGGTTTCTGAACGAATCGACAATACAGGGTCTTTCAGTAGCGGCTCTAGAATTTGCCAACGGTCAGTGAATTGGAAACCAGACGAGCCTTGCACAACGCCCAAACGGATCATTTCATCATCATGTTTCACCGCTCTTGCTAGCGAGATAAGCGTATTCTTACCCGTATTGCCGCCCAAACGTTCTAAGCTCGATGCACGAATGATATTGCTTAAGCTGGAGTCCTGAGCCGAGTATGCCAACGCATCCTCTGCCCCTCTGTGCCCTATTGAGTCAGCATAAAAGGGAACGGCAAAATGCTGCTGATTACGATACTTAGAATCTGGGAACCACTCACCGATTTGCTTATCTGCCCACTGGTCGGTTTGATCTTCATGACAGCTAGTACACACGTTCGGCGTTTTAATGTGTTGGCTAATATCAGGACGCGGGATATGCCAACTGTGGTCGCGTCTTGGGTCGACCTCCATGTAAGTCGTCTCTGGCATGTGACAAGTCGTACATTGTGAAGCTTCGGTATTCGCCTCGTGGAAGGTGTGCTTTTCAGGCGTGTACTCTGATGCAATGTGACATTGGCTACACACCGCTTCTTCGGCAATTTTCAGTTCTGCAGTATGTGGATCGTGACAGTTAGTACATGTGACGCCTTTTTCAGCCATCACTGATTGCAAGAAAGATCCGTAAACGTAATCTTCATCGTAGATTTGACCATCGTTATGGTAAAGCTCAGGAGTAATCAAACTTAGACGATACTTATCAAAGAAAGACCCGTTAACGTGATCTCCAGTTTCATTTAACTGAGTACGTCTGCTGTGGCATTGCGCACAGGTTTGAACCTGATTGGTATGGATGATGTCTTTTGGTTGTAGGGTTGAGTTGCCCTCTTGGTAGACCCATTCTTTCACCGACTTCGACAAGTCGCGATCAAAGCCATAATGCGCCGAGACTTGAGCATCCTTTTCGCCATTCGCTTTGGCTAGCTGGGCCTGCTCAACGTGCTCGCTTGCAGGTCCATGACACGCTTCACAACCGACATTAATCTCAGACCAAGTAGTGTTATAGGTATTACTCGCGCTGTCGTAGTTTTTCTCTAGATTCGTTGAGTGGCAATCGGCACACATGAAGTTCCAGTTTTGACCGCTATTGGTCCAGTAGAATTCGTCAGTGTTGGTGGTATCCGGGTAGAGGTTAAACCAGCGTTGACCGCCTTCGCCCTCAGTGCGAGAGTCCCAAGCGAAAGGAATCAACTGTACTCGACCGTCTTCAAACTCAACCATGTAGTGTTGTAATGGTTCAAAGGCAAAGGTATAGCTGATTTTGTAATCTTTGAATTGCCCGTCTGGGCCTTCGATATTGACCCAGAACTCTTCACCCTTGCGAAAAAATCGGTTGAGTTTACCGCCATGAGTGACCGTTTGATCGTTGAAATCGCCTAATACAGGTTCATCTGTAGCGTGTTTCATCGCCATGTCATGATGAGAGCCCTGCCACGCTTCGACTTCTTCACTATGACAATCAACACAAGCTTCCGATCCGACATACGTGGCTTTAGAGCCGATAGGTAAAACATCAGAGCTAGCGTGTGAAGCTACAGAACTGAGCTTTGAAGCCTCAGTGTTGCTATTAGGATCTTGCTCGTTGGCATAGGTGCTCAAACTGAACAGCGACAACATAAGTGGAGACAAGATTACGGATAATACTGCGACTCTCTGGTGTTTCAATCCGTTCACTAGCGAGCACAACCATGCAGACATAACATTCCTTGTTTTTATACATCCTTATGCTTACTAAGGTAGACGTAAAAACGACTAAAATACAATTATTTAGTGGCAATGATCATGATAGTTGTGATTCATATTCACGACCGGGATTTACTCATCGATATGCGCATAAAAAAAGAGCTCCTAGGAGCTCTTTCGTGTTATCAGTTTCATCAAGCTATCAGTTTCAATAAACCAAAGCTTACTTATTATGGTTCTCTTGAAGTTTCTCCATAACCTGATCCAAGCTAAAGCTTGCTGCTTTTTGGCGTGGTGGGTATTCGGCAAACGTTTCTAAGAACTCGCCTACATACGCTTGCGCAGGAACGAACATATAAGCATGGTCTAACAACCAGTCGTAGTATGTGTTCGATGTAATGTCTGCGTTTTCGTATGGGTCCATACGCAGGTTAAACAGCTTAGGAAGACGTAACGTCACAAACGGTTCTGACCAAATCTGCATGGTACCCGTTGCACGTTGCTCCATGAACACCGCTTTCCATTGGTTGTAACGAAGCGCCGCTAAATCGCCATCATCGGTAAAGTAGAAGATCTCTGAACGACGGCCTTTTTCTTCTTCACCCGTTAGGTAAGGAAGGAAGTTATAACCATCTAAGTGAACCTTAAACGTTTTATCACCGGCAGTATGACCTTTCAGCAATTTCTCTTTGATTTGGTCATCACCAGCAGCGGCAACGAAGGTTGGCATCCAGTCCATGTGGTGCATGATTTCATTGGATACGGTTCCAGGTTCAATCTTACCAGGCCAACGGACCATTACTGGTACACGGTATGCGCCTTCCCAGTTAGTGTTTTTCTCACCACGGAACGGGGTTGTACCCGCATCAGGCCAAGAGTTCATGTGTGGGCCGTTATCCGTTGAGTAGAAAACGATGGTGTTGTCTTTGATTCCCAACTCATCCACTTGCTTCAATAGTTGCCCAACGTGTCGATCGTGCTCAACCATACCATCTGCGTAATTACCGACACCGGTCACACCTTTACTATCGGCTTTCACGTGCGTTCTAAAGTGCATACGTGTTGCGTTCCACCAAACGAAGAATGGCTTGTCCGCTTTCACTGCGCGATCCATGAAATCAAGTGCCGCGTCTAGTGTTTCTTCATCGACCGTTTCCATACGCTTACGCGTCAGTGGACCCGTATCTTCAATCTTGCCATCAGCGAATGACTTAATAACACCACGCGGACCGAACTTCTTACGAAACTCAGGATCGGTTGGGTAATCTTCATTCTCTGGTTCTTCTTCAGCATTCAGGTGGTAAAGGTTGCCAAAAAATTCGTCAAACCCGTGTGCTGTTGGAAGGAATTCATCTTTATCGCCAAGGTGGTTTTTACCAAATTGACCTGTCATGTAACCCATAGGTTTCAGCATTTCTGCGATTGTCGCGTCTTCCGCTTGCAAGCCAATGTCTGCGCCCGGCAAGCCTACTTTACTCAAACCCGTTCGTAATACACTTTGTCCCGTAATAAAGGTAGAGCGACCCGCAGTACACGATTGTTCAGCGTAATAATCGGTAAACATCATCCCTTCTTTGGCGATGCTATCAATATTAGGCGTTTTGTAACCCATTAAACCAAAGGTGTATGCGCTAACATTAGACTGTCCAATATCATCCCCCCAAATCACGAGAATATTTGGTTTTTCAGCTGCGAATGTGGTGGTGGAGGCCGCCATCATCGCCGTACCCAAAATCGCTAAACGACGTTTAACGCCATATTTCGCTGTCATAGAAACCTCTTCGTAAGTTATTTGCATCCTGCCCTACAACGTATAGTCCATTTTTTAAGCATGCGCGAGGTTCGCTAAGCTATTAATCTTTTTGTCATTTTTTATTCAGATACAGGTGCAGAAGTTATCGATAAGGTTTACGGCGACAAACATGATAAGGATCACACATGTTATCTAAGGGTTTCTGGTAACCATCAGCCTAAATTCAATTTAATCAGCAAGTTAACCATGCATCATAACGATTGGTTATAAGCACTATAAAAGGACGGAATGGAATTTTGGGAATAACATTTGCTCATCGATGTGTTGTTCTAACGCATTAATCTTAAAAGTGAATCGGAGTCCTTATGGGTACTAAAATTAATAAACTAGCATTAGGTGTTGGCTTATTAGCAGCTTCTTCAGCGGCAACAGCAGCAGAAAAACCAAACATTCTTGCTATCTGGGGTGATGACATTGGTGTATTCAACATCAGTGCATACAACAACGGTATGATGGGTTACGAAACACCTAACATCGACCGTATTGCTAACGAAGGCGCACTATTTACTGACCACTACGGTCAACAATCGTGTACTGCTGGTCGTGCTGCATTCCTAACCGGTCAAGAACCTTTCCGTACAGGTCTACTGACTATCGGTATGCCAGGTTCGGACCACGGTATCCCTGATTGGGCTCCAACGATCGCAGACCTTCTTAAAGAACAAGGCTACATGACAGCTCAGTTCGGTAAGAACCACATGGGTGACCAAGACAAACACCTTCCAACGAACCACGGTTTTGACCAGTTCTTCGGTAACCTGTACCACCTAAACGCGGAAGAAGAGCCAGAGACTTACTACTACCCTAAAGATCCTGAGTTCCGTAAGAACTTTGGCCCTCGTGGTGTAATCAAATCGACTTCTGACGGTAAGATTGAAGATACAGGCCCAATGACGCGTAAGCGTATGGAGCACGCAGATGAAGAGTTCCTAGAAGAATCTCTAGCGTTCATGGAAAAAGCAGTGAAAGCTGACAAACCATTCTTCATCTGGCACAACACCACTCGTATGCACGTGTGGACTCGTCTACAAGAGAAATACCAAGGTAAATCTGGTATCAGCATCTACGCAGACGGCATGCTAGAGCACGATGACCAAGTGGGTATCCTTCTAGACAAGCTTGATGAGCTTAAAATCGCAGACAACACAATCGTCATCTACTCGACCGATAACGGTGCAGAGACAGTTTCTTGGCCTGATGGCGGTGCAACGTACTTCCACGGTGAGAAAGGTACAACTTACGAAGGTGGTATGCGTGTTCCTCAGTTAGTTCGCTGGCCTGGTACTATCAAACCGGGAACTAAGATCAACGATATCATGGGGCACCAAGACTGGATCCCGACTCTACTAGCAGCTGCTGGTGATGATAAAGTGGTTGAGAAACTTGCGTCTGATAAAGGTGCAACTTACAACGGTAAAAACTGGCGTGTTCACCTAGATGGTTACAACTTCCTGCCTTACTTCCAAGGCAAAGAAGAGAAAGGCCCTCGTGACAGCATGCTTTACTTCTCTGCTAACGCTGAGCTAAACGCAGTTCGTTGGAATGACTTCAAGATTTCGTTCGCAGTAATGGACGGTAACATTGTTGATGCAGTTCGCTTCCAACCAAACTGGCCTCAAGTAGTTCACCTACGTGCTGACCCATTCGAAAAAGCACCACACGAATCGGGCATGTACCTACGCTGGATGGCAGACAACATGTGGCTATTCGTACCAGTAGGCGGCAAAGTACAAGAGTTCATGAACACGCTGCCTGACTACCCAATGCAGCAAAGCCAAGTGTTGAATCCTGGTAACTTCAACCAAAATGCTTACATGCTTCAAGGTAAACTTAAGCAACTAGAAGCGGCAGCAGCGCAAGCTAAATAAGTCCTTCTAGACCATGTGATTCAAGCCGTTTAGAAAGTACATGATGTAATACCAAAGCCGTGGTCACTCTATGCAGTTACCACGGCTTTTCTACGTCTGGCACTTGTTTTCTGTATCTGTATCTGTATCTGTATCTGTATCTGTATCTGTATCTGTATCTGTATCTTAAAAATCCGAGTTTTATACAACAAGGTCTTTTCGAATTGACCGTTAGGTCACTAACTTGCCCTACGTAACGCGTTGTTTCTAACGATCCTTGCTCCTTGTCATTCAACGATTCAATGACTTCATCTTGGCCCTCTCCTCTCGTTACACCATCTTCTTGCAACATTATCACTATGAAACTAAGTTTATAACTATACACCTCTCATCCACAGGGTGAATAAGGTTTAAATCAGAAGGATTCTGACTTGCCAAAATTATCTAAACTAGATGGAATTAATACTATGAAAACGCCATATTTAGCAGTAATAAGCATCACTGTCATTTGCGTTTCAATAGGCCTACTGGTTTATGACGCCGCTTCTTTAAAGATGCACGCCTCATTTGAGCACCAAGAAAATCACTCTCATGCAAACGACCATGATGATTCATACTCTTCAGAACACGACTCAAATACAAACTCACAAGATGCCCAACAAGCGGCATTTCCAGATCAACAAATCTTCCCAATTCCAGATTCGACCGAGATTAACAATGAACTTGCCAAGATAGGTTGGGCGCTATTCAAAGACCCTAACTTATCGTCGAACCGAAGTGTCAGCTGTGAAAGTTGTCATAGCCTGCAAACCAATGGCGCTGAAGTGATTCCTGTTTCCATTGGCGTAAATGGAGCGGGAATGCGAAATTCACTCACCGTTTTTAACGCTGCCTTTAACTACCGATTTTTTTGGGATGGTCGGGTGAATAACCTTGGCGATCAAATCGATGGTCCAGTACATAACGTTGACGAAATGGATTCAAACTGGAAACACATTACGGACTATGTATCTCAATCGGAGACTTACATCAGCCTATTCAAAGAACAATCGACAACCATCAACGAAGCTTCGATTAAGGCTGCACTTATTGAGTTCATGCAAGGGCTAACCACGCCTGATTCTCCTTTCGACCAGTACTTGCGAGGCGATCATTCAGCGCTGTCTGATAAGGCTAAGCGAGGCTGGGAGACCTTTCAAAAGCAAGGCTGCATTCGCTGCCACCAAGGTACCAATATTGGTGGAGGTATGGTGATGCGATTTGGCTATTTTGGGTTATCAAAAACGGGCTCAGAACGAAGTGAAGACCAAGGTCGATTTATGTTTACAGGACAACCACAAGACAAGCACCTTTTCCGTGTCGCCAGTTTAAGAAACGTGGCGATCACTGCCCCCTATTTTCATGATGGTCAAACTGAAACGTTAGAGGAAGCCATCAAAATCATGGGTGAAAGCCAACTAGGTAAAACGTTTGAAAAGCAAACCATTAGTGAGATTAAAACATTTCTAGAAACCTTAACGGGCAGCCGCCCTCAGATGTTAGTGGAGTTTGAAAATGAATAAAATCAGACTCATCTTTTTGCTGTTTTTCTCGCTATTATTGGCTTTGGTTAGCTTAATTATATTGACCTATTCTGAACACGGGAAAGTATCGGAATATGGAGAATCTGTTCGAGAGCTGGGGCATGAAGTTTTAGAGATGCGCGATCAGATAACCAACGCTGCTCTCGCTGACATTTCGAATCCTTACCAAATGTCGGCTGATTTAGTCAGGCTAGAAATAGAACTGCAAGAGCTCAGGGATAGCTATAAGGGGGAAAGCATCCACTCAACGTTCTTTCAAGACTTACAAACCACCCAATTACTTGAGCGTTTCCACAAGGCCTCGATATCCAATGTCGATACGCTCGACAAGCTCGTCGGGTTGAGTGTCGCTCGTCAGTTCATACTGCAATCTCTAACGCTGCAACTCATTGATAGTCATTCAGCAAGCCATCGAGAAGCAGCAAGGGTAAATGATTCAGAAAAACTAAATGTCCTCTCTACAGCCGAGATCAACATTCAAAGTGAGTTACTTGCTAGCGTGTTATTTTCAGGAAGCCAAATTCAACATCAAGAGATTAGCTCAGAGTTGGCGGACCTGTCTGAAACGTTCGCTGAACTCAATCAGCAACAAAAGGTGCTGTTATCTCAAGTTCTTTCGGTGCATAACATGGAGTATCTTGAGCAAATTGAACATCAATTCACCGACCTTCAAGACCAACTAGAAGGCGTGATTGTCAAACTTATCATCACACTCGCGCTATTAACCTTCGCTTTCTCGTTCGCCATCTTTATCTTCCGAGTCTTTGAATTAAAACGAAACAACCTTGCCTATCAAGAAACCGCAGACAAAGCAGAAAAAGCCAACGAAGCGAAGTCCTTATTCCTTGCCACCATGAGTCACGAGTTAAGAACGCCGATGAATGGCGTACTAGGAATAGCTCAAATAATCAAAGAGGATTCGCAAAGCGCCGATACTCGCCAACAAGCACAGATCATCATCGATTCAGGCCAGCATCTTGTCACCATATTGAATGATATTCTTGACTTTTCTAAGGTTGAGCAAGGAAAAATGGAGCTTGAATATAGCCCTTTCTCAGTGGCAGACGTGGTGACACATCTTGATAAAACCTTGACGCCTCTTGCAAAAGACAAAGGCCTCGCTTTTACCATTAAAGATAACATCCCTCCCCATATTCAGTTGATTGGTGACTCTGCACGTACACGTCAGATCTTATTTAATTTAGCAGGCAATGCCGTCAAATTTACTGAGTCAGGAAAGGTTGAAGTGGAATTCTTGATTGCACCAACCACCCCACCAAGCGTGAATATCTTAGTGACTGATACAGGTATTGGCATCGCAGAAGACAAGACCGACCATATATTCACGGCATTTGAACAAGCCGAGATCTCAACGACCCGTAAGTTTGGCGGGACAGGATTAGGGCTTTCCATTGTTAAGCAGTTAGTCGAACTGATGGGTGGCACCATCACGGTTACCAGCCGGCTTAATTTCGGTACTCGATTTACTATCTCGCTTCCGCTTGAAATGCGCGAACTTGAAGAACAAGTCGTCGTTCAAACATCAACAAGCGCCAATCAGACACTCGACAACTTCTCGGTATTGTTAGTCGAAGACAACAAGATCAACGCAATGGTGATTAGGAAGTTCTGTGAATCTATCAACTTAACGGTTGAGAACGCTTACGACGGTTTACAAGCCTTAGATAAGTTGGCGTCAAACCAATATGACCTGATCATCATGGATAACCACATGCCTAACATGAGCGGCATTGAGGCAATTCAAAAAATCCGTAACGAACTCAAGCTGACTACCGTAGTTTTTGCATGCACAGCAGACGTATTTAAAGAAGCACACGATGAATTTATCATGTCAGGGGCTGATTTTGTTCTCACCAAACCATTACAGAAAAACAGCTTACAAAACGCTATCAATGAGTTTCATGACCAATTTGAGGGTAACCGACATAACTTGGCTAACGAACATAACCTTTTAACCAAAGGTGCAAGCAACATCACCATGTTAACGCGTCATCCCCAAAATAAACTGCCACTCACAGAAGAAGAACTGTCGCGTAGCCAATTCTTAGCTAACGATGAGCTCAAATCAGACGAAAAACTCAAATGCTTAACGTCTCTCGTTGATGAGCTAGAAAACGAAATCGATGAGTTGATAGAGCTATTTTCGGACGCTAAACAGGATGACCTCTCCAGAACATTGAAGGCGGTTAAAGAGATTACCGCAAGATATGAAATGAACGAAGTGCTTGAACTCGCGAGCTCAGCCGAACAAATAGCCGATCAACACATCATGCCCGAAGCAGAATTGCTTCAACAACTGATCAATCGATTGATGGTCAATAGTCACCAAGCCACTCGATTGATACACAAACTCCACCAGCAACGCAAAATTGGGTAAAGGAAGGTATCACATGATATGGAATTTGAACTTACCTAGCACCGGTCCACACTTGTTCTTGGCTCTTGGTGCAACCATCATTTTTGTGGTCGACTATCATGTACCTTTGGGCATTGCTATGGCCGTTCCCTACGTTACGATAGTATTGCTGGCGGCAACAACGAAAGATCCAACCTCCACAGTCATGTGGGCTATCACCTGCACCTTGCTTACGCTCATTGGCTACTACCTATCTAGTACGGGCAGTGAAACCTGGTTCGTCGCCTTCAACCGAGTGATTACGATTTATGCCATTTGGGTATCTGCAATCGTTCCTATGTATATCACTCTGCAGTCGCATCGAAGCGCTCAAGAGAGCGATTCAGATAATCCAGAAGAGAAAACGTTGAGGCCACACCATAATACGAACGAAAAAAATACGTTTCGTACGTTCAAGAATTAGGCTTAGGTTAAGTTTCGGTGAATTTTACCAAATCGAGACAAGGTAACTTGAAATACTTCGTTCTGCATGAGATTGTAATTTAACTATCCATAAACAACTGTATGATTATGAAAACATTACAATCCATCGCGCTGCTTTCCACAATTATCGTAGCACCACACGTGTTAGCTGACGTTGAGATCCAAGTTCCATCAAGTGTTGATATTCTAGCGGTCAACGAAGCTAAGCCAGATCTCGATGGTAGCTTATTCTCTTCTTATAAAACGCTAACCGTTCCAGACGGTCAAAACCAAATCGTATTCCAATATCAACTTGCTTTTGATAAAGGCAACGATCGTGAGTTCGTTGATAGCGACGCTATTATTGCAACCTTTAGCGCGACTGACGCCGCATTAACATTTGGTATGCCTAAATACCGTAATACAGCTGAAGCAAAGAAAGGCTTGGAGAAGCTAGATTGGAAATTGGTTGATGAGAACCAAAACGCAATCAGTGTTAAGCAAGATAAGCTAATCAAAGATGGCATGCAGATCGGTCGTAAGTACCCGCAAGAAGCGAAAGAATACAACCAAAAAGGCGGCATCGCAGCACTTACAGTAGGTGCTAGCGCGGGCGCAGCAGCTGTAGCACAACCCGTAACGCTTCCAGCAAAGATTGACGGAAATGCGGCGAATACAGCTGAAGAAATGTTGTATTTCTGGTACGAAAAAGCGGATGCTGAAACGAAGCAGAAATTCAAAGACTACGTGAACAAGTAGCTCAATGGTCTTAATTTAAAAACGAAAGAAGCTGGCGCACTGCCAGCTTCTTTTTTGTCTTCATCTAGATGATTTAGGCTTATATAGATTAAGCAGACTCAGTCGATAACACTTTTCCATCTACTTTTGTTGGCCACCCTAGCGCTTTGTATTCTGCAGCCAGTAAGTGCGCACAACGGCTAGAAACCGTTGTTTTAATCCAATCACCAAGCCCCAATACTTTATATTCCAATACAGCCATTTTCATAACAATTCTATTCCGCTCTAATTCAATTTATAAATCTAGACTGAACATTATAGATGTTCTCTTGTAATGTATGTTCCTAAAAGAACACTGTGCATAATTTTTTGAAATATCTAATAAACACTGAAAATCTAGTAATCCAAACGTTAGCTCGTAGTGTTAAAGATTCATGCCTTAATTTCAGCAACAGGATCTCGTATCATCAAATTCATCGGTGAAATATGCTCATACAAGCCCTTAACATCGGTGATAAACACCTTTCCTCTTTGTATCTTAACCAAGCCTTGCTGCTCTATCCCTTTAAGAACTTCGTTTAGCCTAGGTCTTGATATGCCAGTTATCGAACTCAATTGAATTTGTGAAATATTAATGCTGACGGTTGCCCCCGCGATATTGGTCTGGCGTGCCGCAAGTTCCAACAAGACGTAAATGGTTTTCTGCTCTTTTTCATGAATCGAGGATAAGTAAGCCTGCATCCAAATAGATTGCGCTTTGGTTCCACAGTGAAGTAGCCATTTGTAAACCATGCACTTCCGCTCTGCGAGCTCTAATACCTTACTTGCAGGAAAAAGTACCATAGTGATAGGCTCGACTTCTTCTGCCACTGCAAAGAGGTTGTAGTCAGCATGTATAGACAAAGCACCCATCCAATCTCCCCTTCCAATAACACCACCAGATAAGCTTTTCATGTTTTCTGTAGAAAAACAGATTCCAGCGGAGCCACTTAAAATATAAAAGACACCGGGCAAATTCTGAAACTTTTTTGTAATCTCAAAGCTGTCGACACCCGATTTAAAAACGGCAATATCAAGCAAGCTTTCTATCAAGTCCGCAGACAATTCACACGGCCATTGTATTTGTTCACTGATTGTTGGATCTAACAACAGTTTGTTCCTCCTCAGACAATCTCTGTGTCTGCTTTTATACGCTTATGCTTAAGCTGATCTCTATTTCAATACAGCGTGACACTGTATATCTACACCTCGTTTAAATGTAGTTCATTAAAGCTTAAGACAAGATGTTTTTACCCAAATAAAATCATATTTCTTAATGTCTTAAGCCACTTATCTAGCTCAAAACCCGTTTGAGAACCAAAATAAAAACGACCAACACTTGTTGGCCGTTTAAGCTTTCTAAATCGCAGAATGCCGAGAGTTCGTTCGCATTCACCTATACCCTAAACTTCGCCTTTAGCTTCATACTGAAACTTTTGACTTTTGACTTAAGCGAGATACGCCAAAACAACATCACGATATTGCTGTTTCAATGATTCTTCAATAAAGCTCGCTTCTATTGCATTTAAAGTAAATTGAGCAAGCTCTTGCTCCGTCATCTCATGAGCTTGGCTCACCGCGTTAAAGTTATCCGACATATAACCACCAAAGTATGCAGGGTCGTCCGAGTTAATCGTCACCGCTACGCCTCGTCTTAACAACTCAACAATATTGTGGTCTTCCATCTCATCGAATACACGCAATTTAATATTAGACAGAGGGCACACTGTCAGCGGCATTTTGGTTTCAATCAATTCGGCTATCAGAGCTTCGTCGGTCATACACTGCACACCATGATCCACTCGGCTCACGCTGAGCATTTCAATCGCATCGACAATATTTTGAGCAGGCCCTTCTTCTCCTGCATGCGCCACCGTTAAGAAACCTGCTTGTTTTGCTTGTTGGAATACACGTTTGAACTTCTCTGGTGGGTGCCCTAATTCAGAAGAGTCTAGGCCAACTCCGATGATCTTGTCTTGATGCTTCAACACATCGGCGAACGTTTGAATGGCGCTCTCTTCAGATAAATGGCGCAGAAAACATGCGATGATTTGAGATGTGATGCCCAACTCTTTATGACCCTGTTCAAGCGCACGATGAATGCCGTTAATAGCGGTGTCGAATGCAATGCCACGATCGGTATGTGTCTGAGGGTCAAAGAAAATTTCAGTATGGATAACATTGTCGGCTTTACAGCGCTCTAGATAAGCCCATGTTAAGTCGTAGAAATCCTGTTCTGTGCGCAGTGCATCAGCACCTTGATAATAGATATCCAGAAATGACTGTAAATCATCAAATTCGTATGCGCGTCTTAGCTGCTCTGGGGATGAATAAGGCAGATCAATGCCGTTGCGTTGAGCAAGTTGGAAAAGTAACTCAGGTTCGAGCGAACCTTCAATGTGTAAATGCAACTCTACTTTTGGGAGCCCTTGAATAAATGCGTTCATATTTCACCTACTATGGATTTTAGGTGTGCACTTACTCTGAATAATAGACAGGAGGTTTTCTTGAACGCCATTACAAAGAGTAAGAACACAATTGTGATCTAAACCCTTCGTAATCAGCACTTTGCGGGAGCTGGTAGAGACCCCCAAACCATATCATTGGGGTTATACGAAGCAAACGGTTGCTACTATACAGAGTTCAGTGTGAATTTCACTAATCGTTTCTCCATAAAACTAATAAATTACTCAGTAGCATTTAAGAATACTCGCCACACTTTATTCCGAGCATCATTCTAACATTAGGTTGACACACTTTAGCTATTGCCGCTATTTTGTCTAAAACCATAAAAGACGGTCAATATGAAAGATAACCAATTCGCGAGCTTTGAGGATCTCCTCTCTCACCAAACCAACACTTTGACCGCATGCCAACCCAAAGATTTCGATAGCACTTTTTTCTTACTGGCAAGAGAAGCGCTCGCTTGGTTTAAGCTCGACAGGCTTACCCTGTTTCCAAACTCAATGATTCTTCTGGATACAGGAAAAAGTATTTCCGTATCCCAAACAGATACTCCACCGCTTGAAATGGAACGCTTTCTAAAAGGCAATTATCTTGATTACCTAAAGCTTTTACGTTCAAAAGAGTGTTGGCAGTTGTTCCCTGAGGAAACACTAAAGAACCATAAACTCGACCCGTTACGTGTACTTTATGAAGAAGGTGCTCATTGGCATGGGATTGTAAGCCTTTCGCTGTTTGGTCAACAGTGGGGAGCGATCGGCTTCTCACGGTTCAGTCGTTACGATAAGCCAATTGAAGAGGCTGACATGAAGCGAATCAAATTGCTGAGTGACATCTGGCTCTGTTTTTGGCAGCACTCCAAAATGACTCGTAGTGTCACC
Source organism: Vibrio splendidus (assembly GCF_024347615.1). NCBI lineage: Bacteria > Pseudomonadati > Pseudomonadota > Gammaproteobacteria > Vibrionales > Vibrionaceae > Vibrio > Vibrio splendidus. The sequence goes on along the minus strand of NZ_AP025509.1, from coordinate 363,756 downwards.
AGCGATGAAACCAATAATATTAACGAGAGTGAAAAGCTATTATTGCTGACCAAAAGGCAGTGTGCAGTTCTAACTCAATTGGCACAAGGTTACACCGCAAAGCAATGTGCGGAGATCCTCTTTTTAAGCCCTAGAACCATTGAGTCACACAAATACCGCATGTTGGATATTTTGGAACTCGACAACAAATAACGCTATATTCGTATAAAAGCCCTAAAAAGCAATGATTTAAGGGCTTTGTTTAATCACTATCTTATTGGCCAATTTCAACTGAACTGAGTTAAGTCACTCTCAACGATAATCCGGTCGAATTCTCGACATCAGTAACATATCGATATACTTACCCGCTTTGAATGTACTCAGCCTTTTGGTGCCTTCTAACTGAAAACCCACTCGTTCATATAAAGCAATCGCGGAGTGGTTATCTGCATGAACCTCTAACTCAAGGCGAACGAGGTTTAGCCAGTTATCGGCTTGATTGATCGCTTCTTGCATTATAGTCTTACCGACCCCTTTGCCATGCATCTCCGGATTAATCGCTATCGCAAGACCAGCGCAATGTCTGTCTCTCACCTTCGTGGTCATGAATAAAGTAATGTGACCTACGACCTTACCAGAAACCTCCGCAACTAAAGTGAAATGGTCTGAGTGACCAAACAGTCGCTCCACTTGATCAGAGCTAAGAAAAGGCTTTTGTGAGGTATTCTCTAATACTGACGAGTGTCGATAAATATCAAAAATATCTTGGTTATCGGTGGGTTCAAGATGTCTAATTTGTATTTCCAAAGCGCTTCCTTATCATATTATTTTTGTCCATAAGCTAATTTTCATATTACGGATAGCAACGAGCACCTACAACCTTTGAAGGTGTAAGTGCTCGAAATAATTACACAAATAGAAAGGCTGCTCTTAAGCTTCTGCTTTGATTAGTTTTGTTGACGTAGTGTGAATATTAGAATTTGTAGTCAACACCAACACTCGCTAATGCTTGTTCAGAGCTGTAAAAGTCAATCTTAGAGTCAATCGACCTGACACCGAGTAATGAAATAAACGACCAATCTTCATAACCCATTAAGCCGCCGAACTCATAAGCTAAAAATGCACCGAATTCATTCTCTTCACGTACTTGCCCGTAAATTGGATTCGACTCATCATATTCACGATCACTTGCATCTAGGGTAACAACAAAACCGTGGCGACCGATTCTCTTCGCGTAGTTTAATTCAATACCATAACTATCGAAGCTGAGTGCTCCTCCTTCTGCGTCTGAGTGGAAATACACCATTGAAGGAACAAATAGACCTGCTTGGTTTGGCAAGATAAAGCGGTACCCTGCTTTGGCGTACACATAGGTTCTTTCCCTATCCAGCAGCACAGCATCTTCCGGAGATAAGACTTGGCTACCAGATAGCTCTTCATCAACACCAGATTGCCCAAATGCGAGATCCGTTCGAAAACCAGTTCCACCGATATTCGTGAGCTGCAGTCGTCCTACATTACCTTTCACATCCGTTTCATTTCGATTAACGCCAACAGCATACGGATCCGTCCAAGCCTTGCCCGAGATAAGCGTAGGAAGAACAGAAAAATCCAATATTGTGCCTCCAGATAGCTGATGTCGATAACCAATCTCAAAAGCAATGGTACCTGTTGCAATATCCTCTCGAGTGGTACCCGCATACACTTGATGAGTCAGTGACTCACCAAAGGTATATTGAACCGTACCCAAAAAACCGAGTAGCCCTTGATTTTCGCTGTCCCCCTCCTTGGTGTTGGTTGCTTGATTCGCGTCTTGCTCGGTGCTCAAGTTACTGCTGTCAGAAGATACACCCGTCAAGACACTAAAGTTACCACTGAAACCTTCCGTTGGTGCAAGGCCACTATAAGCTGGCATTGAAGCGAATGCCGAAAATACAACTGGTAAAACAAACCTCATATTCACATCCATTAATTGAATAATCACCCGTTAACTATATGTATTAAATTGAAATTATAACAACTATTTAACGGAGACATTTATTCAACTGACGAATTGGGTATCTAAAAAATAGGTTCAAAGGTGCAATAAGTTGATCTATCGCTTTTAAGCTTTCGTAGTACTTCTCGAAAATAACGGACAAAACTCAAAGGAAGACAATATGTTTAACAAATTAATCAAAACCACATCAGTGCTAGTTGCGACGCTTCTTTTTACGGCTTTTGCTCACGCTAACCACCACGAGATGAAGAAAGACATCGTTGATGTTGCGGCGGAAAACGGCTCTTTCAATACTTTAGTGGCGGCAGTGAAAGCAGCGGACTTAGTTGATGCATTGAAAGGTGAAGGCCCTTTCACCGTATTGGCCCCCACTGATGAGGCATTTGCTGCGTTACCAGAAGGAACGGTCGACATGTTGTTGAAGCCAGAAAATAAAGACAAACTAGTTGCAGTGCTTACATACCATGTAATACCAGGTAAAATCATGGCAGCTGAAGTTATGAAGTTAAATAGTGCAGTGACGGTTCAAGGCAGTGCGGTAATGATAGCGATAGATGACGGCAACGTAATGATAGACAACGCAAAAGTTATTATGCCAGACGTTGAGGCTAGCAATGGTGTTATCCATGTGATTGACGCTGTGCTGTTGCCTAAATAAGAAATACAACATCAGTCAAAGGTTTTAAGAGGGTGTGACAGGTCACACCCTCTTCATCTTTTAATTAAAAAGTTAATAACGGTCTCCAGCTAACCGAGGCTGCCTTTATATCAACAAGAACTATATCGACAAGAACCCGAATTACACAAACAAGCGGCCGAATATTAGAAATGCCGCCATCGACACCACCTTCGTGAAGACCACCACCCAGATGCAATCACCAATACTAGAGTGCGTTGCTTTCCCGAGAAGGAACACAAACAGAATCAACCCCAACACCCAGCCCACTGTCGGAATCAATGACACCAAAGCAACGATTACAGCAATAGTAAGAAGGGATTTAAAGTCTGCGACCACGAAAGACATTTTGGAGGCGATATACATGCAGCATGCGGTTATTAATGCGTCCATCACAAACGCTAAAGCTTCAATTCCCACGTTACTTCCTTCACTCAAATTAGTTGCAGTGAATATTATCGCTAAAGTGATGATTTTTCTTTAAGAAGAGAATCAAAAGCAGGTGAAAACTGTAACAAAAATGAGATTACCGTTCGTCTGAAGGCACAACCTTTTCCATCACGTAATTGGTCAGCTTTACACCACGCATTTCGACTTCCTGTTCATTGACAACTTTAAAGCCAAGATGCTCATAGAAAGGCCTTGCGGTAATACTTACTTCAGAGAAATATCTCGATATACCACGAACTCGACCCATAGTGAAAACATGCTCCATCAACGCTTTCCCTACCCCCTTCCCTTGATATTCGTGGTGACAGAAAAAGTGATCAATCAAACCACTTGGTTGCAGGTCAGTATAGCCAACTACGCGACCATCGAGTTCAGCCACAAAGGGTTGTAACCCATTCATACGCTTTTGCCATAACGCAAAGTCAAAGCTACTGGGTGCCCAAGCTTCTACTTGCTGTTGAGAATAATCTCGAACATTCACGTTACGTACGGTATGAAAGAAGATCTCCCACAGTGCTTTATCATCACTCGCTTGATAGTTTCGAATTCTAACCACGACATACTCCTTTTTGTCTTAAGTTCTTTCAGAGGTGCAAATAGACAGCTGAATCAGCAGGCTCAATAGTCCAAGCTCAACAGGCTCTGTAACCTGCACTCAACAACCTCAGCTTTAGAAAAAGATATCAACGATAAAACACAGCCAACCAGATCGTCACCATGTCTTTATCCGTACCAATGACCTTGTGCTTTTCTCGTGCAGCGATGTTGATGTAATCCCCTTTTGATAAAGTAACAACGCGTCCATCTTCAAACTCGATGACACCCTTACCTTCAATCACCATCACCCATTCATTCTCATCTTGGTCATACCAACCCTCTTCTGGTGAGCTATGTCCATGCGACAATATCCTTTCGATTCGAACACCGTCGTTGGCAATCAGGTCATTGAATATTTCATTGGGTATTGACGAAGGAACATCATTGTAAATGTTTGACATCAAGCTCTCCTAGCTAACATTAAATTGATTGGAATTGAATTGATTAACAACCTGGGCCTTAGCTGCACTGTAAAACCTAAGCAGCAGCACTCTTTCTGAAATAAAAACGGTAATAGCCCACCAAGTTACTGCAGATAAACAGCGCCTCCATCAGAACTGCTGTTGGCGAGCCAACTAAGTAATTGTGAACCAACCAAAAGCTCGTTCCGATGATCATCAACTCTCTTAATCGGCGGTCATCTTTATTGAAGGCTGCAAAGGTTTGAAATACGGAAGCAAAGCAACTCAATATGCTTATCAGCCCCGAGTAAGTCACAACCGTTGCGACCACTGACATGGAACAGAACAAATATTTAAACTTAGACGATGTAGAAAATACACTCGTCAAATAGCGAATAGTGGCAATCGTCATTAAGCTCGCCGCTGTCCATTGTTCGAGAAGAATAAAGTGGCTCGAAATAAGCACGCCAGCAAAGAACAGACAGGTAACGATTTTCTTTCTCTCTTTAAACTGAAAAGACAGAAGATCGAAACAAATAGCAATTGCGACTAATACTTGAGAAAGATAAAAATCTGACACGGTGATTCCTTCAATAATAACATTACGCCCTAGCCGCTTCTTTCACTGTGAATAACCGAATAAAACATACTAGGCGGTTACAACAAAACAGAGCAAACAGCGCTCTAAAGCTTCTATAAAAATCTAAAGTTTCAACACACCACTGATCACAGTGATAGCAGAACCGATTAACTTTACTCGCCCGTTTGCTAAGAGCTCTGTCGACATATACCCACCACGACGAGACGCCTGATAAGCACTGAAGCAGCTTTTGTTTAGCTTTTCAGCCCAGTGCTGCGTCAATGCACAATGTGCCGACCCAGTAACGGGATCTTCATTAACCCCAACCCATGGCGCAAAATAACGAGAAACAAAATCGAGTTTAGAATTTGATGAAAGTGCCGTCACAACAACGCCTCGCCCTTTAATACTCTTTAAAGCATCAAAGTTAGGTGAGAGAGCCAATAACACTTGCTCGCTAGAAACTTCGATTAACTGCTTGGAATCAAACTCTCGGAATGAAACGACTTGGTGCGGTTCTAAACCAAAGTGCTCAAGCAATGTGAGATTAGCTTCTGAGTTCAATGACAACTGAGTGCTAGGGAAATCAAGTTCGATAGACGATTCACAAACTGTGGCAGATAACTCACCCGACAAGGTGTTAAACACAACACTGTCACCTGTTTTAACTAACCCTTGCTCTTTCATTACATGAACGGTTGCCAATGTGCCATGCCCACACAGTTTTACTTCTACTTCTGGAGTGAACCATTTAAGCGTCATAGTGTTAAGCGCAAGAAAAGCAGTTTCAGATACCGCCATCTCTTCAGCGATTGAGAACATGAGTGACTCATCAAGTAGATCTTGAGAAATGCAGACCCCAGCTGGGTTTCCTTTAAAAGCTTGAGTTGTGAACGAGTCCACTTGATATATATCTAAATTCACAATAGTTCCTAGCTCTATATTGGGATAAATATTGTTGCCTACAATAAGCACAAACACCCCGTGCTACAAGTGTTCAACAGCAACATTATTAATACTTATTTAAGAAGTAAGGAATGATAAACAACGAGTTATGAAAATAATAGGTGGATTAAGCAGAAGGTTTATTATCGGGCAGATAAGAGATAAAACGTATCTGCCTGGTAGGAAACAAGCACACATTCGCGGCACATAAGCATTGTATCGTGCCACAAACGTAAGGTTACTCAGCAATGGTGAATCTACTGACGTACCAGAGCAGATTTCACAATGGTCAAGCCAAGCAGACCCAGCATGACTCCTGTCACTTTATCAATATAGTAAGCAACACGTGTAAACTCTTGACGCACTTTAGGTGCAGATAACAGGAAGATGATCGCCGCATCCCATACAAATACAACCACCGTCATCCAAACACCTAACCCCAACTTAAACATGAAGCCAATGTCATTGTTCAACACAACCGTGAATAAGCTCAAATAGAACAAAAGGTTTTTGGGATTAAGGATTCCTGATAGAAAACCCGTAATGAATTCTTTGAGAAAAGTCGTTTGGTTGAAGCTATCTCCTTCGGTGACATCCATATTGCTGTAATTACATTTCTTCGCTCTTATCGCTTGCACAGCAAGATAAACAAGAAACAGACCACCAATGATCTTCAGTACAATCATAACGGAAACGGATGCCGCTAGAATCGACCCTACTCCAACCAAGCACAAAGCAATATAAACCGCATTCGCACTGGCAATACCGAATGCAACGCCTAATGCTTTTCTTCCCTTGTTTCGAACAGCACTCTTCACCACAATCACAAAGTCTGGCCCGGGACTCAATAACGCTAGAAAGTGAGCAATCGCCACGGTAACAAAAATCCCGACTAAACCCGCATCCATAAACCAATGTCCTTATTGTAAAATTTAATGCATTATTATTGCATAATTAACATACAATTAGCTTTTTGGGTTAATTATTAGGGTTTCGATACTAAGAGAATCAGACAGACAACACGTTTTCATCGGTCTCGTTAGGTAAAAGACGGCCCAAATAACACGCTTTTTAATATTTAGACCGCTAAGCCATGATTTAGCTTGGTGTTTTTTATAAAGGCTCATTTATTCCCTAATTTGCGGGCTGAAAGTAAGTGGGCGCATCGAATATATTAGGTTGTACTAAAATAAGAGTCGTAAATTTGAAGCAGGTCGCAAAATTTGGGCTACGATTTAGTTAAGCAAAGTAGGAAAGGAATCCGTCAGTGAAAGCATTTTATGTTTCAGTCCTTGCGTCATCATCCTTTTTAACTGGCACAGCGTTTAGCCAACAGAATGATATTTATCTCTACAATTGGGATGAATTTCTATCCAATAGCGTCGTGACCCAACTGAGCGACACGTACGGCATTTCTTTGAAACAGCAGTTTTTTTCTGATGAGTCGATCAGAGATGAAGTGCTATTAAGCGAACGTCGTGGCGCATTTGAGCTCGTCATTATAGAAAGTATAAAGCTCAATGCGTTAGCCAAGCAGAACCTGTTTCATAATCTCAGTGAGTTACAACAATCCATTGCTGGTAACATAGATTCACGTTGGGTTGAAGGATGTGGCGAGTATGGCATTCCCTACGCTTGGGGGACTGCGGGAATCTTATATCGAAGTGACAAAGTAAACACTCCCACCTCTTGGAACGCTATTCTCGAACCAGACACGAACAGCAGTGGCCGCATAAGTATGTATTACGAACCTACGGATTTGGTGAGTACTGCACTGTTAGTAAATCAATTTGATCCATTTACCAATAATGAGCAGGAACTTCGCGTTGCCTATAAAACCCTGCAAGCTCAAAAGCCTCACCTAGAAAGCAACGAATACGTCATCGACTACATTCGCCAACCCGAACGTCTTGCTAACATCGACCTTGCCTACGGTTATTCTGGTGACAGTTATGTACTCAATGATTTGGAGCCTGATGCCTCTTGGTCCTACGCTGTGCCTCAAGAAGGCACCACGTTATGGTTAGAGTGCATTGCTGCGATTAATAACGGAGAGTTGTCTACACAAGCAACAACGATTTTATCATTCTTGTCGCAACCCGAGATCGCAGCTCAAAACGCAATGGATTCATGGTTTGCAACTCCAAGCTCAAAAGCAAAAGCCTTAACGACACAAGAGTACCAAAATGATCCGGAGCTTTTCCCTAGCAAAGAGGTCTTAGAACGCAGCTATCTGTATCAGCAACTCGAACCCAATAGCATTCAAATTCGTAACCGCATTGTCGACAGTTTGAGATAATTAATGCCAGTATTAAAGAAGCTCTACTTTGTGCTCATTCCTACCTTATTGTTCGTATTTGCAATAGGCGGAATGGTGACTTACAACTTGGCCTCTAACCACGCGAAACACATGTACTTAGACGAAGTACAATCGGATGTGAACACCGCGCTCGTGGCGGCTGAATACGAGCAGCTTGGCCTATCTTTGCTAGTGAAAGATATTAGCTCATCCCTACAGTTCTTGCGATATATTCAAAACCCGGGTGACTACACAACCCTGTCCCTGCTGGAAAAAAGAGTGCTTCGTGTCTTAAACCAGAGTCACGTTAATCAGTTTGGTCAACGTAATATCTATGTCGTCGATCCTAAATTCAAATTAACACTCTCTACTTTACGAGCAGACCCTTTCGAAGGGTTAAAGATCCCCGACAACATCTATGAGAAAATCTTCGACATCTATACTTCGTTGATTAATAAAAACGAGCTATCTCATGAAGGCTTCTCTTATATCTCAGTGAGTGGTGAGCTCAGATACGCTTATGTTGCAGCTATCGATCCTTACTTACTCCCTCAAGACAAACGTGCAAATGACAGTGTCAATCGATACATATTGATTGCAGACGGCCCATTAAAACAGTTGTCTGATTTACTCACCAAATACAACGATGATGACAACATGCAGCTTCTGATTGAACCGTCATCAGATACCGAACATATTGAAAATACACAGTTCGTTATTAAGTCCTTTGAACAAACCAAAGACAGAATCAAAGTCGAGATGAATAGTCGTCACTTCCTCGCTCAAGTCAATATTCGTGAAAAGAAATTCAATCACGAAAAATCCCTCATCGCTCAGGAGACCTTACTCGGTGGCTTAACGATATTATTCATTATTATGCTCATCGTACACATGGTCGTACGTTATCAATTAGTGCGCCCACTCAAAGACTTGTTACACGAAATCTCCATTGGTGGACTCAAACTTAGATACTTTAAACGGTCATCCGGACAAAGTGAGATCGACGGACTTAAGAACGCCTACATTGACTCACTAACGGAATTGAAATTCGAAGCTGAATTCGACCAATTAACCAAATTAGCAAACCGACGATCATTTATACGACACCTAGATGTGCGTATAAAAAGTTCAATGAGCCCACACTGCTACTTGGTTTGTTGGGACATTATCGACTTTCGTAAAATCAATGATTTATACGGTGCAAAGGTGGGCGACAATGTACTCGTTAGTCTAGCCAAAACACTAAGAGAAACCCTGCAGAATCAACAATCCTCTTTCGGTTTTAGTTGCAGCGACTATTCAATCGCAAGGCTTGGAGGAAACCAATTCATTGCCATATTGGAAGTGGGTGAACACCAATCAATAAACGAAGAAATTGAGAACATTAACAACACCCTAACAGGTACGACTTTCCTAGATTATTATGGGTTCAGGCTTTCAATTGCAACTGGTGTACTACCCGTCGATACCCCTAAGTTCGAGGAGATATGGCACCGATGTATTGATGAGATGTTGATTAATGCTAAGGACCACAGTGACGGAGAGAGCCGGATTGTTTACGGCGAAGAACTACTTCATTCACTTGAAAGACATGATGTTATCGAGAAAAGGTTATTGGAGTGCTGCGCGAGTGACAACTTTGAACTTCGCTTTATGCCTATTTTCAATGCTAAGACACTTCAGATCGACGGAGCAGAATGTCTGATTCGCTGCCCTGCTCTATTTGATATAAAGGCAGGGCCGGATGAGTTCATTCCAGTCGCAGAGAAAAGTAATTTAATATCCAAGCTCGACATGTGGGTCATTAGTACCGCAATCAAGACCTATAAAGAGCTTGCAGATATTCACCAATATAAAGGCACCTTGTCCATTAACATCTCGGCGATGGAGCTCTACAACCGTAACTTTGCCGACAATATTCGAAAGGTACTCGAACGTTATCAAGTTCCTCCAAGCAACATCATTATAGAAATTACCGAAACCAGTTACGTTAAAAGCAGCAAGCTTACCGTGCAGACCATTGAGAGCATCAGAAGCTTAGGTTTAAAAGTTTCCCTCGACGACTTCGGTACGGGTTACACGGCGTTTAACCAACTTCTTCACTACCCTGTCGATGAACTTAAAATAGATAAGAGCTTTATCGATAATATCGTCCACGACAAAGCTGACCGCAAGATGGTCGAGTCTATGGTTAACTTAGGGCACTCTTGTGACACATTCGTTGTTGGCGAAGGTGTCGAATCTCTCGAACAGTATCATCACCTTCGAAAAGCCAACTGCGACCTAATACAGGGTTATTTTTTCAGCCAACCACTCACTTACATTGAGTTCATTGAATTTGCTCGTGACCACAATCCGCAAACTATTCTTGATCAGCAAGCCCTTTTAGAACCAACTACTAACGAAAGGATTGTCGTTCTTAATCATAAATAAAAATGTTCGATTTAATTACCATGCGATTTAATAGTCATGTTATTTAATTAAAAACGGCCACTTTCCCGCCCCTTTTAAACCTGTAATAACGTCTGAAATGAGCCAATATCTACGGCCGTAATACACGTTAAATATCTTGAGATTGACACCAAGTAAACAGATAAAAGCACTACCAAAACTAGTGACTACGTTCATTGGCTCGGATAAGGCTTGTAGTATTAAATATGTATAAGAAGGAAGGATAGAGGTGGAGATCAACAAGTGCTAGGAAGCCGTAACAAGTGCTAGGAAACTGGGAAGCATTAACAAGAACTGGCAGGCAATAACAATCAGCAATCAGCAATCAGCAATCAGCAATCAGATTTACTAAGCTAAGCCCCGAATTCAACTGCGAAGTGCGACACTCGCCAGTACCAAACAGCTAAGCGTCTAAGACACTAAGACACTAAGACACTAAGACATTCTTAAGAACTTAACCTTGCATGCTGGTCAACAACTCCATCATGTCTTTGGAACTTATGTTCTTCTTGTGCCTTACTACCGCATCAATCATTAGTTCCAAATTACCCGCAGATATGTAATCACTGAGCACGTCGTTAAACTTGTCTTGAATTTCATCACTCGCGTACAAATGGTCCGGAATAAAAAATAAGAACTGGCTTCCGCTGCTTCGAAATGAAATGGTACTTTCTGGTATCTTAGCGGTCAGAGATTTAGCGGCCGAACTAACGACAAGATCACCATATTCAAGGCCATATTTTTGATTAATTTCGGTAAGGTTCCTGATACGGACAAAATAGAGATCAAAGTTATTGTCCTTCGAGTAGCTATTTTTCACAAATTTCATCAATGAAATTCGATTGCGAAACCCTGTAATAAAATCCGTAGAGTAGAGCTTTCTTTTGATAGAAAAATCCATATAAAAAATAATCCCAGTCAACAACAAGATGCCAACAAGAAAAACGCTACTGATCCGATGGACTGTCACTAAGTTATCAACCATTGAGGTATTTTCTTCAATTACAGGGCTTTGTAATCGAAATTTGTCGTTAATAAAATCTACGAGTGTGTGGTAGCAAATATCGACCTTTTTCTGTAACGATTCCTTGGGCAACAACCCTTGGCTGACCAGTTTAATTGAGGGCTCCAAGCTCTTAAATTTATCAAATTCCGCTGTGAAATAGGGCTTAAAGTTTGCTGACTTGATGAAATTGGAAGACTCAGTGCTGTTAATCAATATATCAAAACGGCTCCACGTAATATCGTACGCTAACCATAACTCATCATAATCAATGGTTTCAGAGCGGCTTACCATCAAGAAATTGGCGTATTCTTTCACCAATTGAAAAACGAACCACGTTGCCTCATTTTGTCGGGTAGAAAAACTCTTATTAATATCGTTAATGCGGGTAACACTGTAGATATTAACGGTGAGCACCACTGCCGCTAAAGATAACACGACGACTTTAATGGCAGTCAATGACAACAGCTTTTTCATACGAAGCCCTTACAAATGAATATCGCGTATCTGCCAGATCATCTTGGCATGGAAATCTGTATTATCTATATCTGGAGTCGAAGAAAGTGGATATATCAACCAGTACGGCCCTTTTTCTCTGACTGACATAAATTGGCCATTTTGTTTAATCGCAATGATCGGCTGGTAATCGTCAAAGTCTTCTTTGGGCACCGCGATTTTATAGTCGTTTAGTGCAACAAAGGTCACTTGCGAAGCCATGGGTAAATCCATTGTTTCAAGCACTGTTTGTAAGGCCACACCGCTATAAACCAATTCTCCATCCACCCAAGGTAATGAGGTGGATATTTCTTTTTGAGGAAGCAATAACAGTTGTTCTCGACTGAATTGATGCTTTTGCCCTAGGTGATCGAATATTGTGAGTTCCGATGCTGAAAAAATAGAAAATGAACACAGTGAAAGTATAAACAGAAGTGCAGCTCTCATTTTAAACTCCATTCTAAAAAGGTCACTAAATTGAGTCTAGTTCATATTGGTCATTTGACTTGCTTAGACATTGCCTATTTTTTCAATGATGCAGTTCGACTCTTTCTGAGATAACGTTTCATTCCTGTAACCAGGTGCGAACAACACCTTCCCTCCTCTAAATAAGACTTTAATTAGCGTTCATACCAGTAATCCCGGCTTTTTAAAGGCAATGAGTAATCCAATCCAGCCACTGAATACGTACTGACCATCAAAATTAACAATAAATATGAGTCAGTAAGTAGCAAGAATGCTTGTTGCTGCATAACCTTTAATCGAACGTAAGCAGCTTTGAGAGCCTGTTTTTCTGATATCTGTCGCTTCTATTCCACCAGCAGGTATCGTGTGTCGCTCTTAAAAAGCTTACTCATTTCATAATCAAGGGAATCGAGAATGAGTTTGAATATAAAAAAATTTAACCCCATGACGACACTTTCAACCCTAGTAATGACGTTGGTCATGTTTCCTGTTTCTGCTGACGTTAATCAAGAACAATTCGAGTTAGGTAAGCAGAAAGCAAAGGTGTGCATGACCTGCCATGGCGTTGATGGCATCTCAACGCAAGACCCCTACCCGAACCTTCGCGGTCAAAAGGTGGGATATCTCATCTCCTCGTTAAAAGACTATCAGACAAGGGAAAGAACCAGTGGTTTGGCAATTCTCATGCAACAACAAGCCGACACCCTTTCAGACCAAGACATCCGCGACATTTCCTATTTCTATTCAATGCTCGGCAACGATTCAAACTCACTCAACGAATCAAATTCAGTCAGCGAATAAAAGCTTTAGGCAAGGAGCCTTGTTATGGAACAAGTAACATCGCAATACAACATTAAGGTCGTTAAGTACTTCATCATCGCATCTTTAATATGGGCAATCGTAGGCATGATCATCGGGGTGATTCTCGCCGCGCAATTGTATTGGCCAGTCTTAAACTTCGATTCTCAATATTTCCAGTTTGGTCGACTGCGTCCGCTACATACCTCTGGAGTGATTTACGGGTTCGTCGTGAATATTTTGATGGGGACATCTTTGTACATTGCCCAGCGAACAGGCCATTGTGAGTTGTTCAATAAAAGCCTTTCATGGATGGTATTTTGGGGATGGCAATTTATTCTATTGCTTGCGGTCATTTCCTTACCCGCAGGCCACACCAGCTCAAAAGAGTATGCAGAGCTTGAATGGCCAATCGACTTAATGATCGTGCTGGTTTGGGTGCTTTATGCGGTGTTGTTCTTTGGCACCCTTGCTAAACGAAAGGTCAGCCATATCTTCGTGGCTAACTGGTTCTTTGCTGCATTCATTATTGTCGTTGCAATGATTTTCATTGTGAACAACCTCGCGATGCCCGTGTTGGCGATGAAGTCCTACTCTGTATTTGCAGGGGCTCAAGATGCAATTGTTCAGTGGTGGTGGGGACATAATGCCGTCGGATTCTTGCTGACTGCTGGTGTGATTGGTATGAATTACTATTTCATACCCAAAGCGGCGGATCGACCTATCTACTCGTACCGTTTGTCTGTGATCCATTTCTGGGGCTTGGTCGGCTTTTACACGTGGGCTGGAACGCACCATTTGGTTTATTCTTCTGTTCCCATCTGGATTCAAAACATCGGCATCGTAATGTCTTTGATCCTGTGGCTCCCTTCTTGGGCCGGTGCGTTCAATAGCGCAATGACCCTTCTACAAAACAAAGAAAAGCTGAAGTCCGACTACATTCTTTTATTCTTTTTCTCAGCAATTCTTTACTACTGCTTGGCGACATTCGAAGGTCCCCTACTCGCTATTCGCTGGTTCAACATGGTGGCACACAACACCGAATGGATCATCGGTCACGTACATTCCGCAGCTCTTGGATGGGTTGGAATGTCAGGGATAGCGGTTTTTTACTATTTCATTCCACGCTTATGGGGCCAAACCGATCTTTGGTCACGACGACTGATTAAGTGGCACTTTTGGCTCGCTCATGCTGGCGTCGCCATCTATGCGATAGCACTTTGGATCGCAGGCATCGGTGAGGGTTATATGTGGCTCGCTCAAAATGAAAATGGCGAACTGATTTACAGTTTCGTTGAGGCTATGGACTTTAAAGCACCTTGGCTATTCATGCGTTTCTTTGGTGGCGCGCTGTTTGTACTTGGACTGTTTTTAATGGCATTCAACTTGTACAAAACGGTTCGTATGTCAGTAGTACACGACGCTAAACATACCGTTAATGAGGGGGCTTAAATGATGAGTAAAGACTTTACACATTCAATCGTCATTTTAATTTTGACCACCGTTGTCGTTGCCTCCTTCTCTTTGTTGGTCTGGGTAGTGCCAAGCATTGTCCGCGGAGACGATATTGCCAAAGGCAGTTTAGCAATGCCACTCACACCTATTGAGTTGGCAGGGCGAGACATCTACATCAGTGAAGGCTGCCATGTGTGTCACACCCAAATGGTTCGCCCTCTTGAGCCAGAAGTGAAACGTAATGGTCGCCCGAACAAAGAGGCAGACGATATTTACGAATTTCCTAACTTGTGGGGCTCTAAACGTACTGGTCCTGACCTCACTAACTTAGGTAGAAAGTATTCTGACCAGTGGCATGTTATTCACCTAACTGATCCTAGAAAAGTCGTTCCTACATCGATAATGCCCTCTTACCCGTGGCTGTTTGAGCAGACTCTGACTGGCGATGATATCAGCGCAAAAATGGAAGTTTTACGTACCTTAGGTGTGCCTTATACCGATCAAGAAATTGGTGACGCCCGATTGCAAGTAAGAGGCAAAACCAAAGGTGAAGCGCTGATTCGCTATTTACAAAGCCTGGGTAAAGATACGTCACAGGAGGTATCACAATGAGCACATTCTGGAATCTATGGGCGGTACTCTTAACCTTAATATTCTTTATTCTGATGGTGTCTGTTGTCGTTAAATACTGGCGTAGCAATCACAAGGCCGATCATGACCACACCATTGGCACCTTTGATGGTATTGAAGAGAAAGATGCGCCTCCACCTAAACTGTTATTTGTAAGCTATGCGGTCGCATTTCTTTTGTCTGCTGGTTATTTGGTGCTCTACCCCGGGCTTGGCGAATGGGAAGGATTAGTCGATTGGGAACAAAGCGATGATAAGCTCAGTTCACCATCCACCACTCTCAATGAACAATTTGCACAAACCAGCGAAACTACGTTAGAGGGATTAGCTGCAGTCCCAGAGATCGTGAATAGCGGTAGGATTCTGTTCCAAACTCACTGCGCTGCTTGTCACCGAGATAATGCTCAGGGACAAAAGCACTTTCCTAACCTGATAGACCAAGAGTGGCTGTACGGTGGCAGTGATGAAGCTGTTATTCATTCGATCGCCAAAGGTCGGAACGGTGCAATGCCAGGTTGGAGCGAAATCATGCGCCCCGATGAAGTGGCTAAGGTTTCTTACTACTTAGCTTCCCTCAATCAACGCCATACCGATGTTCCAGAAGTAAAAGTTAAAGTCGGCAAAGAGCTGTTTGTAAAATACTGCTCGTCTTGTCACGCTGATGGTTCTGTTGCGAACCCAGAGATTGGCGTGCCTGATCTCTCAGACGATATTTGGTTGCACGGCGGCAGTATTGAAGAGATTCAGCACACTATCAACAAAGGCTTGAACAACCTAATGCCTGCGTTTGATGAGCAGCTCACCGAGAACGAAATACTTGCACTGGGTGCTTACATTAGACATGCGGGCTCAGAGCAGCAACAAAGACTCGCGAACCTAGAAGCTCAGTCTGTTGAACGTGGTGAATACCTAGCGTATGCCGGTGACTGTGTAGCTTGTCATAGTGCCGAAGGTGGTGAACCCTTTGCTGGCGGCCTACCGTTTGTTACTCCTTTCGGCACCGTGTATTCAACCAACATAACTCCACATACCACCGAAGGGATTGGGACTTATGACTTTGATGACTTCCGAGCCGCGTTAGTTGCAGGTAAAGGTAAGAATGGTTACCTGTACCCTGCAATGCCTTACACTTCTTATCAATACCTCACCGACCAAGACATGGTCGATTTGTGGGAATACATGCAGTCCATCACCGCCGTACCACGACGCAATGACGACAACAGCATGATGTTTCCATCGAACATACGTCTAGGTCTGCTCGGCTGGAACATTGTGTTCATGGATACCGACCCGATTGACTACCAAGTGCCTGAAGAGCTTAAATCGGAAGTCGAAAACGTTGAGAAATGGCAACAAGGCAAATATTGGGTCGCAGGACTTGGTCATTGTTCGGAGTGCCATACACCACGAAACATTGCCCAAGCTCTGATACCTGAACGTATTTTCCAAGGTAACTTGATTGACGGTTGGAATGCGCCCGATATCACGGCCAACGAACTGTATGTCGATGGTTGGGATGAAGCAACGCTCACCGATTTCTTACACACAGGTCACTCAGACAAAGGGACTGCGTTTGCGGGCATGGCAGACGTAGTAAAAAACAGCCTAAGTTTAATGACACGTGAAGATATAGAGTCGATGTCCTATTACTTACTCAGTGGTGACATCAACAACACCATTGCCAGTGATGCAGTTCAGTTGCAACCTAAAGGGTTTGATGAAGACTCTTACGCGACTGATATTTACACCACGTATCGCCAAACGTGTGGAGCGTGTCATGGTGACGATGGTAAAGGTCGCGACCCTATCGCCCCTACGCTGTTGAATAACGGCATTATCATGCACAGCGATCCATTCAACACCATCGCGGTGACTGTGCGCGGTCTACAACCCACCTATCTCGACAAAGACAGAAACTTCATGCCAATGGCAAGCTTTGAAGATGTGCTGTCGGATCAAAGGTTGGCTGAGTTGATCACCTTTGTGCGATTGCACCTTGGAGATAGAGAGGAACCCGTCACGGCGGAGCACGTACGAGAGGTAAGAGAGACACTTGAAGCAGCAGGTTACGCTGGAGGATTACACACCACACCTGAAATGTACGAAAATCGAGATAAGAACATTAACATTCGCTAGGTTCTCGACGTATTTGATTAGCTCAGCAAGTAGCAAGTAATGAGTAATGAGTAAGTTTTAATATTGATTAATAAACCCAAAGGAGACCAGTGCGTCTCCTTTTCTTTTTACCATAACCCGAGTTTTCGACACTTTGCCGTACAACACAATTGTAACTAACTGATTACACAATTAAGCAGAGCTGCACATAATGCGATCAATCTCGCAGAACAAAGATGACACCAAGTGCATAATATGCAAAATTTTCTAAAGATGTACTAAGGACAGTTATGGATACAACTACACTCATCTACGATACGTTGGAAGGCCTGTCGAGCGCAAAGCCACAGCAACACGCTCAAATCCGCCAAAATCTATATAACCAATTAGATTTATCATTTGAGAAGCAGTTGGCTTTATATTCATCAGTTCTTGGTCCAGCAAGTGCTGGTAGATTGACCGACTTGGATAGTGCAGTGATGTCTGCACGCAAGATTGTTGGCTTAGAAAACAGCTAAACAACCTTCAACCTATCTCAACTTTAACGCTGCCATTGTGCAGCGTTTTTTTATGGACGCTATTTACGATAAGGACGGTTGGTTACGATAAACGTCGTTAGTTACGATAAGTACGGTTAAGTAAGATAAGTGCAGTTAGGCCTGTTTTTCAAGTTACACGCATTCTCATTTGGTTAATCTTATGTTCCATTTTTAACAGGTGTGCAACCTCAACAATGGCGCTAATGTTAGTAGCACGTTAACCACACATCGGATGGAAGAATCATGAGAGTACTTATTGAATATACACAAACAGGCAAATACCGTGATCATGCGTGGGAAGCACTAACCATTCGTTCAAAAGGCGAAATTCAAGCTGTGACTCCCTCTTATGCGGCTCAACTTATCGAACAGAACCGCGCCAGCTTATCGACCACTGAAAATCAAGATATCGTCATCCAACCTTAATGAATTTAGGAACTATCCCTCCCGGTTCTTAAACTCTATCGTTTTACTCGGTATCTAGTGATCAACTAGATACCAAGTAAAACAGAGTTCGATGGCATAAAAAAAACGCTGCACGGATGCAGCGTTTTCTTGTTTCTAGCGTATCTGATTTCTAACGTAGACAGCTTCTAACGTAAACCGTCTAATTATTTTGGCAGGTTTTCTAACGCTTCAACCATCGTCACCAATTTATCTACAATTCTTTCGCCATCCACTCTCAAGCCATTGTGTTCGTACTCGTTAGTGATCCACGCTTTTGAGTTTGGAATGTTCGCAAGTGTTTCACGGCTGTAATCCAGCTCTACATACATATCATCCGCATAAACCGCACATGCCATCGGAACCGTATTCTTGCTCAGTTGCTCTGCATTGTACAAAGAACCCCAATCTGATTTCTCAGCCAACATGTTTGCCGCTTCACGTAATGGCTTCAGCGTTTCTAGTTGGTCGAACATCCATGGGTACACCATTTCTCCGGTAAACCAGAATTCACTACCCGTTTGGTAGTTAAAGTGTGAGTACTGTTCACGAACTCGATGTGCAGACCAATTAGACGCAGTGCCTTGGCAGTAAATCGATTCATGCAAAATCGCGTAGATTGGGTTCGTTAGGTAGCCCTGCTCTTGCTGCATTTGATTTAGGAAGCTATAGCTCAGCTGCTTGTTACCGTTCACTTCAACAAAGGCACTTTCCAGTGTGAAATACATTGGAAGGTTTGCTTCGCCGCCACCAAGATTAATGCCGATCAACTGGAACTGTTCAACTGTAAACGCCTGACCGTTTGGCAGTCTCACATCATTGTTAAGCAGGTAATCAGAGATCTCGCGACACATAGCTTGTGCTTGAGGGAACTGAGCAAAGAAAGCTCTGTTTTTGTCTTCTACACGCTTGTAAGTCGCACGATAAACATCATCAGCTTCACGCTCAATAGACGGAATACCACCCGTTACATAACAGCGCTGTAGACTTTGTGGGAACAGTGACAAATAGCTCAGTGTACAGAAGCCACCAAAGCTTTGGCCAATCGTAGACCATTGTTTAACACCAAACTGCTCACGAATCGCTTCAGCGTCACGAACGATATTGTCGGCTCTGAAATGCGTTAAGTACTCGACTTGTTGTTCTGGACAAAGGGGCGCCAACGTTTCATGACTGATAACCGTGCTGTTGCCTGTACCACGTTGGTCCAGAAGCAGAACACGATAGCTTTGTAATGCACGCTTTAGCCAACCCGATTGCCCGCTAACACGTGGAGAAGGAAAACCTGGGCCGCCCTGAAAGTAGATCAGCCACGGCAGCTCTTGCGCATCTTTAGCGAGATCAACCAGCTCACGTGCGAAGACTTGGATCTGTTGTCCATCTTTGGCTTGATAATCAAGTGGCAACTCGAAAGAGTGCTGACGATACAGGGTGGTTCCATCAATAAAGTTAGCTTGCACGCTTCATTCCTTTTTATCTGATTCTAAAGTCATTGGTACGAATAAAAATGGCGCCCTTTGGCACCCTTATGAGCAAGATACGCATAGTAGCTTGTAAATGAAACCGTTTGTTTAACATGAATGTGAAGGTGCTTCGTTTAAATGTTCAATTACCTCTCAATGGGTAACAGCGTGTGTCAAAACAGTCAGTTTAGAAGAGGTTGATCCAGCGAGAGAGTAAATGAATGAGGTAAAGCAAATCCAAAGCGTGAGGCAAATAAAAAGAGCTTAACGAGGTGAGGATACGTTAAGCTCTTTGGTTTTATCTGTGTTGATAAACTAACTCGCTTATTTGCCGTTAATCTATCGAACCTGTTAGTTCTAATGAACCTAATAAATCTAGCGACTACGAAGCCGTCAGTTCACCGGCACCTTGAGTCGAGCGTTCGCTGTTCTGAACTAGGATTGCGGTAGCGGTCTCTTTCAGTGCCGCCCACTCTCCATCATCCACCTCAATGCCATCGTTCCATGCTTTCTCTTGAGTTTTAAAAAGCGCTTCCGATTCAATGTGTGTTTGGTAGCCATCTGACAAACGTTCGATATCGAAATCCTGGACGGAAAGTTCGATGGTCATATTGTGGATATGTTCGACCGATGCCAGTGGCAAATCTGATAAAAACAGTTCTGGTGCAACGCAACCACGATTAAGCACATACAAAGTGCTCTTAGGGTTAGAGCCGTTATCCCAACGTGCCATGCACGCGATACCTTTCGCAGCCAGTTTTACAAGCTCGCTATACGCCAACCAACGGTTGTGGCAATTATTTAGCTCAATTTCCAGCGTCTTCTTACCAACCATTTTTTCAATCGAATAGTCCATAATCACAGGAAGATGACACGCCAAACTCGCCTTGTGCAGGTCGACTTCAACCGTATTATCACTGCGCACTTGAATATCGACAGGGCGGTCGTCCTCTAGCCCGATGAAGTTGCTCGCACTGTTAAAATGACGAACACCATCCAAACCGACCATTTGTAAATCTGCCACCATGTTCGCTATCACATCAGCTTCACCACATGTACGACGCATCCCCAGAAAGGCTTTATTGACGGCCGCTACCAGTTCATTGTGAGAAACGATCATAACGATTTACCTCCATGTTGGCCTTTCGCCGTTGTGCTGTGAATTGAAACATTTTGCGAACCAGACAGTTCAGCTTCACTTGGTAATATTGGGAACACCCATTCGTCCTGATGAATTTCATCAAGCAATGGCGCTCCTTGGAAAAACGTCACTCGTACCCAGCGATCTGAGCGAGGATCAAACTTAGTTGCACCAAACATCGCAAGCTTACAACGCAGTAAGTGCATTGGCGGCGAATCTTGGTGAAGCACATTCATTTGAATGTCACCCATTGCTTTGTTGCCTAGCGTCCATACACGGCGTGCAATTGCACGGTGTTGTGGCTGTTTAACTAGGAATTCAGCCAATGAAAGCTCAGGCGCGAATTGCAATAAAGCATGGTACAAACGATAAGCTTGACGGCCGATATCCAACGGCAATTCACGCTCTTCACCCAACTCTTCGCCTCGAACTCCGAGCCTTGGCTCTTCTTTGTCTTGAGAGCGATACCAGAACCAGTAGTTGTTTTCTGCTTTAGTAAAGTCGGTCGTGATCGCCCAACGGTACTTTTCTTCTAATACAACAAGAAGGTCTTGAATCTTTTTGCCGCTAGGAAGCGACAGTGTTTCGCTGCAATTCATTTGCTCTTGATGGGCGTCCACTAATTCTGGGTACAATTCCATCAAGCATGAGATAAGGATTTCTTGGGCTTCCATACTCATTTGCTTAGATTGCTCGACTAACTGCGCCCATGTATCACACTGGCTGACAGACGTTTCTAGCGATTGCTCTGTTTCTTTCAAATCATCAACAGCGGCTTTGTTGAGCTCTTGCTGTGTTTCATTGATGGTAACGACTTGTTCTAAATGACAAATCGCTTTTTTAACTAGTGTACGTAGTGGCTCGATCAACGCCGTATCAGTCTGACTCGCTAACACTTCAGCTAATGCATGCTCACGGGTTGTCATCCACTGGTCAACAATACTTGGGTGGTTAATCAGGTATGGCGCCATGCCTAAACCTGTCGCATTACCAACGCCTAGGTAGCGTTGTAATCCACGATGTAAAGAAATCGCTTGTTCGCCGCCTTGTTGCTCTGCTAGGTAATGAACCCAATCTAGGCTGAACTCACGCAGCATATACACCGCACACATTTGAGCGCTAAACGACTGATTGAAATCTTCATTTTTCTCTAAGATTTTAAAGTCAGCGATGCCAAATTTGCCATTACCATAAACGGCAGTGGTTCGCAGGATGTAGCCTACTTCAGCCAGTTCTTTGGGCGTTGGTTGAACACCTTTAGCCAAGTGACTAACGATATGTTCAAACACACGTACACTTTTGTTTGCACGCGCTAAAACAAGCACATTGTTAGGATTACGGCCAGCTTCTTGAAGCGGTACATTCGCGCGAAGTCTTTCAAGTAGGGTGACATCAACATCACCAAGAACAAGCGCAAACGTTACGTCCCACTTTTCAGCTATTACACGGTCATTTCGTTCGTCATCTGCAATTTCATCGCAAAAAACAACCAAATGATAAACATGGTTTGGCGTCGCTAGCTTATAGATAACATGACCAAAACCCTGAGCGTCTAATTGCCATTCATGTTTCGTCACTTTCCACTCTTGCTGCGCCATTTTACGAATCAGAGTTCTTACAAAGCTGATACGTGTTTGGTGCATCGCACCTAGCCTTTCCGGTGCCATGACGACTGTTGCGTCACGTAATGCTGATTCAGTGTAGGTAGAACGATGTGCATCCATTTTGCTCACCACCTTATAGTTATAGGATTTTGCTAGCCATTCAGAACCGATCGTTGCCGTCATTTGAAGCATTCGTTGTTACAGTATGCTGGTTAGCTTTCACGTTATGTGGGGCAAGCGAGCTCACCCCTTATTATTTGTCCTGACTAGATCGATTGACCTAAATACTTTGCCGTCCGGTGTATTTTCACCAGTTCGGGTTTTCTGTTCCTTTCGGAATTTTTGCATCAGCCTTCTTTCGAAGGCTGATTTGTTCTTACTTAATCAATTTCTTACAGTCTCTTTTTTACAGAGTTCTTGTCTTACAGAGCCCTTTTATTTAAAAAAGCCTGCTCTTTAAAAACCCTGTTCTTTTGCCATCTTGATTGCGATTTGAGGCGCATTCCAGAGCGATGGCAGTAAGATTAAGGACACGGGTACCGCTGTGATAACAATGAACGATTGCAGCGCTGAAATACCGCCAGAACCTAGGGAAATCAGAATCAACGCTGTTACCCCCATCATCACACCCCAGAAAGTACGAATAATTGCATTCGGTTCTGTCTCACCACTGATAACCACACTGATGGTGTAAGTCATCGAGTCACCGGTCGTTACGATGAAGATCGTGGTTAAGATCAAGAACAGAATAGAGATAAGCATCGGCATAGGTAGCTGCTGAGTTACCGCCAGTAGTGCGCCTGGTAAGTTGAAGCCTTCGAACGCTTTACTTACGCTGCCTGGATCTGCAATTTCAAACGCAAGACCAGAGCCACCAACAATCGTGAACCAGAAGCAAGTTACAAACGGTGCGATAAGGCTAATGGTTGATACCAATTGGCGAATACTACGGCCGCGTGAAATACGAGCGATGAAGATTGCCATCATTGGGCCGTAACCTAAGAACCAACCCCAGAAAAACACTGTCCACCAGCTTAACCAACCTTCGTCACCACGGTATGTGGCCATTGGGATGAAGTTATCTATCATGCTGCCTACACCTTGAATGTAGCCATTGAAGATGAAGTTCGTTGGACCAAAGATAAGGATATAAACCATCAATGCCATTGCTAAAATTACGTTGTAACGGCTTAGCATTTGCATTCCGCGGTTTAGACCACTTAATGCCGACAATGTATAAAGCACGATAGCGAACAAGATGATGATTAGCTGAGTTGTGAAGCCATCTGGAATACCAAACAGTTCATTCAGAGCGTAGCTGACTTGCAAGCCCAAGAAGCCGATCGGACCGATGGTACCCGCTGCTACAGCGACAATACAACATGCATCAATCAGTGCGCCGGTATGGCCTTTCAGTGCTCTTTCGCCCAAAACTGGGTAAAGCAAAATACGAGGTTTAAGAGGCAAGCCTTTGTCGTAGTGAAGGTGCATAACCACGATAGACGTTAAGCTGCCCACAATTGCCCATGCGAGGAAACCCCAGTGCATGAATGATTGTGATAACGCATTCACTGCGCCTTGCTGTGCGTTTTCTTGTGCGCCATACAAAGGTGGTGGGTTAACGTAGTGTGCGATCGGCTCTGCTGCTGCCCAAAACACACCGCCGCCCGCAAGTAGCGTACAGAAGATGATCGCCATCCAACGGAAGCCATCCATTTCAGGTTTCGCGATGCCGCCTAGGATAACCTTGCCTGTTCGCCCTGCCGCCAGGCCAAGACCAATAAGAAAAGTCAGAAGAAGAAGCATTTGCCAATAAGGGCCGAACACTTTTACAGACCATGCAAAGCCCGTGTTTACTAGGGTAGAGAGTAGCTCCCCATCAAACAAAGCAAGCGTTACGAACAGAGCGATAAAACCGCCGCTGTACCAAAGTGCTGGATTGGTTAGTCCTAATTTGTCTGAAGTAGATTCAGACTGAGGTTTTTTGCTTGCTGTGTTTGCTTGACCCGCATTTACGTTTGAAGATTTCACGCTATTGGTTAAATCAGACATACTCTGACTCCAGAGGTTTCTTTGCAGCTGTCATTTAAATGATGACTACAAGAGGTGTATTTAACACCTGCCCTATTGTTTTTTGTGTTGGGCAGGCTAATCCATGTTTGGGTTACCGCGTTGCGAAATAGACCGTTGTTCCTTTTGAATAGTTAAATTGGTTACAACAGCACTTCTAAATGAAGGTTAATTAGAAGGCTGCTAATTCGATGATTGCTAGTGAGAAAACACTTAACCCTTGCTTTGAGGCTCTAGGCCATCTTTCAAGAAGTTAAACCAGTTTTCTCCCAAGACTTGCCCAGCTTCAGACTCGCTGAAACCATGGCGCATCAATCCGTTATAAATATTTTCCATACCCGCACTACCACAGAACCAAGGCAACGCATCTGGCCAACCTGAGTTGTTCGCAGAGCCTTCGCCGTAGTCCATTGCTTTAGACCAACGACCATTTCTCATCCATTCAAGAACGGCTTGAGGTTGGTTTAAGCATAGGTCACTACCAATACCTAGGTGTTCTACGCCAACCATGTCAGCGGTAGTCGCAACCATTTGGCAGAAATCTTCCAACGTACATTGGCTGCCATTTGGTAGGTGGAATGGGTATAAGCTGAATCCGATTAAGCCACCGCGTGCGGTTAGGGCTTTAATCACATCGTTTGATTTGTTTCGTAGTGCATCATGAGCAAACGTTGGGTTCGCATGGCTGATACAAATAGGACGAGAAGACAGGTCAATCGCCTCAAGCGTTGAACGCTCGGCACTGTGAGACATATCGATGATCATGCCCACTCGGTTCATCTCTTCGATTGCTTGCTTACCAAAGCGAGTAATACCCGTATCGTTCTTCTCGTAGCAACCCGTCGCCAATAAGCTCTGGTTGTTGTACGTCAGTTGCATGATCAGAAGACCTTGCTTACGCATCACTTCGATAAGACCAATCTCATCGTCGATTGGAGAACAGTTTTGAGCACCTAGAAAAATGCCGACTTTGCCCGTCGCTTTCGCAGTTTCAACATCAGCCATTGAATGAATTGGCATGATAATGTCTGCATTTTGCTCGAATCTTAAGTTCCACTCTGCAAAGCGAGATAAGGTTTCACGAGCTGTCTCGTGGTAAACCGCGGTAGCGTGAACTGCTGTAATGCCGCTCGCCTTTAGTGTTTGGAAGTATTCTCTGTTCCAATTGCAGTATTGCAATCCATCTATAACAATCCGTTGCTGGTACATAACCACTCCTATTGAAAGCTCAGTGTTCTAGCTCGGTTTTGAAAACACGCTCAAATAACATGTTTTCAAAAATGGGTTAAATCACGTCTCTAATTTCATTTGTTGTGTTGAGTTTGGATGTTGGCCTGACTTTGTGAATCAGGCCAATTCGATAGCTGGATAGCTAGGGGCTTAATGTCTCCAGCCATCCCGTTCTAATTAATAGAGAGCTAATTAATAAAAAGCCGATTAGTAAGGACGCTGGTAAGCGGTCTTCACAACTGTGTAGAACTCTTTCGCGTATTGACCTTGCTCGCGAGGGCCGAAACTAGACTCTTTACGACCACCAAACGGTACGTGGTAATCTGTACCTGCTGTTGGTAGGTTCACCATCACACAACCTGTTTGCGCTTGTTGCTTGAACATTGCGCTAGTACGTAGGCTTTGAGTAATGATGCCGCCCGTTAGACCAAAGCGAGTATCGTTGGTTGTCGCGATAACCTCTTCTAGGTCAGCGACACGAATCACACTTGCCATTGGTGCAAACACTTCTTCTTGGTTCACTTCCCAATCGTTCTTAGTGTTTAAGAACAGCGTTGGAGACATGTAGAAACCTTCGTGTTTCATGCTTAGGCGTTCGCCACCAAATGCTAGCTCACCGCCGCTTTGACGTGCTTTCTCAACCCAACCCAGGTTTGCTTCAAGTTGGTTGCCGTCAACAACAGGCCCCATGAACACGCCGTCTTCTAGTGCGTGACCGACTTTCAGCTCGCTCATACGTTTGATCAGTGCTTCAACGTATTGGTCGTGAATACCATCCATAACCACAAGACGAGAAGATGCTGTACATTTTTGACCTGCGCCAGAGAACGAACCTGCGATAGTTGCATCAACAGCTGTTTGGATATCAGCATCATCAGCAACCACAAGTGCGTTCTTACTGCCCATCTCTAATTGGCAACGAACGAAGTTTGGCGCTGTAGCAGCGGCAACCTTACGACCCGTGTCAACAGAACCAGTAAAGCTCACACCGTTCACTTCTTTAGAGTTGATCAGTGCATCACCTACTTTAGAACCACTACCTAGAACGAGGTTGAACGTGCCTGCTGGCATGCCTTGGCGGTGGATAATCTCAGTTAGCGCAACCGCACTTGCTGGTGTTAGGTTTGCTGGTTTCCAGATAACGCTGTTACCGAAAGCAAGCGCTGGAGCGATTTTCCAAGCAGCAGTCGCGGTCGGGAAGTTCCAAGGAGAGATGATGCCGATAACACCCACCGCTTCACGAGTCACTTCTACAGAAACGCCTGGGCGTACTGATTCTGCGTTGTCGCCAATTTGACGAAGCACTTCAGCCGCAAAGTACTGGAAGAACTGACCTGCGCGGTAAATTTCGCCACGACCTTCAGCAAAAGGCTTACCTTCTTCACGAGAAAGTAACGTACCTAGCTCATCACAACGTGCAATCAGCTCATCACCGATTGCTTGAAGTACTGCTTGCTTACGTTCAATAGGCGTTTTTTCCCACTCTGGTTGAGCGTGCTTTGCCGCTGAAATCGCTTGTTGGACTTGGTCAGCACTTGCTTGTGCAAAGTTACCGATGTTTTCAGAAATATCTGATGGGTTAATGTTCGCAACGGTGCTTACACCCGCTTGCCATTCGCCGCCAATGTAAAGTGCGTTTTCTGCTTGAACATTCTGTAATTGAGTCATCATTCTGTCCTTGTAACGGTTAGGTTGCGTTTGAGCCTGGCAACCATCTGATTAATGAATAAAACGTTAATTTATATAAGAAATAACGTTTAAATCTTGTATCTAAAACTGAACCAAGACGCTTGTATCAATAAAGATCTTTACAGACAAATAGCTTTGATCCGCAAATTGCCTCAGTTCACAGTATCTTTATTCAGGTTGAGAGGCTGATGCGTAAACCACGAACTCAACCAACATTTCTTCTCTTGCTAACCCTGCAACGACGACCGCAGCACGGTTTGGATAAGGTGCATTGAAGTATTCTCCGTATACGCTGTTGACCGTTTTTAGATATTCACGGTCTGTCACGTAAATCAGAACTTGCAGCACTGAATCCATAGATTCGCCTGCACACTCCAACGTATGAACAAGGTTGTTAAAAGTCTGACGCGTTTGCGCTTCGATACCGCCTTCTACTACTGCGCCAGTTTCATCAATTGGAATCTGCGCTGTGTATAGAGTGCCGTTATTAACGATTGCCCACTCTAGTGGTGCTTTTGAAGCGAAAAGCTCGGTTTTTACTGGGTGTTTTTTAGTTTGTGCGTTCACGATTCCATCCAACTTTGTAACAACTATGTTTCAAGATGGTTAAATACTGCACCTTGACGGCTGATAAATCTAACGGTAAATTTTGTGCATTTGATAAATAAAATCTATCACCTTTAAAAAAGTAAGGTATAGCAAGGCCTAGAGAAGGATTCCTGTCATGAGTATTAAGCTACAACAGTTAAAACATTTTGTTTTAGTGGTCGAAGAAGGCGGATTTAGAGCGGCATCTCACCGAGCAAATCGCTCGCAAGCGGCACTTTCAACATCAATAAAAGAGCTAGAAAAAATTCTCGGCCAACCACTGTTTGAAACGGGCAACAAATCGACGCTGACACCTTTTGGCGAAATATGTTTACCGAAAATCATTCAATTCTTAAATGTTTACAAGGCATTAGATAACGACCTCCGTGCTGCAGCAGCTGGCCAACAAGGGCGAGTTCGAATAGCGAGTGTCCCTTCAGTGGCCGCAAAACTAATCCCTAGTGTTTTAGGGGCTTTTTGCGAAAAGTACCCCAATGTTGAGGTCAGCTTAATTGACGATAATGCGGCAGGTGTGGAAGCGAGATTACTCTCTGGAGAGGTGGATGTTGCCCTCGGAAATAGCTCCCATTTAGAAGAAGAGAGCATCGATTTCACGCCTTTGCTCTCTGACCCTATTGGTGTGGTCTGCCTCAAAGACAACCCCATCGCCTCTCAACGAGAGGGAATAGAATGGCAAACTTTGTTAAAACAACCCTTCATTCGCAACGGTACTTGTACCCTACTTGACCCAACACCCGCACGAATGCTCAGCGAACAGGCTCTTTATTCGGTAGAGAACATCACTTCGTTGTTTTCGGTGTTAGAACTCGGGATAGGCGTGACCACGCTACCTAAGTTGGCTTTCCCGACCAATGAAACCCGTTTGGTGTGGATCCCATTGATTGACCCGCCCTTACAGCGTCAGATCGGTATTTTCAGATTGGCTGACCGTACGATCTCGCCACAAGCACAAGCCTTTCATGACTTGTGTATTCAATACCTAAGCTATGAAGAGTAATAGAAAAACATGAATGAAGGCGCTTCCTATAGGCCTATTGATACGACAAACATCTTTAGATTCCGATTATTTCTGTATTGAAACTGTTACTTCTGGGTCGATGCTCTGCGAATTCGTCCGATAATAATTCGACCCAACCTCAGCGATACCTCTATTTTTGAGTCAATTAACCCGTACTTTCCATCTGTATGTATGTTTTCTCGCCCTCATCATTGACCCTAGATCTTGTTGCATCAGCGGTTGGACGCTGAATTATTCATCAAACTTTCATCTTGAACCCGGTGCTGGGCGTGTTGATTCGCGTTCCAATACATCAATAATGAAAATATGATAACGATATTAAAAAAAATCAGCTTAATGATAAGGAGTACCATACTGCTATTTCACTACACAAACGAAACCTTTCAATATCAACAAAATCTTGGTTATACCCCGCTTCGAATACCAACCCGTAATCACATTTAGAAAAGACTCTAAGTCATTGAATATGCTTAATTGATAACGTCATATCTTAATATTTTTTCTCTCTAATTTTCTGGGTAAAACCTCCCTTTTCTCACTATAAACAAAGCATTTTAAATATTCATGGATTTAATAATAGAACTATTACTTTCATAAATGAAAAACACTCATTTCAAAAATGGAATTATTGATGCCGATATTTGTCGTTTTGATCACATAATTTTAGGCGTAGTTTATATTTTGTCGAAACGATAGCGAGTTAGTTTTTAACGTTTAATTTCGTCAGGAGATATAAAGCCAGAAAGATTATTTCTTTGTTAACAAGTAAAGGTTTATTAACAAGTCAAATTGCTATTAACAAGTAAGTGCTAGTAACAAAACATATTCAAACTGTGTTTTATATTGACTTACACTGTTAAATATAAGGTTTTATTATGAGGCTTAATGGGATAAGTAGCGACATCCTTGTTGCTGCTAAAAGAGTTGTTCTCTGCCAAATAGTATTAGCCGTCGGTGTAGTTTTATATGAAGTGTTTTTTGGTAATAAAGTAGATATGGAGTCTTCAGCTTTGGGTGTCGTAATCGCGATGTTACCACCGCTGTTTGGTTTTATATATGCAAGCCTTAAGGTGCACAAGAATCCTAATTATAGTTTACGTGACTTAATGCAAATGAGTCGTGTCGTGAAAATAACCTATACGTTCTTAATGTTTATCCTGGCATTCCAGTTTTTTAAATTGGATAACCCAGTAATATTATACGCGTATATTTTCACAATGATTGGGTACTTCTTAACACCATTTATTACTGCCTCTACAAGATCGGAGTACGTGTAGTATGGAGCAAGTCACTACCGCTCACGAATACATAGAGCATCACTTAACCTTCTTAACTACAGGTGATGGTTTCTGGGCGTTCAACATTGACTCAATGTTGGTATCTTGGATCACGGGTTTACTGTTTATTGGAGCTTTTCGATATGTAGTAACCAAGGGCACTAGCGGTGTTCCAGGTCGTTTTCAATGTTTTATCGAGCTTATCTTTGATTTCGTTAACAACCTAGTCAAAGAGATTTTTCAAGCGGAGGATAGATTAATAGGGCCACTGGCATTAACCACTTTTGTTTGGGTGTTGTTAATGAATGCAGTCGACCTATTGCCTATAGATTTAATACCAGGGTTAACTCGTGTAATGGGTTTAGAACACTTTAGAGATCTACCGACAGCGGATGTAAATATCCCAATGTCGATGGCACTCGGTGTGTTTATTTTATTGTTAACTTATACGTTTAAAAATAAAGGTTTGAAAGGCTTTATCAAAGAGCTAACTACTCAGCCATTTGATAACCCTCTTTTATATCCTGTTAACTTTGTTCTTGAATTAATAACATTAATTTCAAAGCCAATATCACTAGGCTTACGATTATTCGGAAATATGTATGCAGGCGAGATGATATTCATCCTTATCGCACTAATGCCTTGGTGGATGCAATGGGCACTAAGTGTTCCATGGGCCTTATTCCACATATTAATCGTATTCTTACAAGCATTTATATTTATGGTACTGACCGTTGTTTACTTAGCAATGGCAACAGAAGAACACCACTAATTAATAACTAAAAAATTAACTAACACATTATTTATCGGAGATACAAATGGATATCGTAAGCGCAGTTTTATATGTAGCAGGTGCATTACTGATCGGTTTAGGTGCAGCAGGTGCAGCATCTGGTATTGGTAACTTAGCGGGTAAATATCTTGAAGGTGTTGCTCGTCAACCAGACCTTACTCCAATGCTTCGTACTCAATTCTTCATCATGATGGGCCTTGTGGATGCTGTACCGATGATCGGTGTTGGTATCGGTCTATACATCATCTTTGCCGTGGCTTAATTAAAAGCTTTGAAAAGATCGATTTGTAAATAATCAAGATTTAGTGAGGAAGGTATGAACTTAAATGCCAGCATGTTTGGTCAAGCAATCTCATTCGTGATTTTTGTTTGGCTATGCATGAAATATGTATGGCCCCCTCTCACCGCGATGTTAGACGAGCGCCAAAAAGAAATCGCTGATGGTTTACGCCACTCAGAGAATGCAGCGAAAGAGCTAGAACTAGCAAAATCAAATGGCGCACAACTCGTCGCAGATGCGAAAAAAAATGTGACCGAACTGATTGAGCAAGGCAAAAAACGCCGCAACGAAATCATCACCTTAGCTCACCAAGAAGGTGAGCAAGAAAAGGCACGCATCTTAGAACAAGGTAGAGCTGAGCTAGAAGGCGAACGTCAAAAGTTACGCCGTGAACTTCAGGCGGATATGGCAGATGCTGTTATTCAAAGTGCACAGAAATTGATTAGCAAAAACCTAGATTCTGAAACGAACCGAGCGTTAGTTGATCAAATGATAAGCGAACTCTAAACGGAGGCAATATGTCAGATTACACCAATATTGCTCATCCCTACGCTAAAGCATCGTTCGACTTTGCTTTAGGTGAAAACAAGTTACAAGAGTGGCACTCAATGCTGTCCATTCTTGTGACAGTAGCGGAAGAAGAAACGATCGCTAAACAGATTTCATCAGCAGAAGGTGTTCACACACAGCAATCTGAAGAACTGGTCAATCTCATCATTCACGTTTGCCAAGGACTCGTTGATGACCACGTCATTAATCTCATTAAAGTCTTGGCTGAGAATGGCCGTCTTGCAGTGATCAGAGACTTGTTTAACTTGTTCAGCGACCTAAAGGACGAACATGAACGTGTAATCCCTGTCACTGTCACCAGTTCAGAATTGCTTACACAAGATCAAGTTACATCACTCACTGCTGCACTTGAGAAGAAATTAGAGCGTCAGGTTGAAATGGAACAGGTTATTGATGACTCGCTGGTTGGCGGGATCGTAATCAAGGCGGGTGAAACCGTCATCGATGGTTCTTTGAACACATCAATTAGCCGATTAGCCCATCAACTTCACGCGAGATAGGTAACAATTATGCAATTAAATTCAAATGAAATCAGCGATCTAATCAAAGATCGCATCTCGAAGTTTAATGTGAGCACCGAAGCTCGCAACGAAGGCACCATAGTCTCGGTTCGTGATGGCATCATTACTATTAATGGCCTTGCGGATGTCATGCAGGGTGAGATGATCGAGCTTCCAGGTGGCAAATACGCTCTTGCTCTTAACCTTGACACGCACTCAGTCGGTGCCGTAGTTATGGGCCCCTACACTGACCTCTCTGAAGGTATGAAAGTGAAAGGTACTGGCCGTATCTTGGAAGTACCCGTCGGTAACGGACTTCTTGGCCGTGTAGTAAACACATTAGGCGAGCCAATCGATGGCAAAGGCCCAGTGAGTTGTGACCGACTCGACCCAGTTGAAGTGATTGCTCCCGGCGTAATCGAGCGTAAGTCCGTCGATCAGCCAATTCAAACCGGTTATAAAGCCGTTGACACCATGGTGCCTATCGGTCGAGGTCAACGCGAACTTATCATCGGTGACCGTCAGACAGGTAAAACGGCGCTAGCCATCGATGCAATCATCAATCAAAAAGATTCTGGCATCAAATGTGTGTACGTGGCGATTGGCCAGAAAGCCTCCACTATCGCAAACGTTGTTCGTAAACTCGAAGACCACGATGCGCTTAAAAATACCATCGTTGTTGTTGCATCAGCATCAGAATCAGCAGCGCTTCAATACCTAGCACCCTATGCGGGCTGCACCATGGGTGAATACTTCCGTGACCGTGGTGAAGATGCACTGATCATCTATGATGACCTATCAAAGCAAGCCGTCGCTTACCGTCAAATCTCATTGCTATTGAAACGCCCACCGGGTCGTGAAGCCTTCCCTGGCGACGTATTCTACCTCCACTCTCGTCTACTAGAACGTGCTGCAAGAGTGAATGCGGAATACGTAGAGAAGTTCACGAACGGTGAAGTGAAAGGCCAAACAGGCTCACTGACAGCGCTTCCTATCATTGAAACTCAAGCGGGTGACGTATCTGCGTTTGTACCAACCAACGTAATCTCAATTACTGATGGTCAGGTTTTCCTACAAACCCAACTGTTCAACTCAGGCCTACGTCCTGCTGTTGACCCTGGTATCTCGGTATCTCGTGTGGGCGGCGCGGCGCAGTGCAAGATCATCAAGAAACTGTCTGGTGGTATCCGTACATCATTAGCTCAATACCGCGAATTAGCCGCATTTGCTCAGTTCTCTTCTGACTTAGATGACATGACGCGTAAGCAGCTTGACCATGGTGAGCGTGTAACCGAATTGATGAAGCAAAAGCAATACTCTCCGATGTCTGTCGCTGAGCAAGCAACGGTTATCTACGCAGCAGAAAAAGGCTATTTGGCTGACGTAGAGTTGAACAAAATTGCACGTTTTGAAGAAGAATTGATTGCTTACGCGAAAGGTCAAAACCCAGAGTTGTTCGACACCATCAACGCTAATGGTGACTACAACGATGAAATTGATGGCGCTCTTGCAAAGCTTCTCGGTGACTTTGTAGCGTTGAAAGCTTGGTAAACGCTCCGGTTTGTTGGCTGGAAATCAAAACAAATTAGGAGCAGATAATGGCAAATACTAAAGAAATTCGCACCAAGATAGGCAGTGTTAGTAACACTCAGAAAATCACCAGTGCAATGGAGATGGTTGCGGCAAGTAAGATGCGTAAGGTTCAAGACAATATGACGCTAACACGTCCATATGCAGAGAACATGCGCAAAGTTATCTCTCATGTCGCATCAGGGTCGCTGGAATACCAGCATCCCTACCTTCAACAGCGTGAACCAAAACGCGTTGCTTACATCATTATTTCGTCCGACCGGGGCTTATGTGGTGGCTTGAACTCGAACTTGTTCAAGAAAGTGTTAGAAGAAATGGAGCAATGGCGCACCAAGGGAGTCGAGGTAGAAACAACCTTAGTGGGATCTAAGGCTATCTCGTTCTTCCAACGCAGCGGCAATGTTATCGCGCAAACGTCAGGCCTTGGTGACGCGCCTAAATTAGAAGACATTTTAGGTACGGTTAACGCGATGCTAGGGCATTACGACGACGAAAAAATCGACAGCTTGTATCTCGTTTATAACCAGTTCATCAACACCATGGTTCAAGAACCAACGACCTTGCAGTTGCTGCCCCACCCTTCAGATTCTGAAGCCGATGGAGGCGCGAAAAAAGCACGTCGTTGGGACTACATCTATGAACAAGCACCAAGAGACATCCTCTCTGAGCTGTTACATCGATACATTGAATCGCAAGTGTATCAAGGCATCGTAGAGAGCATTGCCTGTGAGCAGGCAGCCCGAATGGTGGCCATGAAAGCGGCGACCGATAACGCAGGCCAACTCATCGATGATTTGCAGTTGGTATACAACAAAGCGCGACAGGCTGCCATTACCCAAGAACTGAGTGAAATAGTCTCAGGTGCTCAAGCTGTCTAAGGGCAGAAAAGAGTGGGTTAAGAATAGAATTTGAGGATTTAGAGATGAGTGTTGGAAAAATAGTTAAAGTTATCGGCGCGGTGGTAGACGTCGAGTTCAGCGGCGGCAACAGCCCACGCGTTTATGATGCATTGAAAGTGACTAGCGAGGAAGCAAGCTCTCTCGTATTGGAAGTTCAGCAACAACTGGGTGGCAGTATCGTTCGTTGTATTGCAATGGGTACGTCAGATGGCTTGCGCCGAGGCCTAACTGTTGAAAACACCGGTTCTCCAATCACTGTTCCTGTGGGCGAAGAAACCTTAGGCCGTATCATGAACGTTCTTGGCCAGCCTATCGATGAATGCGGTGAAATCGGTCAAAAAGAAAGCTACGAAATTCACCGTGAAGCACCCTCTTATGAAGAACAAGCAAACAGCACTGAACTTCTTGAGACCGGCGTTAAGGTTATCGACCTTATCTGTCCGTTCGCTAAGGGCGGTAAAATTGGTCTGTTCGGTGGTGCTGGCGTAGGTAAGACTGTCAACATGATGGAGCTTATCAACAACATCGCAAAAGCCCACTCAGGTCTCTCTGTATTTACCGGTGTTGGTGAGCGTACTCGTGAAGGTAACGACTTCTACTACGAGATGAAAGAAGCCGGTGTACTAGACAAAGTGGCCATGGTTTACGGCCAAATGAACGAGCCACCGGGAAACCGTCTACGTGTTGCACTTACAGGCCTGACTATGGCTGAGCGCTTCCGTGATGAAGGTCGTGACGTACTGTTGTTCATTGATAACATTTACCGTTACACGCTTGCAGGGACTGAGGTGTCAGCGCTGTTAGGTCGTATGCCTTCTGCAGTAGGTTACCAACCAACACTCGCTGAAGAGATGGGTGTGCTTCAAGAGCGTATCACCTCGACTAGACAAGGCTCTATCACGTCTATCCAAGCGGTATACGTACCTGCGGATGACTTGACCGATCCATCACCAGCAACAACCTTTGCTCACTTAGATGCGACCGTTGTACTGTCTCGTAATATCGCGGCATTGGGCCTCTACCCTGCAATCGACCCATTGGATTCAACATCTCGCCAATTGGACCCGCTTGTGGTTGGTCAAGAGCACTACGACATTGCACAAAAAGTCCAAACAACGCTGCAACGCTACAAAGAGCTAAAAGACATCATCGCGATTCTTGGTATGGATGAGCTTTCAACTGAAGATAAACAGACGGTATCTCGCGCTCGTAAGATTGAACGTTTCTTAACTCAGCCTTATCACGTAGCCGAAGTGTTTACCGGTCAGAAAGGTGTATTTGTACCGCTAAGCGAAACACTAAGAGGCTTTAAAGGCCTGTTAGGCGGCGAATATGACGATATCCCAGAGCAGGCATTCTTGTACTGTGGTTCTATCGACGAAGTGCTTAACAAAGCAAAATCACTCTAAGAGGCAGGTGCACCATGGCTATCGGAATTACAGATAATACATTTCAACTTAATATTGTAAGTGCGGAAGGTACGCTGTTTTCAGGTCCAGCGTATGCCCTAGCCGTTTCTGGCGCTGATGGTGAGCTGGGGATTCGCCCCGGTCACTCCCCGCTTCTCAGTAAGATCAAGCCGGGCGTAACAGTGTTTGTCACAGATCCTAAATCAGAAGGGCAAGTGCTTTATGTCTCTGGCGGAATGCTGGAAGTTCAGCCGGATGTGGTAACGGTGTTAGCCGATACTGCCTTGCACGGCCAAGATATTGACCGCGCTCGCGCAGAAGAAGCGAAATATGCAGCTCTAGAAAATATCAATAAGGGCAATGTAGACATCAACTTTGCACAAGCTCAGCTTGAACTAGCAAAAGCCGTTGCTCAGCTTCGAGCATCAGAACTGACGTCTTCTCGCACTAGACACTAGACACTAGACACCAAAAGATAGGCCTCATTGCGTACTCTGCTGGATTCGTCATCTGTGTAATTAACTGCTGATATGTAAATAGTCTACCCACTTAAAAACGGTTTAAGTGGGTAGACTACATCAGATGTTATCGACTCAAACTCTTCCCTGCTTTCACCTTATCCACCCGTATTATCCACCCGCATATTAAAAATCACTTCTCTGCAAAACGCGCTTGGTGCGGATCAAGCTCATGACCAAGAGGCTGTGTGAGTGAATGATAGAGCTCTGGCTTACGGCCACGAATCCAGCGCCTGCCCGTACACATATCTAACTCTTCTGCTTTTAGCTCTGCAATCACCATATCGTTATCTACGCTGTGAGTCTCTGTGATGATTTCACCATAAGGGCTGAGGATCATCGCATTGCCTGTTCTTACCTCATCCATATCAACGCCGACACCATTACTAAACACCACGAACATACCGTTGTCGTGCGCTCTTGCAGGCAGCCAACGCATTAGCCACTCGCGGCCATTCTTGCCCTGCATTTCTGCACGAATCGCATCTGGGTTTTCATCTCGGTTAAACCATAACTCAGGGTCAATGCGCTTCATCGCATTGGGGCTACGTGACTGACAACCGCCTGTCTGGTGTGGTGCAATCAAAATATCGGCGCCTTTCAATGCAGTAATTCGAACATTCTCAACCAAGTTGTTATCCCAACAAATCAAGATACCGACTTTGCAGCCATGCGGCGTATCGAACACCGTGTATTGATCGCCACTGCTCATATATGGGCTAACAAAGGTATGCAGTTTACGGTGTTTCTGAACTTCTCCATTTGGCATGGCAAATACGTAAGTGTTGTATAACTCGCCATCAGTACCCTGCTCTATCAAGCCTGCGCCAACGCTCATGCCAAATCGCGTTGCCAGTGAAACTAACTTTTGAGTGGATTCACCGCTCGGTACAGGTTCCGCTAACGCTTCGATTTCATCTCGCGACAAAGCAGACACATGCCAGTAGCCAGTGATGCACATCTCCGGAAAGCTGATGATCTCCACGCCACTCTCCGAAGCTTGTCGAACATATTGTTCTATCACAGATAGGTTATACGCCTTGTCACCCGCATGGTGGTTGAATTGAACCGACGCTACTTTGATGTCTTTCTTCATTATTCGTCCTCAAGCTTTGCTTTATCTGATTGGTATGAACTCAGTATAAAAAATCAATTCAATTCCATATAATGAAACATATTCTCAATTCAATGAGCATTTGGAATGGAATTTGATCTACTGAAGGCATTTTGTCAGCTCGCTAAATCGGGCAATTACCGTTTGGCGTCAGAGCAGCTCTACATCACTCAGTCAGCTCTCACTAAAAAGATTCAACGACTTGAATCCAACATTGGGGCGTCTCTGTTTTCTCGTGGTAGAAATGGCGCAGAGCTGACGCACGCAGGAAAAACGTTGCTGCCGGAAGCCCAACGTTTGGTTCATTCAATGCAGGCGTTTGAGCAGCTTTCAGGTTCGGTAGTAAAAGGGACTCAGGGGCATTTGAACATTGGCTTTGGTGTTTCCACTTATCATGAAGCACCTAAACTAATTGCTGCGTATAAACAACAGCAGCCAAATGTTCACATCACCTTAAATGACACACC
Organism: Vibrio splendidus; assembly: GCF_024347615.1. Lineage (NCBI taxonomy): Bacteria > Pseudomonadati > Pseudomonadota > Gammaproteobacteria > Vibrionales > Vibrionaceae > Vibrio > Vibrio splendidus. The sequence goes on along the minus strand of NZ_AP025509.1, from coordinate 325,195 downwards.
TTCTAAGCAGCAGACGGATGAGTTGTTGAGCCATGATCTCGATATCAGCTTCAATCGGATACCAGAATCATCGGATTTAGAAAGCCTAACACTGTTCAATGATTCGCTTGTGGTCGCGATACACAAAGATCTTCTCAAGCAAGCGCCAAGCAAAAATCACTTCATCTCTGAGTTATCGAAATGGCCTTACCTAAAGCTCGCTCAACACCGTGGCCCCGGACTAGACAGACAGATTCAGCAATATTGTCTTTCCAATAAAATCGACTTATCAAAGACACAAGAAGCCGACGACATTCTTACCCTGCTGGCGTTAGTTTCGGCCAATATCGGTTTCACTATTGTGCCAAACAGCGCGCAGTACATTAGTAACACCGATGTGGAATTCATTGCGTTAGAAGGTGAACACGCCACTTGGCCAGTCGGGTTGATATGGAATGGAGAGAGTGAAAACCCACTTAGGGATAAGTTTGTAGAGTTTGTGGCTCATCAAAAACAAAATTAGGTCAGGACCTAATTTACACCTACAAAAAAGGCTCACTAAATAGTGTAATGCCGTTCGGATAAGCATTATTGCTTGAACCTGAACGGATATTTGGCTGGGACAAAGAGGACTGAACGTGGAAACGTTCGGTCCTTTCTTTTATCTGGAAGAATGAAGTGACTTAAACTGTCTCTCATCCTTTTCAGTTTTACAGGTAGAGTTCCGTCTGGACTTAAAGCTAACCAACGTAATTGCGCATCAATAAGGTTAATTGCGGCGGTAAAACTGACCCTAGTCGCTCGAACCCCGGCTTCTGAAGCTATCTTAACCATCTCTAATCGCACTAAGTTATAGGCAAGTAATACGCCCCAAAGCTCTTGCTTCACACCGGCAGAAAAACGACTTCGTAAAGTGACGTGACTTTGCAGTTGAGTCTGTTTAATTTCACCATAACCTTCTTCTATCTCCCAGCGTTGCCAATAAATACGCAGCAGGCTTTCTAGCGAGTATCTACTAGGGTCTGTAAGTGAAGTAATAAAACCTTTTATCTCGCCTTTTGGCTCTTGATATAGGACTAATCTAGCTTCCCAACGTGCGGGTAAATTCGGATTCTGCCGTTGAGCTTGAGGAGAGATGGGCATTGAGATGAGCATGTCGTTCTCCGCATATTTCTCCAACACTTCATAGCGTAGCTTACGTTTTGCAGGCATTAACCAGTGAGCATTTTCCGCACTCTCTTGCCACGACAACAAGAGGTCTGCCGAGAAATAACAACGATCAAATAAGGTCAATGAATGTGCGGGGATATCATTGAATAGACGCTTAGCTAAGGTCGTTTCACCGACATGACAGCCATCAAAAGCCGCCCCCATAATCATTCGAGTTTCTGTTGACATCAAAGCGACTAAACGAAGTTGAGGGTAAGGTTTCAATTTTTTAGAGATGAACCCAAATTCTTCAGCGTTCTCTGGGGAATCTTGGCACCTAAATGTTGTTCCATCCACAGCAAGAACATTAAGCTCCAAGTCTTTATCTTGTTGAAGGATATCTCCGTTCCAAGCCTTTACCGTTGTGTGAAACAGAGCCGCTAATGGACTCTCATCTAGACGTCGGCGTGAATCAGTTAGGACACTAGGTGCAACACGAGACCAGCTATCTTCAGGTTTAGGCTGAAGCGCAATGTCTAATGAACTGCATACCTCTTTGATAGACATGTTGCGTTGCAGCCCCATCCAAATAACTAACCAGACAGCTTGCTGAGCGGGAAGCCGACGTCGTCTTATGCTCGCTTTATTGGTTTCAAGAAGAGCTTGTTCTATCCACTCAATCTGAATGGCGTCGACGACAGATTCATAATTGTCGGCATCTTCAATGGTCTCGTGTGCCATTGCTAATTCTTGTTCAAGCATAAAAAATCCCCATCAACGTTGTTGATGGGGATTATCTGCTAACTGCAAGATCGTTCAAGTCTTCTTAAACGATCGGCATTACACTAAATAGTGAGCCTTTTGATATCTGTTTAACGTAAAACCTGGGTCTAACGGTGCTTACGTTTCAAAGTAATAACTTTAGAAGAATTCAATCGAGTTACGGCCGCTTTTGTCGTCACGTGTTGGCTTTGGCGTATCCGCTTTCTTTTTCGGTTTGTTTTCTTTCTTCTTCTCTTTTTTCTCTTTCTTTGGTTCAGCCGTTGCGCTTAGCATTTCTGCTTTGCTTTTCTTAGATTCTTTCTTCTTAGAATCCTTTTTAGACTGACCTTTCTTCGCCTTGTTATCTTTTTTAGGCGCTTCTTTCTTTTTCGGCTTTTCTGACTCTTCTTGTACTGGCTGATCACACACCACTACATAGTATTCTTGGTTGAATTCAAAGAAGTCGCCATCGTACATTTTACGACGCTTGCGCGTTTCTAGCTCACCATTTACCGCTACGTAGCCTTCAGAGATGATGTGCTTAGCTTCACCGCCACCACTCACTAGGTTAGCAATTTTAAACACTTTGTAGAGCTCGATTGGCTGTGATGAAACATCAATACCAATTGCTTCAATTTCAATCTCTTCGCCTTCTTCGCCCAGCTCTTGGCCTTCGTAATCAGCGTCTTCGTAATGTTCTTGGTCCATGGTGACCTCTACCTAAATATGTACTTCTGGAATATTGGGCGCAGTGTAATCTTAAAACAACAAAATGACCATGTTGAATTTATAGCTCAAGCCGAGGAAACGACAAGGCAAAACAAGCACCATCCAAGTAACTTTCACCAACAGTGACATGTGCTTGGTGACGGTCACACACCTGTTTAACAATAGCTAACCCTAAACCATGGCCCGTTTTCCCCTTGTTCCTCGCTGCATTAGCGCTGTAAAAAGGATCAAACAAAAAAGGCCAATGCTCCGCTTCAACGCCTTTGCCGTCATCATGAACCTCAATAACAAATTCATTATCGGTATACCATAACTCAATAACGATCTTAGTATCAGCAAACTTAAACGCATTCCTTACGATGTTATCCACCGCCCTATTGAATAATTTTAGATCGACATAAAAAGAGGCTGGAATTTTTAATGGCACCTTAATGAGATCGAGGGTTGTCTCTTTCTCCCAGATACTAAAACGCTCGTTTAGCCATTCATTAGCATCAATAGGTTGCTTAAGTAACTCAAAACCTCCCCTTTCCAAGCGGGCGTAATACAACAACTCATCGACCATATCTTCCATTTCTTCAGTATCCGCAAGAATACGAGCTATAGCCTTAGACTGCTGCTTCGTTGGCTCCAAATCACTCAACAACTCAGCTTGCCATTGAATCCGGAATATAGGGGTTCTTAGTTCATGTGCTACCGCGTTGGTCAAAGACTTATTACTATTGATTAAATCTCTTATCTTGTCTGCCATGACATTAAAGCTGCGGTTCAACGTCCCCAATTTTATGCTGTTCTTCTCAGATGCTCGCTCTAATAGTTCACCATGAGAAAAAGCTACTGTCGCCATTTCAAGGTTGTTTAATCGGCGCTTTATTCTCCAAACTAAAAACAGGCCACTAAACGCAAAACCAGTTATGGCAAAAACCCAAATAAGCCGGTTTTCAAACTTGATTTGCTTCCTCAGATAAGAATCTTTGTTCTTAGATAACTCATATAACTCATCACTTCCAACCAACCTCAACCAAAGGAAGTATTCGTCATGGTAGTAGACATTTCGGCCTTGTTGCTGAAACGCTTTTCTCACTAATTCTGGAGCGTTATCAAATGGGATGATTCGCAGGTTTTGCCGAGTCTTATTTGCAAAACTTTTTAATAGATTCTGCGTTTCAAGCAAACCTTTTTCGCGGTAAACCACATCAATCAATTCTTGATAAGCTTCTGCTTCATGGTCTCGTAATATGTATTCGTAGTCAGTGCTTAACTTGTAAACAATAAAAGCATAGGAATATATACTCACTAAGAAGATAACAGTCAGTCCCGCTAGATATTCAAAATAGATACGTCGCATGTTATTTATCAGCTACCGTTACCAACGTTCTGGTACGAACAAGTAGCCTTTGCCTCTTACAGTGATGATCTTTTTAGGTGGGACAGTTATGTCGTTAAGCTTTTTACGTAAGATTACGATTTTGTTATCGATAAAACGATCAATGCCATCGTAATCTACCCCTCTCAATTCTTGAGTAAGAAAATTACGTGATAGCACTTGCTCCGGAGAAGAAGCTAATAACCAAAGCAATTCAAATTCACTCTCCGCTATCGATATGTCTTGTCCAATATGCGTACAAACTTTGGTAACACGATTTAAACTTAACTTACCAAAAACCAATTCATTCTTACTCACTTCAGCACTTACAGAACTTTCAGGGATACGACGTAAAAGCATCCTCACTCTCGCCAGTAACACTCTTTGACGAATGGGTTTACTAATAAAGTCATCGGCGCCAGTTTCTAAAGCGGCTACATGATCGAAATCATCATCGCTCGCCGTAAGAATCAGTATTTTTCCATTAAACTGACTTCGCACTTGTCGGCAAATAGTCAGTCCATCAACTTCTGGCAACATGAGATCAAGTAGAACAATATCGGGCTGAATAGTTAAAATTTGCTCACACGCTAATGCTCCATCAGAAATAGTGACGACTTCAAAAGATTGGCTTTCAAAGTATTCCTGTAACATCTCTCTTAAGATGGGATCGTCTTCTACGATCACGAGTTTCGGGTTGGTCATAAATCCTTTTCACCATGCCTTCTGCTAGCTTGCGAACCGCTTCTTTATATCAAAATTCAGCACATTCTTTTTACATAGCTTCTATTTATAAAAATAACAAAAACATCTATATAACATATAAATAAAAGGTAATGCAGCTAAAAATATATTAAATACTCTTAATTTTATACTCAAAAAAACCGATTACCTTAATAAGGTAATCGGTTCGATTTGCGAGTTTATCTAAGCGTTGCCTGTTTAGTCATCGAAAATGGGGAACTGTTCAAATGCGCGACGATAGTTTGTGTATTCGTTAGAGCTCCAAAGTCTTAACTCTTCAGGATCATAGTTATACACTTCTTTATGAGCAGCATTCGTCGAACTGGTGTTGTTATCCGCTATCTGGTTACCAAAGATTTGCGCCAAATCGAATATACGGTCGTGCTCTTCATCTTCAAATTTACCAATCGAACTATTTTGTACTGTTTGCAAGCTTGACTGAGGGTTACACTTACGTTTCATATGATCTTCGGTCGACTCGCCATCGACTTTAAATCGTAAACATTTCTCACCATCTTCGTCATATTCTTCAAATTGGTTATCAAACATAGTCCAACGCGCGAATCCTGTAGTATCTCGAAGAGCGACTAGAGCCTGCTTATCACCGACCGCAATAATACGTGCTTCGTTACGATCTCGAGTATTCTTAAACACAGAAAGTGCATTACGAACTCGATATGGCAAACCATTCAATTTATCGACTCGTGCTTTTTGGTCTTCTTTATACAAAGCGCGTGAAGCTAAAGCATTTGCAAGTGTATTACGTGAATTCAACGAATAATTTGTCCCTTTCCAAGTAAAGTTAATCCCATCTTCGTCGGCATAACTACTATTCGCATAGTTGATGTGGATAGAGTCGCTAAACCCAGATACAGAATCACTCAAACCATACTCATTTGCTCGATTGTATTTGTTTAAGTTCTTCAGAAGCGTACCGAAATACGGCACCTTAGTATCTTGTCTAGCTCCATCAGTCCAATACACAAATGCTTCATTACCGCCCATTGAGAAGTAGCGCTTCATTGGCCATAGGTATGAAGGTGTCGCCTCAATTGTTTCGGTAATGTCTTGCTTGTACTTTAGAACTGTCTCTACGTAATCTCCATTCCCATCAACAAAAATAGCTTGGCGAGCTTCAGCTCTACCCGTTAAATCGGATAGATACGTATACAAATGTGAAATTTTGTCTGACATATCAACCAACGCTAAGCTCGAATTCTCTGTTGATTTGAAAGGTGTATCACGTTTAACTAACATCTGCGCTGCTAGTAGTTTGTCTGGCCATACGCCTAACAAATCAACAGAAGAAGACGATGTTTGGTAAGGGTTATTCGCTTTTAAGCTAGCCCATACTCTTCCATCTCGAGTTTCAGAACGAATTACGATCTCGTTAGCTTGGCTTGCTAACATCTGAACTAACTCTTCATCGAAACAACTGGTTGGAACATCGCGATTTTGCGACATACCACCTTGATACGTTAACCAAAGATCAGATAATTTGGCGAAACGATAGCGGTTAGGGACTCCATCCACACCACTCAACTCTTCAGTTTCACACACCTTATCAGGTGCAGTTAGCACTTCTAAGAAGAAATCTGCCGCTAAATTAGCTGCATTGTAGGTATCACAAATTGGACGAACACCTGCAGACAAATTTTCTAATGGAATAGTATTACCTCGAAAATCCACGCAGTTGTTTCCCGCTATTTCTTCGAAAACTTGCCCTTTGTTATTCGTTGTATTTGCGCCTAAGTAACGAGCAAACATGAAGTCAATTTCACCAACATTTTCAACGATATCTCGAATTTGTTGGAACTCTCCCATTCGATATAAGAAGTAATTATATTGATGGTACTGTTCAAATCTCTCACGTCCATTTCTTTGGTTAACCGTGTCATAACTATCTTTGTATCGCTGAATTCTAAACTCCGTAGCTTCTTGAAGGCTTGTACCTTCATCAAAACGATCACATAACAAGTTAGTGGTCGTGTGTTCATCCGTACAATAGCGATAGCTCACTAACGAATCTGGAATACCATTTTGACCAGCGTTAGCTCTCAAGTGTGCAATAACACCCGTTGGATAAACCTTATAGTCATTAGATAGCTGACGGTCATACTCAGCCAAAGAATATACTTTACGCTTTTGAGCTCCAGTGGCGTCTACTACAGCGACATCAGCACCTTCGCTATTTGTGTTAACGATGAGCTCATTTGTTTCAACCTGACGAGCATAAGCAAAACGTAAAGCGGCCTTGTCGTACTTACCGAACGTCAGCAGTTCATCAAATATTGATGCACCGTAATCCATGATCGAACTGTAGGCCGCTGGCTTATCAAGGTGCCCAATTTTGCTTTGTGCAAGCTCAGCCTCTGTATAGAAATGGCTTTCATCTGTGGAACCCATAAAGTTATGACGTAAACCAAGGTTATGCCCAAGTTCATGAATCAATGTTGATTTGAACATGTGTTTCGAAATCGCTTGGCTTGCTAACTTCTGCTGATCAATCGTCAGTTCTTCCCACGTTTTCATTTTGCTTTGATCAGCGTCGGCGAAATAGCCACCTTGGGCATAATCTAAGCCCTTCACTAAGCCCTTTGATTGGGTACTTAACCACATCGCATCAACGCTATATACATTCTGCTCAGAGAACCGTTTCAACATATCTTGGCGTTTATAGAATGACTGTAGAGCGAGATCTTGGTTGCTGGTATCGTATTTGAAATCCAAATCAGCTTCAGGAAGTGAATCGACTAAATTATCTTTGGCCACCAAATTAATTTCACGTTCACTCAACGCTGGAACATTGACCGATGGTCCTCGATCTTCCTCGAGCATTTTATTGAACAAATCAATTTCGGTTGGCTCAGCGCTTGATTTCGAAGCATTGCTTTTTTCCACCACAACCGCAGGTTGTACTTTTGCAATTTCTTGGCGGTTGTAGCGTTTCGCAAGGTCATCCCATGTACGACGACTTGCCGAGCGAATGACACCTAGGTATTGGTTAACATGCGCATGAATAATTTCGCCCGTTAATGGGTTAGTGGCCGATGGGCCATAACCAAGAAGTCCGTTGTCTACCGGATCCGCGATCAAGTTGAACACGTTATAACGTAAGTCACCAGTTTGCACACCCGCTTTCTTATCACTATTAACAATGTTAATGCGAGGAACTCCCGTGCCTTCTAATGATTGATTTACCTCTTTCATAGTATCAAGAGTAAGCTGCAGGTACGCTTCATTGCCATCATCGAAGTAACTGTCGCTTAAGTAGTAATCGATCGACTCTAGATCCGGATTGAATCGGTTAATATAAGAAAAACGAGAACCCTGTACGTTACTCTCACCGGTGTGAGTTTTTACTTCTTTGCTATCGTTGAAGAACCCAAAGTATGCGCTGTCTTGGCCTTGATAATAGATAGGTTCGTAATTTTCACTTGCTAACTTATCGAGCTTAACAAGAGAATAGAAAAAACGTGTTTTGAATGATAAGTCGTTAAGTTCACCACCAAACTGGTATTGATCTTCCGCTTCTGCAGTAAAGGTTCGTTCTACTTCAACGTTAATTACCCCACCCTCAGGATCGTATTCGTATGAAATCAAACGAGGTTCTGCAGACTCCGTAACGTTACTGGAGGTATACCAAGCTCTAATTGTGTCTTGAGATAGCGATTGAATCTCTTCATATTTAGGTACAAAGTGCGTCGCCTGACTCCATGGCACATCTTCATCGGCGTTAATTTCTTCTTTGTTTGTACACTCACCGTAGCTATTTTCAGCACAACGATACTGGCGGAACTCTCCAGGAATCTTAAGTACAGGAGCACGGTTGATTTCCGCATCCCAACGACTTTCATCTGTCGCATTGACCTTATCGCGATCAACTTCTTCGACATAAATACCATTAGTTTCATCAAAACGAAGCGTTACTAACTTTGGATCGCCTTGGAAAAAGCCACGTTGAGTCATAGCATAGCGAGGAGCTTCACCAGTCGACGGCATGTACATCCAAAGTGATTCCGTATCTAGAGATTGAACAGAAATCTCTTCGGTTGGTTTTTCATAGGTGTCATAGGCACGATCTTCGGCCCCACACCCGCTGAGGATTGCGGCAATACTTGCTGCGATAATTGCGTGTTTAAACATAATTTACCTATATTTATAATTATATTACATTTTTATTTCTAACTATCTAATTTCAATGCGAACGGTGCAATATTAGAATTGATAGTTAATCACTGCGTAATAAGTTGTTTTCTTTAAATCGACTAAATCATTAAGAGGATTTGAACCTCTTTCTGGGTTGTAATAACTAATGCCATTAGTCAATCCAGCAGAAATAGAAATACTCTTAGTTATTTGGTAGCCCACCTCTTCCCCATGTAATAGAGTTGGATCAAACGTGCTCCCGTTATAATTCCATGACTGTCTAGGCATTACAAAAATGTTAAAATAGAAGTCTTCTGCAAAAACATAATCAAGAGAAAATTGGCTACTCAATTGGTATTCAATAAGCTGATTACCACCGGCTGTTTTATATTCGTGAAAGTTTTTTCTAAGTAATAACGTATTACTCAATGAAAGCCCTTCAATCCAATTATCGAATGGAGCACTCCACCTGACTTTCAACCTAGTTCCTAACGTTAGATCGTTCCTCCTTGACCATTTGGACGTTGGCAATATTACTCTCACCTCGCCACTCAGTGATGAACCATCAGTTGGTTTGAATAATCCATTGCGCCCCCATGAGATGGACGTATCATTCCAGAACTGTCCCCTAGTCCCATATTCATCACCGTCGGACAAGTGGTAACCTGACGCCACTACTTGGAGTCGAGATTTGTCTGAAAACGAATATCGGACAACGCCAGTTGCAGAAGCCGAACGATTTGCTAAAGACGCACTGTCTTCATATCCGTTTCGAGAATAGTCAGCACTAATGTATCCAGACCAAGGGTTTTCATTGTTTTTGGACTCCCACTCATCTTGCAAATTATTTGCTAGGGCGAGCGAAGGCGCCACCAGCATGAACGCTGGCAACATAAGTAGTTTATTCATATTTTCCTTCTTGTATTACACTTCCGTATTATATCTACATTTTCTTTTTCCAGTTTTAAGCCTGTTTAACTAACCTCGTTGTTTTTATTTTGTTCCTTTGAGATGGATGCGTTATTGGAATCGACGCCAATAGAGTTTTTGTATATTCTTCTTTTGGGTTTTTATAAACGTCTTCCACACTTCCAAACTCAATTATTTTACCTTTTTTCATTACGACCACATTATCTGAAATGTGCTTAACGACAGAGAGATCATGTGAAATAAAAATAATGGAAAGGTTCATCTCTTTTTGTATTTTTAGTAATAAGTTCAATATCTGTGCTTGCACAGAAACATCTAATGCCGATACTGACTCATCGCAAATCAATAACTTTGGCTTTAATGCTATTGCTCTTGCTATGCCTATACGCTGCCTTTGCCCTCCAGAAAACTCGTGCGGATAACGGGTTACGGCGAAGTGAGGTAATCCGATCTTATCGAGTAGCTCTAAAACCCATTGCTTTCGGTCTTTCTTTGAACCAATCCCATGAATAATAAAAGGTTCTTCAAGTATGCCGCCTACTGTATGCCTCTGATTCAATGATTCTAGAGGATCCTGAAATACAATCTGCATATCTCGACGAAGTGGACGCATTCTTTTTGTACTGTAATGGGTGATGTCTTCGCCTTCGAAAAAGATCTTCCCAGCGGATGGCTCATACAGTTTGAGTAATGTTCTACCAAGCGTACTTTTTCCACAGCCAGACTCTCCAACCAGACCTAACGTCTCACCTTGCTTCACTGAGAATGAAACACCGTCAACAGCCTTGATTACATAACCTTTCTTAAATAGGTTCTTACCTGATAGAAAATGCTGTTTTAGCCCTTCAATTCTAATGACTTCTGACATAATCAATTCCCCTTGTATTCTGGGAATTCATTCAAATCAATTGGGTTGATTTGAATGGTTTGTTTCGGCTCGACATTGAGATCTGGAATTAAGCTCAAGAGTCTTTTTGTATACGGATGTTGTGGGTGATCGAAAAGTTCGAAAATTTCTGCATGCTCAACAATACGTCCGTCATACATCACAGCGACTTCATCGCAAATTTCCGCAACAACACCTAGATCATGAGTGATAAAGATCACTGCCATCCCGGTCTCTTCTTGAAGCTCTCTTATCAGTTCCAAAATTGATGCTTGAACCGTTACATCTAATGCAGTCGTCGGCTCATCGCATATCAAGATGTCAGGCTTACATGCAAGAGCTATTGCAATCATTACCCTTTGTCGCATCCCCCCTGACAGGCTATGAGGGTATTCTTTAAAACGTAGTTTCGGCATTGGAATTTCAACTTTCTCAAGCAAACCAATTCCGTACTCTATCTTTTCAGACTTAGACATCTGGTTATGGTGCAAATCCAGAACCTCGACAATCTGCTTGCCAATTGTCTGAACAGGGTTCAAGGCAGTCATAGGGTCTTGGAAAATGATTGAGATACGGTTCCCACGCATCTTATGCATCTCATGTTCAGGTACCTCTGTAAGGTCTGTATCACGATAAATTATTTTTCCAGCCGTGACCTTTCCATAAGGCTTAGGAAGTAGTCCCATAATAGACATGGAAGTTACGCTCTTCCCACTGCCCGATTCCCCAACCAAACCGAGTGTTTGGCCTGATTTCACGTCAAAGGACACACCTTTCAGTATCTTGACAATGCCTTCATCAGTACTGAACTCTGCTTCTAAGTCACGAACTTTTAGTACAATATTTTGGTTCATTCCACGGTCATCCTTAGAGCTTATATCTGTCATCAATGATGGTGATGGGTGGATATGCTTTACCTTCTTTAGAAGCCAACTGAGTTTCTTCTTTTAGGTCTGTATCAATCCAGAAATTACTGGTATCTAAAATATTAAACATGGCGCCAGTCTTCTTCGTCATTGGGTTCTTTGGGAACTTAATCCAACGCCAGTAGGCATCTCGTGTATAAGGCACCATATAGCCAGGCACAATGACATACGCATCTTTTATTTTTCTTTGGATGTTCTGAGATAGCTGCTGTTTCCTTTCCATATCAAACTCAGAAATAAACGCCTCAATTTTCTGATCTAGCTCTGGTGAACTGAAATTTGTATGATTATTAGTTTGAGGACGGTTGGCATTTGTCGAGTGAAAGTACTCTTTGTAAGCTGGTATCTCCCCTCCGCCCATATTAAGAAAAGCAAGCTGGTGTTTTTTCTCGAGAATAAATTTGAATGCAGCAGAACCATCAACAAGGTTTAAGTTGAGCTCTAGACCAGCTAACTTCGCTTGCTCTTTTAGATAGGCAACTCTTGGTGTCCAAATGTTGTAGCCATATGTGATTTTGAAACTCAAACGAACCCCACTGGCATTCATACGAATACCATCAGAACCGATACTATCGAAACCTGCAGATTCGAAATAACCAATCGCCAGTTCAGGTCTAAACGGTGGAGCCTCTACACCCTCTAAATCGTATTTACCGTGTCCAAATCCCATAGCATGAGGTTTTCTGGAGTAATCGCCTCGCAACACGTTTTTGATCATGCCATCAAAGTCAGTAGCGTAAGTAATGCCTTTTCGAACATTAATGTTGTTCAGCAGTGGCATGGATGTATTTATCCATAAACCGCCAGCGCCTTGTGGCCTTTGATTGAAGCCCCAGAATTTTTGGATAAAACCATGGCTAAAAGGTTCTGAGCTGGTTTTCTCATGCCACAGTTGAGGCTGTACCATCGCAAACGTGTCTAACTTTCCCTTTTCAAAGTGCTTACGTGCAATATCACTATCACGAATTACCTTGATGCGAAGTTTTTCCACGTTAAATCGGTTTTGATAGTATTTATTTCCGTACCCCCACCAGCTATCACCAACATGTGAAAAAGTAATGCTGCGGCCTTTATTTACTTTCGATATGTAATAAGGCGACGTTGTAGGCTCTGACTTGAAGTTGTATTTACGAACAAAATTATCATCCATGCCATCCTTATTCCCATCGTTAATATCAACAAAATGATGCTTAGGACGAGGCTGTACTCCGTGACTCGGCATATTGATAAGAGCCATAAGTTCATCATTACTTTTAGGCTCGGCCATCGTAATACTGATCGTATAGTCGTCGAATTTTTCAACGGCCTTGATGCTGTTGCGGAAAAAGTCGTTATACCAAGGATCAATAATGTCTTTCGAACGGTAATACGTCAGCATAAATAGATAGTCGTCAGCCGTTACGCTCTCTCCGTCAGACCATTTCGCATCAGGATTCAGTTTGAAATAAACTGTCTTGTGATCATCCCCAAATGCCCATTCATTCGCCAGTTGAGGGATCCAGCGGTCTGTATTTGGATGTCGTTGCGACAATTTAGGTGTGCCATCCATTAAATAGAAACGAATGCCAGAGTTCGCGTCAGGGCCAACTGAACGCAGTGTTTGTGGAAAGCTAGGCATATAGCTGCGTAGTGTGCCTCCGCGCTTAGCTTCATCAGACGCAAATACTGGATCAACCCAGTTACTATGCCATTCCAAATTGTCTGGTGTTTGCTGTGCTTGAGCTAGAAAACTCAACAACAAAGCGAATAGTCCATATCTGTACATCATCACTTCCTAGTGCTTATCTATAAACTGTGTATTTTTTTGGATCAAAGGCTGTTCTTATCGCTTCACCAATGAATGTAACCATAACCAACACACCGACAATTGCGGTCACAACAGAACCAACAATCCATGGGGAATCTAAGTTTGACTTACCTTGCTGAAGAAGCTCCCCCCAGCTAGGGGTAGGTGGAATAAGACCTAAACCTAAATAATCCAATGCGGTAAGAGCTGTAATGTTTGCAGCAATAGTGAAAGGCGCCAGAGTGACGATCATCACCATCGTGTTGGGTAAAATATGGTGAAAGATGATCCTTGCTGTTGATGCTCCTAAAGCCTTTGCTGCTAAGACATACTCTCGGGCCGATTCTCTGTAGGTCATCGTCCGCATATACCAAGTAATACCCATCCATCCAAAAGTCACATTAATCAATACGAAAAGCATAAACGTTGGTTGCGCTATCGAAACCAAAATCATGATCACGTAAAGGAACGGCACCATTGACCAAGTCTCAATGATTCTTTGAACAATCAGATCAAACTTGCCACCAAAGAAACCCATTGCACAGCCCACTGTTACACCAATGCTGTATGCAATGATCATTGTTATCAGAGCAAATCCCATTGCAGTTCTGAATCCGTAAACCAGTCTGGCTAAAATATCCCGCCCGATTACGTCAGTGCCCAAATAGTGCTTTGAGTAGGCACTTGGAGCATGTGGTGGATATTCGCCGGAGAAGTCTTGTTCATAAGGATTCCAAGGCACTAAAGGTAGAATCGCAAAGTCGCCATTGTTTTTATCTTTAAGCGCTAATTGAAGCAGTCGATAGTTTGCCTCTCCCGAAGACTCCAAACCAAATGTCTTACCTGAGTAAACATCAGATACAATGGGAAAGTAATATTCCCCCTGATAACGCACCACCAAAGCCTTACTGTTGATCAACGCTTCAGCAAAAAGAGACAGTAACAACATTACAGATAGAATTATCAGCGACCAGTATCCACGCTTTATTTGTTTGAATCGCTTGATCTGCTTTAGCGTCAGCGGATTTAATTTAATCATCATCAAGCTCCAAACTTCACTCTAGGATCAACCAATGCAACGCAGACATCAGACAAGATATTGCCAAGCAGCAATATGCAAGCGTTGATTGCAACAATACCCATAACCACTGGGTAGTCTCTTTCTACAATTGATTCATAACCAAGCAGGCCTATGCCATTAATATCGAAAATGACCTCAATTAAGAAAGAGCCCGTCATAAAGAAAAGAAGAGAGTTGCCAAAGTGGCTAGCGATTGGAATTAAACTATTGCGTAGTGCGTGTTTACGAATCGCCTCTCTGAAAGGCAAACCTTTAGCGATAGCGGTGCGAATGTAATCTGACGATAAGTTTTCCATCAAATTATTCTTCATGGTCATGGTTAACGTCGCAAAGTCACCTATCAGGTAACAAAGCAAAGGTAAGACCGCATGCCACAAAATATCAGTAATTTGCTCTGAGAAAGTATTGAAGTCGTCGAAGTCATCATCAACAAAGCCCCCCATTGGGAACCACTCTAGGTGATAACTGAAAAACGTAATAAGAAGCACGCCGACTACATATCCCGGTAAGGCATAGCCGACAAAAATCATGATTGATGAAACAGAATCAAAAACGCTGCCGTGCTTCATCGCCTTAAAATAACCAAGAGGAATCGAGATAAAATAACTAATAAAAAAGGTAACACCACCATACATAACAGAGACTGGCAGGCGCTCAAAAATCATGTCACTGACAGGTTCGTAGTAGCGTGTCGACTCGCCTAGATCAAAATGAACAAGTCGAACTAACCATTCGAAATACGCTTCCGTTACCGGTTTATCTAGTCCATAAAATTTATTTAGATCAGCAAGCTGATCTTCAGACAGAGCTGAGTTTTGGCCAACGAGACTAGACGCGCCACCACCGTCCCCTTGAGGCTGCATGTTTGCAAGCATCCTCTCAACAGGGCCCCCAGGGACAAATCGCGTAATCGCGAATATCAAAATCGTAATACCAAGAAACGTAGGTACAACTAAAGCAAAACGTTTCAGTAAATATGCAATCATCCTAACTAGCCAAATTCCATTTAAAGCAATATTTCATCAATTTAATCAATAAAATAAAGTAGTCAAATGGTTACATTTACCTACATTAGCTTACAATTCCATTTAATTTTAACCAGTTCAATTAACAAACTTTACCCTTTAAAATCATAATCTTAAATTAGATATCAATAATAAATTTAGAATTAGAAGGTGTGGTTAATATTTGTTTGTAACTTAGAAAGTGAACCGCTTAGACAATTCAAACATGTTTGTAAGCCGCATTGATATGGTGACAAATCGAAATCAAATGCAAAAAATCGCCACTGTGAAACAGAAGCGATTTATTGGTCTAATGAGAGAGGAGCTAATCTATGAGTAATGTACTAGCTACACACCACCAACATTGGAAAGACTCACAAGTTGCTTGGTGTATTCATGCTGCGGATTACCAAACAGAGTCTCAGTGTCACCCTTCTCTATTACCTCACCAGCTTTCATCACAATGGTGTAATGACATAAGGATTTCACTACATTCAGATCATGACTGATAAACAAATAGGTCAGGCCATACTTTTCTTGAAGTGACTTCAGCAAATCCAGTACTTGAGCTTGAACGGTTCTGTCCAATGACGATGTTGGCTCATCAAGCAAGATAAACTCTGGCTTTAAAATCAAAGCACGAGCAATCGCAATACGCTGCCTTTGACCGCCAGAAAACTCATTTGGATAACGGTGGCGCGTTTCAGGGTCGAGATCGACCTCTTTCATTACGTCACAGATGCGTTGGTCGAGTTCATTCTCATCCAATTGTTGATGCACTAACAAACCCTCACCAATCACTTGAGCAACCGACATTCTTGGATTCAACGCAGAGAATGGGTCTTGAAAGACCACTTGCATACGGCTTCTAAACGGCAGCATTTGTTTTCGGTCTAAACCTTGAAGCTGTTCACTCGAATAGGTAATTGATCCTTCACTATCCACCAGCTTAAGTATCGCCATACCGGTTGTTGATTTACCAGAACCACTTTCGCCAACTAAACCGATTGAGTGTCCTTTCTTCAAAGTGAACTCCATGTCGGTGACGGCTTTAACATGAGAAATGGTGCGCTTGAATAAACCACCCGTGATCGGGAACCAAACACGAAGTTGATTTACATCGAGTAGCGGTTTGCTTTCGGGTGACACAGGGACAGGCAAGCCTTTCGGGTCAGAGTTGATAAGCTTTTGCGTATAAGGGTGAGCTGGCGCATTAAAAAGTGTTTTACAGTCATTGCTTTCAACCAAGCGACCATCTTTCATTACCGCTACTCTGTCGGCAATTTTACGAACGATACTCAAGTCATGAGTAATGAAAAGCATCGCCATACCGAGTTCTTGTTGCAGGTCTTTTAACAGGTCGAGGATCTGCGCTTGTACTGATACATCCAAAGCCGTAGTGGGCTCATCAGCGATAAGCAGCTCAGGTTCGTTAATCAGCGCCATCGCGATCATCACGCGTTGGCGTTCTCCACCAGATAGCTCGTGCGGATAGGCTGAAATCTTTTGCTCTGGGTAGCGAATACCCACCTTGGAAAGCCACTCTATCGCCAAGGCTTGCGCTTTGTTGGTTCGCATTCCTCGGTGAATAGAAAGAGTTTCAACCAGCTGCTTACCGACTCTATGAAGTGGGTTCAACGACACCATAGGCTCTTGGAAGATCATGCCGATGCGGCCACCACGAATCCCTCGCAATTGCCTTTCAGAACAACTCAGAATGTCGGTACCAGAGAAATTGATCTTACCATTCAAGTAGTGTGACGAGCCTTTAGGCAGCAGTTTCAATACTGAATTAGCCGTAACCGATTTGCCTGAACCACTCTCGCCCACCAGCGCTAATGTCTCACCTTTGTATATTTCTAAAGAGACATCTTGCGTCACTTGTTCTATCGAGTCTTTACGCCCAAACCCTACCGACAATTTATCAATGGTCAGAACTGGAGATTCATTAGCAGCCTCTGCTGTTAACCCTGAAGTAGGAACTGTATTTGAAGTCATAACCTATCCTTACTTCTGTTGATGTGGGTCGAAAGCATCACGCACCGCTTCACCAACGAAGACCAGTAACGTCAGCATCAGTGAAAGCACAACGAAGGCAGAGATGCCAAGCCAAGGCGCTTGTAAGTTAGCTTTACCTTGCGCCAACAGCTCACCCAATGAAGGTGAACCCGCAGGAAGACCAAAACCTAAGAAATCTAACGACGTTAATGTGGTGACCGAGCCTGAAAGGATAAACGGCATCATGGTTAACGATGCAACCATCGCGTTGGGTAGCATGTGACGAAGCATAATACGTTTGTCATCAACACCCATCGCTTGCGCGGCTCTTACATAATCAAAATTTCGGCAGCGCAAGAATTCAGCTCGGACAATCCCAACTAAACTCATCCAACTGAAGAGCACCATTATTCCGAGCAGCCACCAGAAGTTTGGCTCGATAAAACTCGACAGAATGATCAACAAGAACAGGGTCGGCATGCCCGACCAAACTTCAATGAAGCGCTGACCAAACAGATCAACCCAACCACCGTAGTAACCTTGTGTCGCCCCGACTACGACGCCGACCACGCTCGATACAATCGTCAGAATAAAACCAAATAGAACGGAAATACGGAACCCATAAATGATGCGAGCTAGCACATCGCGCCCTTTATCATCGGTTCCTAGCCGGTTCACTGAATCTGGCTCCGATGGCACCGCGCCTGAAATATCGAAGTTTATCGTATCGTAGCTAAAAGGAATGATTGGCCACACGATGTAACCGTTGTCTTCAATGAGTTCGATAACATACGGGTCTTTGTAGTCGGCTTCTGTTTCAAACTCGCCGCCAAACTCGGTCTCTGCATACTCATTAATGACAGGCACAAACCACTGATTATCATAAGAAACCAATAAAGGCTTATCGTTGGCGATGATCTCAGCGAACAGGCTCAGTCCAAACAAAATAGTAAATATCCAAAGGGAGATAAAACCACGCTTGTTTGCTTTAAAACGTAACCAACGAGCTTCAGCTAAAGGGTTGTTAAACATTTATTATCAATACCTTTTTATTCATTCGACATTAACGCGCTTCAAAATCAATTCGAGGATCAACCCAGGTATACGTCAGGTCGGAGATAATGCTCAGCACCAAGCCTAGCAAGGTCATGATATAGAGAGAGCTGAACACCACTGGGTAATCTCGCTGAATGGTCGACTCAAAGCCAAGCAGACCGATGCCTTCGAGTGAAAACATCACTTCAATCAGCATAGAACCCGTGAAGAAAATACTAATAAATGCACTCGGGAAACCCGCAATAATGATCAACATGGCATTACGAAAAACGTGCTTGTAGAGAATGCTGCTCTCGTCCAAACCTTTCGCTCGCGCGGTCACCACATATTGCTTGTTGATTTCATCAAGGAAGGAGTTTTTGGTCAGCATACTCAGTGTTGCAAAGCCACCGATAACCATGGCAAAAATAGGCAAAGCTAAGTGCCAAAAATAGTCGCCTATTTGCTGATACCAGTTAAGTTGGTCGAAATTACTCGACACGAGTCCACGTAACGGGAACCAACTGAAGTAGTTACCACTCGCAAACAAAATAATCAGGATGATCGCAAACAAGAAGCCCGGCACCGCATAACCAACAATCACCACCGCACTCGACCAAATATCAAACCGAGAGCCGTGATGTATCGCCTTCATGATGCCCAAGGGTATCGAGATCACGTAGATGATTAAGGTACTCCATAACCCCAAGGAAATGGAAACCGGCAGTCGCTCGATGATGAGATCAATAACGTTGCCGCCCTTAAACAGGCTTTCACCGAAGTTAAAGGTCGCGTAGTTTTTCAACATGTCGAAGTAGCGAACGTGGATCGGCTTATCAAAACCAAACTGCTTTTTGATCTCTTCAACCACTTCAGGATCAAGCCCGCGTGAGCCTTTATAACCACTGGCAGACGCTTGATCACTTTCGCTTAAATCAACTTCCTGTCCACCACCAGAAAAGCGCTCCATGATGCCAGAGTTATGCCCTTCTAATTGAGCAACTGCTTGTTCTACCGGGCCTCCAGGCGCAATCTGGATGATGAAAAAGTTGATGGTGATGATCGCCCACAGCGTGGGGATCACCAACAATAAACGTCGAAATATATACGCGGCCATGCTAACTAACTCCTAGCGACGTTTTTCAGGAAGCAATGCCGCCTTCTCTTCTGAAATCCACCATGTATCGATACCTAAATCGTATTTAGGCAATACATCTGGACGCTCAAACTTGTCCCACATTGCTACGCGATACTCTCCAACGTGCCATTGCGGGATGTTGTAGAAATTCCACTGCAATACTCGATCTAGTGAACGACCTAGAGTAAGAAGCTTTTCAGGATGCTGTTGGTTACGCGCAATTTCTTCTGTTAACGCGTCAACCACTGGATCGATAACACCTGCAGTATTGTAAGTAGAATCAATGTAGTTAGAGTTCCAAACGATCATTAAGTTCGGGCTAGGATAAGGGTTTGCGGAAAATGACGACGAAACCATATCGAAATCACGATCACGCAAGCGCTTGATGTACTGAGTCGTATCGATGGTACGGATCTTCATCTCAATACCCATGCGCTTAAGGTTCTTTTGAACCGGCGTTGCGATACGTTCCGTAGTTGGGCTGTAAATCAGCAACTCAAATGACATCGGCTTGCCCGTCTTTTCGTTGGTCATTACTTTGTCTTTCAGCACCCAACCCGCTTCTTTCAACAATTTGAAAGCGGTACGCATCTGGCTACGAATACGACCGCTGCCATCGGTAACGGGTGGTTGGAATTCTTCGGTGAAAACTCGCGGTGGAATCTGATCTTTGTATTGAGACAACAACTCGACTTCAGCTTCGCTTGGTAAGCCTTTCGCTTCATAGTCTGTGTTTTGGAAGTAGCTACGGGTACGTTTGTACTGACCATAGAACATGTTCTTGTTCATCCACTCAAAGTCCATCGCGTACGTTAACGCTTCACGTACCTTAGGATCAGAAAACACAGGAGATTGAATGTTGAAGACGAAACCTTGTGTTGTTTCAGGCTTCTCGTGGTTGATCTCTTCTTTAATGATGTAGCCTTTATCGAAGTTCGCGCCCGTATAAGAGTTGGCCCAGAACTTAGCCGAGTTCTCGGTTCGAAGATCGAACTCCCCTGCTTTGAAGGCTTCCAGCATTACCGTGTCGTCACGGTAGTAATCGTATTGCACCTGCTTGAAGTTATTACGGCCAACGTTAGCTGGTAAGTCTGCTGCCCAGTAATTTTCATCTAGACCATAGGTAACACTTTGGCCTGATTTGTAGCTGATGATCTTATAGGGACCACTACCGACTGGTGGCTCACTTAGAGGCTCAGACAGCTTTCTGTCTTTCCAGAAATGTTTCGGCAATACACGAGTGCTTTGCGCGAAGCTGAACAGTTTTTCGCGGTTTGGACTGTTCATTTCAATACGAACAACCAAATCAGAGACCGCTTTTACTGACTTAATCTCTTTGTAATACACACGATATTGAGGCACGCCCTCGGTTGAGAACTTGTCAAAAGTGAAGGCAACATCATGCGCGGTGATTGGCTCGCCATCTTGGAATTTAGCATTTGGGTTGATGTCGATTTCCATCCACGTGAAATCACTGGCGTAGCGAACCTTTGAAGCGATCAATGGATAGTACGCATCAATCTCGTCACTCGGAGAAAACATCAAGGTATCGTAAATCTCTCCGGTGTAACTTGCAGCAACGCCGCGGGAACCGAATCGATTAAAGCTATCGTAGGTACCTATGCTGCCATAGGTCACTTTGCCCTGCTTTGGCGCATCAGGATTAACGTAATCGAAGTGAGTAAAATCGGCTGGATATTTTGCTTCACCAAAACCAACCAGTTGTGTGGTTTCAATAACGGTGACAGCAGGAGTTGATTGGGTTTCAGAAGCGTAAGTAACGGAGGGTTGTAAAGCAATAAGCGGCAACATGATTGCACAGGACTTTAAATTAGACCTGAAAAACTGAGTGCGCTGCGAGGCTTTGCGTCGAAAAACTGTTCCCATTTGACTCTCCCTTCAAATGTCATGAATTCGATATTCAAGTTAATTAATCGGCTTTGAATGCATGCCGTTAAATCAAGTATAGGTTCAAATCTAACATCATGTAATAACTAATAAAACCATCAGCACTCCATCTCTGACGGTTTATTTACAAATTGCTCGGTTCAGTCTAAAGAATAAAACACGCTAGCACCGAAGCTGGACCAGTGACTAGCGCGAAGTATAGTGAAGTGGGTATTAACTATTGAACGTGGTATTAACTACTGTACGCGATACGCATCAAAGATGAGTTGACCAATTTCATTTATCACAGTGTCACGCTCTTGAATGGTTAACTCGGTTTCTGTAAGAGAGATACTGATGATTAACGGAGCGCGAGTTTCACTCCACACGATAGCCGTGATAGCACGTGAGCCATAAGCGCCCGCTCCAGACCTATCGGCAATATTCCAACCATCCGGCAGAATAGAACGGATCATCCCATCGGAGACTTTATTATCCATCATCCAAGTCTTTAGCTGAGCTTTAGATTCTTCTGATAGCACGTTGCCATACACCAATTCGTTTAACGTTTTTACCATAGTGTTTGGTGTCGTGGTGTCACGCTCATCGCCCGGACGAGCATGATTCAAATCGGGTTCGATATGGTCAAGACGCGTTTCGCGGTCTCCGATTGAACGCAAAAACTCTGTTAACCCGTTAGGCCCATCAATACCAGCTAACACTATATTAGCGGCCGTGTTGTCGCTCATTTCCATGGTTGCAGCACATGCACCTGTGAGTGAGATTTCTTTACCGACAAACGCTTTAGTCATCGGAGACCAAGCAATAAGCTCATCAGATTTAACCCCAACCTTAGATTCTAAATCTAACCCTTCATTTTCAAAGTCATAGAGAAGATTTGCACAAGCTAGGGTTTTAAAGGTACTCATCATCGGAAAGCGTTCGTCGCCCTTATAACTCCATGTTTGCTTAGTTGCAGAATCATAAACAGCAATACCAATGCGTGCCGATACACGAGATTCAATTTGCTCAATAGATTGAGGTTCTAAGGAATGACTCAACGATGACGTAGAAAAGAAAACGCTCAACAACACAAGAGCGAGAGAAGTATATTTTTTCATTGTGAAACCATAAAAAAACGATCGATTGATCGTATATAAAATTAAACTCGACACCTAAAGAGCATCGAATTGAGAGAATCTGAGCAGAAAGCGACAACCTTCGCTAGATCAAATGAAAATAACTAACTAAATCCGAACAATATCTCAGTATTTTAGATATCCTTAAAAGAGTGATTTCAATAGGATTCAACCTTGAACAAACCAAACCAAATAACATTCGCAACGTTCAACCTTTTGAACTACCTCGAGCCACCGAATGCTTATTATGATTTTGAGAACATCTACAGCTTCGAAGAATGGCAGAAGAAGCAACATTGGATGGCTGAAGCGATTAAATCATTAGATTGCGATGTGATTGGCTTTCAGGAGATATTTAGCTCGCATTCTTTAGAGCAATTGATGAAAGAGCTTGGTTACCCGTACTTTGCTGTCGTCGATAGCGCGCATGTTGAAGATGATTACCTGTATACCTCGCCTGTCGTGGGTATCGCCTCTCGCTACCCGATTAAAAAAGTGCAGCCGGTTAAACCCGATTTAGAGTTGCTTTCAGCCTTCAATCTTAGTGACAGTTTCTCATTCAACCGAACGCCAGTACACGCCACAATTACCTTACCCCATTTGGGCTCGACTGATTGTTATGTGGTGCACTTCAAATCGCAACGTCCAACCGAACCCAAAACTGAACCGCTAAAATCCTGTAGCCGCTCAGCAGATAAAAAGCCGCAAAGTGACACGCTGGTTAAGCTTCATCAAGAACAACTTGGTTCTTGGCTATCGAGTGTGCAGCGCGGTCTAGAAGCTCAGATGCTGCATCAATACATCACCAATCAGCGCTATCAAACCGATCAGCCAGTTGTGTTAATGGGTGACTTTAACAAACCACTGTTTCACGATGAGTTCAAAGGACTGTTGAGCTATTCGTTGAACCGAGATGAAGCGAGTAGACATTGGTTATCGCACTTCTGCTTAAAAGACAGCTGGGATCTCTATCATCAATTGCATGAAGAAGACTTGCTTGAACAGCGTAAACCAACCCATTACTACGGAGCTTCTGGGTCTGTACTGGATTACATTTTGATGTCGAACGAATTCGATTGTCAGAACTCTTCAAGTTTGATGGAATTGTCTGATTACACCGTGGTCGATCATCACCTCATCAATCCTAGTTTTGAACACGATCAATTCAGTACTGACCATGCCATCGTTGCTGTAACCGCTCATATTCGTGAAGCTTAACTGCCTGATTCAGGTTCGCTTTTAAACAGGCGTCTTACCTAATCCGAACATGTACAAACGCAAGCTGTAACAGACAGAAAAAAACCGCAGTCAAAAACTGCGGCTTTCCACTTTAGCCAAACGGGTTGAGCCAACCGACGCCCCATTTAGAACCGATTTACCGTTTAGCAAGGTGTTAAACTTAGAATGTGTACATTGCGCCTAAGTAAAAAGAGTCCAGAACAACGGTTTCTTCTGTCTTGTGTCCGTTGTCGTTATCTTCGATGTCAAAAGCATCGGCTTCGTACGCTAGGCGAAAGCTCAACGAAGACATTGTAGGTGGTGTGTATTCAACACCAACACCCATACGGATGCCGTCTCCCGTATCATCAAAACCACTTTCTGAAGGGCGAGAGCCGTCTGCAAGCTTCATGTCTAGATCAATAGTCGATAAACCGATAGTACCAAACGGACGAACGCCATTATCAAACGTGTAACCAAGATTAGCCGTTACTGAAAAGATTTGAGGTGTCCAAGTGAAACCATCATTACGACCTGGTGATTTAGCAACAACATCACCAAAGTCCGTGTATTGCGCTTCAATCGCAACGATGCGATTAAATTTGTAACCTGCAATCAAACGATATGTGTTGTCTTCTGCTTCAAAGCTAACGGGTACATTTACAGAATCAAACATGCCACCGTCATCCACACCAGACGTACCGATTGCACCACCTAGGTAGAAACCGCTGTCCGCTGCCATTACGTTGTTTGCTGAAAATACTGACATCATTGCGATGCTTAGAAGAAATTTTTTGTTCATTACGGCTTGACCTTACTTAATGCAAATCAAGATTGTTACGCCTTCCTGTGCTGCACAATCTTGTTAGAGTTATCCGACACCCCGTCGAATTGGCAAGCAGGTTAATCTCACAGAAAACAAAAAAATAAATAAATATATAATCACTTTGTAATCTCATACAACATAATCAGTTATAGCTAAATAACCATCTGAATAATAGACAAATAAAATCTATCTATTTCTTAAAAAAACCTCCCAGCAATTTTCAAACCATCCCATTTTTAGATTTTATTCGTGCAGACTTACGCATGCTTACTTTCAACAGTGACGTTATTTTGCATAATCCGCGCGCTTTATCTGCTATCCCAACCCACTCCTCCACAATGAAGAATGAGAAAGATCGAAAAACAATGAATAACGAAATCCACTTTGGCGACCTAACTCTTAATGTAGATACTCGAAACATCACGAACAAACAGGGGAACAAGATCTATTTACGTCACCACTTGTTTTCCGTGCTTTGTCTACTGTCGAAAAGCGCCGGACAACCCATCCCTAGAAAAGACATCGTGAACGCATGTTGGGGAAACGAAACGGTGCCGACACAAGCACTAACCAATGTCATTTATTGCTTAAGGAATGTTTTTGTTCGCTTGAGAGCATCTAACATCAAAATTGTTACGATTCCTCGATATGGCTATACGTTGTTCGTCATACCCAATACCAATGAAGCTGGATATGTAGCAATAGAAACACCCCTTAAAACCTCCCCTATAGAATCTGTTCAAAATGTTCCGGTGAATAAACTTTAGCTCCCTTTGCCTTAAGTTAACGTTACGTTGCCTTACCTTCTTAATTGCCGATGAAAGTGATTGCGATCACCAAAAAACGCCCCATCGAAACGTTTCGATGATCGTTATCACACTCTAAAACAATCAAACGTGCAAATGATAAATCACACACTATTATCACTATCGAAACGTTTCGATGGCTTTTTCTTGAGTTGTTCTCAACCCATTAAACGTTATTTTTCGATAGGTCGTGATATGAAAAAAAGTACCCTAATAAACTCTGAGCTCTCTTACCTAGTGGCGACTCTTGGCCATACAGATGAAATCACGATTTGTGATGCAGGGTTGCCGATTCCGGATCATGTGACTCGCATAGACCTTGCTTTGACTCACGGTGTTCCAAGTTTTCAGCAGACAGTAAAAACCATGCTGGATGAATCTCAAATTGAAGGCGTTGTCATCGCAGAAGAGTTTGCGAAAGTAAGCCCAGACCATCACGCTGCGCTGATTGATTTGATCAAGACAGAAGAAGCGCGTTGCGGCAAACCGCTTTCGATTACTTACATCACTCATGAAGAATTCAAAGAGCGTACGCATGAAAGCCGCGCGGTGATTCGCACTGGTGAGTGCACACCATACGCAAATGTTATTTTCCAAGCTGGCGTAACGTTTTAGCTCAAGCGAAACGCAAAGACAGTCCAGCGTCATTGCTGAAAAAAGATAGACACAACCAAATACAACTGGCCCCGAGTAAAGGAACCGACATGACTCAAGCCATTTTAGAACTTAGCTCAATTGAGAAAGCCTTCCCTGGTGTGAAAGCACTGGATAAGGCAAGCCTCAACGTTTATCCAGGACGCGTAATGGCGTTAATGGGTGAAAACGGTGCAGGTAAATCCACGCTTATGAAAGTGCTTACGGGTATCTACCACTTGGACAGCGGCACTATCGCTTACCAAGGAAAACCAGCTGCATTTAAAGGACCGCGTGACTCTCAACAAGCAGGCATTAGTATCATTCACCAAGAACTGAACCTAATTCCTGAGTTAACCATCGCCGAGAACATCTTCTTAGGTCGTGAAATCACGGGAACCATGGGTCGCATCTTGTGGAACGAGATGTACCAAGAAGCCGACAAGCTACTTAAACGCCTTAACGTGAAACACAGTTCAAAAACACCTTTAGGTCAGTTGAGCCTTGGTGAGCAACAAATGGTAGAGATCGCAAAAGCCCTATCGTTTGAATCTAAGGTCATCATCATGGATGAACCAACCGATGCGCTCACTGATACCGAAACTGAGTCGCTATTTAAGGTGATTAACGAGCTACGTTCTGAAGGCTGCGGCATTGTTTACATCTCTCACCGTTTGAAAGAGATCTTCGAAATTTGCGATGACATCACCGTGCTTCGTGACGGTAAGTTTATTGGTCAGTGTGAAGTAAAAGACACCGACGAAGATGGCCTAATCGAAATGATGGTTGGCCGTAAGTTGGACGAGCAATATCCACGTATCGGCCAGAGCCACGGTGAAACCTGTCTTGAAGTGATTGGCCTAACGGGTTCTGGTGTCCATGACGTGAGCTTTACTCTGAAGCGCGGCGAAATCCTGGGTGTATCTGGTCTTATGGGTGCTGGCCGAACTGAACTGATGAAAGTGATTTACGGTGCCCTTCCAAGTGAGCGCGGCGTCATCAACCTAGAAAACAAAACCATCAACCCTGTAAGCCCGAAAGATGGCTTGGCCAATGGCATTGCTTACATCTCTGAAGACCGTAAAGGCGATGGCCTTGTGCTAGGACTTTCAGTGAAAGAAAACATGTCGTTATGTGCACTGGATCTGCTGACTAAGAAAGGTCAAATCCAACATAAAGATGAAGTGATTGCAGTTGATGACTTCATCAAGCTGTTCAACATCAAAACCCCGACTCGCGAACAAATAATTGGCAACCTTTCTGGCGGTAATCAACAGAAAGTCGCAATTGCTAAAGGCTTGATGACCAAACCAAAAGTACTGATTCTTGATGAACCCACTCGTGGTGTCGATGTCGGTGCGAAGAAAGAGATTTACCAACTCATTAATAAATTTAAAGCCGACGGCATGAGCATCATTTTGGTCTCGTCTGAAATGCCAGAAGTGTTAGGAATGAGTGACCGCATCATGGTGATGCATGAAGGCCGTGTAAGCGGTGAATTTGATGCTAAAGAAGCAAACCAAGAATTATTACTGGCGTGTGCGGTCGGTAAAAAGATCAACGAGGACGCAGCATGAGTACTAAAACCATGAGCAAAACAACTGAAGCTCCAAAGAAAAAGCCGTTAATCAGCAAAGAGTGGCTGATTGATCAAAAGTCATTGATTGCTTTGATCTTCCTGATTGTTGTCGTTTCTTTCTTAAACCCAAACTTTTTCACCGTCGATAACATCCTCAATATCCTGCGCCAAACTTCGATTAACGCCATTATCGCAGTAGGTATGACACTGGTTATCTTAACCGCGGGTATCGACTTGAGTGTTGGTTCTGTACTTGCACTTTGTGGTGCTTTCGCAGCCAGCATGATTGGCATGGAAATCCCAGTGATGATCGCAGTGCCAACCGCTCTAGTAGCAGGCGCAGCATTGGGTGCGATCAGTGGCGTGATTATCGCCAAGGGTAAGGTTCAAGCCTTCATTGCAACGCTTGTAACAATGACTCTATTGCGCGGCGTAACCATGGTTTACACAGATGGTCGTCCTATCTCGACTGGCTTTACTGACACAGCAGACGCGTTCGCTTGGTTCGGTACAGGCTACGCAATGGGCATCCCAGTTCCAGTATGGATCATGGCCGTGGTATTCGCTGCAGTATGGTACCTACTTAACCACACACGTTTTGGTCGCTACGTTTACGCACTGGGTGGCAACGAATCAGCAACTCGCCTGTCTGGCATCGACGTAGACAAAGTAAAAATCGGCGTTTACGCAATCTGTGGTCTGTTAGCAGCGGTTGCAGGCATCATCGTGGCATCTCGTTTGTCATCAGCTCAGCCTACCGCAGGTATGGGTTATGAGCTAGACGCCATCGCCGCAGTAGTATTGGGTGGAACAAGCTTAGCCGGCGGTCGTGGCCGCATCATGGGCACATTGATTGGTGCTCTGATTATCGGCTTCCTAAACAACGCCCTAAACCTATTAGACGTATCTTCTTACTACCAGATGATTGCAAAAGCAGTGGTTATTCTTCTGGCGGTATTGGTCGACAACAAAAACAAATAAAACCTATTCACACTCTAGGTTAATACAAGTAACACTCTAGTTTAATAAAAGTAACAGTTTGTTTTACCTTAAAATATTAGAATCTATAAATAATGTAACTACGAGCTAGGACTCACCTCCTAGCTCACCCTACACAAAGGACTTACACCATGAAAAAATTAGCGACTCTTATTTCTGCTGCTCTTCTTTCTACAACGGTATCTGTGTCTGCACAGGCGCAAGATACAATGGCAATCGTTCTGTCTACATTGAACAACCCATTCTTCGTAACCATGAAAGATGGCGCAGAAGCGAAAGCTGAAGAGCTAGGCTACAAGCTTATCGTTCTTGATTCTCAAAACGACCCAAGCAAAGAGCTTTCGAACATTGAAGATCTAACCATTCGTGGTGTTAAGGCAATCCTGATTAACCCTACAGATTCAGATGCAGTATCTAACGCTATTCGTATTGCTAACCGTTCAAACATCCCTGTACTAACGCTAGACCGTGGCGCGAGCCGTGGTGACGTAGTGAGCCACATTGCTTCTGATAACGTAATCGGCGGCGAAATGGCAGGTCACTTCATCATGGAAAAAGTAGGCGAGAAAGCAAAAGTAATACAACTTGAAGGTATTGCTGGTACTTCTGCTGCTCGTGAACGTGGTGAAGGCTTCATGAACGCAGTAAACGGCAGCGACCTTGAGCTTCTTGCAAGCCAACCTGCTGATTTCGACCGTACTAAAGGTCTGAACGTAATGGAAAACTTGCTTGCAGCTAACCCAGACGTACAAGCGGTA
Organism: Vibrio splendidus; assembly: GCF_024347615.1. Classification (NCBI taxonomy): domain Bacteria; kingdom Pseudomonadati; phylum Pseudomonadota; class Gammaproteobacteria; order Vibrionales; family Vibrionaceae; genus Vibrio; species Vibrio splendidus. The sequence goes on along the minus strand of NZ_AP025509.1, from coordinate 295,688 downwards.
TTCGCTCAAAACGATGAAATGGCACTAGGTGCACTTCGCGCAGTTCAAGCTTCAGGTAAAGACGTAATGATCGTTGGCTTTGATGGCACTGAAGACGGCATCGCTGCTGTTAACCGTGGCCTACTTGGCGCAACGGTTGCACAACAACCTGACCTAATAGGTTCTTTAGGTGTTGAAATGGCAGACAAAGTACTGAAAGGTGAAACAGTAGACGAGTACGTACCAGTACCTCTAAAAATCATCGCTAAGTAATCGTTACTAGATAACACGATATAAAGCAGGGGTCCCCTATCCCCTGCTTTGCTTAGCTCATTGGCTCAAGACAAAAAGCAAAACTCCGACAGTGCATCGCTGTTTCTCATGCCGCTTACAAACGAGAGCGCAGTCAACACCATGAGAAAGACCCATGCATTTTCAAATACGATATATCATAAGGCTCGTATCATGACTCAACTGATTGTTTTAGGTAGCGTTAACGCTGACCACGTACTGCAAGTTCCTTCGTTCCCTCGTCCGGGTGAAACCTTGATTGGCGGTAACTATCAGGTCATCCCTGGCGGAAAAGGCGCAAACCAAGCCGTAGCAGCAGCAAGATTAAACGCAGACATTGGCTTTATCGCCTGTGTTGGTGACGACCCATTTGGCATCAATATCCGTCAAGACTTTGCCAAAGATGGCATCAACATCGACGGTGTGATCGTTGCAGAAAACACACCGACGGGCATCGCGATGATCCAAGTATCAGCAACGGGCGAAAACAGCATTTGTCTTTCTGCGGAAGCCAACAACAAGCTGACTTGCGACCAAATCGAACCGTATCTAGAGAAGATTCGCGGCGCTAAATACCTACTGACTCAGCTTGAAACGCCAATTGAAGGCATTGAATACGCAGCAAAAGTAGCAAAAGAGAGCGGCACGCAAGTGATTCTTAACCCGGCACCTGCTCGTCCATTATCGGATTCACTGCTTGCTTGTGTTGATGTGATCACACCCAACGAAACCGAAGCAGAAGTGCTGACGGGCATTACCGTGACGGACAACGCATCTGCTCATCAGGCAGCTTTGGCTCTGCATGCTAAAGGCATCGAAACGGTAATGATCACGCTAGGCGCGAAAGGCGTGTGGGTGAGTCATCGTGGTCAAGGTAATGAAGCTAGCGAAGGTGAATTAATCGCAGGCTTCCGCGTTGAAGCAACGGATACAACCGCCGCTGGTGATACTTTCAATGGCGCATTAGTCACAGGCTTGCTTGAAGACATGCCATTAGAACGCGCGATTAAGTTTGCTCACGCTGCCGCTGCCATTTCAGTGACTCGCTTTGGCGCTCAAACGTCGATTCCAAGCCGTGCTGAAACCGATGCGTTTTTGGCAGAGCAACTGTCTGCTTAGCTTGATTTTGACTGTTAATCGGTAACAACAAATAACAAGCATAAGCCCCTGTTTTCAGGCAGAATATCGCCCAACGTGGAAAAGTGATTCCCACAAGGATTTTATATGGCAACAATGAAAGACATCGCTCGGGTTGCAAAAGTTTCAACGTCTACCGTGAGCCATGTGATGAACAAATCACGTTTTGTCAGTGAAGAGATTGCTGAGCGTGTTAACAGTGCGGCCAAAGAACTCAACTACGCGCCGTCTGCATTGGCTCGCAGCTTAAAAATGAAGCAAACCAAAACCTTGGGCATGCTGGTTACCACCTCTACCAACCCATTCTTTGGTGAGGTAGTAAAAGGTGTTGAGCGTCGTTGCTACGAGAAAGGTTACAACCTTATCTTGTGTAACACCGAAGGCGACAGCGAACGCATGAAATCCTCTATCGATACCTTGCTACAAAAGCGCGTCGATGGCTTGATGCTGATGTGTTCAACGCTTGAAGGTCAACATATCGATGTGTTCGAGCGCTACCCAGAGTTACCTGTCGTGGTAATGGACTGGGGTCCAATGCTGTTCGCAAGTGATAAAATCCAAGACAACTCGCATCAAGGTGGCTACATGGCAACCAAACACCTGATCGATAATGGTCACTCGGATATTGGCTGTATTACTGGCCCACTACATCGCAACCAAGCCTCTTCTCGTTATCAAGGCTATAAACAAGCAATGGAAGAAGCGAATTTAGAGATCAACCCTAAGTGGATTGTTGAATCAAACTTCGAATGTGATGGTGGCTTTGATTCTTACCAAACATTAAAAGCCCGTGGTCAAATGCCTTCGGCCTTGTTCGTTAGTAACGACATGATGGCGATGGGTGTGATTCATGCGGCAGCTCAAGATGGCACATTGATTCCAAATGACCTGTCTATCATTGGCTACGATGACATCCACTTATCTAAGTACATGACACCCGCTTTAAGCACAATCCACCAGCCAAAGCACCGTTTAGGTAAAGCGGCGGTCGATACCCTGTTAAGCCGACTACAAACGCCAGACGCCTACCCGCAAGTCGTTGAACTAGAACCGACTCTTGTAGAGCGAAGCAGCGTAAAAGCGATTTAGGGCTCAACCTGCCCATGATACAGTTGAAAGCTAGCTTATTCGGGCTAGCTTTTTTGTCTTTGGTACATAATTACGACTTTTAGTTGCTCCATAAATACCCTTTATATGCAGGACTTACACCCCCAACCTATGCATTTGTGCGCTTAGCAACTATTTACGCACTTAGCTACTGATTATCATCTACACTAACAATGAAATGACATCGACATGGAGAGCGCTGTTTTATGATCGCGGGTTGGTTTGACAACATATCCCTACAGAAGAAGCTATTGGTTAGCTTTTTTATTCCTATCGCTTTGATGCTTATCGTTGCTTTTTCTGTTCACGACAACACCCGAAATATTGTGAAAGACAATAATTGGGTCGTTCATACACACAAAGCCATCGCTCGGGCTCAAGAACTTCTCAGCCTAACAGTAGACATGGAAACGGCTCAGCGTGGCTATCTGATCTCCGGTGACCTCGCTTTTTTAGAACCCTACTACTTAGCACTTGATGTATGGCCTCAAAAAATTCAAACCCTTGCGACTCAAGTGAGTGACAACCCACCTCAAGTTGAACGCCTTAATCGAATTGATGCTATCCACAACACATGGCTAGAAAAATCAGGAGAGAAAGAGATCATGCAGCGCAACCTCGTGAACAGAGGTGAAGCTGAAATGCAAAGTGTTGTCTATCTCACTCAGCAGCGAACCGGAAAAAGACTGATTGATGAGATCCGTCAAGAGATTGCTCAATTTATTGAAATTGAACAACAACTTATCAGTGTCAGAGTCGCCAAGTCCGAAAGCTCAGCCAATCAAACCAGTTATGTACTCATTCTGGGAACACTGTTTTCGGTGTTTATCTCACTCCTTGTCGCTACGTGGTCGTCCAAGCGAATTAAACGAAGATTACACACTCTACTTCAAGCAGCGAACCAAGTTGCCGCTGGCCATTTGAAACAAGGCGCTGCGACTCTCGAACTTGGTTCAAAGAACGACAGCCAAGACGAAGTGGCTCTCCTCACACAAAGCTTTCAAAAAATGACAACAAACCTCGTAAAAAATGACAGCGAAATGCGAGAGAAAAATCAGGAGTTAGTCGAAGAAAGAACTAAAGCAGAAGCGGCGGTAAAGGCTAAGAGCGAGTTTCTGTCGACCATGAGCCACGAGATTCGAACGCCAATGAATGGAGTACTTGGTATCTCCCAGATCATTGCCAGCCAAACCCAAGAGCCGGAAACAAAAGAGAACATCGATCTCATTCTCGATTCTGGCCATCATTTAATGACGATACTCAACGACATATTAGATTTCTCGAAAGTGGAAGAAAATAAGCTTGAGTTAGACTTTGCACCCTTTAATTTTGTCCAAGTAATACAACCTGTACGTAGCGCGCTTAAACCTTTGGCCGATGAAAAAGGCATTCGCCTGTTAATCGAAAATAATATACCAACAAGCATCCAGCTGATCGGAGACTGTGCAAGATTACGTCAGATCATGTTCAACTTGGGCGGTAATGCGACCAAATTTACCAAAGAAGGTCACGTGTCCATTCAAGCGGATCTCAACAGACCAAACAACCAACTTATTCTCACGGTAACAGACACGGGTATTGGCATTCCAAAGGACAAACACGAGCAAATTTTTAATTCGTTTGAACAAGCTGACACTTCAACCACAAGAAAGTTTGGCGGGACGGGGCTTGGCCTCGCGATCGTTAAGAATCTAGTCAACTTGATGAATGGTGAAATAACACTGACGAGCGCTGTCGGGCTTGGTACAAAATTCCAAGTTTCTCTACCTATCGCTTGGCAAGAAGGAAAAACAGGGGATATCGTCACACCAGTAATCAATACAGAAAACCTGACTTGTGATTCATTGCGTATTTTATTGGTGGAAGACAATCGTATTAATGCGATCGTGGCACAAGGCTTCTGTGAAAAGCTCGGCCATCATGTTGATCTTTCGGAGAATGGTAAATTGGCAATTGAACGCCTCAAAATCAATCAATACGACCTGATCTTGATGGACAATCACATGCCGGAAATGAACGGGATCGAGACCACTCAGTACATCCGCGAGAAACTAAAACTCGACACCTTGATATTCGCCTACACGGCTGATGTTTTCCGTGAAGCTCATGACAACTTCATTCAAGCCGGTGTCGACCATATTCTGACTAAACCTCTGCAACAAGAGAGCTTTTTCGACGCCCTGCAACAATTTTCGAATCGATTACCTAAGCAAATAAAAACCGAAGGCTCGAGTGACATCGAAAACATCGTCGAACTTCATCGCAAGCCAATTGAAACACTGAGATTAACAGAAGAAGAGATAAGTCAGTCAGAAGTGATACGCATACTTAAAGACGACACGGAAGGATTCAGCTTACTTATCGATTCGACCATTATTGAGTTCGAACAATCTGTTGATCGAGTCATCGAATACTATTTATCGAAGGAGTTAGAGCCACTATGTCGCACCTTGCACTCCATTAAAGGTATGTCGCTAAACTTAGGTCTCAACATGCTTTCTAAGCAGGCATTAGAGCTAGAAGTGCAGGCAAAAGATCAGCAACTGCCTGATATTGAACTGCTGCAAAAGCTGCTCAATCGACTGACGGTCAACATACATCAAGCTCAGCGGATGAAAGCGGTTAATTCGATTGAGCGCCAGACTCAAATGAATGATAAAACTTAAAAAAATTCACTCTCAAACCAAAGCGCAAGGTTTAATCACTTTGCGCTTTTCGATCTTATGTCGCTCTAGTCTTTGTTCTAACGATTTAACGGTCTAACGGTCTAATGGTTGAACGGTTTAACAGGGCGGTTATTTGCTGGATCTCATCTTCGACATCAATACCATTGTATTGCGGCGCAATCGAGAGATCTTGAATACTCACAGTTTCTACAGATTGCTTGTCGTTGAGCTGAAGCATTAAGTCTCCCTTTGGTGAATAGGTTCTACTGCTACCACAATAAGTCGCGGTAAACGCATCAACCACATCCTGCCCAACGCGATTACACGTCACGACATGACACCCCTCTTCTAAAGCTCTCGCTTGAGCAATAGCAAAGCTATGATGACCACCAAAATTCGCGGGATGGAGAATAACGTCGACCGACTGATACGCTCTCATGATCTCCGGGAACCAAATATCAAAGCAAATCGCAACACCAAACTTTAAGCCCTTGAGCTCAAACGTAAGGAGCTCACACCCACGTGAAAAATACTGTTTGTCGAATTTGGTTTGACTGACTTTTCTGTATTTATGAAGTAAACCTGAACCATCAACCACCACGACGCTATTGTAATATTGGCCGCTATCTTTCTCGGCAATACCCGCAACAATCAAGGTGTGATGCTTCGCTGCCATCTGAGTTAACGAATCAATAGTACTGCTGTCGTTGAAATCTTCAGCCAGTTCATGAATTTCTTCAGCATCGTTAAAAATATATCCAGTAGTGAACAATTCAGGCAACAGAGTGATATCCCCGACTGTCGATTCCGCTTCTAAAAGATCAGAGACCGACTCAATGTTCTTTTGTTTGTTTTTGTATTCAACCTCAAGCTGAATAAGGGTGATGCTGACATTATTCAAAATAGAATCCTTGCTAGGTAATACTTCAAACTGTAACGCTTCAAGCTTTAATACTTCAAACTAGAGACTAAGAACTAAGAACTAAGAACGACAGAGTAAGACAATCCCCTATCGCTTTCTTATTAGCACGCCAAAGGTTGAAGCAGGAGCACAGTCCTGTACGCATTTCAAATCTGCCTACGGCGCTAATTTAGGCTCTGGCAAAACTGGTGGAGTGCTGTCCATGTAGGTTAAGAAATTTGCCCACACTTCATGCGTACGCTGCTTGGTTAACGTCGTCTTGCAGGAAAGCGCCATAATCCCTCGAATGGAACCATCACGCCATTGGGTGTAAACAGAGTCGCAGTGTGCTGTCATGTACGCCTGCCAGCTCTCCTGAGCTTTCTTAATTGACGCTACCAGCTCAGCATCATAAGCATTGTGCTCAAAGCTGGCTGCAAGGTATTTATCCAGTTCCGCTTGTGCAGATTCCAACTCAATTGCCGCACACTGATTGATCTCTAGCGTGTTCATAGCATTCTCGCAATCGATAGCATCATCGGATGCTGATGCTAGCAAAGGTAAACACGTTAATAACACGACCGTTAAAACCTTTTTCATTATTGTTCCCCTAATTCAAAAGCACGTGTATGCGCCCTATTAATACCAAGCGTTACGAATCTTAACGACATGAGACGCCAATTGTTGATAACTGCGTTTAGGGTTATGACACAAGATTATGAAAGCATATAACCACAGAACAAGAAGCATGGAAAATAAACCTGACTGGAAACCATCTAGGTACAACTCAGGTAGCAAGTCGATTACCTTTTGATAGTTCGCTATTGAAATTGTTGTTTTATTGCTAATCAACTCATACGGTAAGCTTATTGGACCCACGAAAGTCCAAACTAAAAACCAAGATACCCCAGCGACAGGAACTAAGCTCAGTAAAGGCTTAAATTGCTTAACTGGAAAAATGAAATACAAAAGCATAGTCAAATATAGAACGGCTAAAAATAAGCTCCAAGCGTTAACGCTGACTCCAAAAATCCGATAACGCTCATCGACATACATGATTAACACTACCGCCCCCAATACACTAAGCGATAATAATTTTCCCATGTACCTCGTTTTAGAAAATCTAATCAGTACATAACCAATCACAAGAAGGAAACAAGAGATCCAGGCTAAAACCTCAACCTTAGTATCTAAAAAGACAGGTGTTGCTGTATTAGACAAAATAAGGATCGCGTAAGTAGGACCTATCAACAAATAGGCGATCAAAACACGCAGCAACATCCAAATCATATTTTTTATCATTACGCTCAAATCCACTCACTCGCATTATTTCAAAAATTACAGTTTTCAATTTGATGATAAAAAACCGGCAACAATCCGCTTCATCAAAAAACGCAAAAGTACTGAACAAAAAAACGACACACTCAACCTTGGAAGCATATCTAACGTTCTGATTTTTATAGTAAGACGATAAAATACTCTATTTCAATAAATAACACGTGCGCACATTCACACTATTTATGCATTGCCTTGCATCGCTATCATTAAATTTATAAATTAACTTGAATGCTCACCCAAACCGGTAACGCTTCTCCAACTATGGATATCAAGTACCAACATTTTGCCAAGACTTCGTTCTACTTTGCCATTTCTTTCTTTTTTTCTATGGCATTGCTTATCCCTTTTACACCGTCTCACTACCAGAATTTAACGGAAGACACATCGAGGCTTGTCGAAACAAGGCTTGAGAGCATTCAATCAAGGTTTGACCTTTTTCTATCAAGCATCACACCGGACCACACTTGCGACTCGATGGTTAGGCAACTTCGCCAAAACGTTTTTGATGCCGATTGGGTAAAAGAAGCGGCGGTATTCAATAAAGACGATCGTTTTTACTGCTCGACCACCGATGGCGAAGTCTCATTTCGCCTGTACAGCACCATCAGACAAAGACTCAATGACGCCCTGAACTTAACAACCTTGTCGTATTCCAACTCGGCCATCACGCAAGTTCAGTCCATCATGCTCATTTTCTCGAACAAAGAAGATGCCGGAGTGAGCCTGATGATCCCACCACATTTCATCTATGACATTGTAGAAACAAACCTGAGCAAGCACGGAATTCAGGCCAAAGTTGAGGTGATTAAAAAAGATATTCACCCTTCTGATACAGCACCGTCTATTGCCAAAGTACGAATACAATCGAACGCTTACCCGCTGACCATCACGTCATACATTGGCTATCAGTATTATTGGAACTTCCTGTTGAACTATTTGTGGTTTGGCTTTCTGATGGCCGGAATCACCACCATTATTATCCTTTCCATCAAACATAAGAAGCAAAGCCAGCGTAGCTTAGAATACTCACTGTCTAGCGCACTCAAAAACAAACACTTACATGTTCACATGCAGCCTATCGTCAACCAAAACACAACTGAAATTGTAGGCTGCGAGTCGCTGCTCAGGTGGAATGACCCTATTGAAGGTAATGTATCCCCTGCTATCTTCATTCCTCTGGCAGAAAGCTTAGGCTTGATTGAGGAGCTCACCTACTTCGTGCTGCGCAAAGTATTAGTGACGTTGAAAAGCAATCAAGACGTGTTCGAATCAAAGTACATCAGCGTCAACATCAGCCGCAACGTTGTGTCCAATAGTAACTTCTCTAACAAGGTGATCAGCATCTTTAAAAGACACCCTGAGATTCTCAAGCAGGTGGTTTTCGAAGTAACCGAAGATGGTGAATGTTCTGATGCCGACATGGTCAAAATCAGAGGCAACCTAACCAAACTATCGAATATGGGCGTAAGAGTTGCGATTGATGATTTTGGTACGGGCTATGCGGGCCTAGACTTTGTGAGACAATTCCCGTTCAGCATTCTCAAAATCGATCGCGTGTTTGTGAAAAACATATCCGACGAATCAAGCCTTGGTATCCCTTTGCTGGAGTCCATGCTTCAGTTGTCCCGCACCTTAGGTATGCAAGTCATCGTCGAAGGGGTTGAGTACGAATCCCAAGTGAACATCTTGTCTAAACTGGGCGTCGACTATATCCAAGGCTTCTATTTTTATAAACCGATGCCAATAAGCCTGACGATAAGTTTGCTCAGACAGCAACATAAGCACGAAAATTAGTTATAGTCTAATGACTCCACTATAAAGCCCAAACATCACACAAGAAACCTAAACGCTTGCTTAATAAACAACATGTAATCCAAACTCAGCCGGTTTCTTTATCAATGAAGAAACCAGGTCTTTTTTTTGATTCAATATAGGTTCGCCCTACATACTCTCCTATCACACCTAAACTCATTAACTGAACCCCCCCAAGAAAATAAATAGAAGTGATCAAAGATGTCCAACCATCAATAGCTTCACCTGTAAATTTAATATAGAGAGAGTTTATGCCTGCAATAAAAGAAAAAAAAGAAATAACAAGCCCCAGGCACGTAATTACACGTAAAGGTACAATTGAATGAGAGGTTATAGCATCAAGTGCTAAAGAGATCATTTTCTTTAATGAATACTTACTTTTACCAAGACTACGTTCATTTCTTACGTATTTTACGACGCTCGAACTAAAGCCAATCTGACGAATGAGTCCTCGTAAATATAGATTAGATTCTCGATGTTCCAGTAACGCACTAGTGACCTTGCGCGACATCAAACGAAAGTCCGCATGATTTTCAATATGATGAATTCTTAAAAATGAGATAAATTTATAAAACAATCTTGCAGAGGTCTTCTTAAGCCACCGATCTGAGTCTCGAGAGCTTCGCACACCGAATACGACATCAATACCTTGTCGATAACTTTCTAACATAGATCTAATTATGTAAATATCATCTTGAAGATCAGCATCTAGGGTCACTGAAATATCACCATCTATGTATGACAGCCCTGCAAAAAGTGCTTTTTGGTGCCCGACGTTACTTGCCAATTTAATTCCTTTCACCAAGAAATCATCTTTACTTGCTTCTAGTATTAACTCCCAAGTTCTATCTCTACTTCCATCATCTACAAATAAGATATAACTTGAAGTAGAAATCATCTGGGATTCAATCAGTTCCAACATTAAATCACTAACACAATTTAATGTGTAACTAAATATATCCTCTTCATTATAACAAGGAATCACGATACATAATTTAGGAATCAACAAAACCTTTCACCTCTAGTTATTAACTATAATGAGCAACCCACTTATTATTAATATTAAACCAAAAATATCGTACTTATTGACACTTTCGCCTAAAACAAAGTAACCAAAGAAATAAGTTATAAAGAACGTAAGCGCAGTAAAAGGAAATACCTTTATTAGGTCTTCTTGTGATAAAGCATAAATCCAAAGTATAGCGCCAACAACATAACATATTATCCCACAACTTAACCAAACATTGAGAAAGCACTTCGTAAAATTTATATTTATTGCGCCAATTTTTAGAAATAGCTGTCCTAATGATGCAAAAGCCACACTGGTTAATACAACAATTAAATTAATATGAGACATTTAGATGCCTTTTTATTTTATAAATCATTACAAATATATGTTTTTTTAAAATTGCTATAAATGTCATAATTCTAACCGGAAGGAGTCTTATAACAAACTTAATAGATCTATTTGTTAGTGATGCATAATCTTTAATGTCATGATCTGACTCTACTTTAAAATCGGATAGCATATCACTGTATTTCGTTCCCTTCTTTACAAATATAAATATATTATTTTTATACCATACCTCGACTTCATTATGTTTAACCAACCTTGGCCTAATCGGATCAAACATATCATAACCATTACTATGGAACTTATTTTTCCAGTAAGAATATGGTTTTTCATTCACATGATTTTCTCCACCTTGCCCAGAAGAAGCGGCAGAAAAAAATACAACATCTGAATGTATGCATAAGTTTTTAATTAGCGTATCCGAATATTCCTCTTTAATATGTTCCGCAACTTCAAGGCACTGACACAGTGAAAACCTCTTATTAAGATCAAATTTTTCAGAAACATCAATTGAAAAAAAATTTCTCTCATCAATCATCAGCCTTTCACTATTGACATAGCCTCCATCCAAGCCAACAACTTCAATATCATCTTGGTCTTCCCAGATACTTAGCCAAGCTCCTTGCCCACAACCAACATCAAGCACGCTGCTAACATTTATAAATTCGGAAATATAAGGAATGACAACTCTTGCCGATTTAACAGAACCAATATTTATATATTCATAAAAAACATCGTCGTAACTATGCATTAAACATTCCTTATTAAAAGAGTCCAACAACCTATTGTCTTACCGATAACAAAGCTTCCTTTAGGAATTTCCCTCGATATTTCATTCTCTAAGAATGAACAGTCTCTAATTAAAACATAGTCGTAATATGTATAATTTTCCCATTTTACTTCAGGATAATCATACCTTGTTCTGGATGAAAAATTTTTAACATTGTTATCAACCTCATTAGAAAATCGAACCATTTCAGGGTGAAAGTATGCAAAGTTGAAGTCTATCTCTAACTCTTTTTTAACCACTAACATCTGAGGGATCCACAAAAAATATGGCTCAGGAAGAATTTTATAGTCACTTGATGAATAGTCATTATTATTGGATAAAAATATTAATCTCGCCCTCTCATCAATAAACTCTTCAAACTTATAAACCACATTTAAGTTTTCGTTACTCTCAATAACACGATTAACTCTTGGTATTACACTTAGAGCAACAGCAATAGACGTCAATAAGTAAAGTTTTCCTTTAGATTTTATTTCAGATATAGAGAGGGCAAAAAAAACAGGTAGCAGTATCAATAATCTATCTGAGAAGAACCCCGTTGACACCAATCTATTCGGTAAAATTAAAAATATAATAACAGACAAACAGGATAATTTAGCATAAATATTTCCTTTCAACTTAAAGACAAAACACTCTCTTATTAGATAGTAGATAATGCAGAATTTAATAAATCCAAAAAATTTATCATTCCCCATGAGATTAGCGCCGATTAAGCTAAAAAATCTATACATGACAGAATGGTATGTAAAAAGTTCTTCATCCATATTTAAACTTGCATTACTTTTCAATGAAATCAACCAGATTATAATGAATATTAGAGGGGATGATATCTTTAAAATCCCTTTAGCTAGATATAAGTTAAACCCGTCTTTAAAGCAAATGAAAAATATATACACCATGATTAGACCCCATGCTATTGCATGAGAATAAATAATAAAAAATGAAAAAATAACATTAATTAAACTGTTAGGATTGTTATCGCAGACTATAAAATAGTACAACCACATTACACTAAAACCAACAGCTATTAAAAATGGTATAAATCCCCAATTAAATGGAAGACAATAAAGAAATGGTATTGTTAAAATCCTAATATCTTTCTGTTTTCCTATTTCCTTAGCAATTAGTCCAGTAAATAGAGGGATGGATAATAAGTAAAATGTAATACCTATCTTAAGAGCAATGACAGGAGATGTAATCAAAGTAAAAAACAACAAAAATAGATTGGTTATAATATAAGGAGTAAACCAATTTATTTCATATAAATCACCATAGAATTCATTACCAGAAACGAGCGATTTTAAAGCTGAGAGCTGGGCTATATGTTGAGGAAAATCAATCATCGCTGGGAATTCATATAACCATACTGGTAATATAGTGGATATTATTAACACATAAAAAACAACATCCGATAACTTCACGTTAGGCAAAACAGAAGTAATGTTCATATACATCCTTGAAGTTATGAATTTTTATTATCGGAATTCATCTAGTGATTAAACGTTTGATGTTGAATATCTACAAGTATGGAACAGAGCTTAAAATATTCAAGAAACCTCAGCACATTCCTTAGAATTAATGAGTACTTCGCACATCACGCGTCTATCTAACCAAACTATCGAATATGGGCGTAAGAGTCGCGATTGATGATTTTGGTACAGGCTATGCGGGCTTAGACTTTGTGAGACAATTCCCGTTCAGCATTCTCAAAATCGATCGCGTGTTTGTGAAAAATATTTCCGACGAATCAAGCCTTGGTATCCCTTTGCTGGAGTCCATGCTTCAGTTGTCCCGCACCTTAGGTATGCAAGTGATCGTCGAAGGGGTTGAGTACGAATCCCAAGTGAACATCTTGTCTAAACTGGGCGTCGACTATATCCAAGGCTTCTATTTTTATAAGCCGATGCCAATAAGCCTGACGATAAGTTTGCTCAGACAGCAACATATGGCTGCAGATAATGAAGACAAACTCTCATCCACCTCAACGCCAGAATGGGAACAAGTCTAAGCAGACTCATTGATGGCAGCCTGCCTCACAATCTTTTTACATCGAGTTAGGACACTTGAAGCGTTTCCAACGAACATAAGAGCGTAGTTCACGCCCCTAAAATATATGCGTGTTATCTAGATACCACGCATGTATCTGAGAGTGAGCGGTTTCTTTCAATGTTACGCTTCACCGTTTACTCATAATCAAAACATTGCTGTTTGAGCCAATGGCCTAACGTTCTGATTTCAAACTGCTTGGCTCTCGAATTTTTGTAGACAAAGTACATATTGTCGCCAGTCGGTAAATCGTGCATTGGGATACGAACTAAGTTTTGTTGAAGATCTTGGTCATTAAGAAAGTAGTCGTTCAGGAACGCGATACCTTGATGGTACTTCACGGCCTCTGCGGCCAGTACCATGTGGCTGAATGGGCTAATTTTCACATCCTTTGGCAGGCTGAAACCACCGAGTTCACACCACTTAGCCCAGTCTTTCGCCTCACCGCCTTCCTTGAAGATTGAATTTACTGAAAGTAACTGCTGATCCCATAGTGCCTCTGGCAAAGGTTTATCTTCGATTCTCTGCCACACCTTTTGGCTACAAAACGGATATAGCTGCTCTTTATATAAGAAGTCACTAACGTAGTTTTTCTTTGGCGGATTAGCCGTGATAAAGCAGTCGGCAACTTGATCCGAGAACTCTGGCTCATCGGCCACCATACTTAACGTTAAATCGATTTCTGGATGCTGTTGGCGTAAGTTTTCGAGCCGAGGCACCAACCATTTAACGGCCAAAGAACTGTACATTGCAATCCGAATTTTCCCACTTTCACCCTCGCGGATTTGGTAGCTGGCTTGCGCGATATTCTGCAATGAATGAGACACCTCTTCGTAGTAACGCTCTCCTATCGGGGTGAGCGATAAACGCCTTCCCTGACGCACAAACAAGGTTTCACCTAAGTATTCCTCCAGCAAGCGAACCTGATGACTCACCGCACTTTGAGTAACATGAAGCGCTATAGCCGCCTGAGAAAAGCTATTAAAACGAGCGACCGACTCGAAACATTGTATTGCTCTTAAAGGTGGTAATTTCATTATTAGCTCAGCTCATACTAAGTGAATTTTTATCATTATATATGAAACGATTTTATGCATTAAGATTACGCCATCACACTTCTTCATTTTATCTTTAACTCACACTGAACACGCGTCAGTCAATGATAGGAGCTTCATCATGCCTTCAATGTCTGTTGGAATGGCAATGAGTTTACTCATTGTCGGTAATCTAATTGCGGTTTTCTCTGATGCCTTAATTAAAACCTTGGGCGAAGACATTGCTGTGTTTCAATTTGTCTTCTTCAGACAGCTAACTGCCGTGTTAATCCTTCTGCCTTTTTGTTTTGGCGTGAGTAAAAAGAGCTTCACCGATGGGCTGAAATGGCATGCCCTGCGCGCGCACATATGGTTACTGGGTGCGATCTTTATGGTGTTTGCCATCAATGCTATGCCATTGGCCACCGCCAACGCGATTTTCTACGCCGCACCTTTGATGATGCTGCCGTTAGCCTTGGTATTTTTCAAAGAACAACTCAGCCGCTACTCAGTTGCTGCTGGAATATTTGGCTTTATGGGCGTTCTGGTCATCATTCGCCCGACAGAGATCGATTGGGCGGCCATTGCAGCGCTTATCGTAGCGTTAACCATTGCCAGCAATAACTTATTGATCCGTAAACTCCCGAAGCACCAAACCGTGGCACAAACCTTGTTGTTAACCAATTTAGCAGGCGTTCCGGCATCACTTGGACTCGCCATTTGGGAAGGCCGTGAATGGGATTGGTCACCACTTATCACTGCCGCAGGTTCAAGTGGCTTTATCCTCATCTACGCAGCGATATGTGTCGTCACTTACCGATCGGCAGAAAGCAATAAAATCGCCAGTGCTGAATACAGCGGCTTACTCGGTGCGGTGGGAGTTGGGTTGGTCTGGTTTGGTGAAATGCCTGATATTGCAATGGCGATTGGCACTGCGATGATCATACTGCCGCTCATCTGGCTGGCTCGAAATGAAAAGAAGCAAAGCTAACAAAGTTAATTAAGACCAGGCCCTGAATACCAAACGAAATGAGTAAGGTGCCACTTCAGACAAGAGCTTTAATTAATATGAACGATGTGAAGCCGTAACGGTAAAAGCAACGGCTTCACATCTTCGTCTCTTCGAGCAGAGCTTAAAGAGAAATAGAAAGTGAATAAAGGGATGAACTAGTAAACCAATTAGACTAGTTCGTCGCTTTTGAATCAGATGAATTGGCCGCTTTCGTCGCTTCTTCAGCGGTTTTCTTACCAAATACTGTATCCATCATGAAACCAATACGCTTAGATGCATTACCGAACTTATTCGGGTTAGCCGTATATGGAACTTTGAACTCTACTTCACCGACTCTTTGCCCGTTCTGATAAGCATTGATCTCCGCTTGCTTTAAGAACAACGCTAAGTCCCATCCCCAATGGCCTTCATACTCCAATGTTAGCTTATCAAGATCGTGCTTCGACTTATCTGGTACGACGGTGTAGGTATAATCGTTATCTTGCAGCCACGTTTCCATGGTATTTAAAAAACCTTCACGTGTTTCAGCGTCTTTAACAATCACAACATCCACTTCAGTCGTAGGTTCTGGAATCGCGCTCCCTGTGTAACGAGGGGCTCCACAACCAGCCAAAATTAAAACCGAAAGCGATAATAGTAGGTGTTTTTTCACGTTATATATCCATTAATAATCAACTGCACGAATGATACCACATCAAAAAAATGACATATTATATAAACAAAGATTAATCAGACATTCCTTGTTACATAAGTCACTGAAAAACCCCGAAAGAAAACACAAAAGCCATAGGTCTCCTTTGATGAACATTTAACGTCATCGCATCTTGAATGCACAAAAGGAATATCATGGAAAAGACACTTCAAACCAAATTGGCGACAAGCCTATTGCTGCTGAGAGTCGGCATTTTTATCGTCTTCTTGTTCTGGGGCTTAGATAAGATCCTTGTCCCTGAACACGCGACAAAAGTACTGTCTGGTTTTTATGGCATCGACATCTCTGACAACGCGATGATGGCGCTGGGTGTCGCGCAGCTCGGATTTTTAGGCGCATTCGTGGTTGGCATGTGGAAAAAATACACCTACGGCGCAGTTTTGGTCCTGCATGCGGGCTCTACTTTCGCCTCTTTCGCTAAGTACATCGACCCGTTCAATAACCTACTGTTCTTTGCCTCTTGGCCAATGCTCGCAGCTTGTGTCGCACTCTTCTTACTGCGCGACTACGACACTTACAGTGTTGCCAACTAACACAAAGGGCGCCTGTTATTGGCGCCCTTTCAACAAAACAACAAACCCAAGACTGGCATAAAGTGCCAAGTGCTGGGGTTTCTGATTTAGTTGTTTGTTTTTTTTGAAATCGTGCACTGGATATTTGATGATGTGAGGTTTAGGCTGACTCTTAGGTACTTGTTATAAGCGCGTTTAGTCTAACAAAGAACCTCTAGCCAAAGACTTCGTTACTACCAAGTTTTGATACCAGTTGTTAAACACCAGTTCAAAGTCTTTCAGTACGATGCTACCGAAATCATAATTTCGATACTGCTGACACAACCTAAAAAGCTGCCGACTATCACTAATTGGGACTCTGAACCGAATTAATGAACTGTGCGCTGTAACCAACTTATAACGGCTGTCAAAAGTTACCCTTAACCCCGCTTCGCTTAATTGAGTTCTAAGTTCATTTCTAAACTGTTCCAAAGAATCACTGACTGGAAAACCTTGCAGTAGAATGCAATTGGGGGACGCACTAACACCTTGATATTTTATTTCTATCTGTTGATTTGAACTCAAGACTGAACGAAATATTTCGATATAAGAATGAATATTGATTTCGCTGAGTTCAAACTCTGGTACGCATGAAATTACCGACAGAACGGTTAGGTGCAGTTCTTCAAGCGGATGGTAGTATTGGTTGGGTTCTATTTCACATACTGCTTTCTGAAAGCTCATGATTTCATCAAGAACAGAACGATTACCCTGCTTTAAATATGCCAAAGCTGTAATCCCCCTTCGGGTATCACTAGCAATATCTAATAGATGCGAGTCTAGCTCATAATCGTTGTGAGCTGATGCTAGCTCAAACCTTTGCCACATCTCGTCATAAATACTCTGAATCATTAGTTCCCCAAAACGTATAAATACCAATTTAGGTGCGAACGACGCTACCACCTAACCTAAACCAATGCGCCGTAAACACAAAACCCAAGCTTAAACTGAAAATGCTAAGCGTTGGGAATCACTCTTCAATGCTTGTTATAGCGAATCACTTGACACCAGAAAGTGCTTTGAAACCAAAACATATGAAAGCGAAATATTTATAGCTTCACAAGTCTCATAAAAATACTTACTCTGACGAAGTGCTTGCTCTTTAAAGTTATCAAGTAAATCGATGATTTCTAGTAAGTCAGCTGAATCTGTATCTGATTTTTTATAGTTACACATTGCTAATTCAAAAAAACCAATAGAGCTCTTCATACTCTCATAGTTGTTTTTATTCTTGTATATTGAATTCCATAAAGATTGGTAGTTATCCGGTAATTCACCAGGAACATTGATGCTTTTTGTTATAGCAATAATCTTTTGAATTTTATAATTGGTTTCTGGCTTCAAGCTATGTGAGATATAGGACTTAACAATAAATGAACGTACTGTTTTATAAATAAAATATACCAAGGCAAAGAGTACGCCATAGATCGCGCATGTTACTAAAAAAGGTACAAAAAATTCATAACCCAATAACCTTCCTACTAGTTCCATGTATAGTTTCCTTTTGAGTCTCTATAACGCCTTGCTAAGGTGTGAGCAAAGCAATACCTTAGCCTCCGCATAATACCTTAAACACATAAACCAACGCATAGTAAAAATGCCACGCGTTGCGAATCACTCTTAAGCAACTTGTTATACCGCTTGGTTGAGGCTAAAATGACCGAAACAAAGACCACTTAAGAGACCTATTACATGACCACTAGAATTTTAGCCGATGTTGCTGCAAGCATTACTGAGTTGAAAGCTAACCCTATGAAAGTTGCAACTAGTGCTTACGGTGAACCTGTTGCTGTACTGAACCGAAATGAGCCAGCATTTTATTGCGTACCAGCCGAAGCGTACGAAATGATGATGGATAGACTCGAAGACCTTGAACTACTAACTATTGCGAAAGAGCGTGAATCTGAAGAGAGCATTTCGGTAAATATTGATGACCTATAAACTCGACTTTAAAAAGAGTGCACTCAAAGAGTGGAAAAAGCTTGGCTCAACGCTTCAACAACAATTTAAGAAAAAGCTAATCGAGCGCTTAGATAACCCGCATGTTCCGGCTTCAAAACTCTCTGGATCTGACAACATGTATAAGATTAAGCTGCGCCAATCGGGCTACCGTCTCGTCTACAAAGTTGAAGACGATGTCATCATTGTAACCGTCTTAGCAGTCGGGAAACGCGAACGTAGCGATGTTTACCGTAAAGCTATGAAAAGGTTAGATGATTGATTGCGGTATAACGCCGCGTTAGGTAGAGACTTCCGCTCCTACCCGATAACTTTCCAATTTACTACGAACCAAATTTGATAAGTCCAAATACCGGTCAGCTCCATTTTTTGGTAGTTTATCTGGTCTTTCAAACGAAGAAGGTTCTTTTAGCTCTTCACTTTCCCAGAATTGATCGCCAGTTGAATCAAATAGCGTGCCATCGGGTAACTCGTTTGAGTAATGAAAGCCAACTTGATCTTCACCCAAAAATACCTTCCATAGAACTAGCTTTCCGCCAAAATAGTCGTTAATTATTAGCGCAGATATTCCACATTGCCCACGACTTGGATTAGATTGAGTCCAGTTTTCTGGTTCCTCAGTGCTTTCTAAAGACCAACTATCCTGAAGAGCTTTTAATACATCACTTATACTTGGTTTCATATGCTCTACTTAAAACTCCTTAGCTACCTAACGAATGATATGGACTCCCTCTACCTGACACTCTGCGTGCCATACTTACTTAGTACACGCTGAAGAACTGGAGGTTACTATGTCCACCATTAAAACTATTGGCGTTGACCTCGCCAAGAATGTGTTCAGTATTCACGGCGTTGATGCATATGGCAAGTGCGTCCTACGCAAAACTGTCAAAAGAAACAAACTCTTAGACACATTCGCGAAGTTACCGCCCTGCCTCATCGGTATGGAGGCGTGCTCTGGTGCACACCACTGGGCGAGAGAGCTACTGAAACTAGGTCATAACCCGAAAATTATGGCGTCCAAATTCGTTATTCCATATCGACAAAATGAGAAGAACGATGCCAATGACGCAGAGGCCATCTGTGAAGCGGTATCTAGACCCAAAACACGATTTGTCTCTATAAAAAGTGAAGAGCAACAAGCTGTGCTTTGCCTACACCGTATTCGACAGGGGCTAATTAAAACAAGAACGGCGACTATTAACCAACTCAGAGGTTTGCTTTCCGAATTTGGTATTGTGATGCCTCAGGGTCGCTACTCGGCTCAAAACACCATTGGTAGCGTCCTTGAAGATGCAGAAAATGGTTTGCCTATACTCGCTCGAGAGCTACTTCAAGATCTATCGAACAAGATTCAACACCTTAACCTAGAAGTATTGCACTATGATCGTAGAGTCTCTGCTTTAGTTCGTGAGATGGCTTCAGCCAAAGCCCTCATGGATATTCCAGGTGTCGGTGAACACAGTGCAAGTGCCATTGTCGCGACCGTCAATGACGCCAAACAATTTGGATCTAGCCGCCAATTTGCCGCTTGGATAGGGTTGGTTCCAAGACAATACTCAACAGGTGGTCATGTTCATCTTGGTCGCATCAGCAAAAGAGGCGAAAAACACATTCGCACTCTACTTATTCATGGCGCAAGAGCCGTTATTGCACGATGTAAAGAGAAAACCGATCGCAACAGTATTTGGTGAAATCTACTCGTTGAACGCCGAGGTTATAAACGAGCAGCTGTCGCCCTAGCAGCAAAAAACGCTCGTATAATATGGGCATTATTAACAACAGGAAAAGAGTACAAGATTAACTATGTAAACGGTTAACACTCACCGAGTCAAAGCAATAGCAAATGGTGACAATACGACCAGACCGAGATGCCTAAACCTGTTTAATTGGGAAGTAATAAATACTGTTTAACGAATGAGGCTGGCATCAAGCGAATATCATCAAGGTGACGGAACGATTCCGATTAAACACAGAATGTAGAGCTGCTGTCCGATCCACTGTTGTCAGCGGGAGCTATTGTTGACAAAAGAGGGAGACCATGTAGCCTTGTTAAGGTGTTAGGCACGCAATACTGAATTCTCCGCATAACACCATAACCACTAAAACCACTAAAACCAACGCATAGTGAAAATGCCACGCGTTGCGAATCACGCTTGAACAGTTTGTTAGGAAGCATTCACCTCGCGATATTCATAAAGCTTACCATCCACCTGATCATACAAATCGCCACGTTTAATTAGCTGCTTAATCGCTTTTTGAACCATACTATTTGTCTCATTTAGATCTTGAGCTACTTGCTTATGTACTTCCTTTTCCCATGGCTGAGAGGGAAGTGCAGCCAAAACTTGTTTTAAGAACTCTTCAGTAATTTCTTTAGGCTGGGTTTGTGAGGGGTGAGACTGCGAAATCTTGAACTCTCCATCCCGATACTTGATAGATATGAGATTTGAACAATCACACTTTTCTCTTGCATATGCATTTTCATATATCGGCAATTCAAAATTATACGAAGAGCCACAATTAAAACACTCCACCTGCTCTTCATGGGTGTCTGGAACTATTACTTCAAAGTTCTTGTCACGTTCACTATATTTCGAAATTAGTATTGAGTTACAACTGATTTTATTACAGCGGATCTGTCTAAAGTTATCATTCCTAGTGTGTTGGTCATAACCAACAGTTGTTGAACAATTGGGGCACTTTCTTGTTACATGTTGTATTTTTTTCTTTTGATTTAAGACGATTCCTTGATCAGATAATAGTTCATCTAGGTCTTTACGTGCATTGATTACAGACTCAAAGGACTCCTCACCTTGCGCATCTAAAGCTTCTAAATTCTTTATACGTAATAACAAACCGTCTATTTGTTTTTGTTTCTCTATCTCTTCCTTTTCGCGATAGGTCTTAATTTCGCCATCAATAATACCACGCCAGTCGTTGACAGTAGTATCATTCACTGATTTTAACGTCTCAATTAAATGTGTTGCACTAGCAACACGTTCACGCATTACAATTACTTCATGTAGATCACTGTCAGCATAATCTTGATTGATTTGCTTCAACCAAATTGAAAGTCTATCTAGCTCGTTGGAAATATTGTTTACTTTTTCAGAGGCATTTACGACATAGGTTTTAATATTTTCTGTATGGAATTTCTTCGCGTCTTCCAAAGCACTCTGCTTACTACTTTCAGAATATATATCGGTGATTAACCAAGATATGGCCATAGATAGCAACGCAAGCGCTGAGCTAAAGAGTGTTACTTCACGATTCGTCAAACCATCTTGAGTCAGCGAGTAAAGAGTACCAACCAAACATACAGCAACCACAAATGATAAAATCTTTTTCAATCAACTTTCCTCTCTTCTCGATTACGTTTCCGAACGAATGACATGGATTCCCCCTACCGAGGATCTGCCACACTTATGTGGTACTTAAATGCATCGGAGGCACCATGTCTGATTATTCTTATTTCTGCGGTATCGACCTAGCTAAAAACCACTTTAGTCTTCATGCCGTAGACCAAAATGGTAAGGTCATACTTCATAAGTCGGTAACTCGCTCTAAACTACTGACTACAATAGCAAATATGCCACTCATGCGTATAGGCGTTGAAGCGTGTGGTGGTGCACATTATTGGGCAAGAACACTCAATAAACTCGGGCACGACGCCCGCATTATGGCTGTTAAATACGTAATTCCTTATCGAACTAAGGGAAAGAACGACCTTAATGATGCTGTTGCTATCTGCGAAGCTGTTCAGCGACCATCTACTCGCTTTGTGCCTGTAAAATCCCCCGAGCAACAAGCCATCTTATCGGTACATAGAATGAGAGAGCATTGGGTTCGTGAGCGCACCGCGCTTATGAATCGCATGCGTGCCCTACTTTCTGAGTTCGGGTTAACCATTCCTGTTGGCCGCTCTTCATTAATGAAACAGGTTCCCTTAATGCTGGAAGACGCAGAAAATGAACTACCACACCTCGCGAGAACAGTGATTGCCGATGCTTATCGCCACCTTGGTGAATTGAATCAACGTATCGCCGATACTGAACAAGTCTTCGATTCTTTTGCTAAGGTCAGCACTAATGTTCAACGAGTGATGAAAGTTCGGGGCATTGGACCGCAAACCGCTACTGCGATACTTGCTTCGATAGGTAACGGCTCTCAATTTGATAAAAGCCGTGATTTCTCTGCTTGGCTAGGACTCGTACCAAAACAATATTCGACGGGAGGAAAGCCACGCTTAGGTCGGATAACCAAACATGGCGATAAATACTTACGAACACTATTAGTTCATGGCGCAAGGACCGTAATTGCCAACCTTGGCGACAAGCAAGATAAGTTAAGTCAGTGGTGTCGAGGCGTTCTAGAACGAAGAGGAATGAACCGAGCGATAGTGGCACTTGCCGCGAAGAACGCACGAATTATATGGTCGCTTTTACACAATCAAACAGAATACGAAAACTATGCTGCTTAAGTAAAAAACTAAGCAGCATAAAGAGTTAAACCCACCGGGTCATTGCAGACGCTAATGATGGAGATAGGTTAAGACCACTTGCGGAGAGCCTGTTAATGCGGCGGACACACTAGATGTCATCTAACGAATAAGGCACCGCAGTCGCGCAAGTCATCAGGGCCACGACGTATGCGAATCGTCGATAAGTAGGCCGAATGTAGAGCGGCAGTCCAAAACCCATCAACATAAGTTTAGCGGATGTTTGACAACCGGGGGAATCCATGTAGCCGCATTAAGGTGTGAGCAGCGCTTGGCTATACTTGAGCGAAGCGAAAGCGCGAAGCGCGAAGCGAAAGCGCGAAGCGCGAAGCGAAAGCGAAAGCGCGAAGCGCGAAGCGCGAAGCGAAAGCGCGAAGCGCGAAGCGAAAGCGAAAGCGCGAAGCGCGAAGCGAAAGCGCGAAGCGCGAAGCGAAAGCGAAAGCGCCAAGCGTTGCGAATCACTCTTAAATGCTTGTTATGAGTCTGACTCGTTCAAATCACGAAGGTTGCTACGACACTTCTCAACAACCTCTGACAATTCTTCATCATTTCTGTTTTGGTAAGATGTAATAATCTCTTTATATTGATCTTTTGCGGATGCGTAGTATCCCGAATTTTCGTTAATTATAGCTTTCAACATCCTTGCTTGAGCTACTATTCGAACAATTCTAATATCTGTATAATTTAGGAACTCCGAGATTAAGTCATTCAAATGTCGCAAAACTTCAGGTGTGTATGACTTTCGATTCATTGAGTATTTGTTCATTGAAATCTTAAACAAGATATTCGCACGATTGAACGCAGAGATAGTTTGAGATGAATTATTAATGACTCTTAACAGCTCCACATTATACTCGTCAGCTAAATCAGGCCTGCCTATAGCATTGTAGGCATATGATACTATCTGAAGCAGCTCGATTTTATCTCTAATGGTTACGGTTCCATCTAGGATAAACTTTGCTTTCAAAATTGCTTCTGCAAAATCTTGTTGTTGATAAAACTTGATGACTTCATTAACCCTTTCACTTACAGGGTCAGTAAATTCGTCCTTGAGATTATATTCACTAGCTTTACGCCCTTCATTATGGTCTTGCTGATAATACAATAAGTACCTTTCAGCTTCATCTCTCATTTTCTTAATTTCTTCAATGTAACTTTCAGAGCCATCTTTTAAAATTCTGGGAGCGTTAAATTCAATCCAGTGGTCAACTTGTTCTGTACATAGCCGAACAACATCATCCGCTTTTTTATTGTTTAAATACCCTATATAGATGGTTATCAAAGTAATTAGAACTCCCCAACCAGTCCCCAAGAGTCCAAAAATTACACCCCAATTAGCGATACTTTCATCCGAAGAGTCGATTCGACTAAATAAATTCTCTTTAATTACTGAAAGTTCTGTTGTTGACCCATTTTCGTAAATTTGGCTTTCTAAATCATCGAGCATGAGCTCAAGCCTAATTACTTTTCTTGCCAGTTCAGAGTCTACCCCTGATTTAATCACTAAATTTCCATTATTTAATTTAAGTCGTTCAACGTCACTTTTTATAAGCTGTACTTCATTGAAAAGTGCTGTACTGTGATTAATGTATGAGCGTTCAGCCTCGGTAGCTAAAACTCCCGTCGAAATCAGCGAAAGTATGAAAAAGTAAAACCTAAACATCACCTAAAAATAGCTCCGTACGAATTTAATTAAAAACCATCATATCAGCATGATAGTTTAATAACGATGTTGAATATAAAACCAAGACTCATAACGCCCTGTTGAGGTGTGAGCAACGCAATACCGATGCCGCAGCAGACCACCTTAATCACTTAAACCAACGCATACTAAAAATGCCACGCGTTGCGAATCACTCTTAAACAGCTTGTTATGACTTAGGACTTGATAGGTACTCTGAAGCAACCCAGCCTTTTACACCATTGCCTTCTACTAATGCCCAACTACTATTAGTTTTCAAGACCACAACCTCATCACCAGCTACTAATTGGTTAATAACCTTTGAGTTTAGGGTTGCCTCTGCACGCACACGTAAACTTTTAGCCTCTACCGTACTCACAGATACAGCAGGTTCCGAGGGGGAACTAAAAAAATTCACCGCAAAGAAGAATGTAACAATAACGGCTAACACCTTACCGAAGAAGAAACCTCCATTTTCGGTTTGTGAGTTGCTCTCCTTAAAACTGTTATTCTCGGATAAATTCTGACTATATGAAAGCCCAGAGCCTGGAATTCCGACTGTTGCTTTCACACCCTTTTTACCAATATTTACGGTAGCACCGGGCTTGCCGATAGAGGTACTAATACCACTTTTGCTAAGATTGACATGAAGTCCTGGTGCAATTTTTATACGTTTACGAAATTTAAATCCCATGATTTTCCTAGACTGCCTAACCAGAAATATTGTGTGAGTCATAACGCCTGCATAACACGTTTGCTACCATGCAGATTAAGCTCAAATTTACCACTTAACACGGTAAACTTAAAGAAACCGACAATGCCGAATGTAGCAAATCGTGTTGATGCGATTGTTATACATAATCGCATTCGATCAATTTAACCACATGCTCGATTTTTGTAACAAAAGCTACTGAATGTTTACTCCAATATTCAATAAACACTCCAGCTAAGATTTGATTATCTACATTTTCAATATCAGGTACAAACCAATACGGACCGCCACTACAACCTCTAGGATTCGGTATTTTTTGACCATTAACTTTACCTAACCATTTAACTGCATAATGATAATCTGGACTTTTACCTAAAGACTCAAAATCGCAACAGTCATCGAACATAAATGAATACGTCCACAAAGCACTACTATAATCATTAGTCACTCGATTAAATCGACTTGTAGTCTTATTTTTTGATACTGGAAACCCTTGTAATATTTGCATATCTACAGTGAGAAACTTTTTATCTAACATACTAGAATATATAGGAATTGCTTGCTGTAAACAGCGTGAATATAATCCATGATCTTTACTGATAGGCAAAACCGCTATATCAAAATGATTATCTGCGATACCTTTTTCAGTAGATATTGTTCTTTTTAACCCTATAAGTTCCAATGAAAAAATAGCGCCACCTAAGGCTATTTTTAATAAAGATCCAGCATCATTGAGTTCATCCATAACATGCGAAGCTGTTACAAAATAAATACAATCAATATAATTAATAAAAAAGCCTGTACCTACTATTTCTGGTCTTTTCGATTGATCGACTATAAAAATCGGTATCGCATACTTATCAATTTTTTCACCGACTACTTGAAGTACTTTCCCATATTCTTCGTGACTATATTCCACCAAATAACCTCTTATGTATAACAGCTATATTAGACAGAATAATTCTGCATTTTGTCGCTGAAACAATTCTGTCTAGTAATCTAAACCGTTCAGGCTCTGTCTAATAACTCATTTAATAACAGAACCTTACCTGCTTACGCCTATATTAAACATGACGAAAAGCAGAAAAATTCCATATAGTCTCTGCAAAATGTAGAAAGTGAACCAATGTGTGATTTAGTCGTCATCTTGCTCGTTGATTTCTTCGCCACAACCTAGGCATTTGGGTTCAATATCTGTAGGGAGCATGATGATTAAGCCGCAGTGTGGGCAGAGGTCGCCTTGGTTATACATGGTCACTCCTAAGCAGCGCTGAATTCGCCAGCGTATGATACAAGACCGGTTTTCTTGCGTTGGCTAACTTAGACATCAACTTACCTCTACCTGAAAATTACAGAACGACATACCAGCTAGTGAGATGATATGTGAAACTTGTCGTTTAATCAATCAGTGTCGCATACTTAAAAATAAAAACGCCGACGTAATTGTCGGCGCTTAACTTTGGGTATTAATAGGTTAGAGGTAGTCGGCTACTTTGCCATGGTACTCAAAAACTCGGCTTCGAACTCTTCATCGGCTTCTCGAGTTAGGCACTCCACCAGCCAGTCGATGCTTTGATGGTCGAGCTTACTGTTCACCACGAAGGCTTGCTTTACACCGGACTGACCCAGCTTGGCTGAACCATAGTTCTTGAATGATTTATTGCCGTGGTAATGGAGTGATTTGATCGCCTCCGCGTTAGGTTCTGGTAATGCATCGAGGGTGTTGGCAAGCTGAATCACCAGCTCCATTGGGTTCTTGGATGATGAGATGCGATACAGAAAACCGCCCTCTACTCTTTGGCGTACCCAGTAATCAAAACCGCTGCAATCCATCACCTTGTCACTGACCAGTGCGGCTTCACTGCGATAGCCACACAGCTCTACCACAACAGGTGTGTGTTTGAATTCTGGCTGACCAGATGCAGCATCGGTATGAGGCAAGATCAAGTCACACGGTTTACTGTCTTTGGCGGTGGGTGCGTTCCAGTGGATAGGCATGAAGACTTGTTCGCGGCGCATCTCTTTGGTCACCACTAAGCGCGCTTGGCACTCGCCTTGTGCGCTGCGCACTTTCACCACTGGATTAATAGTCGTGCGGTTGAACGAATCTAGCCCGAACTCATCCAAGTTCAGTTCTGAAACCGTATCTGGGTGCATGGCAACAAACGGTTCTGGGGTGTGTTCACCCAAGCCTGCGGCCAAGCCCGTTCGGCTCATGGTGTGCCATTGGTCTCGGATTCGACCTGTGTTCATGATAAGCGGGAATTCCAGGCTGGTATCGGCAATCGGTTTATCGTGCTCAACTGCAATAAACTGTGCTTTACCCGATTCTGTAAAGAACTCGCCATTGGTGAACATGCGCTGCTCAATGATCTCTGGTTGATACTCTAATACTGGCCATTGCTGTGGAGTGAGTTCGCCATAGCCTTTCTCATCCAGTTGCGTGAGTCCAATTAAGCATAAGTCACGGGCTTTGCCTGTTTCATTGCCGAGCGCTGTCATCTCGCAATATTCTTTGAAGATCTCACCTTCGTGGCGGAACTCGAATTGCTCTTTGAATCCCATTTTTTGTGCGACTTCTTTTAATATCCACCAATCGGGTTTGGCTTCCCCTGGGCTTGGCAACACGCGGCGTTGACGTGAGATTCGGCGCTCCGAGTTGGTCACAGTACCCGACTTCTCACTCCACCCTTGCGCGGGCAACACCACATCAGCCAAGCGAGTGGTCTCAGTATCGGCAATACAATCAGACACCACCACAAATGGGCACTTCTCTAATGCCGCTTTAATTTTCTCACTGTCAGGTAGGCTCACGACTGGGTTAGTTGCCATGATCCACACCGCTTTGATTTTGCCTTCATTCATGGCATCAAACAGGTCAATCGCTTTTAAACCCGCATGTGTGGCTAAGCTGTCGGTTTGCCAGAACTCGCTGACGGTTTGGTGTGATTGCGGATCACCAAATTCAAAGTGCGCTGCTA
The DNA here is from genome assembly GCF_024347615.1 of Vibrio splendidus. Taxonomy (NCBI): domain Bacteria; kingdom Pseudomonadati; phylum Pseudomonadota; class Gammaproteobacteria; order Vibrionales; family Vibrionaceae; genus Vibrio; species Vibrio splendidus. The sequence goes on along the minus strand of NZ_AP025509.1, from coordinate 267,124 downwards.
AAGTATTGGCTAAACCGCCCACCTCTCGCCCGCCCATTGCGTTCGGCTGACCCGTTACAGAGAATGGCCCCATGCCCGGCTTACCGATTTTTCCGGTGGCTAAATGGCAGTTAATAATGGCATTCACCTTGTCACACCCTTGTGTCGATTGGTTCACACCTTGGGAGTAAATGGTCAGCACCTTCTCATTCGATGCAAACAAACTGTAGAACTGTTTCAGCTGCTGCTCTGTTAACCCTGTGAGCTCAGGAACACTTTTATCGCCCCAGCCTGACTCGGTATAACGGTAATGAGTTGCGGATCGAATGGCTTCCGTAAAACCTTGGGTGTGGTGTTCAATGTAGTCAGCATCTAGCTGGTCGTTGTCATCTAAGTAGGCTAACAAACCATTGAACAGTGCGACATCTGAACCGGATTCCAATGCCAAGTGGATATCTGCAATTTCACAAGTGTCGGTATAACGAGGGTCGATGACGATCACTTTTAATGCGGGGTTGGCTTGTTTGGCGGCTCTTAACCTTTGGAATAGCACAGGGTGACACCAAGCGAGGTTTGAGCCTGTAATCACGACGAGATCGGCTTGCTCGAGATCTTCATAACAGACAGGAACTGTGTCTGCACCAAATGCACGCTTATGCCCGACCACGGTTGAAGCCATACACAGCCTAGAGTTACTGTCGATGTTGCCACTGCCGATGAAGCCTTTCATCAGTTTATTGGCAACGTAATAGTCTTCGGTAAGCAGCTGACCAGAAACATAGAACGCAACCGAATCGGCCCCAAATTCTTCGATCGTTTGATTGAATTTGTCTGCAACCAACTGAGTGGCACTGTTCCAATCCAGCTCTTGTTTTTGCTCATTCTGAATATGAGCAGGCTGTGTTAGGCGTCCTAAAGGCGTGACAGTATCACCAAGCGCACCCCCTTTAGTACATAGCTTTCCATAGTTTGATGGATGATCTTTATCACCACGCACTTCTAGTTTCCCTAGCGATGTCGGTCTCGCTTCTATTCCACACCCTACACCACAATAAGCACAGGTTGATTTTATCCAGCCGCTGTTTGAATCGGTCATCCGTTTCTCGCTCAATTATCCATAATTGTAATAACTCAAACCAAGCAAATAGCACGCCACTTAATACCAGTCGACCGAATTGAAATATTATCGTTTAAAAACAACAACTTAATGAAATAAAAAATATCAACGCTGAACAAAATCGAACTTAGCCAAGATAGAAACTTAACTTTTGCACCATCTTGCAGAAAGTTGCACCACAAATGCTCATTTATATAAATCTAACAAAAATTTTACATACCACTTTAGGGGTAATTACGTGCCACCTCAAATTTTTAAATATTTGAAATATATAGATTAAATTTTATTTAAATGAACAACTCGCAATCTGGCACCCTCCTTGCTCCACTAGAAACCAAGACTTAGAAAAAACATTTTTGTTTTTCTTGATGATTATGAATTGAGTGGAATCTCAACCCGGTATTCATCTGCTAACGACTAGAAATTAGATGCTAGTGATGGTGACGCCGAGAATAAGGAATGGATTATGAGCAAGAAGAAAATCGTCGTTGTTGGTAACGGCATGGTTGGACACAAATTTATCGACAACATCCTGCAATCAGAGAGTGATGAGTTTGATGTTATTACTTTCAGTGAAGAGCCAAGGTTGGCATACGACCGTGTTCAGTTGACCGCTTACTTCAAGCGCGGAAATGCTGATGATTTGGCATTAACCAGCGAAGAGTATTACCAAAGCAATGGCGTCAATTACCTTCTCAACGCGAAAGTCGCTCAACTAGATACTGAAAATAAGTGCGTTGTGACTGAATCGGGACATACCGAGAGTTATGACACCTTGATTCTGGCGACCGGTTCATTCCCTTTTGTTCCCCCTATTCCCGGTAACGACCAAGAACACTGCCACGTTTATCGCACCATCGAAGATCTAGACGCCATTGAACTATCTAGCAAAGGCAGCAAATCTGGTGTAGTGATTGGCGGTGGTCTGCTTGGCTTAGAAGCCGCAAACGCAGTCAAAAACCTTAGCTTGGAAACCCATGTGGTTGAATTTGCACCTCGCCTGATGGCCGTTCAATTAGATGACGGTGGCGGTGCCCTACTGCGCAGAAAGATTGAAGACCTTGGGGTGCAAGTTCACACCGAGAAGGCCACCTCTGAGATAGTCGCAGGTGAGAACGCTCGCTACAGAATGAACTTTGCAGACGGCACCCACCTTGAAACCGATATGATCGTGTTCTCTGCAGGTATTCGCCCTCAAGATGCTCTAGCTCGCAGCTCTGATATTGCCATTGGTGAACGTGGCGGCATCGTGATTAACGATCACTGCCAAACCAACATCGACAACGTGTATGCGATTGGTGAATGTGCGCTTTGGGACAACAAGATCTTCGGCTTAGTCGCCCCCGGTTACTCCATGGCGAAAGTCGCGGCTTCGCATATTGTCTCCGGCGGCACTGACGATGCTGCATTTACTGGTGCCGACATGAGCACCAAGCTCAAACTACTTGGCGTCGATGTGGCCAGTATTGGTGAAGTACATGGCAAGACGGAAGGCGCTCAGTCGTATACCTATAACGATGAAATTGAACAAGTTTATAAGCGCCTGATCATCTCGGCAGACGGTACAAAGATTGTCGGTGCAGTATTGGTCGGTGATGCAGAGGCTTACGGTTCGCTACTGCAAATAAAGCAAAATGACATGCCTCTTCCTGAAAACCCATCAGTGCTGATTTTACCTAACGTGGCCGATGACTCAGGTTCGGCAATGGGTGTTGAAGCTCTGCCCGATAGCGCAGTGATTTGTTCGTGTTTTGATGTGACCAAAGGTGACATTAAAGACGCGGTTTCTGCTGGCTGCACCACGATGGCTGCATTGAAAGAAACCACTAATGCTTCAACAGGTTGTGGCGGTTGTTCTGCCCTTGCTAAACAGGTTCTCGATAGCGAGCTAAGTAACCTAGGTGTGGAAGTCTCTAACGATATCTGTGAGCACTTTGCGTATTCTCGCCAAGAGCTTACCGACATTATCCGCGTCAACAAAATCAAGACCTTCGATGAGCTGTTAGATTCTCACGGAAACGGATTGGGCTGTACCGTGTGTAAACCGGCTGTCGGTTCGATTCTGGCTTCCTACTGGAACGATTACATCCTCGAAGATCAACACATCGAACTGCAAGACACCAACGACATCTACCTTGGCAACATGCAAAAAGACGGCACCTACTCTGTGGTTCCGCGTATTGCAGGCGGTGAAATCACTCCAGATAAATTGATCGTGCTTGGCGAAGTCGCTAAAGAGTTCGACCTGTACACCAAGATCACTGGTGGTCAGCGTGTCGACTTGTTTGGCGCGCAACTTAACGAACTGCCAATCATCTGGAAAAAGCTGATTGATGCGGGTTTTGAAACGGGCCATGCCTACGGTAAATCGGTACGTACCGTGAAATCGTGTGTCGGTAGCACATGGTGCCGATACGGCGTCGACGACAGTGTTGGCTTAGCGATTCGACTAGAAAACCGCTACAAAGGCTTACGCTCACCACACAAGATCAAGTTTGCGGTTTCTGGCTGTACGCGCGAATGTGCAGAAGCCCAATCAAAAGACTTTGGCATTATCGCCACCGACAAAGGTTGGAACCTCTACATCTGTGGTAACGGTGGTATGCGCCCTCGCCATGGTGACCTTTTCGCTACCGACCTTGATGAAACCACCCTGCTGCAATACATCGACCGTATTTTGATGTTCTACACACGTACCGCGGATCGCCTACAGCGTACATCGGTATGGATGGAAAACCTTGAAGGCGGCATTGAATACCTCAAGCAAGTCGTGATTGAAGACAAGCTCAATGTTGCTGAAGAACTTGAAGCCGATATCGCTCTCAACATCGAAAAATACCAGTGTGAATGGAAAACCACCATCGAAAACCCTGAAAAAATGAAGCGTTTCCAGCACTACATCAACAGCGAAGAAATGGACACTAGCCTGTCATTCATCAAAGAACGAGAGCAGCGTTTTCCTAAGCCGAGCTTGAGCTCTTCTTCAGATTCACAACGAGATGAAATGCTAACCAAGGCCGACCAAATCGAAGTCACGGAAGTTTCGTAAGCCTAATGGATGGTGAGTAAATAAGTAACAACTAAACCCAATATCGATAGTCGACAGCGGCGCAGCCCAAGAAAACTGCTGTCGGCTATCACCCTAATTAAATTGATTATTAGTTTTATGTTTTGACTAGGAGAAAGTCATGGAAAATTGGACAACCGTATGCAACACCCGGGACCTAACCCCAAACGGTGGTATTTGCGCCAAAGTAGACGATAACCAAGTGGCTATTTTTTACTGTAAGCGCAGTGACACGCTTTATGGGCTCTCTAATTACGATCCTGTTGGCAAGGCGAATGTGATGTCACGTGGTATCATTGGTTCATTAAGCGGTGAGCCTTACGTAGCCTCACCCTTATACAAGCAGCATTACCACTTAGAAACTGGCGCGTGCCTTGAACAACCCGATCTCAAGCTCGTAAAATTTGAAGTTCGCAAGCAAGGAGAACAGGTTCAGGTTCTCGCACCGCTTGCTATCGCCAGTTAACTAAACGCCGACATCATCATGTAAACGCTTTATCAGCGTGAGCAATTTCGGCACAGGGTTTAGCCACATGAATGCGTTCGAATTTCGGAAGTAACGCACGAGCTAAAGCCGGGTAATTTTCCAGATTTAAAGGATTTAAACCATGGATAACACAAAATTTTCGCTGCTTTCATTTACGGGTAAGATGAAAACCTTACACCTAAGTTGGATGGCCTTTTTTATCACCTTTGTTGTGTGGTTCAACTTTGCCCCACTACTGCAAATGGTAAAAACGTCGCTTGGTCTTTCTACTGAAGAGATCAAAACACTGCTTATTCTCAACGTCGCATTGACCATTCCGGCGCGTGTCGCCATTGGTATGTTAACCGACAGATACGGCCCAAGATTGGTCTACTCTTCGCTACTCGCTGTCTGTTCAATCCCTTGTTTTATGTTTGCCATGGCAGACTCTTTCATTCAAGCGGCAATTGCTCGTTTCCTACTTGGCTTCATTGGCGCTGGCTTCGTTGTCGGTATTCGCCTTGTGTCTGAGTGGTTCCCACACAATGAATTGGGTACTGCAGAAGGTATTTACGGCGGTTGGGGTAACTTCGGTTCAGCAGCGGCAGCATTCACACTTCCAACTCTGGCTTTAGCGTTTGGTGGTGAAGACGGCTGGCGTTATGCGGTTGGTATTACTGGCCTTATGAGCTTAGCGTTCTCGTTTGTGTTCTACAAAAACGTAACGGATACACCAAAAGGTTCTACTTACTTCAAACCAGCTCAAGTAACGGCAATGGAAGTGACATCAAAGGGTGACTTTTTCTTCCTACTTATTATGAAGATCCCAATGTATGCCGCTTTAGCGCTACTGACTTGGAAGCTATCACCAAGCAACATCAATATGCTTTCTGACATGGCGGTTAACTCGGTTTACGCAGGTTTGGCTGCGCTTTACGTGTACGAAGTATCGCAAGTTTGGAAAGTAAACAAGAACGTATTTAAAGAAGAAGTACCAGAGATTCACCAGTACAAATTCAAGCAAGTTGCGGTACTTAACGTATTGTACTTCGCGACATTTGGTTCTGAACTGGCTGTTGTTTCTATGCTGCCACTGTTCTTCTCTGACACCTTTGAATTAACACCAGTTCTTGCAGGTATGGTTGCATCGGCTTATGCCTTTATGAACCTAATGTCTCGCCCAGGTGGTGGTTGGATTTCAGACAAATTCGGTCGTAAACCAACACTGCTTATTCTAACGATTGGTCTTGCTGTGGGTTACTTCGCAATGGGTCAAGTCGACAGCACATGGCCTGTATGGCTAGCGGTTGTCGCGGCGATGGCGTGTTCTTTCTTCGTACAAGCGGGTGAAGGTGCAGTATTCGCAACAGTTCCTCTAATCAAGCGTCGTATGACAGGTCAGATTGCAGGTATGACCGGAGCTTACGGTAACGTGGGTGCGGTAGTTTACCTAACTGTGTTGTCATTCGTGAGCTACCAAACCTTCTTCTTAGTGATTGCTGCAACAGCGGTACTTGGCTTTGTAACTCTACTGTTCATGGAAGAGCCTAACGGTCAAATCGCCGAAGTAAACGACGACGGCAGTGTCACGCTGATTAATGTTTCAAATTAGTCTCTGTACTAAGAAGCATAGATATTATTGAATCGGGAGAGGCACCTTAGCGGATATATCAACGCTTTGGTGCTTCGTTCAGAGGCTCTACGTTCACTAGAGCTTTTGTTCTTCCTAGGATGTTCTGTCAAGGAAGCGGGAAGAAGAACAGTTAAAAGAAGACCAGTTATGACAATTTCATTCAGCCAAGGGCAAGTCGTCACGCCGGAATCAAACAACCAATTAACGCTTAAGTTTGGCGGTTATTCGAGTAAAGGCATACGTGATGAAAACCAAGACGCCATCATTGTAAAGCACCCCAAAACTCGTACTGAGCAAGAGTTGAAAGGCAGTGTCGTCTGCATAGCAGACGGGGCAAGTTGCAGTGAACACGGCCAGAAAGCCAGTCACACCAGCGTGATGCAATTTATCGACGACTATTACGCCACTCCAAATAGCTGGAGTATTCAGCGTTCAGCACAGAAAGTCTTAACCTCACTCAATTCTTGGCTCTTCAACACGTCTGTTTCTAACATTCATCCTGCACAACAAGTGAACCACAACGCCCTCGTTTCGACGTTCAGCAGCGTGATACTCAAATCGAACACCGCACATATATTCCACGTTGGCGACAGTCGCATTTACTTACTAAGAGATGGAGAATTACGCCAGCTTACCCGCGACCACACCCGTAAAAATATGGGGCAGAAGCATTATCTTACACGCGCCTTAGGCATGGACAACCAACTCAACGTTGACTATCAAACCCTACCCATCAAGAAAAACGACTGCTTTATCCTCACTTCGGATGGTGTGCATGAATTTGTCTCGCCCAACACCTTCAATGAACACATCGATAAGCCTGGAGCGGATTTTGAATACGCAGCACAAACCATCTGTAACACTGCTTTAAGCCACAATAGCTCAGACAACGTGAGTTGTTTGATTGTGCAAGTCAGCCATCTACCTAAACCTTCGCTGATTGAGTTCCATGAAAAGCTGGCTAAACGTGCCATCCCACCCGCGTTAAAGCTCGGGCAAAGTATCGACAACTTTATGGTGCTTGAGGTGTTGTATGCAGGCTCTAGAAGCCATGTGTATCGTGTGATGCAGAAAGAGACACAAACCGAGTTCGTGCTGAAAGTCCCTTCCGTCCAATATCATGATAGCCCTTCACAACTGAGAGCTTTCTTTAATGAACAATGGGCGGGCATCTTGCTAAACAATAAGAAAGTAATGAAGGTCTACCCTACGCCAGAGAACTCGCAATTCTTATATCAAATCTGCGAATGGGTAGAAGGCATCACGCTAAGACAATGGATGTACGACAATCCAAAACCGTCACTCAATGAAGTACGCGACATACTAGAAAAAATCACACAAGGTATTCGAGTATTACAACGCGCAGACATGGTGCACCGAGACTTAAAGCCCGAGAACATTATGCTTCAACATGATGGTGAGATAAAAATCATCGACCTTGGCGCTGTATTAGTCAGAGGACTTGAAGAGGGAGAGCTCGCAGACAAAGACGACACTCCATTAGGTGCGGTCAATTACATTGCACCCGAGACCATCAAACATAACAGCGCGACCACCAGCTCAGATCTGTTCTCTATCGCTGTGATCGGCTATGAGATGCTAACTGGTGAATTGCCCTACTCTGAAATGACTGCACAGTCGCTTAAGCAATCTCGTCATCATCAGTGGGAATACCAACCCATCACTCAGAAACGAGCGGACTTACCCAGTTGGGTAGATTTGGTGTTACAAAAAGCCTGCGCGGAATCACCAAGCGAACGTCATCAAGTGTTGGGAGATTTTGTGGCAGACCTTTACACACCAAACCAAAGCTTGGTGAAAAGCAAAGCCAAGCAACCTTTGATAAACCGAAACCCGATCCAGTTTTGGAAGGTGTTGGCTTTGTTGCTCGGCATTGTTGCCATTGTAGAGTTGGGCTTATTACTTAGTTCGAGTTAACTACGGGTTCGAGTTAATTACAGGTTCGAGTTAATTCCAAGTTCAAGCTAAGTGTCCAAGTCTAACCTAGCTTGTATAAACTAACTGGAATTAGCCTCGTTTCACTAAGCTTCTTGGCACGAGTTCAATGCCAGCTTGGTAACGCTTAGCGGATGCATTTAACGCCAAAGCAAAAGCACTATCGGCAATTACTTCAAACTGCTGTGGCAGTGAATGGACTTTAAAAGGCAAGAAGTCGAGCAGTCGGTTATCACCAAAGGTCGCCAGTTTTACTTGATTGATCAGCTCTGGCTTTTCAACCATCACATCCAACACACCCTCTAACAAGGTGTAAGACATAGTCACAATCGCATCAGGAATTGTGCCTTTTGCAATCCACTCTTCAAAAACCTCACGTCCAGATTCTCTATCAAAGTGCTCGCCATAACCCACAACCATCGGCTTATTTTCTGTTAGCCCTGTTTGTTGAGTATGCGCTTTGTTCGCCGCTTCAAAACCCAACTGACGTTCACGCGAAATGTTCAGATCAGGTAACGCGCCGATTAAACCAACACTGTGAATGCTGTCATCGAGAATCGAATGCGTCAGTTCAAACGCGGCTTCGAAATCTTCACTGATCACGCAGGCAAAGTGCTCATCGTCTAACGGACGGTCAATCGCGATTACGGGTGTGCCTGAGTTTTGCAGCTTCAAGTAGAACTCGTTGGCGTCTGGCATTGAGCTCGCTACTAGCAAGGCATCGATACGACGGCTAACAAGCGCTTCCGCAACTTTACGTTCGGTTTCAGCGTCATCATCTGAGCAACCAATCAAAATCTGGTAGCCCACTTTACGTGAGTTCTGCTCTATCAATTTTGCTAAACGCGCGTAACTGCTGTTTTCCAGATCAGGAATAATCAAACCAAATGAACGGCTATTACCAGCACGCAGCGACGAAGCAGCATGGTCTGGTCGGTAGTTATACTCTTCCACCACCGCCATGACTTTCTGCTGCGTCTTTTCACTGATTCTGTATTTCTGCGCCTTGCCGTTGATGACATAACTGGCCGTGGTTTTCGATACTCCAGCCAATTTAGCAATTTCATCAAGTGTCATATGGGTGACCTGTATTTTGTGCGTAGGATCATATAACCAATGATCTGATCCTCGGATTAGTTGAATTATATGCTGAATCGATTCAGTATAAAAGCTGAAAGGATTCAGCAAAATCTGAAAAGTGACTTCAATCATCCTTTTGAATGGATTGAGCGTCATTTGTTGTGATTCAACTTCTCGTTATTAACGAAACTGAAATTACGACACGCAGCAAAACTATTCTGAAAACCAAAATCGGCTTTGCTGAATTTTTTTACACTGAATGCTGAACCGATTCAGCAAGCGTAAGACAAAGAGTTAAGCTCCATAAATCTTGCTCTAGACTGAATCGTAGCGATACACAAATTCTCAAGCGATACGCTAAAGAGGCACCATGCTTAAATTATCAAAATCTGACATCACTCTAGGCCAAACTGCCGAAGACAAATTCAAAGCTATCCAGAACATTGCTGGCGACCTGACCGCGAAAGGCTTAGTTGACTCTGGCTACGTTGAAGGAATGCTGAACCGTGAAAACCAGAACTCTACGTTCCTAGGTAACGGCATCGCGATTCCTCACGGAACCACTGACACGCGTGGCCTAGTAGAAGAGACAGGCGTTGCGGTACATCACTTCCCTGAAGGTATTGATTGGGCAGACGGCAACCGTGTTTACGTAGCAATTGGTATTGCGGCTAAATCTGACGAGCACTTAGGCATTCTTAAGCAGCTAACGAAAGTACTAGCGGCTGACGGTGTTGAAGAGAAATTAAAGCAAGCGAAATCAGAAGACGAAATCATCGCCCTACTTAACGGCGAAGTTCAACTAGAAGCCGACCTAGACGCTTCTTTAGTTCAGCTACTATTCCCTGCAAGCGACATGGTTCAAATGTCGGCAGTGGCAGGCGGCCTACTTAAGAACACAGGTTGTACAGACAACGCATTCGTTGCTGACCTAGTAACAAAAACACCGACTCACCTAGGCCAAGGCCTGTGGTTGTTGGGCAGCGATAAAGGCGTAACTCGCACTGGCGTATCTTTCGTTTCAACGGCAAACCATTGTGAGTACGAAGGCACACCAGTGAAAGCATTGGTCGCATTCGCTGCTTGTAACAGCGCACACCAATCTATTCTGGCAAACCTAAGCAAGATGGTTTTCGAAGGTAAACAGCAACAACTGTTGACTGCGGATGCAGCACAAGTGATTGGCTTTCTAAAAGGTGAAGCAGTTTCTACAGCGTCTCAAGACGATGACAACTGCGCAGTATTCAAAATCAAAAACGCACACGGCCTACACGCTCGTCCGGGTGCAATGCTAGTTGCTGAAGCGAAGAAGTTTGAATCAACGATCCGCGTTTCAAACCTAGATGGCGACGGAAAAGAAGTGAACGCGAAGAGCTTGATGAAAGTAATCGCGCTTGGCGTTAAACACGGCCACCAGCTTCAGTTTGTTGCTGAAGGTGAAGATGCAGCACAAGCACTTGAATCGATTGGTAAAGCTATCGCTTCAGGCCTTGGCGAAGGTTAAGGAATCGATATGTCTGATAAACAAATCAAAGCCGTTACCGTAACGCTTAACCCTGCTCTCGACCTAACAGGCGCTATCGACGCACTTAACGTGGGTTCAGTGAGCCTAGTAAACAAAGGCTCTCTGCATGCAGCGGGCAAAGGCGTAAACGTAGCAAAAGTTCTTTCAGAGCTTGGCGCGAAAGTGACCGTAACAGGTTTCCTTGGTCGCAATAACGAAGAAGCGTTCTGCCAACTGTTCGAACAGATGGGCGCAACTGACCGTTTCATTCGTGTTGATGGCGCGACTCGTATCAACGTAAAGCTGGTTGAGAACTCAGGCCAAGTAAGCGACATCAACTTCCCAGGTGTCCCTGTTGATGCTGACGCTATCAAAGCGTTTGAAGAAACCTTATTAGAGCTTGCTGAAACACACGATTACTTCGTCATTGCAGGCAGCTTGCCACAAGGTATCTCCCCTGAGCTTTGCGCTTCTTGGGTACAACGCTTGCGCGACCTAGGTAAAAAGGTGTTGTTCGACAGCAGCCGTGACGCACTAAAAGCCGGTATCAATGCACAACCTTGGTTGATTAAACCAAACGATGAAGAGCTGTCTCAGCTATTCAACGCAGAACTGACAACACGTGACCAATGCCAACACGCAGGCCAAGCCCTAAGTGAAAAAGGCATCGATAACATCGTGGTATCACTTGGCGCAGAAGGCGTGATGTGGCTAAACCAAGGTGAATGGCTACATGCTCAGCCACCGCGTATGCAAGTGGTAAGCACAGTAGGCGCAGGTGACACCTTAGTTGCTGGCCTGTGTTGGGGTCACATGCAACAGATGCCAAAACCAGAACTCATTAAATTCGCAACCGCCCTATCTGCTCTAGCAGTTTCACAGGTAGGCGTGGGCATCACCAGCCAACAAGAGCTGGATTCAGTACTACAAAATATCCAATTACAGTCGCTTAGTGCTCCAACTAGCCAGTTAGACACAAGCAAATAGGACAAAAGGTTTATTATGAATATTACCATTATCACAGCTTGCCCGAGTGGCGTAGCAAACAGCATCATCGCCGCAGGCTTGTTAGAGCAAGCGACAAAAGCACTGGGTTGGAACGCCGCTATTGAATGTCAATCAAGCGTGCTACCAGACTCAACCGTATCGCAAGACACTATCGACAGCAGCGACGTTGTGGTTATCGCAGCTAACACCAATGTTGATAAAGCGCGCTTTGTTGGCAAAAAGGTGTACCAAGCGGCTATCTCGGAATGCACTGCGGATGCAAAAGCATTTCTAGAGAAAGCGGTAGCAGAAGCAACAGTATTAGACGCATCTCAAGTTGAAAGCACTATTGAAGTGACTGGTACCTCTCCAAACTCTTCTACAACAAGCACAGGCAGCAAGAAGATCGTAGCGATTACGGCTTGCCCAACTGGCGTTGCACATACCTTTATGGCAGCTGAAGCGCTTGAAGCAGAAGGCAAACGCCTAGGTCACCAAATCAAAGTGGAAACTCGCGGCTCTGTAGGTGCTAAAAACCAACTGACAGACCAAGAAATCGCAGACGCTGATCTTGTTATCATCGCTGCCGACATCGACGTTCCTCTTGATCGTTTTAACGGCAAAGCGCTATACAAAACGACAACGGGTCCTGCGCTTAAGAAAACAAAGCAAGAGATGGAAAAAGCATTCGCAGAAGCTAAACCATACCAACATACTGCTTCTTCAAATTCAGCACCTGCTGACGAGAAGAAAGGCGTGTACAAGCACCTAATGACAGGTGTATCGCACATGCTTCCAGTGGTAGTTGCGGGTGGTTTGATTATCGCACTCTCTTTCGTGTTCGGTATCGAAGCGTTTAAAGAAGAAGGCACACTAGCAGCAGCACTGATGACTATCGGTGGTGGTTCTGCATTCGCTCTAATGATTCCTGTTCTTGCTGGTTTCATTGCATTCTCGATTGCTGACCGTCCGGGTCTGGCTCCAGGTCTAATCGGCGGTATGCTGGCTAGCTCAACGGGCGCAGGTTTCCTAGGTGGTATCGCAGCAGGTTTCATTGCCGGTTATGCAGCGAAATTCATTGCCGACAAGGTTCAACTTCCACAGTCCATGGAAGCCCTTAAGCCTATCCTGATCATTCCGTTTATCGCGAGTTTGTTCACTGGTCTTGTGATGGTTTACATCGTGGGTGGCCCTGTATCTGGCGTGATGAGCGCAATGACAACTTTCCTAAACAACATGGGAACGTCTAACGCGATTCTTCTGGGTGTGATTCTAGGCGCTATGATGTGTTTCGACCTTGGTGGCCCGGTAAACAAAGCGGCTTACACGTTTGGTGTTGGTCTACTGGCTTCGCAAACTTACGCACCAATGGCAGCAATCATGGCAGCAGGTATGGTTCCAGCTCTAGGTATGGGCCTTGCGACTTTCCTAGTGAAAGACAAGTTTGAAGCAGGCGAGCGTGAAGCAGGTAAAGCATCATTCGTTCTTGGCCTATGTTTCATCTCTGAAGGTGCAATCCCATTCGCAGCGAAAGATCCAATGCGTGTTATCCCAGCTTGTATGGCAGGTGGCGCACTAACTGGCGCTCTATCAATGATGTTTGGTGCTCAGCTAATGGCTCCACACGGCGGCTTGTTCGTACTACTGATTCCTGGCGCTATCTCTCCAGTTCTTATGTACCTAGTAGCGATTGCAGCAGGTACAGCAGTAACAGGCTTTGGTTACGCAGCTCTTAAAAAGATGAGCAGCGATAAAGTAGCAGCAGAGGCTTAATCCCCCTACTCTGTTTAGATGACAAACAGAGACTCTTGATAAAACAAAGGCTCCTCATTTGAGGTAATGCCGATCGTTTAAGAAGACTTGAACGATCTTGCAGTTAGCAGATAATCCCCATCAACAACGTTGATGGGGATTTTTTTATGCTTGAACAAGAATTAGCAATGGCACACGAGACCATTGAAGATGCCGACAATTATGAATCTGTCGTCGACGCCATTCAGATTGAGTGGATAGAACAAGCTCTTCTTGAAACCAATAAAGCGAGCATAAGACGACGTCGGCTTCCCGCTCAGCAAGCTGTCTGGTTAGTTATTTGGATGGGGCTGCAACGCAACATGTCTATCAAAGAGGTATGCAGTTCATTAGACATTGCGCTTCAGCCTAAACCTGAAGATAGCTGGTCTCGTGTTGCACCTAGTGTCCTAACTGATTCACGCCGACGTCTAGATGAGAGTCCATTAGCGGCTCTGTTTCACACAACGGTAAAGGCTTGGAACGGAGATATCCTTCAACAAGATAAAGACTTGGAGCTTAATGTTCTTGCTGTGGATGGAACAACATTTAGGTGCCAAGATTCCCCAGAGAACGCTGAAGAATTTGGGTTCATCTCTAAAAAATTGAAACCTTACCCTCAACTTCGTTTAGTCGCTTTGATGTCAACAGAAACTCGAATGATTATGGGGGCGGCTTTTGATGGCTGTCATGTCGGTGAAACGACCTTAGCTAAGCGTCTATTCAATGATATCCCCGCACATTCATTGACCTTATTTGATCGTTGTTATTTCTCGGCAGACCTCTTGTTGTCGTGGCAAGAGAGTGCGGAAAATGCTCACTGGTTAATGCCGGCAAAACGTAAGCTACGCTATGAAGTGTTGGAGAAATATGCGGAGAACGACATGCTCATCTCAATGCCCATATCTCCTCAAGCTCAACGGCAGAATCCGAATTTACCCGCACGTTGGGAAGCTAGATTAGTCCTATATCAAGAGCCAAAAGGTGAGATAAAAGGTTTTATTACTTCACTTACAGACCCTAGTAGATACTCGCTAGAAAGCCTGCTGCGTATTTATTGGCAACGCTGGGAGATAGAAGAAGGTTATGGTGAAATTAAACAGACTCAACTGCAAAGTCACGTCACTTTACGAAGTCGTTTTTCTGCCGGTGTGAAGCAAGAGCTTTGGGGCGTATTACTTGCCTATAACTTAGTGCGATTAGAGATGGTTAAGATAGCTTCAGAAGCCGGGGTTCGAGCGACTAGGGTCAGTTTTACCGCCGCAATTAACCTTATTGATGCGCAATTACGTTGGTTAGCTTTAAGCCCAGACGGAACTCTACCTGTAAAACTGAAAAGGATGAGAGACAGTTTGAGTCACTTCATTCTTCCAGATAAAAGAAAGGACCGAACGTTTCCACGTTCAGTCCTCTTTGTCCCAGCCAAATATCCGTTCAGGTTCAAGCAATAATGCTTATCCGAACGGCATTACCTCATTTGAGGAGCCTTTTTTAATGAATCACCAATACTCTCTGACCAAAACAATCCCCCACGGTTACCTTTTGTTTACCTCTCCTCCTTTACTGTCCTTGATAAGAAAAATGAACAACAAGGAAAGAGCATGAAATTATTCGCTTCAATACTCACGACTGTCGGTATTACTGGCGCAGTTTGGGGGCTATTACATATTCAGCCCGCGATTGCGGATGCCTCAACCGAGCAGCCCATCAAAATGGCATCAACGGTTGAAACTTCAATAACTAAGCCTGTCAAGGCAAAGCCACAGGTCACGACAAACACGCAACCTATTGCTTCTCAATCTACACAAACGACCAATCTACAAGGCTTAAGCAAAACCATTCCTTTAGAGGCCGTGCCTGAACTGTGGGTCGATTTCTATCAAAACCTAGAAACAAATGATGAGGAGATCGCACAACAACAAGTCATCGTTATCTATCAAGACATCAGCTTAGATTTCAGCGAAGCCACAATCACGATTGGCTTCCCGACTCAGCAATCAAAATCAAATAAAAACAAACCCTTAATTAATATTCCGAGCAAAACCCAAGGCACACTTCTGCTAAGTAACGGCGAACATACTGAACAGGAATTAGCACAAGCTTGGGAAGGTATCGCGATTTTAAAAGAAGTGGACATGGTTATAGAACACCACCAACTCAATCAGCATGGGTTGCCAGATTCTAGCGAGTTATACGTCTATTATAAGAACAACCAGTAAAGGATTTAGTTATGGATTTCACTTTGGATAGCATTGGGAGCTTTCTCTCTCAAACATTCACAGAAACAAGCATCATCCTTACCGAGACTTGGGTCGATGACAACTTTCTACTGCTTGCTCTGGCTCTGTTTATCTTTGAGCTTATCCGCTATGCCTTTAAGAAAAAGCTCAGCTGGAATATGTTGGGAGACAGCGCGACTAACTTAGTCACTTTGTTCTTCTTGTTGGTTACCCTTTTCTTCGTCGGGTTAGCTTATGTTGGTGCGTTTGTTTACGCCTACGAGAACTTCAGCCTAACTCAACTGCCAATATCCGGTTGGACAATTCTTGGTTGCTTGATCTTGGCCGATCTCGCTTACTACTGGGAACACAGATTCTTGCACAGCAACGGTTTAGCTTGGGGAACGCACTCGGTTCACCATAGCTCGCCTTACTTTAATATCTCGGTCGCTTACCGCTTTGGGCCTTTAGATTGGTTCTTCCCGTTCTTCTTTCATTTGCCGCTAATTCTGCTGGGTTTCAATCCGTTTGTGGTTCTAATGTGTGAAACCTTTGTTCAACTGTTTCAAACACTGCTGCACACTGAAACCGTTAAACGACTACCCCGCCCTGTTGAAGCGGTGTTTAATACGCCTTCACACCACAGAGTGCATCACGCGACCAACAAGCAGTATCTTGATAAGAACTATGCTGGGATCTTTATTATTTGGGATCGTATGTTCGGCACTTTCACCAAAGAAGAGGAAGAAGTCAGATATGGTGTGTTCCCAAGAATCAACTCTGTGAACCCATTTAAGGTATATTTCCACGGCTACGTTAAACTGTGCCAACAATTATGGCACGCGCCAAATTGGAACTACCGACTACAGCTTCTTATTCAGCCGCCTATCTGGGCTTGGAAAAGAGAACGAGAAACAAAGTAAGGACACTTATGAGCATTAACGCCTTGTTGATTGAAGACGACAGCGACTTGGCAGAAGCCATTGCAGACTATATGGAACTCGACGGTTTCGAATTCGATTTTGCTTACAATGGCAGTGCTGGGCTCAATCTTGCGCTAGAGGGGCGTTATGACATCATCTTAACGGACATCAACATGCCTAAAATGGATGGGCTTGATGTCTGCCAATCTCTTAGGAAGCAAGGCGTGACCACTCCGATTCTCATGTTAACGGCAAGAGACACGTTAGAAGACAAGATCGCGGGGTTCGAGGTCGGTTCGGATGACTATCTAGTGAAGCCTTTTGCGATGGAAGAACTCAAAGTACGGCTGATGGCGCTGATACGTCGCTCTCAAGGTTCGGTGACGTCTCTGTCTGTGGCAGATCTCAAGCTGGACTTAGACAAGCACCAAGCTGTTAGAGACGGCAAGCTATTGAAGCTCTCCCCAGTTTGTTGGCGAATGCTCGTGATGTTAGTGCGAAACAGCCCTAACGTGGTGAGCAAAGCCAAGCTTGAAGAAGCATGGGAAGACGAAATGCCAAGCTCTGATAGCATGAAAGCGCACCTGTTTAAGCTTCGACAAGTGGTTGATGCGCCCTTTGACTCAAAACTAATTCACACGGTTCATGGCATTGGTGTTGTCTTACATGGGGAGTCATCATGAAGCACCCGAACATGAATCGAGTCAGTATCAAGCGTGATATCTACCTCTACTTATTTGGCATCGTCGTATTACTCACTGCCATCTACAGCTTGATGGTATCTCAGAGCTATCATATTGGTCTCAATGAATCGGCAAAATATGGATTCTTATATGAGCTGGAAGTGGCAGAGCAGCAATACATCGAAACAGGGCAACTGCCAGACTACCAAAACCCAACATTCCAAGCCTTTCTAAGTTATTCAGATCTGCCCGTTAAGTTTCAACAAACCTTTGATTGGAAAGCGTTTGATAACGACGCAATTTATGAACACTACGAGCAATCACCTAACAATGATTCAGGCCAATACCTCTATGCCGCCAAGCATCCGATATCAGGTAGCGACGAAGCGTTATACATCATTTCTGAATACGACGAAGCCATCTACTTGAATCTATTCGAGCTCAACCCTCCTGATTCTGTAGCTCAAATTAACAACGCCTTTATCGCTATCGGCGCCTTATTGCTCTTGGTGTTCTTGATCATTCGCCTTTTGATACACAGAATCACCAAACCGATTATTACCTTATCAAAATGGTCTGAATCTCTGGATGTGGACAAGACTGAAGGTCTGACTCAGTTTCGATATAAAGAGATCGATCAGTTAGCTTCCCAACTAATTAAAAGCGTTCAAGGTGAACGCCAAGCCAATGAACGTGAAAGCTTTTTCTTAAGAGCAGCCAGCCACGAATTAAGAACACCGATCGCCACTATTTCAGCCAGCGGCGATATGCTGGTTCGGTTGTCTGAAAGCATTCCCAACAGCGGCCAACGTGCCGTCGCACGAATCCAACGTTCAGCCACCAGCATGAAAGCCTTGGTAACGACTCTGTTGTGGATGAGTCGTAATAGCGAAATGGAAACCAACTATGAGCAAATCAAGCTGACTCCCCTGCTCAACAACATCATCGAAAGCCAACGTTACCTTCTCAAAAACAAAGAAGTAGAGATCCACACCAAGGTCGACCAAGGCGAACACTCCCTTCCCCGAGAGTTAACAGAGGTTATGCTCACCAACTTGGTCCGAAATGCATTTCAACATGGTGGTAGCGGAGATATCAGAATCACACTGACAGAACATCAGTTTGAGGTAACCAATCGTTTGGAAGATGAAAACCTAGCAAACGACTCTGAACAACAAACCTCTTTTGGTATCGGCCTAGAGCTCATTGATCGCGTTTGTCAGAACCAAGGTTGGCAGTTTACTCATCAAGTTCACAACAATGAGTTCATCGTCAAAGTCATGCTATAGCGATTTTCTAAATGGTTATTGGATGGTGACCAAAAGTTTACCCTCACTTGGTTATGCTAGTCGCACAATCTAGTTAGGAGTTATTTTATGGGTACTTGGATTTTAGAAACACTGTTATGGGCTGTGGTAACCGTGGCGGTTTGTGTCGCGATTTGGGGACTGTACTTACCTAATATATTGATCGCATTAGGTGTGTCGGTAGCGGTATCACTGTTATTGGGGAATAGCTGGAGAAGCTAGAATTTAGGCAAGAAGACAATGAGCAAAACGAGGTGTGCACCGACACACCCGACAGCACCTAAATTACTAAATTACTAAATTACTAAGTTACTAAGTACGCTTATTAGCTACACACTGTCGGGCGCAGAATTAAAATTAGCTAGTCAGCGTATCTTCGAATACACCCAGCTCACGACCAAGCCATGTCGCTCTTACTGTGTGATCCAAAGTTTCTTCACCGCCAGTCACAGGGTGAATCAACACCGACATATCACCGCGTTCTTGCTCAAGCCATTCAACAATACCCGACTCTTTGTTAGCAAAATGAATCTCGAACATTGGCATCTTATGTGGGCCAACCAAACGCTGTATTAATGGGAAAGTCTCTAACACATCTTTACGTTCCGATAGAATTTTCTGACGCAGTGTTTCTGCCTGCTCTGCAAAGCGCAGAGGGAAATAAATATGACCGTGGTACATGGCACCATCCTTTAGAATTATGATGTCGCGATTTTATACCTAAACTGCCTTTAATAGCTAAATCTAAATATAATATGCCAGCGCTATCGGTTCTAAACAGAGAAAGCGCCATGGTCTTGTTAACGTCAGGTTCGTTGCCTCCAAGTTAAACCTTAGAGGCCTTTTCCTAACCACAAGCTCGTGTCGAACTATCAGTACAAGTGCTTCTAATCAACTTCATCACAATATTAAACATCACCCCCACCAAAAACAGCGTGATGACAATGCTGGCGCCACTTGGCAAATCGTAATAAGCCGACACCGCTAAGCCCGATAAAATACCGACAGTGCCAACCCCAATACTCGCGATAAAGAAGCGAACGCCGTTATACGCAGCTGCACATAACGCAGGTATCACCAGTAACGCAAACTCCAAATATATCCCAGTCAGCTTTACGGTGATCGGCATCAAAATAGCGAAGATAAGATAAAAGCCACTTCCCTGCATAAATTCAGGCTTTACGCTAATCAACACCAACATCGCGGTCGTGATTATTGCCAATGGCCAGACATCATCCCAGGTAGACCACAATAGCTGCCCGTTGAGAATGCCTTGAATAAAATCGGCGCCATGAGGATCTTTGCTGACCAATAGAATCGCTAATGAAGCCGATACCACAAACAAACTTCCTATCATTGGTTCTAAGTGTTGTTTATAACGCTTTTCCATTAACGCAATTAATCCGCATAGCAACAATGACATGATCCACGGGCCAATCATCTCTGCAAACCAAGAGCCGCTAAACTGTGCATATCGGCTCAACCAATAGTGACTCAAAGCGGCGCCAAGGGCAGCCACTTGCGCGACAGCGAGATCAATAAAGATGATCTGGCGCTTGAGGACTTGCTCCCCAAGCACAATGTTGCCGACTAATGCAATTAATCCACACAATACCGCAGGTGCCAACCAACCATATTCATTCAACATTATGATCTCGTTGATGTGTCTGGGTTAACGAGCGTTCTAAGCAATTCATCAATGACTTGATCGTACATTTGGTCAAGGTTCTGACCTTCTGCAACCGTCAATGGTAGCTGTATCGTAGGCTTGTTGATTTGCTGGTTAAGCCAATTAGCAGGACGTTGGTCTTGGTGTGATGAATACACAATCGCATCAAACGAAGCAGGATCCAACTTGGTCAATGATTGTAAATGTGACGTAGTCGGTGATATCCCAGGCTTAGGTTCTAAATCAGCAATTTGCGCCATATCTAACCAGTCAAAGAGGTAACGATATGTAGCATGATACCCGACCACTTTTTTACCTTGTAACGGCTCTGCTTTCGCTTCCCACTCTGCCAATTTATTACGCCAGTTGGCACGAAACTTCATTCCATTTCGCATGTAGATATGTGCATTGTCAGGATCAAGCAGTTGTAAACGCTTGGTGACCTCTCTCGATATAGGAATCATATATTCAGCAGCAAACTGAACATGTGGGTTTCCGTGAGCATGGATGTCTCCCATGCTTCGATCGACATGGTCATGGGTATCAAGCATACCTACCATATCGCTCGCGTATAACATGGTGGGCGCGCTATCTTGAACCGCAGGATTACCACTGCGTACTTGCAGCATTGGTAACCAGCCTACTTCTAATTCAGACCCTGAACACATTGCCATATCTGCTTGACGCATTTTGGCAATAAGTGATGGTCTTGCTTGAACATAGTGCGGGTCTTGCTTAGCCGTAGTCGCCGAATAGATGTTGGCATCAGGAGCGTGACTATGAACAAGTGCTTGCCATTCAGGCTCACAAACGAAAATATTCAACGCCATTGCAGGCGAAGATACCATTATAGATGAGGATACAATGGCAACACCCGTTGCCATTGTAAGTAGGAGTTTCCTAGAATGCATGAGCACCGTGCGCCCCAAAGGTCATCACATACTGAAGGGTAAATACGTTATCTGTCTCTTTACTTTGGTTTTCAACGCGAGAGTATTGCGCTCTAACTGTACCAAAATGAGATGAATCCCAAGCGATCATTGCATCTGCTTCTTTGTCGTTCATTGCAGTAAAGTGCATGTGGTCACCATGTGCGTGTCCATCATAGCTTTCTGCTTCACCGTAACGCAAGCCAGCAGACCAGCTTGGGCTAAATCGGTAGACACCCGATACATAGTAGCCTGCTAGTGTATCTGGTGATTCTGCGTCATTTTTGAATTTGTCATCGACGATGCCATCTAACAACATGTATTCAGCAGCAAGCGTGAAGTTTTGGTATTTGTAGTTACCGTTTGGAGCCCACTTCCATACAAAGTCAGCACCGTATAAGTTTGAGCCCGTTACCGCCGCGCCGTGGCTATGATCGTGGTCGTGGTCATGCCCGTGATCATGCTCTCCAAACTCACGAACTTTACCGTTTTCATTTCGTAAGTAGCTCAAACCAAACTGCCAGCTTGATGACTCTGAAAAGTCGTCACCCAGCTTAAGAGTTGTAGTGTAAACACCCACATCAGAGCCATCATCAACAGACGACATCTTACTACCACTTAGCGCTTCAACACCGAACTTCACATACAGATCTGTAGGAAGAACGATGTTTGCACGAACACCATCATCGTAATAATGAGAGCCTAAAAATGTACGGTAAGCGGCAGGACGCTCAACAAAGCTATCGGTATGCATATGTTGGTTATTTAGGTAGCCGAAATCAGACAAGAAACGACCACCTCGAATGCTTAAACCGTAAGGCATCGTCAGTGTTTCAATGAAAGCTTCCTCGAGCAGTAATTCAGTCTCATCATCGTGAGTTTCAATAACCGTAGTCAAAGAGCCATAAAACTTATCATCGATATTCGCAGACATGTTCAGTTCTGTATGACCAAGACCAAAGCCTTCGCCGCGCTCTGAGTTATTACGTTGACCGTCTTGATAATACCCATCAAGAACGACACCAATTTGAGGGTTCGACAACGTGTCGGCAAAAACAGGGGAAACGAGAATGCTACCAACCGCTAGAGAAACCAATTTTTTATTCACAACTTTTTCCTTTCTAAGATACATCACCAATTAATTTATTGTTATGTTATAACATTACAATAAATAGTTAATCGTTGAAATGTAATAAAGTATGAAATAACTCTAATAACAGGGTATTAAACAGGGTAAAAGCCATTAATATTCAATTACATAAATAAAAACAGCAATTGACAAGTGAAAGCGAATAGTAACTGTATTTATCGAAAGGCTGATATAAGGAAGGAATGATTCGATGGAACAAAAAACTAGAGTTTGAGTTAACGTTGGCCGCTAAAACAAACTCTAGGATACTGGTGTCGACTATCGTTTTAAAATCACTACGGGCGTAGCTTTAAAACACGGTCAATGTCTTCTGCAGAATGGCGCTCTGGTACTTGCTCCCACTCTTCGCCAAATGAACGGTTAACCACTCGACCGCGCTGGAAACCTTCGCGCGCTTCTAGTTGCTTCGCCCAGCGAACTACGTTGGCGTAAGACTCAACTTGAAGGAATTCAGCGGCATCATATGTTTTACCTAGTACAAGGTTGCCATACCAAGGCCAAATCGCGATATCTGCGACACTAAGCTCTTCGCCTGCCACATACGTGTTATTCGCTAACTGTTTGTCTAATACATCTAGTTGACGCTTCACTTCCATCGCAAAACGGTTAATTGGGTATTCTTGCTTTTCATCGGCGTAAGCATAGAAGTGGCCAAAGCCACCACCTAGGAATGGTGCAGAGCCTTGCGCCCAGAACAACCAATTTAATGTTTGAGTGCGAGCTGCGCCCTCTTTCGGTAAAAAGTGACCAAACTTTTCGGCCAAGTGCATCAAGATGGATGCCGATTCAAAGACATTCACATCTTCGTCACCAGACTTATCAACAAGTGCTGGTATTTTCGAATTCGGGTTTACACCAACAAAGCCAGAAGAGAACTGATCCGCCTCACCAATGTTGATCAAGTACGCATCATATTCAGCTTCTTTAACACCTGCCGCTAACAACTCTTCCAGCAAGATAGTGACTTTTTGACCGTTAGGTGTACCAAGGGAATACAATTGAAAAGCATGATCACCAACAGGAAGCTCTTTATCAAAGCGAGCGCCAGATTCAGGACTATTGATATTTGCCCACTTGTTACCACCATCAGTATCGTTAACCCAAACTTTTGGCGGTGTGTATTGTTCTGACATGATATTTCCTTATTAATATAGGGTAGCTTTAACTGATATTAGGTCACGCTCCCTTGGTTAAAACCCCTAAATACAATTTCTTTTCAAACTGTTAAGCATGGCTTATTCCAGAAAGACATAACCTGCTTTATGAGATAGTACACGTAAAAGATAAGTGCTCAATCAAACCTAAGCCCTATATAGGTTAGTACGACACGTGATTTAGTCACGACATTCCTACAGCTTCCAGAAAGCTGTGATAAAATCGGGAGATTACAATTGATAAGGATTTGGCAATGTCTTCTGATTACACAGGCTCGAGTGCAGCGTACGCTCGCCAAGAGAAAGGCTACCGCGAAAAGGCACTAAAACTGTACCCATGGGTTTGTGGTAAATGTGCACGTGAATTTGTTTACTCAAACTTGAGAGAGCTTACCGTTCACCACGTGGATCACGACCATACAAACAACCCTGAAGATGGCAGCAACTGGGAACTACTGTGCTTGTACTGTCACGATCATGAGCATTCAAAATACACAGACCATGACCGTTACGGCGTTGATGCCAAGGCTCGTTTAGACGACCATCAATCAGCAACGCACAATCCCTTTGCCGATCTAGCGAAGTTGATGAAGAAGTAACACGCGTTAAGACCTGTATTTGCTAGATGATAGCGGCTAGATACTAGATAAATAACAAGAAACCCCAGTATGTCACCATACTGGGGTTTCTTTTATCTGCCTTATAGCTAGAGTTCACTCAAGTTAAGGCCAGATCAAAAAGAGCCTTCCGAAGAAAGCTCTTTTTAGAATTCTGTATTAGTTCTGCAATTATGCAGCCGCTTGCTTGCGAGAGTCTTCTACCTGCTTAGCGCGCTTTTTTAGCGTCAACTTATCGCGGTATGCAAACCAAACGTAAGACACAACCACTAAGAAGAACAGGTATGACAATGAGAAAATGAACGGCGATTGAATGATATCGTTCGAGATACCCCAAGAAACACCGACAACTGTCACTGCAATTTTCGCGAAAAAGCCACACATCAATAACATTAGAGCTAACTGTGGGAAACGCGTGCTACGGAAAGCTAACCAATAGCAACTACCCACTGCCAATGCAGCAATATAGAAGCCAAACAAGAAAGAGTGGATATGGTCAGCTGCCGCTACACCACCAGAAATTGACATCAATAGAATTAAAAACAGTTTCATAATACTCGCCTCGCCATAAGTTGGAAACGCATCCTTTCAAATTTGGAATCTCAGTTTGCGTACTATTTTCCCACTTTTTTTCAACAACACAACCCCTCCAATCGAACAAAATGTAAGCAAAGGTACCGCCAAAAACCGCCCATAACAACTGGTTAACATTTTGTTTTTAATAAAACTTCGTTACTCCTTGTCTCATATGGACAAAGCTCCACTTCGATTTATTTTGTTACACAAAATTAACCTTAGAAAATAATTAAAATAATTCGTAACTCTGTGATATCCGCACGGAATACGTGGAAATTCAGAAATACTTATCGAAGAACACCTTTAAAAATAGGATCGCCACGTTAAAAAGAACAAAACAGAAAGGTATTAAATACAATTGCAAAACCAATAAAAAACAACTTATTAACAAGTTTGAGTTTATTTACCAAAAATGGAAAAAGAGATTCCAATCACATTTTTATTGGTTATAATCCGCGCTCTTTTGCGCTGTCTGTTGATAAACGCAAACTAATTTTGAAGAAACAATCACAATAACCCGTCTTTAGTTAAGTGGCTCACCACTAACCAACGACAAAACTGAGAATAAAAATGAGCAAGATTGATAAAGCATCACGTATCCTGCTAGCAGGCTTCTGTATCAACCTTTGTCTTGGCATCCTGTATGCTTGGAGTGTATTTAACAAGGCGCTAGTCACCGAAGCTGGTTGGAGTGCTGCTGAAGCATCTGCACCTTACGCTATTGCAACTATCACATTCTCTGTTTGTCTTCTTGTTGCAGGCATCCTACAAGACCGTATGGGCCCACGTAAGATCCTTATTCTTGGTACAGCGCTTACTGGCCTCGGTATGATTGCTTCTGGTTTCGCTACGACTCCTATGATGCTAAACCTAACGTTTGGTGTGATGACAGGTGCTGGTATCGGCTTTGGCTACGCATGTCTTTCGCCATCAGCAATGAAATGGTTCCATTCTTCTAAGAAAGGGATGGTTAACGGTCTAATCGCTGCAGGTTTTGGTCTTGCTGCTATTTACCTAGCGCCACTCACTTCTGCGCTAATCGACAGCATGGGTATCCAAACAAGCTTTATGATTCTTGGTGCCGGCGTACTTGCGATTGCAGTACCTCTAGCAGCAACAATCAACAACCCACCAGCGGATTACACGCCAGCTGAGCCTAAAGTAAAAGCAGGCCAAGCACCTAAAGCAGTTAAGAAGACTGAAGACCTAACGTGGAAAGTAATGCTGAAGACTCCTCAGTTCTACTCTCTATGGATCATGTACGCATTTGCTGCTTCTGTTGGTCTCATGATCATCGGTAACATCACTACGATTGCTAGCGTTCAAGCGAACCTACCAAACGCAGTTTACCTAGCGTCTATCCTTGCTGTATTCAACTCAGGCGGCCGTGTTGCTGCGGGTATGCTTGCAGATAAAATCGGTGGCGTACGTACTCTACTTCTAGCGTTCATCCTTCAAGGCGCGAACATGGCTCTATTCGCTACGTTCAACTCTGAATTCACGCTAATCATTGGTACGGCTATCGCAGCTGTTGGTTACGGTACGCTTCTAGCAGTATTCCCAACATTGACTGCTGAGTTCTACGGCCTGAAAAACTACGGTACTAACTACGGCGTGCTTTACACGGCATGGGGTATCGGCGGCGCTATCGGTGCAGCAGTTGTTGGTTACTCAATGACAAACGGCGAAGGTTACGGCCTAGCTTACACAATCTCTGCAGCTATGATGGCAGTGTGTATTGTTCTTGCAATCATCACGAAGCCAATCTCTGAAGCTAAAGTTTCTGAACTAAAAGCATCTCAAGCTTAATCATCAGAAAAAATTGAATTTGTTACTGAAGAGCTTAACCTTAGGGTTAGGCTCTTTTTGTATCAAGCGACGAACCCATTGACGATAGAAACCACTCTTCAGCTCTCCTCTACTTATTATCTCGATAACTTCAATCGGTTGGTTGAACACGCTCAAACGCTCTATACCGATCTTCTAAGTGACGATGAATGTCGTTGGTTGTCCGCATACAAACGTCTTTCCGTTTCAAGCCAATGTTCAATGGTTCGTTTGCTTTCTCGTAAAGGCCGTTGGTTTCGCAGCGATAAACTCAACTATGTTGAGATCCCTGATTTAAATACCGCACTACAAGAACTAAGCACCGCAGGCTTTATTGCGTTGAGTCATCCCGCCGAACAACATGACCTTGTCATTAGCAATGTCGAACTCGGATTGCATTTACTCACTAAACCAGAGCTGTTGAGTATATTCCCCGCCCTTAAGAACCACAGAACTGCCAAGAAAGATGAGTTGTTGTTACGGCTTGAGCAACAACCTTTTGATCAATTTCAAAACCTAAACTTCGACTGTATTTACGTCGTCGAATCTCAAGTTATCGATGTATTACTGTTGCTGTTCTTTGCTAACACCTATCAAGACTTAAGCCAGTTCGTGTTAAGCGACCTTGGGCTCAATACCTTTGAGAACTACCCATTAAGCAAGCAGCGCCGCTTCTTCACTTCTAGAGATCAACTCAATCAATTACTCCAGATGCGCGATATTCAACGCTTGTATTCAGAAGGTAACCGCAAAGACCCAGAGTTTCTTGAACTCCTTTTACAATCGATACCCGCTGAATCGGGGCACAGGAGCATAGCCAGAAAACGATCGCGTTTAATCAATGATATTGCTCGCGATCTAGAACGGTTAAACCTTAACGACCAAGCTGTCTTTTGGTTCAGGCAATCTACACTTCCCCCTAGCAGAGAGCGACTTGCACGCATCTACGACAAACAAGGTGAGCTAGACTTAATGTGTGACATTGTCACGCAAATGAAAGCTACTCCATCGGATGTGTCAGAGTTAGAAGTTGCTATTAAGCTTGAAGACAGGCTACTACGGAAACAAGGACACAAAGTTCCGCGCGCTTCAAAACCAAATTGCGAACAGATAAAGCTGGAGTTAAACCTAAGCCAAACGCGAGTTGAGCTTGCGGTAAAGCAACACCTTGAAAGCCAAGGATGGGATGTTTATTTTTCTGAGAACAGTTTTCTATGTGGCTTGTTCGGCTTGGCCTTTTGGGAGGTCATTTTTTCAGATGTTGAAGGCGCCTTTATCAATCGATACCAACATCGACCTCTGGATCTATACCATTCCGATTTCGCAGACAAACGAGCCGAACAGGTCGAAGCGGTGTTTCAGACTATATCCAAGCATGGGCTGAACCACTTACTCAATATTTACGACCAAAAACACGGTATCGCCAACCCATTTGTCCATTGGAACTACTTCCCCAGATCACTCGTCGAGCACAGTATGGAGGCTATTCCCAACGCCTTGATTGTTGATCTTTTCAAAGTGATATTGAGTGATTTAAAGCTATTTAGAACTGGGATGCCCGATTTGATTGCATTCAAGGACAAAGAGTTTCATTGGATTGAAGTCAAAGGCCCCGGAGACAAACTGCAAGACAACCAATGGCGCTGGATCAAAGAGTTTGAGCGATTGTCTGTCCCTTTCTCTGTTTGTTACGTCAATCAGTAAGCCTTAGTTCGACACTCCAAACTCCAACCTTGGGTGAGTGACTCACCTCGATAAGTTGCTCAGTCCCATCAAGATCTTATCTATAAGATTGTTAGAACATGAGCATTTTCAATCATTTTCGATATAATTAGAGAAAATGCTTAATATATAAATACGTATGAATTTGAAAAAACTCTTCATTTTAGCTTTTGTTAGCGTCTTCTCAGGTTGTGCCGTCTACGCGGGTTTAAACTTCGACGACCTGTTTGGCAAACAACAAGTTCGCGATCGCCAAGCGCCTATTCTATCGGCTCAAGCACAGCACTTCATTGATGAAGTGAAGCCCATCATTGATAACCGATGTGTGGTTTGTCACGCTTGCTATGACGCACCTTGCCAGCTCAAGATGTCTTCGGTAGAAGGTATCGACCGAGGTGCGAGCAAGGCACTCGTTTATCAAGGCACCCGTTTAACCGCCTCAGCCCCTACTCGTTTGTTTGAAGATGCTTTAACCACACAAGAGTGGCGCGATGCGGATTTTCATCCAGTCCTCAACGAACGTATGCAGAATTCAACGGCTAACCTAGATGCTGGTCTTGTTTCTCGAATGTTGATCCAGAAAGAGAACCACCCACTTCCAGATCAAACCCAGCTTGAAGGTTTCGACTTTTCAACCGATCGCGACCAACAGTGCCCAACGATTGAAGAATATGCCCAATACGAGAGAGATTACCCAACTTGGGGGATGCCTTATGGGATGCCGAACTTAGATAAAACAGAATACGCGACTTTAATGAGTTGGTTAGAAAATGGCGCGTTAATGAATGACCACATTCCACTGAATAATGCGGAGCAAGAGCTCGTTAATGTCTACGAAAGCTCTCTCAATAAGAGCGACAATAAAAGCCAGCTTTCAGCACGTTACATCTATGAGCACCTGTTTCTATCGCACGTCTACTTCTCTGATTTGGCGCAGCCAACGCGTTTCTTCACCCTTGTTCGCTCTGCAACGCCTCCAGGTGAAGCGGTGCAACGCATCACGACTCGTCGCCCATACGACGATCCAAAAGTAGAACGTGTTTACTACCGCCTGATTCCAGAACAAGGCACCATCGTCGACAAAACGCACATGCCTTTCGCACTCAATAAAGAACGACTACAAAAGTGGATCACTTGGTTTGTCGATGCTAATTACTCTGTGAAACAACTCCCTAGCTACAACATTGATGTCGCAGCTAACCCTATGACTTCGTTTGAAGCGCTGCCAGTAAACTCGCGCTTCCATTTCATGTTGGACAATGCGCAAAACACCATCATGGCTTTTATCAAAGGGCCGGTGTGTCGTGGTCAACTTGCCTTGAATGTGATTAACGACCGTTTTTGGGTTTTCTTCATTGATCCAGAGAAAGCCGATTTACCAGAAATAAACGCTTTCTACGCCAGCCAGAAGAAAAACTTAAAACTACCTAGCGAGCTAAAAAGTAACACCGTACCAGCGACTAACTGGGTACGTTACTCTAAGCAACAGGCTCGATACCTAAATGCGAAATCAGACTTCACCAACCAATGGTTCGATAGTGGCGTGAACCTAGACACCGGTATAATTTGGGATGGCGATGGCATCAACCCAAATGCCGCTCTCACTATCTTTAGACACTTCGATAGCGCTTCGGTTGTTCAGGGTTTAGTTGGTTCACAGCCTAAGACAGCATGGATCCTTGATTACGCCTTACTAGAGCGCATTCATTACCTTCTTGTCGCAGGTTTCGATGTGTACGGAAACTTCGGCCACCAGCTGATTACGCGTATGTTTATGGACTTCTTGCGCCTTGAGGGTGAAAGTAACTTCTTAACCCTTCTTCCTAAAGATGTTCGCCATATTGAACACTCAAGTTGGTACAAAAACCAAAGTGCACAACTGAGCGATTACTTGCAACGCAATATCGCCCCTTTCGACCAACCAACAAGTGTGGTTTACAAAACGGCCGATCCTAAGCGTGAACTGCTCAATATGATCAAAGATAAGCTCGCACCTGTCCTCGATAGTCGTTTTGATATTGTCGAAACAGGTTTTGGTCGAAAGAACGAAGCACTGCTTAACCAAGTGAATTTGATAAAGGGAGTTGGCCTGCGTCATGTTCCTCAATTAGTGATGATCATGATTGAAGGCAAAAACGGCGAAGAACAGCTGTTCACCATGATTCACAATAATGCGCACAGCAACATTTCAAGCTTGTTTAATGAAGAAGGTAACCGCGATTACGCCAATGATGACTTAACGCTCGTACGAGGCGTTGTCGGTAGCTACCCTGCCGCTTACCTGTCTTTAACCGAGAGCGAGATACCGACTCTGGTGAAAACGCTGCAAAATTTAAACACAGAAGAAGACTACGTGGCGCTGCTGGATAAGTTTGCGGTACGACGCAGTTCTAGCGAGTTCTGGCCGTTCAGTGATCGCATACATCGTTGGTATCAACAAGATCAACCGATCGAGTTTGGGTTGTTGGATTACAACCGCTTTGAGAATAGGTAGTAAGCGATAAGCCTTAGTTCGAGCTCTTGGGCCTTGGCTTTAGCCCTTAAGACGTGGCTCTAGCTCCTAAGACTTAGCTATACAGCCTTGAACCTCGGAGATAACCCTTGAGCCTTGGTTAGCTTTTCAGAAAGAACGCTGACTTGCGCGGTATAAAAAATCCTCTGACGAATATTCGTTCAGAGGATTTTTTTGACTTGTTGATTAGATCAAGTTTAAAGCAAGATCACATCATTAAGCGGAAACATAAGTTAGTAGCGCCTCTAACGAGTCTTTAACCAATTCAGATAAAGCGTGGGCATTATCTCGGTACTGCAATAATGGTTGTTCGCTAGCTTCAATACTCTGACACAAATTGTACAGTGCTAATAAACCTAAACTGCCCGCCGATCCTTTGAGCTTGTGCGCCAAAGACTTCACTTCTCGTCCGTTATCGGCTTCGCTTGCCTCGACTAATTCATCCAAGGTAAGGTTACTGCTCTCCTCGAACAGCACAACGATCTGTTTCATTTTATCCAATCCAAGAATCGATAGGTCACCCTCTATCACTTTGGAATCAATCAGTTTCACAGGAATCTCTCCTTCGTCTTCAGTTTGCAAAGCCTTGATGGCTAGATCAGAGACGACGCTCACCATCTGAGATGAGCACAACTCGTTGCCTTTATTACGTTGAGGTTTGTTGTTTTGACTGCATATAGAATCGTTAGGATCAGGTTGTGGCAGTAACAAAGCCTTGCCATCAAGCTGTGTCACAATGAGCTGAGAAAGTGCCTCTTTTTCTAGCGGCTTAGGCAAGAAGCCATCAAAGCCAGACGACAAGTAGCTTTCCACTTCCTCGTTAAACACGTGAGCCGATACTGCGATCATTGGTGGTACTTTGCGTGTTACGTTTTCTTCATTCTCATGCTGAAGCGCATCGTCTTTAAGCTGTTGAATTAGCTCGACGCCATCGCAATCTGGTAAGTTAATATCCACCAGCGCAATATCAAACTCTTGCTCACTGAATATGGCTCTCGCTTCTTGTCCGGTTGTCGCTATCACAACATCGTGGCCCAGGTTATTCAAAAAGCCTTCGGCAACAATACAGTTCACAGGGTTGTCTTCAATCAGAAGTACCTTCGCTCGGATACAAGCTTCAATGACTGTTGCTTTCGTTTCAATTTTCTCACCTACTTCAAGTGGCAATGAGAACCAAAACTGACTGCCCTCGCCTTCTTCCGAATGAACGCCAATATCCCCATTCATTGCCAACATGATGCTTTTACTGATCGCCAATCCAAGCCCTGTGCCACCGGTTTTGTTGCGGCCGCTATCGGTTTGGGTAAAGGCATCAAACAAACACGCCTGTTCACTTGCATCAATACCGACACCGGTATCTGACACTTCAAACATCACTCTATTTTCATCTTCGATATCTAAGCTGATAAAGATATCGACCGAGCCACTTTCCGTAAATTTAATCGCGTTACCGACCAAGTTATTCAATATTTGGCTGATTCGCGTTACGTCACCACGCCAATAGCGTTGAACGTCACTTTCAATGTGAAAATCAAAGTTAAGCTTCTTCTCAGCGGCGCGCCCTTCCATTAACTGATAGGTATCTTGAACCATCTGGTAAAGGTCAAAAGAAGCCGCGCGTATTTCTAGATGTCCAGCTTCTATCTTTGAATAGTCCAGTACGTCATTCAAAATCGCGAGTAGATTCTTACCACTGCGGTTAATGATGTCCGCATAGCCTGATTGCAGCGGGTCTAAGCCGGTATCTTTAAGCAATCGAGCCGTACCTAATACGCCATTCATAGGCGTTCGTATTTCATGGCTCATCGTCGCGAGGAAAGCAGACTTGGCACGGCTTGCTTGTTCTGCCGCATTGCGAGCTTTAGCGTGGTTACCCACCTCGACATTCAACTTCTCATTAGTCTTTTGCAGTTGATAAGTTCGGTCTGTTACTAACTCTTCTAAGTGCTCTTTGTGCTCTTCGAGCTCACGTTTTGCCTTAGCTTCGCCAACCGCGACCACTTGTAGTGCTTGCGCGGTGTTTCTGGCGGTGATGATTGCCTCGCCCATATGAGCCAACTCATCATTACCCTTAACCGAGATATCAATATTCAGGCGACCTTGTGCGATAGACATCAAGGCCGATGAGTATTCAGTAAGGCGTTTGACAACCGAGATATAAACCACTCGCCAAACGATAAATGCGACGATAACCAAACCAATAACCGAAATCACAGACAGCGACCATTGAGCCAGATTCAGCGTACTCGTCAGCTCATCAACCGCTTTTTTTGTGCTTCGGTTTGAATCATCAACCAGTTGGTTAACCGTTGTATTGAGCTGAGAGAACAGCTCCAACGTATTTTGCATCAGAAACTCTGACTTTTTGGTGTTCTCATATTGTTCTAGCGATATATCAAACACGACCTGGCGTTTTCTCAACTCTTCAAGCAACTGAGACATCTGCGCAGAACGAGTCGGATCTTCCACCGCTTTAACGCGGCGCGCCATGATTCTTAGGTTGGATTCGAATTCAGACTGGATTTGATGAATACGTTCAACGTTGGTGACGGTTTGCGTTTCTTCAATTTGATTGAGCATCTTGAACGCCAGCAAATGCAATTCGTGCAGACGCTCAGACAAATCAAGATCAACTTCAACAAGTGCGTCTAAGGCTTGGTAGGCTCTATCGGTTTCTTTGGTTTCTAGCAGGTCGTAGATGTGCGTTACGTTAGCAACCGCAATGGTGGCAGTATTCAGTACTTGAGTTCGCGTGAGCTGCTCTAACTCTTCGGCAAGTAGACGCATCTCTTCAACACGAGACGTCAATTCCTTGCTTAACCAAAGCTTACGTTCAACCGAGACACCCAGTTCAGCCAGTGTGTTAATAACGCTTTGAACATTGTTTTCGAGTTTATTGAGAAGTTGCGAATCAAAACTGTCGACACCAAGCTCTTTGATATGCTGAAGAAGTGCTTCAAGCTGGCCAAACAACACAGTGCCAGCCTCTTTTCGTTCGGCCTCGTTTCTCGCATTAGAAAGCGTTTGTACCGACGAAATAATACGGTTACTCAACTCAGAAACTTGACGAGCTTCGATCATGGCAGGAAGCGCTGAATCGACGACGTTTCTTTCCGTTTTTGCTACAAAGCTAAAACCAGAAACACCAATCAATGCAGACAATAGAACCAACAGTGCCATCACTAAGAATGAGGCCAGTAGCTTGCGTCCAATACTCGCTGAGGCTAACAACATAAACTTTAAACCTTAAAACGTTCTTCTTTACCCATGCAGAATACGCTATATTTTGCAGTGTTTCTTATCTAAAACCAATAAAACGGCAATTCATGCTATCTAGACCTTTAGCTTCAAAAATCATTCTCTCACTACTGGCCACAGTAACCTCTGTCGCGAGTGCTAGCGAGCCTTTGAGCCCAATAAAACCTGCCGAAGCCACATCACATAAAGAGAAAATTTGTGCCATTTATCCGCACCTTAAGGATTCTTACTGGTTGTCTGTTAACTACGGCATGGTCTCTGAAGCAGAAAAGCAGCAAGTTGAGCTAAGAGTATTAGAAGCCGGCGGATACCCAAACATTGGTAAGCAAGCGTCACAGTTGGTGCTCTGCACACAATGGGGAGCCGACGCCATTATTTTAGGCACAGTTTCACCCGATGCTTACCATGACAATCTTACGGATTGGGTTGGCTCTACCCCTGTGTTTGCTACGGTGAATGAGTTAACCGTCAATGAAGAACAACAAAAGGTATTGAAAGGCACGGTCGGTGTCGACTGGTATCAAATGGGATTTCAAGTCGGAGAGTTTTTGTCGAAACGACATCCGAAAGGATCAGGCGAAACACCTATCGCCTTGTTACTTGGCCCACAATCAAGTGGCGGTACTAAGCCTGTAGCTCTTGGGTTTTATGATGCAATCAAATCGAGCGATATCAAAATTGCGATAAGCTATTGGGCAGACAACGATAAAGAACTGCAAAGAAACTTGGTACAACAAGTCATCGAGCAGCCGGAGATTCAATATATTGTCGGAAGCGCAGTCGCGATTGAAGCTGCGATAAGTGAGCTGAGAGCAGCCGGTAAAACCAAAGAAATTGGATTAATTTCAAGTTACCTAAGTCACGGAACCTACCGCGGCTTACTTCGTAACAAGGTGCTTTTTGCACCAACAGATAAAATGGTTGAGCAAGGTCGCTTATCGGTAAAACAAGCCACCAGTTACTTACGCGGTCAACCTTATGAAGAACACAGTGCACCCATGATTGAAGCACTGACACCGGCAACACTCAAAGATCAAATTATCGCCGACTCATTGTCACCTTCTGAGTTTCGTCCGGTATTCAGTGTGAATCCTTAGTGCTATATTGGCTGAAGAACTCAAAACAATAAAAACGAAACAATCATTTAGGGAACATTCATGCAAAAAACGACGCGTACTATGCCAACGCATAAGAATATCGCTTTGGTCGCTCATGACCATTTCAAACCTGAGCTACTTAGATGGGTCACAGAGAACAAAGAAAAACTACAAAAGCACTTCCTTTATGCAACGGGCACAACGGGTTCTCTACTAAGTAAAGAAACTGGCCTAGCAATCAAGAGCATGATCAGCGGCCCAATGGGCGGTGACCAACAACTTGGTGCGCTTATCTCTGAAGGCAAGATCGATATGATGATTTTCTTCTGGGATCCACTGAATGCCGTACCACATGACCCAGATGTAAAAGCACTGCTTCGTATCGCAAGTGTTTGGAACATTCCAGTGGCAACCAACCGTGCTACCGCTAACTTCCTATTTAACTCTTCACTGCTTGAAGAAGAAGTGATCATTGAGATCCCAGACTACGAAGCGTACCTAGCTGAGCGAACTTAATGGTTCAGCGCTCTTAACTAAGCAGCTCGCTTCGCTAAGAACTAAGAAAAACGCTTCGTTAAGAACCAAGATAACGTCACAGACTAAAAAGCCTGCTTCATCGCAGGCTTTTTGTTCACCAGAATCTTAACTCGCTACTTGTCACTCCATACCGCCATTTCGTTGCCACTTGGCTCTCTGAAATGGAAACGTCTGCCGCCGGGAAAGCTAAAGATCTCACGATTTACCTCGCCACCAGCATCAAGCACGTCACGCTCGGTTTGCTCAAGATCTTCGCTATAGAAAACCATCAGCGCTGCGCCACTTTCAGCATTCGACGCCAGATCCGCTAAATAGAACCCACCCATTAAGCCTTTACCTTCGAAAGCAGAATACTCAGGGCCATAGTCTTCAAAGCTCCAACCAAACACTTGGCTGAAAAACGCCTTAGTTGCAGCGATGTCTTTCGCAGCAAATTCAATGTAGTTAATAGAGCCGTGTTCCATAGCTGATTCCTTCTGCTTTATACGTTTGCCTTGTGATATTAAGGCAGGGCTTGAAGATCTAATCTTAGACAATTACGCCAAGTGACATCACTTTTTACGAACGACAGGGTAATCAGAGCCATGCAGTTCTTGTACAAAACCAGAACCGTCGCCACTGTGCGTGATCCATACTTTCTCTTTCGCTCGCGTCATTGCCACGTAAAATAAACGACGCTCTTCCGCATAAGGGAACGCATCTGATGATTCAGTCAATGCGCCATCAATATGCAGCTGTTTCTTCTTCGTCGGGAACTGTCCTTCGTCAACACAAAGAATAATGACAAAGTCCGCCTCTTTACCTTTACTGCCGTGGCAAGTCATGAACTTGATGTCAATGGAGGTAAAGATCTTCTTCCAGTCTTCCAACAACTCTGGCTTGTGGTAATGGTTACGTCCAAGTAGCAATACTGACTTGCTGGCCTTACCTTTTACTTGCCTGTTAATCTGATCAAGGATCTTCTCCACTTCTTTGCTTGGCGCACTGTACACCGCCTTCTGCTTCTGTTGTTTGAAGCTGTTCAGTTCTTTCGGAAGCTGAATCGGGTTTTCCTGCACAAAACGATTGGCAACAGCACCTAACTGGTTGTTAAATCGGTAAGTCGTATCTAGGTGATGAATCGTCGAGCTCTCAAAACGATCCTTAAAGCCCGTCGTTAAATCAACATCTGCGCCCGCAAACTGGTAAATCGACTGCCAATCATCACCTACCGCAAAAATAGAAGCTTGGTGTTGCGCTTTCGACTGATTACACAGCGCCTCAACCAAGGCAAGGCGATCTGGCGAGATGTCTTGATACTCATCGATCATGATGAACTTCCAAGGCGAGATAAACTTGCCCTTTTCGACATACTGAGTTGCTCGGATAATCATGATTGAGAAGTCGATATGATTCTGTTCTTTCAGTTCTTTTTGCCATGCTGTCACGCATGGCCAACACAGTGAAAGCTCGCTGTTGAGACGCGTGTAGTCTCTGTGATCAATCAACTGTTGTTGCACTTCTTTCTTCGATAAACCCGATGCATTCAACTGCTCAAGCTGCTTTTCAAGCCAACCAATCAACTTGAGGTTTGAAACATGGCTACCAAGTTCGTCATCACCTGTTAAATAAGCGATTGGCCATTTAGACAGGTGCTTTTGCCAGCGTTTGAAGTTAGTCGGCGTCATCCAGTGCTTTTTCAACCAATCAATACACCATGCTTGGCGTTGATTGTCATCGAGCGCTAACGGAGAGATAACCACACGTTCAGGTTCAACCTGATTAAGGATCTTTAAACCCAACTGGTGGAAAGTACTCACTTGCACCTTCTCTGCTGATAAACCAATTTTGCTGTTAAGGCGCTGTTTCATCTCTTCCGCTGCTTCGCGACCAAATGCGAGCAATAACAGCTCTTCAGCTTGAGCTTGATGGCTTTGCAGTAAATACGCGACGCGAGCTGTAAGAACACTGGTTTTACCCGAACCAGCGCCCGCTAAAATAAGGTTGTGATCGTCATTCATCAACACCGCATATTGCTGAGATAAATTGAGTGGTGACGATTCACATTGAGCAAACAATACTTCCCAGTTTTGTCTTTCTGTTTCTAACCACTGCTGATTTCTTTCGGCTTGCTTAATTTCTGTCTCAGACAACCATGGCTGCATTCGAGCAATCCGGTTTGGCATACGCTGCGCCGCTTCTTCTAAAGTCATCGTCATGTTTTCTAAACTTGAGTTAACCATGTCGACCCAAGTCTTAACTTTAGAATGCGCTAGGAAAGCAGGAAGTTGCTCAAGACGTGTCAATTCAGCTTCCCATTGAGGAACGTGTTCAGCCAATTGTTCACATTGTGTGTCATGCCACTTCTGATAAGCAGCAACCGATGCGCGTGCAAATTGACGGCATTGTTCCCAAGGTAGGCCTTGTACTAACCAGCTGCGCTGTTTGCCATCTTGTTGATTAGCAAAGAACTGTAACGATCCCCAAAACAATCCGCGTTTTATCGCGATCTTGCCACTCCAAATAGTAAACGGGATTCGCTCTTCACTGCCTACTGAAGATAACAGCAGGCGTGGACCATCAAGTTCGACTTGATGATATTCATTTTGAATAAAAAACTGTGCAGTCTTGTTAGCGCTTAGCTGCATTGGAGTGTGCTCTCTAATTGGGAATATTGAATTTATATCATGATGCTGTGAGAATTAATAATGTCTCACATCTTATCGATGCTTTCATGACCATCTAGGGGCAATTATGGATAAGTATCAAATTCTTGTGCTTGATTTCTGTTAGGATTATGGTTTTAGTGTGTCAAGTGAGCGACTGTGGACTTCTCAGCCAAATTGCGCCTCTATTGGGCGAATAAAACCATAAATTACAGCGTATTAATTCTCATCACTCTACTCGGTGTTGTGGTTCCTGCTTGGTATTATGGACAAAACACACTCATCACACCTTTGATCTTAGGTGTTATTGCTGCGGCTCTTGCTGAAAGTGATGACAGCTTTACCGGGCGTTTGAAAGCACTCACGCTAACCTTTATCTGTTTTGCCGTTGCAGCCTTCTCTATTGAGATTCTGTTCGACACGCCTTGGCTGTTCGCGATAGGGCTTTTCGTTTCAACCTTCTCTTTTATTATACTCGGTGCAATTGGCCCTAAATACGCCAGTATCGCGTTTGGTTCTCTGCTTGTTGCTATCTATACCATGCTCGGTGCCCATGAGAGCACCAACCTTTGGTTTCAACCGCTTCTACTTTTAACCGGCGCCGCTTGGTACTACTTCATGTCGATGATTTGGCAGATTGTCTGGCCGATGCAGCCCGTACAACAGAACCTAGCAACGGTATTCGATCAAATCGGCAATTACATCGGCTCAAAAGCAGAACTCTTCTACCCTGTATCTGATCTTATTCCTCAGCCACATCGCATTATTGAAGCTAAGTTAAACGCCAGTACCGTTAATGCACTCAACATGTGTAAAGCAACTCTGCTTAACCGATCTAAGCGCGGGCACATTGATGGTCCGAGTGACCGATTCCTAAACACCTATTTCATCGCACAAGACATTCATGAGCGCGTGAGCTCTACCCACTACCGCTATCAAGAGCTGGCAAAGCACTTTGAACGCTCTGATGTGTTATTTCGATTCAAGTATCTACTCGAAGCCCAAGCCACAGCCTGTAAAGAAGTGGCGAGCTCATTGAAAGTCGGAGCTGAATACCAACATGGCGATAAATCTGTATTAGCACTTGATGAGTTAATGTCTTCGCTTAACCATCTTAACCAACAGAACAAGCCCGAGTGGAAATCACTGCTCAACCAATTGGATTACTTATTCAATAACCTAGCTACCGTCGAGAAGCAGCTCTCGAATATCAGTAACCCGGATGCGGAAAAGTTGGAAGAAGATGTATTGGACGATACCAACCCTCATACTTTGACGGCAATGTGGCACAAGATCAAAGCCAACCTGAATACCGACTCGATGCTGTTTCGTCATGCGATTCGTATGGCAATCACATTGACGCTCGGCTACGGGATCATTCAAGGTTTTGACATAGAGCGTGGCTATTGGATTTTGCTGACGACACTGTTTGTATGCCAGCCAAACTACAGTGCAACACGACAAAAGCTGACGGCTCGTGTCATTGGCACCGTCGCAGGCTTGTTGATTGGCGTACCACTACTGACCTTCTTCCCGTCTCAAGAGAGCCAGTTAGTTTTCATTGTGATCAGTGGCGTGATGTTCTTTGCATTCAGAATCAATAACTACGGATTTGCGACCGGCTTTATAACGCTGCTTGTACTCTTCTGCTTTAACCAATTAGGGGAAGGCTACGCGGTGGTATTGCCAAGACTAGCGGATACCTTTATTGGTTGTGCCCTCGCCGTACTTGCTGTCATTTACGTGTTGCCTGATTGGCAATCAAAGCGATTGCACAAAGTAATGGCAGATGCGCTCGATTCCAATAAGAATTATCTCGCTCAGATCATTGGCCAGTATCGTGTAGGTAAAAAAGACACCCTTAATTACCGCATTGCGCGCCGCAGTGCACACAATAACGATGCCAACCTGACTGCGGCCATCAGTAGTATGCTGGTTGAACCGGGCAAGTACCGCACCTCTGAAGATGAGAGTTTTCGATTCCTAACACTTAATCATGCTCTGCTCAGTTATATCTCTGCTTTAGGTGCTCACAGAACACGTATCGATGATGAAGCAACACACAAACTGGTGTTAGATGCACACAGAGTAATACACGAACATCTCGACGCTCTAAATGATCAACTCTACTCCCACCAAGAACAGTGTGAAGTAAAAAACGCTTACGACCCTGAACTGGATAAACGTCTGAGTGAGTGGCGAGAAGAAGACGAGAGTTCTGTCAGAATGGTTCTACAACAGCTGCATTTGATCTATCGAATGCTTCCAGAATTGCATACCTTAGCGACCAAGTTTGCGGTTAAGGTAAAGATAGATAAGCCGTTTGAAACAGAAGCTTCTTGAACAACAAACAAAATACTGTAAAAACAAAAAGATACCGCCAATCGCTCACCTTTTGATCATGAAATGTGATTTATATATTGCTCTATCTATACCCCCAATTGGGTAGAGCAATTACTTGCCTACCCTTGCACCACAAGGGATGCGGGGATTTTTACATTGTAGGAATTCTCTGACTTTGATTGACCCAACCATAACTTTGCCTAACATTTCTCGGACAAAAAACGACCACAGAAATTTATAGTTGTCTTAGTTTTAGGAAACTTCAAACTTCATTTAATATTCACTTAATCTTGTTTGATTTCCTGAATCAGTAGGCTATGCTCTATAGAGCATATGGATTTGAACAAAGGTCACATTATGAATACACAGCAATTTGAAGTATTTAAGCAGCAAATACAGCTTCTTAGCCCACAGCAATTGAAAGCACTTCAAGGTGAAATCGACGGCAACCTTGAAACGGACCAGCCTTCTCTGCTGACTGATGAAGAGTTAAACGCACTGAATGACCTGTTTAATTAATAGACAGACGTCACTATTTTAGCTTAAGTTCACCGTTTCACCGTAAATTTCACCTGTTCACCATTGCGCTCAAAATATCGTCCGCCTAGACTCATTCAATACGTCAATAAAAGGTTCTGCTATGTCGATATCTGGTATTCAATCTGGTTACGCCATTATTCAGCAGTCAACCAACATGGCTGAAGAAGCCGCAATCGAGCTCAACCAAGCCTCCAAACACTCTCTAGAATCCGATGACGCTTTCCAAACCAGCGATTTCAGCTTTAACCAAATAGAACCTGAACAATCCATTTCGTTTAAAGAAAAAGAACCGGAACCATCTTCATCCTCAACGGATGCACTCATCAAACTGACTCAAAGCGCAAGTTACAACCGCGTTGGTGCGAGTGTGATTGATCGTCAAAACGAAGCCATCGGCAGCCTTCTCGATATCCATATCTAGTTCAATCTCATAGTGAGCATTTTTTGACGAAGTTGTCTTGCTTAGGCGAACAAATTGCTGCTAAACCCATACAAACTGTAACTCATTATATCAGGCGCTTGTTTCTGGTTTATTACTCGGTAGAATCAGCGCAAACCAATTTTGCTGCACAAACTTTACTTCATACTATTTATGCCAAAACTAAATCTGCATCGCCGTGACTATGTTTCTATTTTAGGAGGCGACATCTCCGCAGACGCATTAGAAAAAAAGCTTCAGCCTCATTTTGAAAAGCCAGTAAATAAGCTGACTCCTAGCCCCTATCTGACAGAAAAAAATCTAGCACGTCGCTGGACAGCTCTCGACAATTCAGATTCTCAACAAGAGCTCCTCGACCCTCATACACAACGTCAGATCCAAGCTTATGAGAAAAACATTGAGCACTTTATTGGTACCGTTAAAGTCCCTGTGGGAATATCTGGCCCTTTAAGAGTCAATGGCCTATTTGCTACGGGCGATTACCTCGTGCCACTCGCAACCACAGAAGCAGCGCTTGTTGCGTCTTACAATCGTGGTTCTAAGCTGATTACGGCCTGTGGTGGCGCAAGTGCAATGTTGCTCAATGAAGGTGTCACACGTACTCCTGGTTTCGCATTCCAAGGATTAGTTGAAGCCGGACAGTTTGTTGCTTGGGCTGTGACCCAGTATGACCAATTTAAAACCTTGGCTGAATCAACAACATCACACGGCAAGCTGACCGACATCAATATCAACATCGAAGGTAACCATGTTTACTTGGTGTTTGAATTTCTAACTGGTGATGCTTCTGGTCAAAACATGGTGACCATCGCCACCAATGCAGTTTTTGAGTACATCATAGAAAATACGCCGGTTAAGCCCGATCATGCTTTCCTAGATGGCAACTTGTCAGGCGATAAAAAAGCCAATACTCAAACCTTGCGCAGCGTTCGTGGTAAAAAGGTCACAGCCGAGGTTAATATCTCTGCCGAGCTTGTCGCTAAGTACCTCCACACTACACCAGAGAAAATGGTGCAGTTCGGACAAATGACCACCGTCGGTGGTGCTTTGAGCGGTACGATTGGTATTAATGCTCATTATGCAAATGCACTTGCTGCGCTCTACATTGCTTGCGGACAAGACGCTGCCTGTGTTGCTGAATCAGCGATTGGTATGACTCGCATGGAACTCAATAAAGAAGGTGGTTTATACGCGAGCGTAACACTACCTAACTTAATGCTAGGGACTGTTGGCGGTGGTACCGGCTTACCAAGTCAAAAAGCATGTTTGGACTTGCTTGGGCTTCATGGCAACGGTAAATCACAAGCACTCGCTGAAGTTTGTGCTGCACTGTGTTTGGCGGGTGAACTGTCGATTGTCGGTGCGTTTTGTGCTGGCCACTTTTCACGAGCGCACCATAAACTAGCTCGTTAATAACCTTTGTCAGATTGGCTTGTTGTTTTGTGTGTTGCGCCAAATATCAAGCCATTCTCAATGTATGAGTCATAAATGGATTACTTACACTTATCTAGAGTGAGCCTTAAGCACCTCACTGCGCTTCATATTATGCTGAACACCCACAGCGTTACTCAAACCTCAGAACAACTTTGTGTAAGCCCTTCGAGTGTGAGCAAAACCTTGTCTCAATTGCGTGACATTCTTAATGACGAACTGTTCTATCGAGATGGCACCAAGCTGATCCCGACGCCATTTGCCTTGCAGGTAGCTCCGACTGTTCACGCGATTCTTTCAAGCATGAACGGACTGCTTCATCAGAAGAGTTTTACCCCTCAAGAATACCAAGGCAGCTTTTCACTTTCGATGCGCGAAAGTACCTTTGAAGTATTCGCATCAAAGCTCAGCAAAATTACCACTGAACTCGCACCAAAAGCCAAACTCAACATCTATTCGAAGCAACAGCTGGGGTTTGATGCTTTGCTCAGCGGTAAGATCAACTTGATCTTATTGCCCCATGATATTTCCCAGCCACCGACCGATAATAAGGAGCTGGTTTGGGAAACAATTCTTCCAGACGAAATGGTTTGTTTGATGGGCGCAGACCACCCTCTTGCACAGCAAGAACTGACAATTGAAGGCTACTTAGATTACAAGCACATTGGGATTTTAGATAACGAACTGTCTCAGCCTTACTTTGAGCAAAACTTAGTTCAATGTCATAAGCCAAGAGATATGGCAATATCGGTCGCGGACTTCGGTGCAGCGGCTGTACTGTGTCACCACACGCCTTTCCTATTCACCTGCTCTAAACAGTGGGCTGAACATGCTAAGCAAGCTCAGGGTTTAGTGAGCAAACCCTTGCCTTTTGATTACGGTAAGGTGGCGTATAGCTTAGTGTGGAACAAGCCCAACATGAATGATCAAGCGATCAAATGGTTGTGTGACCTGTTTTTAGAGGCTTAATATTTTTAGAAGCTTAATATCTTTAGAAACTTGACGTTCTTAGAAGCCTGATTAACCGCCTAAGAAACTTAAAAACTAAGTATAAACTTCAGGGGTTTGCATCGGTCTTTGAACTATGGTGTAGAGCTTATCGTGAAAGATCTGCATCTGTTGTTCGGTGCATTTAGGCCATTTTAGCACTTCGCCAATCACACCATGATGTTGAAACGCATTCAGCCGAATACGAACATCACTTGGTAGCGCCTTCAAGTATCGCCCCACTTGTTCAACTTCATCTTCAAGATCGCTTTTATTCGGAATATGCAGCAACCTAACTTCATGCAGTTTTCCTTTGCCTGCAAGATAATTGATGGTTTCAAACACCCGACGATTTCCTCTGCCCACTAACCATTGATGTGTTTCCGATTGCCATGATTTTAGGTCAATCATCGCGCCATCAAGATAAGGCAACACCTTGTCCCAACCTTGCAGTGGCAGCGAACCATTACTATCAATAAAGCACGTAAGGTGCGCTAGCTGCGGATCACTTTTAATCGCTTGAAATAGC
This sequence comes from Vibrio splendidus, assembly GCF_024347615.1. Taxonomy (NCBI): domain Bacteria; kingdom Pseudomonadati; phylum Pseudomonadota; class Gammaproteobacteria; order Vibrionales; family Vibrionaceae; genus Vibrio; species Vibrio splendidus. Next base: position 222,450 of record NZ_AP025509.1, on the reverse strand, counting down.
TCAATGATAAACGGCAACTGCATGGTCGCCTCGCCACCTGAGATAGTGATTCCGCTTAAGAAAAATTGGTTATGCCTGACGAGTTCAAGCACCTCAGAGACTGCCATTGTGGTGATTTTCGGGCTCGACTTATGATCGCAGACATCAATGCATTGATCGCAGTTGGTGCAGGCTGCTGGGTCCCAATTCACTTTGCCATTAATCATGCTTAAAGCATTGCTTGGACAGCCACTAACGCAGTCTCCACAATGGTTACAGTGATTGATTGTATGAGGGTTATGGCAAGTAATGCAGTCAAAATTGCAGCCCTGAAGAAACAGCACCAAGCGGTTTCCCGGGCCGTCAACACAAGAAAAGGTCAGCACACGGCTGACCTTCGCTTGTTTTTCTGTCTTATTATTTTTAACCCTAGCCATTTGAGTTGTTAGATCAGAAATTTTCATAATTCACATTGTTCGTATTCGAAACGCATCACACACATAACGCACTCACGTTAAAGCTATTCGTATGTCGGCGACATCTCTAAGCTCGCTACACGTGGTTTACGCTCTAATATGCCCGTGTTCTTCGCAGCTTCAGCACCTAAGAAGGTGGTATTGGTGCGTGAGCCTTGCTCATCGTATTTCGCAATATCAGACAGTTTGATCATGTAACCCGTTACACGAACCAAATCGTTTGATGCAACGTTAGCCGTGAACTCACGGTAACCCGCCTGAATCGCGCCTTTACACAGGTTAAACATCGCTTCAGGATTTGATTTCACTGTTTCGTCGATGGTCAGAATGTCACTGATACCCGAGGTGTAGAACTTATGATGACCCGCGGTAGCACGAACGTAAGAGACAGGATCCGGTTCAGTGCCATAAGGAATACGGACACCCGGAGTCACATCTTCATCTAAACTAATACCGCCTTGAGCGTGCAACAGAGCCTTACCTTCCAGCCCATATTTCACTTCAGAGCTTTCGACGATCTCAGCCAGTTTTTCAGAGATACGGTGACCGAGTTGATTCGCCTGTTCATCGTGACCATAGCGCCCTGCTTGGCCCTCTTTCTCCATCAAGATGTTGACGGCTTCCGCCATGCCATAAATACCAAACATTGGCGCAAAGCGGTCTTCTTCGATAAGACCTTCTTTGGTCAGGAAGCCGTCAAAAAAATTAGACTCTTCATGCAAGAAGCGGCTACGTGCGTTCATCAATTCGATCATGATGTCGCTGTAATTCGGCAATACTTGTTGTAAGAAATCAGCACTGTCCTCAGACTTCAACGCCACTTGCTTTAGGTTCATACGCACCAAGGTGTTTGAACCGCCCGCTAAAGGCAAAGAGTTATAGCAGCTCACAATACCAAAACGCTTCTCACCGTAAGCCTCGGCATGCGCTGGATAGTTTGCGATATGTGGTTTACTGCACTCACAGATATTGCTTGCCGCATGACGAAGTAGATCATCAGGTGTCACAGCAGGGTCGTACATAAAGGTTAGGTTTGGTGCGATCTGCTTCAGTTCAGCGTCTACACGCAAAATCGTACGGCACACAATGTTGTCGGTCGGGCCGATATTCACATGCATAAAGGCATCTGGCAGTGTGCGATCCAGCATAATCCAGAACAGCTTAAGCTTTTGATATACCTGCTCATCCGTCAAGTCGCCAACAAATGGCATCAGTACATCATCCAACTGACCTAGGTATACCGGAATTGATGTCACAGACGGAACATGGTGGTAAAGGATGGTAAGCATGTTCAATGCTTCATCGAAATTAGTTGCCGCGCTAAGCTCTAAATACTTTGAGCCTTGATGTAAGTATTTAGAATAGTCTGGAAGTACATAGCGCGGCTTAAATGGTGCATGCCCTTCAAACATGTCACATAGCACACCTTGTTGTAGGGCTTGCTCTACTTCGTTGCTTACCGGCATATACGGCAAGCTTGCTTCAGCTTCTAAGGCAAGATAACTCGACTTCTGCTTTGGAGACAGGTGGGCATCTGAAATGATATTGCTAAAGCGTTGTTGTTGCTCTGAAAGTTGTGGAGAAGCAGATTGGTGGCTCATGATGAAACCCTTAATATTATCATGGGCTTATTTTATATCTCACTGTTACATTTCCACTAATGAAATGTATGCAAGACTATATTTCCAAAATGGAAATGAGTGATTTGTTAATTGCCTGAAATTAGCTTATCTATGAAAGAAGTGGGAAGAAAGAAGCCAGTGTTGGCGTTGATAGTGATAGTGATAGTGATAGTGATAGTGAAGATATTAAAAGCACTCAATGGCTCGCCTGTTTGAAACACAAACGACTAAAAATAGAAAACCCACATAACTGACCTTAAGGTCGTTGATGTGGGTTTCGTTATTTTAGATGAGCATTACCGAGGCTAGCTCTAGGCATACACAGGATTACAGATGAGGAAGCACTTGTTTGCGTCCAACACCCATCAATACCTTTAACTCTCCTTGTGGAGTGTTGATCGAGAACGGCGTTGATACTTCAACCACTGCAAAGCCAGCTGCACTTAATACATTCTCTGAGCGCTGTTGGCTTACACCGTAGTCTTCGCTGTCGTTCTCTAAGTACCAATCCCAGTGTACAAACGTGCCGTCGTTTTCAAGCAGCGTGTAAATCAGACTGACTGTGTCTTGTAGGTTCGGGATAAAACCACACACCGAAGAGGCTACCACTAGGTCAAACTGGTTTCTGAATGCTGGATGCTGCGCTGCAAGCCCGCGCGATAAAAGATCAACAACAGGTTCAACGTTGGGTAACTCTTTCTTATCTAACTCTTCAATCATCCCTTCAGAGATATCAAGTGCGATGATCTCTTTTGCTAAAGGAGATATTTTCTGGCTGAGTAATCCTGTACCACAACCAAAATCAAGGACACGGGTTCCGTTTAAATCAACGAGCGGTGTTAACTGGTCAAATACGGACTGTGCGAATACTGCGGTCGCGGGATCTTTATCCCAATCAACGGCGTACTCGTCCCATTGTTTCGCCATCATGGCCTCCATCTTTACTTCTTGTAGGTTCGGAACTTCCCCAGAATAAACCAAATTAGTCAATTCGTCATAGAGTTATCATGCAAAGATGGACTATTTCTAAGATAGTCAGCACAATATTCAGATAATATGCACCGACCCCCGCTCAATATGGAAATGAAATGAACCTTTCTCAAGTCCAAGCCTTTTGTTCCGTTGCTGATTTAGGATCAGTGTCTGAAGCTGCACGCCAGCTAGAATGCAACCGAACCAAACTCAGCATGTCGATTAAAGCCTTGGAAAAAGAGTTAGATGTCGAGCTGTTCGTACGCAGCGGAAACCACGTTGAACTTTCTGAAGCGGGCAAAGCCATTTACAAAGATTGCGAAGGCTTGTTGGTGACAGCAGCGCGTATTAAACAGACCTGCTTGCATGTTTCAGGTGAATTTAACGCGGAAATTTGGATTGCACGAGATGACTCCCTACCCGATGGAATGTGGCAGGATTTATCTCACGCCTTAAATAACAAGTACCCTTCTACCTCATTCAACTTCGTTCTCGCGTCGAGTGGCGACTTAGCTAACTTGGTTGAAACTCAGCAAGTCGACTTCGCATTTGGCGTCGATTACGAACGTGTCGATGACCCAAGAATTATCTACAATCCACTTGGTAAGATTCGAATGATGTCTGTGTGTAAGAAAGGACATGATCTGAGTGCGATGCGACGAGTATCGGATGAAGTATTGAGAAATTCGATGCAAGCGACCATGGTTTATCTCAATGAGAAGGATAATCCTGAGCTTGAGCCCTTCTCTCGCCGTTATATTGGCTTCTCTAGCTTCGACTTCATGTTGGATACAATTTTGCGTGAAGAGGCGTGGGGCGTAATGCCAGAACCATTGATTCGCCATTTATTGCGTGAACAAGAGCTAGCGGTGATCAAGCACACTTATGGCCTGACTCAAGAGGACTACTGTATGTTTACCGCGGCAGGTATGGCAGAACACCCTGGTATGAATTGGTTAGCGGATCAGATCAGCGATTACTTGTTTGATTTTTAAAGTGTCAGATAATGTTCTATCTCGACACTTAAAATCATCTAACAAATAGAAAGCCCTCTCTTTAAAAGACCATCACGTGATCAACTAAATAGCGTCCGTCTTCTTCAACCAACACCATTTCAGCCACAAACTCGCCTTTCGCAATGGTATACGCTTGCTTCCACACAAAGGCGATAGAATCTGAGCGTCTAAATAGTGCGACCTGCTTTCGTTCAGCAAAAAAGCCATTGCTGTGTTGATAATGGTGACATACCTTTTCTAAATATTCCGGCGTAACAATGTCTTTCATCCTTTGGGTAAAGTCTCGACAGTGCTGAGCATGATCAACCTTAGTTGAACCGTCCATCAAGTTATCCATGATCGGGTTAGCCATCACCCACAATTCGTTATCACTGATATCGTCAAACTTCATATTGATCCATTCCTTGTCCATTCCAATCCGTGCAGTCTCAGTCTCAGTCTCAGCAGAGTCTAGGAAATCAATGAGACCCTAGCGACTAATGTGTTTTATTAATCATAAACGATCCTATTTCAGTTGCACACCATCCCCAAGAAACACTCAACGTCAATTTTACTGACACCTTAAGTCACCAATAAGTGATTGAATAATAACAGCTTGAATATAAAACGAGTTACTGACATATAAACATCATCAGATAAAGTTTGTAAAGTTAGCTCAATATTAGAACAATGAAGTTATCAAAAACATCTGGAAAATTTTATGTGTGACAGGAAAAGCCAAAACGAAAATCGAGTACTATTGTTCTCAGCCCTTTTAGCATCAGGCTTCGCAGTTGGCGGATTGGTGTTGGGTCTTCTCGTTGGCTCTCTGGTCATAGTATTTGACGGTGTCTATTCTCTTATCAGCTTACTGCTAACTTTATTGTCACTAGCTGCATCGAAATACATTAATCGCCCATCAGATAGGGAGTTCCCGTTTGGTCGAGCCATCATTGAACCAATTGTGATTGCGATTAAAGCCATTGTGATTCTGCTAGTGGTTAGCTATTCACTTTACTCTGCGATTGGTGCGTTGATGACGGGTGGTCGTGAAGTTGATGCTTCTATCGCGACTCTGTTTGGTATTTTCAACGTGTTGGGTTGTGGTTATGCTTGGTGGTACATCGCTAACAAGAGCAAGCGTATTTCTTCAGGTCTGATTCAAGCAGAGTCTAAGCAGTGGCAGATGGATACGCTACTGAGTGTGGCAGTAACGGCTGGTTTCGTAGCAGCTTGGTTAATTACCTTTTCTCCACTTGCAGAATACGCGGTGTATGCCGACCCAATGATGATGTTGCTGATGTCTTTCTACTTCATCAAAGTGCCTTTCGACATGTTACGTGAAGCAATGCGCGAACTGCTTATGATGTCGGCAAACAAAGATATTTGTGACGCGGTAGATAAGAACGTTGTCGCGGTAGACAAAGAAGCGGATCAAGATTTGGAGCTGATGGGTGTGACTAAGGTTGGCCCAGAACTAAGAATTAACGTTGATATTCATACTAACGACCAACAAGCCATTGCGGTCGATGATATTGAACGAACGCGCCGCCAGCTTAAGCGACGCCTATCTAAGATGCCTTATGAGCTTCAATTGAATCTCAATGTTGCGAGTTAAGTTTTCCATAGCAAACGAGGACACTCCTCATCCGAGAAGATAAACTCAGATTAAGAGTGAGATTGAACCTTTTTAGAAGCCGACGCCTTTGCCGTCGGCTTTTCTCTTGTTACCCACCAGCAAGCGAGTGAACCAACGGTTACCATACAAACGCCCTGCCAAAATGTCATGGTCAACGACAAGCCTAAAATCAACGAAGAGAGTACGGTTGCGAAGATTGGCGTAAAATACGACATGGTCGCAAGAAATACCATATTGCCACCCAGAATTGCCGTATTCCAAAGCGCATAGCCTGCGCCCATACAAGCGCCAGCTAACGCTAAATCAATCGCCGCACTCGTTGTCATCACCATGCCTGTTTCATCACTCAATGCGTATTTGATCCACAGAGTGATCGCCGTAGCGATAAAGAAAAGCACAATCGCATTCTGCCCTTTAGCAACGCGCTGTGTGTAGTTGCAGTAAACAGCCCAAATAATCGCACCAAAAAACGCCATAGAATAGGTCTTAGGATTAGTCGCAATGTTGGCAGCAATTTGATCAACAGATAGACCTTGGTCACCACTGATGCTCCAAGCCACACCGAAGAATGCCAAAAAGATACTTGGATAAACCAACCAGTTAATCTTCTTGTCGCTCAGCAACACCGCAAACAACACCGTCAGTGCAGGCCATAGATAGTTAATTACGGCCATCTCTATGGCTTGATGTCGGCTGTTCGCCATTCCCAAAGCCAGAGCCAGGAAAATCTCATAACAAACGAACAAGGCGCCGCCAATCAGCAAGTAAGACTTAGAAAAGCGTGACAACTTTGGTAAACCCATAACACAGACCAACAACAGCGCACTCACCGTGTAAAGGCTGGCAGCACCACCAATTGGACCTAGCTGTTCTGAGACACTACGAGACAGAGCAATCAAACAGCTCCATAGTAAAATGGCGATAATACCGTAGCAGCTATAACGATGAGATTTCAGCACGCCTTTTCCTTTATCTATTTTAGATGGTCACTCTATGGTTAAACCAAGTTAAAAATAATTGGCCGAGTACATTTTCGTACTCGGCCATCAATGCTTTATTTACAAAGCAGCTATCAATTTACAAAGCACCAATCAATTTGCAAAGCATTGGTCAATTAACGAAATCAACCGATTGTGATTGTGATTGCGTATTCGCTAGTAGCAGTCAGTTGTTAACTATTAACTAAGCCAACAGCAGAGCTTGTAAGTCAGCCAAAGACTTCACTTGATAGTGAGGGTTGATGCCTGCTGGTGTTGCCTTTTCTTGACTATTTAACCAGCAAGTTTCAATGCCAAAATCGAGTCCGCCTAGAATATCTGAATGTGGGTTATCCCCGACCATCAATATTCTTTGTTTCGATGGCAACCCAACCAGCTTATGCGCATATTCAAAAATCTCGGCATCCGGTTTGGCTACCCCAACCTCTTCAGAAATAATCACGTGATCAAAGTAATCCGTCATTCCTGTACGCTCTAAACGGATAGACTGAAGCTCTGTAAAACCGTTAGTAATGATGCCCATGTTCACTTTGCCTTTTAAAGACTCCATCAACTCTTGCGCACCCGGTAACAAAGAACAGATATCCGCCATCGCCGTTAAAAATGCACTGTTTAAAGCAGCGGTTGTTGTTTCAAGCTTTTCAGCCCAACTTTCGAAGCGCGTATGTTTCAGTTGGTCTGCGGTAATGCGACCATCTTGGTAATCGACCCAAAGTGGTAAGTTAACCTTTTGATAAGCCGAATAATCTTGCTCGCTGAAATCCACACCAAAGCGAGAAAACATCAGCTTCATTCCTTGATAAGCATCAAAATGGAACAAGGTTTCATCTGCATCAAAGAATATCCAATCGTACTTCATTTTATTTCCTATTATTCGCGCTGTTGAGCAGTGCATGCACTGTTTTTGTCGTTGTTTTTATCGTTGCCTCAAAGGGCGGAGCATCACTTTACTCTCAATTTTGTGAGCCTGTATATAAATCTAATAATTTATAGAAAACAAGCCACAAGTCATGATGTATCGCAAATTTTGCCACATATTAAACCAATACCATACAAGAAATACACTTAGGTACCGGGAGGTACTATGAAGCACTTTTTACCGTCGTCTGTCATGCTCACCCCTTTTCTTGTCAAATACTATGACGAGGAGCCAGAAGACACGCTTGATTCTGAAGAGTCACAAGAACCTCAAATTGAATGCAGTGACGACTCAGATAAAAAGTCGACACAAGCCTAGCTAGAGCAGCTTTCAATGAAAAAGCTTACTTTTCATTGTTATAGAGCACCATTCTGCCCTTAGTTGAATCAATTTATTACTATCCATTACTGACAAAGAACACAGCCAAAATCCATGAAAACGATTGCTATATGAGCCCTATCACAACGACTAGCCACAAAGTGGTAGTTCGGAATCAAAGTTGTTCCAGATCAATGGTCGACCACTTGAATGCCGACAACATGTAGGAAATTAAAAATCATAATTAACGGAGTTTTCCAATGTCTACTGCATTTTACATCCCTACAATCAACTTCATGGGTACTGGCTGTTTGAAAGATGCTGCTGATAGCATTCAGTCTCAAGGATTCAAAAAAGGTCTGATCGTAACTGATAAGATCCTGAATCAAATTGGCGTAGTTAAGCAGGTACAAGATCTTCTTAGCCAACGCGGCGTAGACGCAGTTATATTCGACGGTACTCAACCAAACCCAACCATCACTAACGTGAACGATGGCCTTGAATTGCTGACTGACAACAATTGTGATTTTGTTGTTTCTCTCGGTGGCGGTTCTCCACATGACTGTGCAAAAGGTATCGCTCTGGTTGCTTCTAACGGCGGCAAGATTGCTGATTACGAAGGCGTAGACCAATCTGAAAAGCCAATGATGCCACTGATTGCTATTAACACTACGGCTGGCACTGCATCTGAAATGACACGCTTCTGCATCATTACTGATGAAGCTCGCCACATCAAGATGGCTATTGTTGATAAGCACACAACACCACTAATTTCAGTAAACGATCCTGAGTTGATGCTTGCTAAACCTGCATCATTAACTGCTGCAACAGGCATGGACGCGTTAACGCACGCTATCGAAGCTTACGTTTCTATCGCAGCAACGCCAATTACAGACGCTGTAGCAATTAAAGCAATCGAGCTTGTGCAAGCACACCTAAGAACAGCGGTAGCGCACGGCGAAGACATTGAAGCTCGTGAGCAAATGGCTTACGCACAGTTCATGGCGGGTATGGCTTTCAACAACGCTTCACTAGGTTACGTTCACGCAATGGCGCACCAACTAGGCGGTTTCTACGACCTTCCTCACGGTGTATGTAACGCTATCTTGCTTCCACACGTTCAACGCTACAACGCACAAGTTTGTCCTGAGCGTCTACGTGATGTGGCAAAAGCAATGGGTGTGAATGTTGAAGGCATGACGGCAGAACAAGGCGCAGAAGCAGCAATCAACGCGATTGTTCAACTTGCAAACGACGTGAACATTCCAACTGGTATCGCGCAACTTGGTGCGAAGCTAGAAGATATCCCAACGCTGTCTGACAACGCACTGAAAGATGCTTGTGGTTTCACTAACCCTAAACAGGCGACACACGAAGAGATCTCAGCAATCTTCGAAGCGGCAATGTAATCTAAATACAAGTCACTTTTTATAGCTAACACAAACGGGCTCAACTCTGAGCCCGTTTTCTCTTTTCTGTCCGATGCCTTTCAAATCATTTCCTTTTCTACTAGCCGCGAATCACTTATCACTAAAAAGTCGCATTGTTGCAATCGCTTAGTTATAGTTAAACTATTGATATATAGAATGCAAACAGGTTCCATTGAGTCGTAAGATAGCTAGCACCTCATTATTAGCATCACTTCTTGCTTACTCCGCTCAAGCAGAGGAGAAAAATGAGTGCCACAGTCAGCCGTTAGAAGACGCCCCTGTCGAAAAGGCTTACCATTTCCTGAACAGTAAATTTTGCCAACCCGCTCTGTGGTTTGACAGTTTTTTTGTTGATGACCGCATTACCGAAGATGCCAGAGCTGGAACGTCCGTCCGTTGGTATAACGATTTTATTTACTCGGAAGGTGGCGATGTCGACTACTCAACAAAACTCAAGGCGCGTCTGCATCTTCCTTTTGTGAGTAAACGCCTAAAGTTGATCTACGAGTCTGTCAGCGATGAAGAGTTCTTGGATTTTTTCCCGAATGATTCAGATGAATTGGACAGTGCGTTAGGCCTGCGTTACGACGCTTATGCCAAAGGTTATAGCAGCTTCAATATTAAGGCGACATTACGACCGCGTATTGAAGCTCGCTATCGTTTTACCTACCCTCTCACAACCGATGTGGTATTCAGACTTACCCAGCGGGTATATCAAGAAAAACAAGAAACTGGCGAGATCACTGACGTCGATTTTGATCTTTCTTTAAGTGATGATTTCTTGGCTCGATGGTCAAGCTTTGCAGGGTACAACGACGATCTCAAAGGTTGGAACTATGGTACGGGATTAACCTTGTATCACTACCTTGCCCAAGACCAAGCACTTCAATATAGCGCTACAATTAATGCAACGGATGAGCCTCATAATCATTACGAATACGCTCAGGTTTCGGTTACCTACCGACAAAACGTATGGAAAGAGTGGCTGTTCTACGAACTCATCCCTCGTTATCAATGGGAACGAGAACCCCATGAGAAACATACCGAAGAAGCCAACATCACCCTTCGGCTTGAAGTCCTGTTCAATAATGTGTAGCTCTATAATGTCTAGTTCAACAACGTATAGTTCAACAGTATCTAGCTCAACAGTATCTAGCTCAACAGTATCTAGTTCAACAACGCCTAGTTAGTGTTTGAGATATAAGCATCGAGAGATAAGAACAGAGGCATAAAAAAGCACATCATACGATGTGCTTTTTCAGTTCAATCAAGGCGTAGACTGCAATCTTAACCTTTGTAATTTCTTACTCGCGCCGCTTCTGCTTCACGTTTATCGACAACCGTCTTACCGATTGGCGCCAGCGAGATAACCGCGAGCTTAAGGTGTTGAATCGCGAACGGAATACCGATGATGGTAATGAAACACGCCACAGCTGACATGATGTGACCGATTGCTAGCCAGATACCCGCAAATAAGAACCAAATCACGTTACCAATCACGCCTAGCGGGCTCGTACCGATGTCCATTTCATTGGTCAGCTCTTCACGTGAAATCGCTTCCTGACCAAATGGGAAGAATGAGAAGTTACCCATAACAAAACACGCTCTACCCCATGGAATACCAACGATGGTAAGGAATGCGAGCAGTCCGAAGAACCACCAAGCTAGCCCCATAAATACGCCACCGAACAGAAACCAAATGATGTTTCCTATTGTTTTCATTCTGTATTCTCCAAATCTTGTAATACTGTTTATTTCATATGCCGAGTAAGGCAATACTTGTTCGAATAGGTTCATTATTGTTGAACCTTTATGAACCGTTTATGAATCACTTACATTTTATGTGATTGATACACGCCACGAAACGTCAAATCCGCATAGGGCTCATCGATTTTATTTGATACCATGCTCTTAGATTTTTAGTACCACAAAGCTAAACAGCTACAATAGCTATAACAACTAATTGAAGGCCGAATTTATGAACAACACTGAGCAACCTAAAAAGAAAATGAAAAACTGGGTGCCAATCGTCTTCTTCGGACTTCTCAGCACAGTCCCAGTGTTCATGTTCTTAGTCGACGTGTACATCAACCAGTATATGTAACAGAGCCGGACATCCTAGCTATATAAATGGATATAAGAACCCTTTCCTGTATCCATTTCAGTTCCAATTAGATCAGTTCTTCTTCAGCCAGCTCTTCTGTAATCAACTCAACTCTTCCGTGATCAAATCAGCTCTTCGTTAATCAAATCAGCTCTTCGCTAATAAAATCTAGAATGTCTATCAGCTCATGATCAGGCAAATTTAGTAGGTTATCCCCTACATACCATTCAATCTTACATTGGTTTGGCAACTCACTGATCGCTGGGTTTCCTATCCAAATCTTGTGTTTCTTCGCTATGTTATCTCTCACAATAATGCCGTCTTCGTAACTCACAGGTAAATAAAGATGAAGCATGTTGACCTGCGGTTGCTGCGGGTTAACCGTGAACTGAGGATAATCGAGTAAGATTTGGTAGATCTGTTTTGTTCGCTCAAACAGTGATGGCATCAACTCTAATCGCTCATCAAACTGCATTGCCGCTGAAACCACATAAGGCGTTCGGTGATAAACATTGCCGCCTTGACGCTTCATCCACGCAGATGCTTTCGCCACAAAGGCTTTATCACCCAGTAACAGTGAACCACCGAGACCGTTCAGCCCCTTATAAAGCGAAACATAGGCACTATCAAAAGCCTTGGCAATTTCGCTGTATGGTTTTTGGTAATACGCGCCGCATTCCCACAAACGCGCACCATCCATATGAAGGTGAATTGATTGTTCTTTGCAGTACTGCTTGATCGCTTCAAGCTCATCCCATTCTGGTAATTGGCCGCCGATTTCACGCATGGGTAATTCATATAGAGCGGCTGCAATCTCATCAGGCCACGCCTTTAAGTCATCAACATTCCAAGTGCGAAATACGTTGCCGACTGGAAGTACGTTGAAGCGGTTTTGGAGCTGATACCCTTGGCGTTCATGACGCATAATATGACTCGATTCATGCATCGCCACTACAGGGTTTCTTTTCTCTTGGCACGCAATTTCTAATGCTGTGGGTTGATTCATGGTGCCGGTAATCACAAATACAGCCGCTTCATAACCTAGCAGTTCCGCGACTTTGTTTTCGAAGCTCTCGATAAACTCACCATCGCCGTAGCTATCATGGCTCACATTGTGTCTCTCACACCATTCAGCCATCTGAGCGAATGTTTGTGCTGGAGTCGGTTCTAGGTGACCGGAAAGCAACAAATCACATTGTTGACGCAAGTCCATGCTCATAGTTTTTCCTTTATTCATTATCGTTCTATGTAGGGTTATTGGATTATTTACGTTACCCACCAACGGTGACATAAAATGCCCATATTCGCTTTTACTATTCGTGAATAATTAGTTTTACTCAGTCATCGGCGGCTTGTGCCGGAAATACTCAAATTGACGGATGTTTTATATAATTAAGTACCTAAAAACACACGCATCTAAATAGATAAGTATGGGCTAATTCGTTGTTGTTCAACCATTCTTCTATTATTGTATATCTATAATTCCAATAAATATTATTCGTTAATGGACAAAGAGGGCTATATGTCGAAAAATCGAGTCTTGGTACTATTCGCCCACCCTTCTCAGCATCGCTCTGAAGCTAACAAACCCTTATTTGAACAAGCCAAACGCATTAACGGGGTTACCTGTGTCGACCTCTATGCTGAGTACCCAACCTTCAAGATCAATATCGACCGTGAACAGAAACGCCTGTTGGACCATGACATCATCATTTTTCAATTCCCACTATATTGGTACTCAACCCCCGCGATTCTTAAAGAATGGCAAGACCTTGTTCTCGAATATGGCTTTGCTTATGGCACCGACGGTAATGAACTGCAAGGTAAAAGCTTGTTATGCAGTATCACCGCTGGTGGTAAGAAAGATGCTTATCAGACAGACGGTTATAACCACTTCACCATACGTGAACTGCTTCACCCAATCGAACAAACAGCATCTTTGTGCGGCATGAACTACTTGGCCCCATTGGCTTTATTTGGTTCACGTACTGCGTTGGAAGAAGGCCGAATTCAAGATCACGTAAACAGCTATAAAACACTTTTAGAGGCTTTTGTTGCGGGCGAAGTCGACCTTAAAAAGGCAAGCAAGGCTGAAAAGCTAAACCATTACGTTGATGAACTGATGAGCAGAGGTTAAATCATGACAGGATATTTTCTACAAGCATTTATCTATTTGCTTGCCGCAGTCATCGCGGTTCCTATCGCCAAAAGGCTTGGTCTCGGATCTGTGCTTGGTTACCTGATTGCAGGTGTTGTGATTGGCCCAATTATCGGTTTGGTTGGCGAAGAGACGACAACCATTCAACACTTTGCCGAATTCGGCGTAGTGATGATGCTGTTCTTAGTCGGGCTTGAACTTGAGCCTAAGATGCTTTGGGCAATGAGAAACCGTCTTATGGGACTGGGTGGCCTGCAAGTTGGCGGCACTACCGCGATTGTTATGGGTATTGCCCTATTCTTCGGGCAGCCTTGGACGATAGCACTCACCATCGGTTTGATCTTCGCACTGTCATCAACCGCGATTGTTCTACAAACATTCAATGAAAAAGGGTTGTCCAAAACTGAAGGGGGCAAGAACGCTTTCTCAGTCCTACTGTTCCAAGATATAGCCGTCATCCCTATGTTGGCGTTTATCCCTCTATTGGCGTTGCCAGAATTAATCGAAGCTGCACAAAGCGCAGTCGCTTCGGCTTCTGATCACCATGAAGAGTTGAGTCTTGTTGCTGGCCTACCCGGCTGGGCTTATGGCCTTGTGATCACTGCATCTATTGCGATTGTTGTGGTCGGCGGACACTTCTTGAGTCGTCCACTGTTCCGCTTTGTAGCAAGCTCAGGTCTGCGTGAAATCTTTACTGCAACCGCACTGATGTTGGTGATTGGTATTGCTGCATTAATGAGCCTAGTCGGCCTATCACCGGCTTTGGGCACTTTCCTTGCAGGTGTGGTATTAGCGAACAGTGAATTCCGCCACGAACTTGAGTCTAATATCGACCCGTTTAAGGGACTGTTACTTGGCTTGTTCTTTATTACCGTCGGTGCGGGCATCAACTTTGATGTTCTATTCAACGACTTTGGTTTGATCATTGGCCTCACCCTTGGCGTCATGCTTCTTAAAGCCTTAGTGCTATTTACGTTGGCATTGATCTTCAAAATCAAAAACAGTGACCGTTGGCTGTTTACATTGAGCTTGGCGCAAGCCGGTGAGTTTGGATTTGTACTATTGAGCTTCTCGGCTCAAAACCACGTGTTACCTGCTGGCATCGTCCAAACATTGTCTCTGGTTGTGGCACTTTCAATGTTCCTAACACCAGGGTTATTCATTCTATTTGATAAAGTGATTCTGCCTCGTTACGAACAAAAATCTAACGACCGCGAAGAAGATACTATTGAAGAGAAAGGCACCGTTATCATTGCGGGCATTGGTCGATTCGGTCAAATCGTTAACCGCTTGTTGGTGTCGAACGATGTCAATACGGTGGTTCTGGATCACCAAGCGAACCAAGTAGACTTACTGCGTTCTATCAATATCAAATCTTACTTTGGTGATGCGACTCGTCACGACTTGTTGCATACCGCCGGAATCGAAGAAGCGACAATGCTAGTAGTAGCAATCGATAACCAAGACTCAAGCGTTGAGTTAGTGAAGTACGTTAAACACACCTACCCTAAAGTGAAAATCTTAGCCCGCGCATTCGACCGTGGTCATAGTTATCGCTTACGAGAAGCAGGTGCAGACTTTGTGGAATCAGAGACCTACCATTCTGCTCTTGAAATGGGCGCACAAGCCTTGCGCTCTTTGGGTCATCATCCATTCTTCGTCGAACAGCAAAAATCGACGTATCAACGCGTAGAGAGCCGTAAGTCTGAAAAGCTTTACCAAGCTTGGTCTGAGGCTGAAGAAAATCCACGCTACGACAACAACTACCGACAAATCTTCATTCACCTTGAAGATGCGATGAAAGAAGACATGAAGAAAGACCGTTCAGACAAACACTCTCGATCTGAACGTGGTTGGACACCACCACCAAAAGGTTATGCAGATGGCTTTGAGGAAGAAGAGTCTTAAGCAGAAGTCTAAGCTACAGCTCTAGATGACCATGCAATGCAACCATCAAAAGCGGCTATTTAAGCCGCTTTTTCTTTCATTTAACCCCTACAAAACGTCAAATGAACATAAGTATCAGGTGCTGAAACTCATAATCCGAGATATTTGTGTGATCTAGCTAAAATTTTTAATTTCTGACCACATAGCAAAAGTGGATTCAATTTTTACATTATTGAAACATTCCAACCCTGCATAAACCACACCATAAACATGGCTATATATGCACTCATTCCTGCCATTCAAACATCCACCCAAATCATAGCGACCACTCTCTAAGGCTTGAATTACATTGCATATATCTAAATCCGCCGCAAAAGCCCCAACAAACCCATTCATCAATCAAATAAATAACGCACGACATTCACAAATTCAAACCATCAAAATTAACATAAACATTTCAAAGTATGTCTATCGTTACAATTTGTAACGAATGGCGGTTGTCGGTATAGTCCTGCAATTCAAAAAGTGAGACCTTTGCGCTCACCTTAAAGGAGATATAATAATGATTACTAATGATGCTGTAATAATGGGCATGTTAGCTGTTATTCTTGGCGGTGTTTTTATCACGGAAAGTAGCCAAAATAGCGCACTGAAAAAATTCTACTCGTTCGTTCCGGGTCTATTGCTCTGTTACTTTGTTCCTTCTCTATTGAACAGTTTCGGCATCATCGACGCATCAAACTCAAAGCTGTACTTTGTTGCCAGTCGTTACCTATTACCGAGTGCACTCGTTCTTCTGATCATCTCAGCAGACCTTCGTAAAATATTTGGCCTTGGTTCTAAAGCCGTCATCATGTTCCTAACTGGTACTGTCGGCATTATCATTGGCGGGCCTTTAGCGATTCTAATCATCGACCAAGTTAATCCTGATCTTGTATCTGGCGATGTATGGCGTGGCCTTACAACTGTGGCAGGTTCTTGGATTGGCGGCGGTGCAAACCAAGCAGCAATGAAAGAAGTGTTCGAGGTTGATGATCAACTCTTCTCTGCAATGATTACGGTTGATGTTATCTGTGCGAACATTTGGATGGCCGTGTTACTTATCATGGCAGGTCGCCAGAAGAAGATTGATGCATGGTTAAAAGCAGACACATCATCTATCGAAGAGCTAAAAGAGACGGTTTCTAAATACCAAGAAGAGAACGCTCGCCCAACAACTACAACCGATCTCATGAAGATCACGGCAATTGCCTTCGGTTTAACAGGTTTGGCTCACTTATTCAGTGACATGATTGCACCTTGGATCTCAACCAATGCGCCGGAACTTGCGAAATATAGCCTAACATCCGGCTTCTTCTGGCTGATCGTAATGGTAACAACGTTCGCGCTGATCGCTTCATGCTTCAAATCTACACGCAGCCTTGAGCACAGCGGCGCGTCTAAAGTTGGTTCAGCGTTCATCTACATCCTAGTTGCTACTATCGGTATGCAAATGGATGTGACGGCTATCTTAGACAACCCAGGTTACTTCTTCATTGGTATTACATGGTTAACTATTCATGCCCTTCTGATGATTGTGATGGCGAAGCTTATCCGCGCACCACTGTTCTTCATGGCTGTCGGTAGCCAAGCTAACGTTGGCGGCGCAGCATCAGCTCCAATCGTAGCTGCAGCATTCCACCCAGCATTAGCTCCGGTAGGTATCCTAATGGCGGTACTTGGTTACGCTCTAGGCACATACGGCGCTTACATCTGTGGCCTTATCATGCAGGTTGCTGCTGGTTAATCGAAGCGCTTCAATGCAGTAACACAAAAGGCTGAACGATGATCGTTCAGCCTTTTTCGTTTCTACTCTTCAACTCTTAGATTAATCAATCAAAGACGCCAGCTTATTTTCCACTACAGGACTGATATTAAAGCTCAACATAAAATCCGGACGTGTCTTTTCATCTTTCTCAATATAATAGTTCGCTTCAATGCCGAACTTCCAAGGACGTCCATTCAACACCGTTGTTTTAGTGACACTTATATTTAGTGGAACTTCTGCCTGATCTTCATTCCAGTCATATGAGAATGTCGGTGCAGAGCCAACCGTCCAACCACCACCTAATATCTCTACCCAAAACACTTGTGTTGATGTCTTGTTGATTCGAGTATCAGAATGGCTGGCTCCGTCTCCAGAAACGCCATACAAGTGGTTGGGGAACATACCGACAACTCGTTCACTACTCGCCTTCCCGACCATAAACTCAGGCCCGACAGCAAATTGATCCGCCGTTAAGTCACTGCTGCCCGTCGGCAAAGAAGCAAAGAGACCGAAAGCGACAATAGTACCGCCCTCCATTTTAGGCGCATAAGCTAAATCAAATGAGATGTCTGTAATGCCAGACTGATCCATATGCCGCGAGCTTGCTGGTGTATCCACATGGAAATCGTTCTGTACATAAGAGATAGCCGGACGGAAGATTACTTTATCTCCATTATCCATAGGAAAAGGCAGTGTCGGCTGTAATACGGTTGCGAAAGTATCTCCTCCACCATCGTATCCACCTGAATACTGGAGTTTTAAATTGAGGCTAGCGTAAGCTGTGTTTGGGTTTGCAAGTTCCTTTGCTGCCTGCTCTGCTGCTTGATCGTTTTCGGCTTTCGAAATATCGACATCAGCGCTAGCAAAATTCGGCGTTAATAATATTCCAGTTATTATCAGTGCAAGTGGTTTACAAGCCATGAGCCCTCTCTTCAATAGTAAAACAATAAGGTGAAACTGCTTATTGAGTATTTTAGAGATTACTGCGCAGCAAAATGGCCATTAAGTGACAGAGAGGTGAGTTGATCGTAAGTAGAATTTAGATACAAAAATGCCCCAAATTTCTTTGAGGCATTTAGATTTTGGAAATAACTCAGGGTTTCCCCTATTTGCTTATTCCCAATCTAGGATTACTTTACCAGACATACCAGAGCGCATCATGTCGAAGCCTTTTTGGAAGTCGTCTACTTTGTAGTGGTGAGTAATGATTGGTGTTAGATCTAGGCCAGACTGGATTAGTGAAGCCATCATATACAAGAAGAATTACTAATGGTGATAGGGTCACGACACATTTTCTGAAAAAAATAAAAACCGGGTTAACAATAAGTATTTTCGTGTTAATTTAAAATCTAAGTTATTTGGCCAATCAACACATCATCAACGTACTTAAGCACGAGGTAATGGTAAATTAAGATATGACTTTTACTTAAACATCATTTTATATTTCTAGCTTTATACGTAGGGTTTGATAAAACCTCCTAGCTAGTTCTTTATTTTTTTCAGATAATTTTTTATCATGCGTAGTTGTCCAGAAACAAGATTTGATCAAGTTTTTAATTTCATTTCTTGTCATGCTAACTGGGGTTGATAGGGCCGCCAGTTCTAATAAAAGTAGACAAATATCACTGTTAAATGCAGCTATTTTATAAGCTTCATAAGCTAGATGAAATGCAGCTTTGGGTTTTTTTTCTTCTCGCAGTTTTAACGCATTGAGCTTATTGTTATGCAAGGTTGACATTCGAGATTTAACTTCTCGAGTAACTCCTTGGTATAACTCCAACTTACTAAGCATTATTGATTCATCTTTCTCATCTCCAACTAATATTTTTGCTAAATTCATCGTTTCTTTATAGTTATTTACTAACCCGCAAAGTGCATACATTTGAGAAACTACTATTGTTGTATAGAAGTTACTATACTTAATTTTCTCCGTTCCTACATTTATTGAAATTAGATATGCATCATGAAATTTATTCTCACAACAAAGCAGTATTGATGCTAGTGAATTTAACGCTATCCCATACTCTACATCGTCTTGATAATAATTAATGTATAACTCTCGAGAATGAAATAGATCATTTCTTATATCATCAATTAACATCTTATCTTTATCTTCAATAAAGATAAGCAATTTTGTTAATATCGCTATACATACTAATTTGGGGTCGAACTTACTGGTACCTTCAACTTTCTCTGAGTATCTCTGATAACTTTGAGTTGATGCGTTAAAATGGCCAGTTGAAAACAATAAGTTTGCTAAAACCAAATCTCGTTGTGGATTAGCTGGATTTATTTTTTTTAGAAAACTAAACTCAGATAAAGCTCCTAAGATATCATTTGAAGCAAGCATACACATTGCTAGATTTTTTCTTGCAATCGGATGCGTTGGTTTTAACTTTAATATTCCCTTAAATATGTCTTTCGCTTTCTCATATTCTCCTTCAATCCTCAGGGTGTTTCCATAACCAATTTCTGGCCACAGAGAATCAGAGCTCTTACTCGCCTCAAGATATATTCTCTTTGCTGACTCAATCTCATTTAATTTCAAATGACAATCAGCCTCAATCCTAAGTATATAAGGTATGTATTGAGGGTTGTCAAACTTAAACTCTTCACATAGAGATATTGCAGATGAAAATTTTTTATTGTCGACTAAACTAATTAGAGGATGTAAAACTTCTTTCCTATTCATTACTTTTTTCAGCCTATCAATAAGATCGTTAGCTTTAAATGGTTTTATTAGATAGTCATCTGGTTCTAGTTCGATAAAATAAGTTATTACACTCAAGCTATTATCACCAGTTAGGCATATGAATACTGAACTATTCTTAAGTAATTTTTTTGTTTTTATTTCATCGAGTATCAATGCCCCGTCAATATGATGATTCATATTGTAGTCGCAAAAAACAATGTCAAAGCTGTTATTTTTTAGTATTCTAAGAGCCTTTTCGCTTTCTGTCGTACTATCAATATTTTCGTTTTTAAAACCAAATCTTATTAACATACTTTTTAACAATGAAACGAAAACCTGAGAATCATCGATTATAAATATACTTTTTTCAAAAAACATAACTTACAAACCAATATTATATTTATGATTACTTTAACAACATAATTATAATTCACTAGAACAATGAAGATTGAAGGATATCTATTGCTTTATTGTACTCAAATTCTTCATCAAAGAAGTCGCTGTTTGGTTCAAGGCCATATTTGATTAAAGATATTTGTTTTACCATTCTCTTGTCACAGCATAAAATATGTGTTGCTAACCAATTGACTAAAAAGTCAAAAAGTTGAGATAACTGGCTCTCATTCAATCTTGAAGAGGAATCGACAATAGATCCAATACTACTAATGAAATTTTCATGTTCACAACGATGTTTTTTTATGTGTTCTTCGGGTATGCCTGACCTTGCCATAATACCTTCCTCTTCAGCAAAATGATATATGCTGTAGTTAGAGAGATCGCTGAGTGTTTTTTGTATCTCTTTTATTTCATTTTCTTTTATTTCCTCACCATATCTATTTATTAGTTCTACTAATTTTTTATGTTGATGGTCTATACTATCAATACCAACTTCGAAGTCTTCACTCCATTTTAAGAAATTCATTAAAAATCCTTATAATCAAAAAACTTTGATACTTCATTATTTGTCAACGGTTTGGAGTAGTAAAATCCCTGGCCGATGTTACAGCCTAAACTTATTAATGTACTTTTCTGTTCTTCTGTTTCGACCCCTTCAGCTACAATTGATAAACCTAAATTAGTTGCTAAATCTACTACTGATTTAACGATTACTTGATCATGTATACTGGTTGAAATATCTTGAACAAAAGATTTGTCTATTTTTAAAATCTTTGCATTAATTATTTTTAGGTACGATAGAGACGAAAACCCAGTACCAAAATCATCGATGACAATATTAAATCCAACTTGCTCTAACTGTTGCAGCACGTATATGGTACTTCCTGAGTTGCTCATCAACACCGACTCAGTAATCTCTAGTTCAAAAAAGGTAGGAGATAGCCCCTCATCAATAATTATATTAGTGATCTCTTCAAAGAAATCTGGGTGCTCTAACTGTTGTACCGAAATATTTACAGCTATTCTGTCTGGTAACACCCTACCTTCTGATTGCCAATGTCTGAGTTGTTTGCAGACGACCTTAATGACCCACTTACCAATAGGACACATGATTCTGTGCTTCTCAGCAATAGGTATAAACTCTGCGGGACTAATAATGCCAAACTCAGGTTCGTTCCAACGAAGCAGAGCTTCAACGCCTGTAACTTGCCCAGACTCTAAATAAAATTTAGGTTGATAGACCAAATAGAATTGATCTTTACTTTGTCTGATTGCCTGATTTAACCTGTTTGATAACTCTAATTCGCGATAAAAGCGTATGCCTACCTGTTCTGTGTAGAAGACAAAGTTCCGCTCAGTAGATTTTGCTTCGTACATCGCTAAGTCTGCATGCGAGAGTAGTTCATTCATTGTTGTGCCGTCCGAAGGCCATGTGGCTGCACCGATACTGACACCAAGAAAAGCTTCTTGTCCTTTATTAATTTGAATCGGCCGACTCAGTTCTGCTGCCAATTTAGCTGCTAATAGTGTTGCGCTTTCTTGCGTTGGTTTCCGGTGAACCACAATAAATTCATCGCCTCCAACTCTAGCTGCTAAATCACTAGGCGAAATGACTTGTGCAATGCGTCTCGCAACTTCCTTTAGTGCGGCATCACCAGCAAGGTGACCACAGCTATCGTTTAATTCTTTAAATCTATCTAAGTCTGCAAATAAGATCGTAAAACCGCTCTCTTTACTT
The DNA here is from genome assembly GCF_024347615.1 of Vibrio splendidus. NCBI lineage: Bacteria > Pseudomonadati > Pseudomonadota > Gammaproteobacteria > Vibrionales > Vibrionaceae > Vibrio > Vibrio splendidus. Next base: position 200,320 of record NZ_AP025509.1, on the reverse strand, counting down.
GATTGCAAGTCCATAAGCTTGTTAGTTTCTTCAATAAAGTAGGCTCGATTGGGCAAACCCGTTAGGCTATCAAAATGAGCTAGCCTCTTAACGCGCTCCTCTGCGGCGACTTGAGCAGTAATGTCTCTTTTTTCTGCTACGTAACAAATAACGTTTCCTCTATCGCACGTTACCGGGGATATAACAGCTTCTTCAATGTACTCAGTCTTGTCTCGATGGATATTGAAGAATACTCCCTTCCAAGATTTTCCTGCCTGTAATGTACGGTACATATCGCGGTAGGTATCTGCTGGGGTCTTATTTGATTTCAATAGTCTTGGGTTTTTTCCAAGAACTTCACTAAGTCCAAAGCCACTTAATTCTTCAAATTTTTTGTTGGCATAGATAATGTCTTTATTCACGTTAGTGATGACAACGGCGTTTGCACTTTGATCGACAATAGAGAAGAAAAATGACAGCTTTTCTTCTTCCCCCATCACAGAAATACTCTTTTTTGGAATTAATGGTGACTCGGTGTAATCTTTATTGAGCGCATCCGAAAGACAATAATTGCCTACTATGTTGATGGATTTATCTGTTTTCATATTTATTTCTTTTAAGCTAGAGGGCTGATAGCACATTGTTTTTAGTCATTTGCTCATTGCTATAAACCAATTGAAGACCTGTTAATTTCGCTATATTTTAAATTTATTGACGTCACCAACCCTGTGAAAGCGCTTTCTTTTTTGTGTTAATCTCCCAAAGAAACGTAACCAAAATTTCGGTTTCCAGCTGAACAATCGCCTCAACATAAACAGTTAAACCATCTATTAATCCAGTCTTTGCTTTAAGCCTTTTAAAACTAACAATCACAGCTTTAATTGAATGGATAAGAAACGGCCAGTTCAATACATTCACTCCTCGTATGCAACAGACCTTATACATAGGCTACCAGTAAGTTTTACGACTAACTTGATACAGATCATCAAAGAAAGCGCTTTCTTTAATAATTCATTCGAGATTACTTAATCTTTTTATAAACCACGATCCGTTTACTATATCGCCTTTCTCCCCCAGCTTCCCCCAAGAGAGCATCGAAAGTAGATAGATGCTCATAACCTTAAACAAACATTAGTAGTAAAAAGAAATATACGGTGCCAAACCCCATTTACTTGATAGAGCCTAAGCACTTTTACGCTTATGTCTGCCCAGCGCAGTCTAGTATTAGAAAGTGCTAGGACCAACAGTAATGATGATTCAGTACTCTCATAAGTTTAGGTAAGTTGAGTAAAAGCTATATACCACCGATAAAACGAAAGTAAGAGGTACTGATTCATTAACATTAAGCATAATTTGGCTAAACCTTATGATTAAGAGGACTGTTATTGGTGGGGTTATTAAATACAGCAAGAATTTTGATAGCGGCGAATCCAACGTTTGCACCGATAGTGATAATCAATGATCAATGCTCGTAGACAATTTATTCGTTGGCTGTGAAGATTATGTTCTGCTGCCATTTATGAATCCATTGGTGCAATCCATTCAAACTGTGGTGAAGTCAGTCTTGCGTTTATATACCAAAAAATAACCATTAAATATGAATAACTTAAATTATTCATAAATTAGAAATCGCTACAAAAAAGGCGACAGTAATAACTGTCGCCTTTCTAATATCTTGTTACTCAGTTAAAGACTATTCCCAATCAAGGATTACCTTGCCTGAAAGCCCGCTACGCATAGCGTCAAAGCCTTTTTGGAAGTCATCAACCTTAAAGTGGTGAGTGATAATTGGTGTTAGATCTAGGCCTGATTGAATCAAAGAAGCCATCTTGTACCAAGTTTCGAACATCTCACGACCGTAGATACCTTTAATAACCAAGCCTTTGAAGATTACTTGGTTCCAATCTACTGCCATGTCTGATGGTGGAATACCTAGTAGAGAGATCTTACCGCCGTGGTTCATGTTAGTCAGCATGCTGTTAAACGCAGATGGGTTACCAGACATTTCTAGGCCTACATCGAAGCCTTCAGTCATGCCAAGATCAGCCATTACGTCTTCAAGCTTCTCTTCCATTACGTTTACTGCGCGAGTTACACCCATTTGACGAGCGAGGTCTAGGCGGTATTCGTTTACATCAGTGATTACAACGTGACGAGCACCAACGTGCTTAGCAACAGCAGCAGCCATGATACCGATTGGACCAGCACCAGTGATTAGCACGTCTTCGCCTACTAGGTCGAAAGAAAGCGCTGTGTGTACTGCGTTACCAAACGGGTCAAAGATTGATGCTAGATCGTCAGAGATTTCTGCAGGGATCTTAAATGCGTTGAACGCAGGGATCACAAGGAACTCAGAGAACGCACCGGTGCGGTTTACACCAACACCTGTAGTGTTACGACAAAGGTGAGTACGGCCGCCACGACAGTTACGACAGTGACCACATGTGATGTGACCTTCGCCAGATACACGGTCGCCGATTTCAAAACCACGAACTTCTTGGCCAATGCCAACAACTTCACCCACGTATTCGTGACCTACTACCATAGGTACTGGGATTGTGTTTTGTGACCACTCATCCCAGTTGTAGATGTGTACGTCTGTACCACAAATTGCGGTTTTCTTAATACGGATAAGAAGATCATTATGACCCATTTCAGGTTTTTCAACCTCGGTCATCCAGATGCCTTCTTCAGGCTTAAGCTTAGAAAGTGCTTTAATTTTCATAATGTTATCCAGTTCATCTCGCCTAACTGTAAGGCGAGAATCAAAAATCTATTGTTCTATTGGGTGTTGTTCTATCTAATCAAAGGATGCATAAGGCACCCCTTTAAAATTAGATGATAGCCATGTCTTTACCAACTTGGATGAACGCATCAATTGCACGGTCTAGTTGCTCACGAGAGTGTGCAGCAGACATTTGCGTACGGATACGAGCTTGGCCTTTTGGTACTACAGGGAAAGAGAAACCTACAACATAGATGCCCTTCTCTAGTGCGCGCTCTGCGAATTCAGCCGCTACTTTTGCATCACCCAGCATGATTGGGATGATTGCGTGGTCAGCACCGCCCATAGTGAAACCAGCAGCTTCCATGCGAGTACGGAAGTGAGCAGAGTTTTCCCATAGTTGAGTACGTAGGTCACCAGATTCCGCAAGAAGATCTAGAACGCGGATAGACGCAGATACGATTGCTGGTGCAACAGAGTTAGAGAATAGGTATGGACGAGAGCGCTGACGTAGCCAGTCGATCACTTCTTTCTTACCAGAAGTGTAACCGCCTGAAGCGCCACCCATCGCTTTACCAAGCGTACCTGTGATGATGTCGATACGGTCAACAACGTTGTGGAACTCGTGAGTACCCGCGCCGTTTTCACCCATGAAGCCTACTGCGTGAGAGTCATCAACCATCACTAGTGCGCCGTACTTATCAGCAAGGTCACAGATAGCAGGAAGGTTAGCAACTACGCCGTCCATTGAGAACACGCCGTCAGTTACGATTAGTGTGTGACGAGCGCCTGCTTCTTTCGCTGCGATAAGTTGCTGCTCTAGCTCTTCCATGTTGTTGTTCGAGTAACGGAAGCGCATTGCTTTACACAGACGAACACCATCAATGATAGATGCGTGGTTTAGAGCATCAGAAATGATTGCGTCTTCTTTGCCTAGAATCGTTTCGAATAGGCCAGCGTTTGCATCAAAGCAAGATGTGTAAAGGATAGTGTCTTCTTTACCAAGGAACGTAGATAGCTTTTGCTCTAGTTCTTTGTGAGAGTCTTGAGTACCACAGATGAAACGTACTGAAGCCATACCAAAGCCGTGCTGATCCATACCATCTTTAGCTGCTTCGATAAGAGCTGGGTGGTTAGCAAGACCTAAGTAATTGTTTGCACAGAAGTTTAGTACTTCTTCACCAGTCGAGATAGAAACCGCTGCTTTTTGTGCAGAAGTAATAATGCGCTCTGACTTGTAAAGACCTTCTTCTTTAACTTCTTCGATTTGAGTTTGAATCTGTTGGTAAAATGCAGAAGACATTGTCTATTCCTTCCTAATTATTATTCAGCAGCATCGCGCGCCGCATTATGTAGGGGATGTAAACGATTTCAATTCGATCATTTACACTGTAAAACTTATACCCCTATTCTAGTTGAACATCTCCTTCTCGATTATCCCTTTAGTTGGAAAAACATTAATGAATCTCAGGCACGAATGGTAACTCGAAGCGACACGATTATTTACTAAGCAACCTGAGAACCTTACTCTAGCCACACCGAATCACATGATTTTTTTGGCCAGCCAACAAAGTAAATTTTCGCCAAAAACCACTTCCTTATATGGAATCTGCCGTTAAACTACTGTAATTCAGATGCTAGTTATCAGTGCTCTCACAACGTCGTAAATTTCTAATATTAGTCCGAGTATGTATGCCCAAAATGATCCCAAACTTTGATCAATTATCTAAGAGTGAGAAAAAAGAGAGTCGTATTCAGTTAATCATGATTAGCTTTCTTTTAGTTTTTACCCTCCTTGTTGCCACGGCAATTGGTACTTGGGCTGGAACCAATAAAGTTTTTGAAGTACTTAAACGTATTCATACAACCGGAGAGTTGATATTTTCTTTGGATAGAGCTCGTCTTAACACGTTAGGTTATGTAAGAGATAATAGTGAAAAGCATTTAAATGAAGCCTTAGACTATATTGGAAAGGCCAAGGATCTGACATTAGATTTAAATGATCACAATGAAGAAAGAATTCTCGTTCTTATCAGTGAATATAGAGAGAGCTTTTTGGAGTATGTTGCGATAAATAAAGAAAGAAAAGCAATAATAGCCGAGTACGCCGATCGTTCCAATTTGGTAAATAATAATCTAAAGATGGTTCTGAATTTCAACTATACTTATAGAAACCCTCACACAATTGAACTTATAAACAGTTTGATAAGTGATAAAACTGCTATAAACAAAAAAATAGTCAACTCTCTTACTCTTGGAAGAAGACTAGACACTCAGCAATTAAATGAAGCTATTGGTATTCTTAAAAACATAAAATCCAATTTAGAAGAGCTAATACCTCTTATAAAAAACAAAGATAAATCATATTCTCTATCAAAATTATCAGAAGACACTGATTTCTACATTGATATAGTTACTAAATTAAACAAGAATAACTATGCATTGATTAAAAATTCTAAAGAAGCTATTCCATCCGTTTTAGAAGCCGAAGCAATCATACTTTCTATTCGTGACGAAAGAATTAATAGTGTGAGTGATTTAAAGCTGACCTCTTATCTCATTACGCTACTAACGTTGTTGTTTTTCATTGGTATGGTTATGTTAGCGTACTTGATTTACCATTCATTAAAGAGTTTAGTAAGGCTTACACACGAGGCAACAATTGCTAGAGATGAGGCTATATCATCTACAAAAATAAAGTCTCAATTTCTAGCTAATATGAGTCATGAAGTCCGAACGCCAATGAACGCGATTATGGGTATGACAGGGCTAGCTTTAAAGACTAGCCTAAATGAAAAACAACAAAAGTACATTGAGAGCATCGATATTGCATCTAACCAACTGATCCACATCATTAACGATATTCTTGATGCATCAAAAATAGAGTCAGGCAAATTCACTATTGAGTTAAGCCAATTTAACCTAAAGCAACTGCTAAACGATTGCCATAAACTCATGTCGGTGAACGCCCATCACAAAGGGTTGAGTTTGAACTGCCAGTGCGATGAAAATGTCCCTAAATTAGTGAATGGTGACTCATTAAGACTAAACCAAGTTTTACTAAACATTGTAGGTAATGGCATAAAATTTTGTGATAGTGGCTATGTTTCTATGGATGTTAGTTGCATCGAAAATAATGGCACTAGTGCTCGTGTGTTGTTTGAGATTACCGACACTGGCATTGGGATATCCGACCAGGATATCGACGCTCTTTTTAAGCCTTTCGCTCAAGTAGATAACTCTACTGCTCGGTTATACGGGGGAACAGGGTTAGGTTTAATGATAAGCAAACAACTTGTAGAGTTAATGGGGGGAGCTTGCACGTTATAAGCACACCTAACAAAGGAAGTACTTTTTCTTTTGATATACCATTCAGTCTAACTGTGCAGGATGCCGTCAACCACAATTCAGAGATAAAAATAGAATCACCTAAAAACATTCATCAACTACACGGCAAAAAAATTCTACTTGTTGAAGATAACTATATTAATCAAGAGTTAGTAAAAGAACTATTATTACATGTTGTAGATCTCGAAATTTGTGGGAGCGGAGAACAAGCCTTGTTGCTTTTACGTTCGAAAGAGTTCGACGGTGTGTTGATGGATTGTCAACTTCCTGTAATGGACGGATATCAAACGACATCATCCATTCGTAATGATCTAAAACTCTCGCTCCCTATTATCGCGATGACAGCTAATGTCATGCCTCAAGACAAACACAAGGCTATCGAATCGGGTATGAATGACCTTATCGCGAAACCTTTAAACACTGAAGACATGTACTCCAAGATGATAATGTGGTTTTCTGACAGCATTAGCTCACAGGATTCTAGACAAAGTCCATCATCACAGCCTACAACTGAAACATCAGAGTTTGATTTACCTGAATGGTTGAAATCCGCTCCGCATATTGATCATATCTCAGGCTTAAAAGTAAGTGCCGGCAACGTCAACCTTTACCTTAAGTTACTTGATGTCTTTGCCAACGATTACGAAGAGTTTGTGGCAATAATGGAACATGCCGATGAGATCCACAAATTAAAAGGCACGGCTGGTAACTTAGGGGCAACTCGACTACAGCAAGCTTGCGATACTTATGAATACTCTCACAGCGAAGATGCCCTCAACGATATAAACTCGCAGCTAAGTGCTTTACTTCTACAGATTAGAAAGCCTAAAGAACAGGTCGATAAGACATCAACAGAAATTATAAAGGAAGAATCAATGCAACAACTAATTGGACACGTATTGATCGTTGAAGACGATATTGTGAATCAGTTATTACTGAAGAACCAACTTAAAGAGCTGGGACTATCAAGTGATGTTGTCAATGATGGAAATGAGGCCCTATCTCAATTACAAAATCGTAAAGATGGTTATGACTTGATTATAACAGATATTCATATGCCGAATCTTAGCGGCCCTAGCCTCGCTAAGGCTATCAAAGAAGATATCGTAAAGTTCGGCTATATCAATATTGTAGGTAGTTCAGGTGAGCGCGATTACCAACTTGGTGACTTCCCTAATTTTGATGAGCTAATACTCAAACCTTTTGATGCTCAAACAATTCATAACAAGATCTCAAAATTTCTCATTAGTTCAGATGACGATTCTAGTTTTGATAACCAAGAGGAAATTGAAGACAATTTCACTCACTATAGCGCAGAAAATAAGATTGAGATCTATAACGTTATTATTAGCTCTATGACTAAAGACCTAAAGGATTTAGACACGACAGATGACGTTAGAAGTTTGGCTCATAAAATCAAAGGCTCTGCGAATATGCTAGGGATCAGGTCTGTTTCTGAACTTGCACAATCGTTGCAAAATGAAATAGACACAGAGAAGAGTAAAGAAAAAATAGAGAGGCTTAAACTCGCTATGACAGCAACAATCAAAGATGTAAAAAACCTTCTAACTAAGGCTTATGTGTGATGGATGAGTTAAGCATCCTCATCGTTGAAGACGATTTGATCCAAAGTACAAGGTTGAAAATTGATTTGAGTTTACTCGGTCATAAGACAACATATGTCGCTAATGATGGATTAGAAGCGTTAAAGCTCATTGAAGCAAAAAAGATCGACTTAATCTTCTGCGATATCAATATGCCTAAGATGGACGGAATCAAATTTCTTCTTCAATTATCAGAAATAGATAATTCTCTTGGTGTTGTTATTGTCACTGCTGTTGAGGACGACATTAGTGAATTAACCGTTAATATCTGTTCTCTATTAAATTTCAAATATCATACGTTGCTAAGAAAATCTGACATCAAGTCAAAACTATTAGAATCAATTGATGGCTTTCACTATCAAATTCAAGAAGAAAAAAATCATCAAACACCACCTCAACTGACTCTGAGTGATGTTAGATGCGCATTTTTAAATAAAAACATTATAAATCACTACCAACCTAAGGTTCTATTTTCAAATAATACACTCGTCGCAGTTGAGGCTCTAGCTAGGGTCAAGCATGAAGATTTAGGTACATTAAGTCCTATATCTTTCATTGAGTGTATGGAAGAAAATGACATGATGGATGAATTGTTCTTTGTCGTACTAAACAATGCTGTAAAAGAAGTTGCCGCTTACCATTATGATATTTCTGTATCTATTAACATGACACAAGGCAACCTAGAAATCCCTAATGTATGTGACCAAATCATAGATGTTTGCGCACTCCATGACTTTTCGCATCATAAGTTAACATTAGAACTCACTGAGTCTCACGCATACCAAAACAATCCAACCGCGCTAGCTACACTAGCAAGATTGCGGATACACGGGTTCAAACTATCAATAGACGATTTTGGGACCGGATATGCCTCGTTGGATAAGCTTCTAGATCTACCCTTTACTGAAATGAAGGTCGATAGGCGCTTTATTACCGACTTACCTTCTAAGCCTAAATATCAAGCCTTAGTAAAAATGCTCCTCCAGGTAGCCAACTCTCTTGAGATGAATACCGTTGTAGAAGGTGTTGAGGATATGTCGACTTGGAACATCTTAAAAGAACTCGGCTTTGAACAATGCCAAGGTTATTTTACAGGAGCACCGGTACCACTAGAGAAGCTTCACAACTGTTTGTCAAAGTCAGTAGTTATTTTGGACAATACTTAACGGTTAATCTAGAGCATGTTTCGCAACTCGGCTTTCAGCCAACTCAAAGTTGCGAAGCACATTTAACGTTTCTAATTCTTTTTCGTTATACAATTCTCGACATACCTTAAAGCATGATTTCAATAATATTTTCACTTCCCTTGCTCTGAAATTCGAAGGCCAAGCTTGGGTCAAGCACTCGATGATTTGTAAGTTAACTTCTCGAATATAAGTATTCTTAGACCTTACATCAATCAAACAATCTAAAGCAGCGACAAGCTCTTTTGACTTAATTAAATGAGTAACTTTATCCATATTGGTGTTAACAGCATCAGTTTGCGTTTTATGCTGTTGGGTCAAAGATTTAAGTAACTCAACTTGTGATTTTAACAGCATAGGACTGGAATCACTCTCATCCAATAACACTTTAATTGATCTAATGCATTCACCAAACTCCTTATTAAAGGAAAGTAAGCATAGTAAATAGTTAAAGTGATATTTATTGTAAAATCCTAACACTAAGTCATTTGAATAAATGTGCTTAAGTATCGTAATTGCCTCGCTCAACTTACCTTCAAGAATGGATAAATGACACATAATAAGCTCTTGATCAACATCATAACTAGGCTGATAATCATGTTGCTCATCAGTTCGATTATTATTTTTATCCTTAATCAGTGATATTTGCCTAAATTCATTTAACGCTTCAATTTTTAATTTTTTAGGGTCTTCTTCTATTTGGTTTTCATTTATTACTAGGCTATCTTTTTCAATTGAGTCATAAATAAATAGTATACATCGAATGTAATTATAGCGTGACTCTAAGCTGTCTCGATATGTATCAATATTAAGTTCATAATACATCATAAACCTTGCAGCAGCGTTTCTATAATCACCTTGAGAAACACATAAGTTTGCAATAACCAATTCCCTTTCAGGGTTACCAGGAGTCAATTCTGAAATAATAGAAAACTGTTTTATCGCTTTAGGAATATCACCATTATAAATGTCATATTTTGCATTTAACGTCATGGCTTGTGTCGAATTAGGCACCTTTGCTAGCATTTTTTCGACAATAGATTGAGCTCTAGCAAACTCACCCAGCTCTATTAAGCTATCGGCTAAACCCGCATTTGCCCACTCAACATCTTTTTCAACAATAATTGAGTCATAAAGCTCTTTCGCTTCATTAAACATGTTTAACAATGCGTAGAACTCCCCTCTAAATTTTTGTATTAGAAAGTGGTATTGAGGATATTTAAACTCCAGTTCGTCACATAAATTAAGGCCACGAGTATAATCTTTTTGATTTTTAGCTTGGTAAAGCTCATATAATGCCGACTTTCTTGCGAGCGACCTTCTAATCTTGTTAGTAAAATAGACTGAATTAAAAGGCTTTAAAATATATTCATCAGGAGAGAGCTCAATGATAGAGCGAACGATTTTTGATAACGACTCACCAGTTATCACTATAAAACTACTTTTTGGCTTTATGAGACTATAGTGTTGGAGTTCTTCAAAAACTTGCTTGCCATTAAGGCGAGTATAAAAATTATAATCACAAATAATCAGGTCAAAACCCATTTTTTTACAGTGCCAAATTGCAGCTTTAGGATCTTTTGCATGATAAATATTTTTATCATACAGGCCTAAGCTAATCAACATTCTCCGAATACTCGACAAGATCACCGGGGAGTCATCAACTATTAAAGCTAGTATGTCACTGTAATTTTTCATAAATGGGGTGCTCTCCTATAACAAGGCAAGTGTAACATGACCAATTTTGTAAATAATCCCTTCAGTTACAAAAAAATATGATGCGAGCTTTTATTGGCTTAGGATCACACTTTCACACCAGCAACATCTAACCAATTGATATAAAAGGAAATAGAAGAAAATGTAATAATTACTCCTTATTCATATCAAATCTCAATTTTTCATCTCAAAACGATATAGTGATGAATGCCCGCTTCTCTCAGAATGTGCGGCCGCTACGCCGCTATACAGGTGAGACAAGATGAGAAATAAGCACATGACCCTATGCGATCACACCATACAAGAAGCCTTCGAAAACGACTGGCACACCTGCTTTTATCAGCCAAAGGTTCAGCCTAATGTCGAGAAAGTGACTGGGGTTGAAGCGCTATTTCGCCTAGACATTCCAGAAGAAGGGATTTTCGCTCCAGGCATGTTTATTGATCGTGCGTTTGCATTAGGTTATGAAGAAGAGATCTTTTTTAGTGTGCTTGAGCAATCATTAACAGAGGTAAAATCGCTTTCTGTTCACCTGAACTTAGCCGTGAACATCAGTAAGAAAGTACTGGCTAACCCTGATAACGTGGAAAAGGTTCGTGAATTGCTTTGGAATACCTCGTTCAAAGCAAAGCAGCTTACTTTTGAACTCAGCGAAAATGATCAGTTCGATGACCAACTTTGTGAGCAGATCAAACGCTTTCAATCTCTCGGCATTAAAATCTCAATCGACGACTTTGGCATTGGCCATTCAGATATGAATAAGGTGATGGGCCTTAATGTCGATGAAGTGAAGTTCGATAAATCGATTGTGAACAGTATTGAGCCAGCAAGCTCCGACTTGGTTAAGCGCACTCTGGCGTACTGCAAAGAGTCTGGAATCGAAACCGTTGCGGAAGGCGTTGAAGACACAGATACACGTCAACTAATCCATCAGCTAGGTTTTGACAGCTATCAAGGCTTTCTATACTCAAAGCCACTGCCTTTAACTGATCTTAGATTCGTCATGTAGATAGTTGGAGCTCAAGTAACGTTAGCTTAAAACAAACTCGACGCTTTTTTTCTTCTGCTTAAGGTCGTGATATCGAATGTACTTGAAGTAGATATCGTGTTTGTTTTGGATGTTTTGAGAGAACGGATTATTCACTAATTTCTTTATATCAGCCTTGAAAAACGGCATGCCGAGCTTGCTCATGTATGGCTCTAAGTAAAGATCATAGAGGAACTGGGACATTGCAGGATCAAGAGTCGGAAAGCGAAATTCAATGCCTGCCAAATTATCTGCCATGTAATCGAAGATCTTGCGTCGAATCACGATGCTAACCGCGCCAACACTGCAAAGCATCTTACTGAGGCCATCGTAAACCACATGACCAATAATGACTCCCTCGAACAAGAAGCAAAGCACCTGCATATCGTCTTTTCTCACGCCAAGATACTGAGCAACCTCGATAAAGTCTTTGCCATAAGTTTTGAGGTGCATCCCTTGAATCGACTTAAGCCTTTTCGCAGGAAGCAAGCCCATGTTGTATGACTCTACGCTTGTGACCTCATAGTCGTAGCCAATATCGGCATTAGACGGACGTTCCATATTCTTTGTTGCGGCTTTGACTTGCACCATTTCTTCTACCGAAAAATCATAGTCGACCTGAAAGAAACTCGCGATACCAAGACGACGAACAAAACTAGGCAACGTCTTTGCCCTTTCCCATTGGCTGACCATCACCTGATTTACACCAAAAAACGCTCTATGAGAATTGGAAAGCAACTCTGCAAATTCTTCCTGTGAAATAGAGATTGATTCACGAAGTCGTTTTAACTCTATAGGGAAATTTTCTTTATTCATCTGTTACTTACCTAGCTTTTTTATCAGTGTAGTTCACTCAATATCGTCCGTACAAGATCAGTGTTAAACACTTAAGAAAAAAGCCACTTCGTGATGAAGTGGCTCTAAGCGAAAGCTGTAAGGTTCTAGGTTCTAGGTTGAGCAATGTTGCCCTTGGCGATCAGACAATACTTTACCGTCTTTGATCGTCACTATGCGCTTAGTTCGTTCAGCAAGCGAGTTATCGTGCGTCACGATAATCAATGTTCGGCCCTCAGCATGAAGCTGATTAAACAAAGCCTCTATCTCAGCGCCAGACTTGGAATCCAGAGCTCCTGTTGGCTCATCAGCTAATATAATCTGAGGGTCATTAACCAAAGCTCTAGCAATAGCGACACGCTGTTTCTGACCACCAGACAGCTGATTCGGTTTATGGTCAAGTCTATCGCCCAACCCTACTTGTTCAAGTAATGCCGCCGCACGCTTACGACGTTCTTTAGCTTTGATCCCAGAATACACGAGAGGCAGAGCAACATTGTCCAATGCAGAAGCATACTCAAGTAAATTAAAACTCTGGAATACAAAACCAATTTTTTGGTTCCGAATACCTGCAAGATCATTGGCACTCAACGCAGCAACATTTTTTCCATCCAGTTGATACTCCCCTTCCGTCGGCTTATCAAGGCAACCAAGCATATTCATCAGCGTTGATTTACCGGATCCTGACGGGCCTAAAATAGACAAAAACTCTCCTTTCTCAATCGAGAGATCGACACCGTCTAATGCACGTATTTCAGTATCACCGTTTGAGTAGTGTTTACCGATATTTGAGAGTTCCACTAAGAATTTGTTAGACATGGTTTCTCCGCTGTCTTTGATCTCATCATTCACTTTGTAGTGCCTCCATCGGAGTCACTTTCGCCGCACGATTAGCCGGGAGCCAAGCCGCAGCGACACCAATAACCACCAGCGTCAAAACAACAATGGTGACAACCAACCATGAAAGCTCAGGAACAGGTTTACCAAGACGCTCATAAAACATATTGCCTTCAAGCTCTAACGAGCGAATCACAGCAATCAGTGTATAAGTGATCACTAAGCCCAATAAACCACCCATCATCATGGTCATCAATGACTGAACCAGATAATGCATGCGAATCATCCCTGGAGTAGCACCGACCGCCACTCTCACGCCAATATCTCTTGTGGAGCGTTTCACCGTTGCATACATCACGTTAGCAATACCTATACCCGCCACTGCCAAAGTGATAAAACCAATCACACCAAGGAACCCCTGCAGACCAACTAAGAATTGTTGCATCGTTTTTTGTTTGAGAAACATATCCTCAACCTGAACGACCTGCTCATCACTGACACTGGCACCATGTTTGCGCGCAATAACCTGACGAATCGTATCGGCAAGTTTGACTCTGTCGACACCATCATGAGGTTGAACGTTGATACCACTAATGTCACCGTTAATATTAAAACGCTGCCATGTAGAGAAAGGAACAAAGCTCGAATAATTGATGCTATCTCCCTGTTCAACCTTGGCACTGTTTTTCTCTAGTACACCAATCACCGTAAACTCTTGGCTGCCAATTTTTACTGTTTTCCCCACGGGATTGACCTCTAATTTGACAGTAGCAAACCAGCTAAAGCTTTCATTAGGGTTAAACAAATCGGCCGCTAAAAGGTAACCCAACACGATGACTTTGCGTTGTTGCTTTTGGTCTAGAGGATTAAACCAACGCCCTCCTGGACGTGTCTTGAGATTCGTCACCGACTGAAATTCAGTCGTTACCGCTAACGCTTTTTTCCAAGACCCTCGCTCCCCAACAGTAAGTGATTCATCCCACACAGCTGTCGGCACCGCAGCTTTGATGTTAGGCAGAGCCTCTACAACTTTCGTATCTTCTACTGTTAGAGTCAGCGGCTTGCCCTGATGAAAAGATCCATAATCAACCGTAGCCATCCCCCCTGATAGATAAATCAAATTACCATTGCCATTTTGTGCCGTTTTAAGCACGCCTTGCCTAATGCCTTCTCCCACCGATAGCATCGCTGAAATACACAAGGTTGCCCACGCAACAGCCAGAATCGTGAGCCCAAGTCGTAGCTTTTCTGCAGACATTTCCTGAAAGATTTGTCTCATCGGTAATAGCATGATTAAGCCCTCGCACTGAGTGCGTCAACAGGAGTTAGGCGAGACGCCCGTTTTGCAGGAAAGTAAGAGGCTAAGAACGCCAGAATCAGTGTCACCGTTAACGCCATTCCAATCGAGCTTAACGTGATAACAGGTGATCCAATCCATTCAGGTAACGCCATCGAGCCAAGCAAATAAACCGTACCAAAGGACGCCATTAATCCCACGATGGATCCTAAGGTAACTAAGATAAGCCCCTCAATAATAAACTGAGACATGATGGAACCCTGTGTTGCACCAATCGCCAGCCGAACGCCAATTTCTCGAGTTCTTTCCGTAACAGAGAGAAACATGATATTAGCCACACCCAAAGCGCCAACCGCCATAGTCATTGCGCCACTGGCCGTCAGGAATATTTGAATACCACGAAAGATACCGGTAATCACGTCTCCACCCTCACTAAAGTCGGGCAAATAGACCGCATCTTTATCAGTAGGATCAAAGTGCATCTGTTTAGCAAAAAAATTGACAATGTTACGTCTAAACGATGCGGAATCCATGGCTTCTACAGGCTTTAATAGCAGTTGCCATGGCTTATCTTTCCAGAGGTCAAGATAAGTAGTTTGGGGCACAAAAACTCGTCGACTCTCACCAAAAGAGATTCCTCCTTCATTATCAACCATCACGCCTATTACGTAGAATGGAATACCGTTGATCTTAATATGATCGCCAATGTCGACTCCGCCCATTTGAGCAATTCGATCACCCAATACAACCACCCGTGTGTGGTTTTCCATATCCGTCACCGAAATACTTCGTGAACCAGGCTGCAACTTATTTTGTGAGATAGGAAAATAAGAGGGAGCAACACCACTCACCATACTGCCAATATTATGCCCTTGAGTGTTCGTCACGCTGGTATCCCTTTTAAGGTAAACAGCAGACGCCTCTTTAACAAAACCAGCCTGCTGGATCAGCTCAATTTTATCTTGTTCAAGGTTTATTTCTCGCCTTGAAGGCATGCCCTGCCAAGGTTTACTCGTACTAGAGGGAAACACAACCTGAGTGTCATTGACCAAAAATGAGAAAGACTTCGTTTGATAACGATAGAAGCCTTCTCCTAACGCCATTAAAACAACAACAGACAGCACGCCCCATGAAATTGCGATAATAGCCAAGGCACTTTTCATCCGATGCGCCAATAACGTTTGCCAAGTCTGAAGGAAAAGATTAACCATGGTGCAGCGCCTGAGAGATCAGCGCCATCGCTTCATCATCTAATTTACCGGTTGTCTGAAGCAGGCCTATTCTCTGACGCCAATAATCATATAAGTTGGTCTGTAGAAGGAACCTTGAATCAAATAAGCTGTTATGTGCATTAATAACATCCGAGGCTTCCAGGAAACCCGCGTCGTATAACTTTTCTTTACTACTCAACACCTCTGCGCGAGACGCTACAACATCATGCGCCATTAACACTCGTTCCCAGTTGAGCTTCACTTGAGTAAAGTTCTGATCAATTCGCTTCTTGATGTCTATTTCAACCTTTCGTAAATCCTGCTTAGCCGTCAACAAGTTAAGCGAAGTTTGGTCCACTTTGGCGCGTGTTGAACCATTTAAATCAATAGGAACACTAAGAGTTAAACCCGCGTTAAACTCACCGTTGTCCAACCGATCATTGTCGTTATAGCCCACTTGCCCTTTAACTGTTGGATAATAACCTCCTTGGGCGGACTTTTTGTCTAGCTCACGCGCTTCAACGCCTTTTATGGCAACCAGTAATTCAGGGCTATTATTTCTCGCTAACTCAAGCCACTGCTGCTGAGAAGCCACCAGCATAGGAGGCTCAACCAAGTTCTCAGTACGAATTTGATCTACTGAATCAGGAGCTTGGTTTATCAGCGCTTCCAGCTCTGACTTTTTACTTTCTAACTCTGCCTTTGCTCGCAGAATATTGGCTTTGTCAGACAACTGATTAGCACGCATCTCTTCCACATCAATCGATTTCACTTTGCCTGCTAGATAGCGTTTTTCGAAGATTTTTAGCAGCTTGCTGCCTTCCTCTAACTTACTGTTGGTGAGCTGTAAGTTACCTTGGGCGCTGCCTATATCGAGATAAACCAGAAGTAACTTAGCCGCCAAATCATTATGTGCTTGAGCCAATTCCA
Organism: Vibrio splendidus; assembly: GCF_024347615.1. NCBI lineage: Bacteria > Pseudomonadati > Pseudomonadota > Gammaproteobacteria > Vibrionales > Vibrionaceae > Vibrio > Vibrio splendidus. Next base: position 183,628 of record NZ_AP025509.1, on the reverse strand, counting down.
GCTGGGATTTCAGATAATCTGATTGTGCTTTATCTAATTCAGACCAAAGGCTACTGTCCCAAATAACCTGAGACAGCTCTGCACCATAACGATTTGAACTACTGCGGTCTTCGCTCCAGTCTGCTGAAGCGCTCGCGCTTAAAGCGGGTAATAAAGAGCTGCGACTTAAATCCACCGAACTCTCGCCGAGTTGAACACCAATTCGGGCTTTCTCGTAATCAGGATCCGTCTGTTTGGCGCGCTGCCATGCTTGTTCAATAGAAATGGCATATGAAGGGCAGCTAAGCACAGTTGCTAATAGCAAGCTGCCTAGACTCAACAGGGGCGATTTACGAGGTAACAGAGGTTTGTATAATCGCTGTGAACAACTAAACAGCGCTGGCTTAACCATGTGCTGCCCCCATCATACTGTTATCGATGACGGCTTCGTCTAACTCCACACCTTCGATGACTTCAACATTGATACCATCTGATAGGCCCAGTTTTACCGCTTGTTTGTGGAAGCCTTGTTCTGAGCTGTCAGGGATTAATACGTTAGGGCTATCGCCTTCAAATTGCAGTGCGCGCTCTGGTAGAGTGAGTACATTTTCTGATTTAACTAGAATTATCTGAGCAGATGATGAGAACCCTGAACGTAGTCGGACGTCTTGAGGTATTTTGAGCTCGCCAACTTCGACTTCAAAACCGTTATCAAAACTTTTGCCCGAACTACTATCAGCTGTTGAGTTAAGACTTTCAGACTGAATCGCAATCTTAGTCAGTACCCCTTCTATTTCAATACTTGGATAAGGTGCAACGGTCAGTGTTACTGGCATCCCCGGAGTAAGTTGGGCTGCATCATGCTCACTAACACTGCCCTTAAAAATCAGACTGTTCATATCGGCCAATGACATCATTTCTGTTGCCGCTTGGCTCGATTCAGTAGAAATAATCGGTTCTCCTACCTCGACTTTTCGATTCAACACCGTACCGTCTATCGGAGCATAAATGGTAGAGGTGAGGCGAGAGTTACCAATTGTCGACTCCCCGCTTTGAATCAATTCGAGGTTCTGACGTTTTTGCATAACGTCAGCCTGTGCTGATTTCACATTGGAACGTGCAGTCACATATTCGTCGTAGTTCTTAGGAATGATTTCTTGTTCGACCAAACTCTGCAGATTAGCGAGTTGTTGTTTTGCTGACTCAATGTTCGCCTCACTTCGCATCAATTCGGTCGAGGCATCGGTCAACGCTTTCGGGGTAGGGTTAGGGCGAACCTTAATAAGCGGCTGACCTTGCGTTACGTATTCACCAACACCGGCATAGATTTCACCAACGATCCCATCAATTTGAGATTTGATAGACACAGAGTGCGCGGGAACGATATACCCCACCGCAACCGCCTGCTTTTCGATCGTCCCCGTGGAGACCGTTAGGGTTGGAAAGGCTTCAATAGGCGTTGAAGTTTGAAAATAGAAATACGCACCTCCACCTAGCAGCGTGGCACATGCCACAGACACTAACCCACGTTTAGTCATAATTTATCCAGCTCATTATTTTATATTTGTGAGCCATATGACTACCGTGGATATGCGAAGTTCATAAATAGTATAAAATTTTATAATGCATAGCGTTAAAGAAAAATTAGACGACAGACTTTCTACGCCTCCTCTTAGCCTTACCACGACCATTTAAGTAGAAAGTTGTCTTCGTTTAACGCACTTTAAATCTCGTAGGCCCAGCACTCTTGTTGTATGTCGAGCAGCTCCGACTTACCGCTCTCTAGCTGATAGAGGTGGAATTGGCTTAAAGGGGGTGAATACACATGCAACGTAATGAGCGGCTCATCGCCAGCCTGTAGATTCGATATCTGATGAATATCATTATCTTTACTGACGGTCACACTGCCCTCTTGGAAATGAGTCGACTGAGAAGCAAAAATATGGCCATTAGCCGCCGTTTCAAACAGGGTTTCCGTTGCTTGCCCATGTAGAACCTTTACGCCACAAGACGTATTCAAATGGTCATGTATTTTACTTCTTTGCCCATTTAGCCAACTCAAAATTAAAACTTCGCAGTGGTCATTCTTGAAAAGTCTTTGTCGGCAGTATGTTTCTTTATCAAAACTCGCCAACGACTTGATCTCTTCTTTACTCAGCTCGATGTTATCCAATATGAACCTAATGGAAGCCAGAGACATAGGTTTATTCGCCAGCTGTATTTGATCCATAAATTCTTGGAAATTAAGCTCATAATCGTTATTAATTAACGCGGCTAACGCGGGAGATTGCGTTGGAGTGATATCAGTACGTTGCAAAATACTTACCTCTGACTATGTTTTGCTCTTCCGAACTCGAAGTTAAAAGTTCTCTTCGAACGATGAAATATGGCTGATTCGATTCAGCACAAGTTGGGAGGATACTAACACCGTTTAAATTAAATTTAACAAGTAACTACAAGTATTTACATTCATATAACAAAAGCATCTAACAACCAATTTGAAGCAACGGAATCGCCATATTGACTTGAGCTCTGAATAACTGGGTAATATGAAATAGGAACAACAAAAGAACGGCTTCTATCACGGTTGAGATTACGCGTGTCAATTAATGAAATTGATTCACAAATCAGAAGAGATCAATCACAATTAAGGTTATGGTCACCATTGAAATTAGTCTAACTGGATACTTATGATTAACCCAAAACTCATCGCCCTACTTCCCGATCTCGCCTCGTTTATCTTAGTTGTGAATGAGGGTAGCTTTACCGCCGCAGCAAAGCAGCTAGGCGTTACACCTTCAGCGTTGAGTAAATTGATCACACGTCTAGAAAAAGCACTCTCAGTAAAACTGTTCGAGCGAACCACTCGTACATTGATCATCACGCAAGCAGGCCAGTTGGTATACGATCAAAGCGTGGTCATGATTAATGCGGCGCAACAAGCGGTTGAGCTTTCTACCTCTGACCATACTGAACCTGCAGGCTCTATAACAGTAGCAGCGCCAGAAGCCTTCTTGAACTCCGTGCTACAGCCTTTCGTTGTTCCATTCTTGAATCAGTACCCTGAGATTCAACTCAAGTTAAGAGCCGCCGATGGCGACATCGACATATTGCGCCAAGGCATCGACATTGCCTTTCGCCTTACCGACAAACCTGACGAGAGTTTGGTATTGAAAGAACTCGGAAAAACAAACCTCGTGTTATGTGCGAGCCCCGACTATTTAGATGCCAAAGGAATCCCTCACCACCCTACCGAACTTTCTGAGCACGACTGCTTATACCTTGCAGAAACAGATAAAGACCACATTTGGGACTTCCTTAAAGATGATGAGTTTTACACAGTACCCGTCAGCGGACGTTACGCTGTGAACCACTCTCAGATGCGATTGAAAGGTGTTAAAGAAGGGCTTGGCGTAGGTATTTTCCATGACTTCGTAATTCAAGATGCATTAGCTGAAGGTTCTGTAGTTCAAGTATTGGAAGATTGGACCATCAAGAGTAATTACCATGGCGCTATCGCGATGCAGTTTGCTCAAACCAAGTACATGCCTGCGCGATTGCGTGTGTTCATTGATTATGCGATGGAACACTTGGGTGACAAGCTGGCAGGAGAAATAAACTGATGCTGAAAGGAATACACCACGCCGCCATTATTTGCTCAGACTACGAAGTCTCTAAACGCTTTTATACGGAAGTTTTAAAGCTTGAAGTGATTGCGGAGAATTATCGTGAAGCACGCCAGTCGTATAAGCTCGACTTGGCACTGCCTAATGGCGCTCAAATAGAATTATTCAGCTTCCCTGACGCACCTGAAAGACCAAGCTTTCCGGAAGCTCAAGGGCTGAGACATTTGGCTTTTTGTGTTGATGACGTTCAATATGCCAAAAGCTATTTGGAAGAACAAGGCATTGAAGTCGAACCAATTCGAGTTGATGAATTTACGGGGAAATCATTTACGTTTTTCGCAGACCCAGACGGCCTGCCGCTTGAGCTTTATCAGATCTAAAGCTGTATCAGATCTAAAGCTTTATCAAATCTAGAGCAGCATCTAGTCTAAAGTCTTCCTCACAGAAGAAGAGCTCATCTGATTAATAAAACGGACCTTCTCAAGTAGAGAAAGTCCGTTTTCATGTCAATTAACTCAACGCGGTCTTGAATTTCTCAACGCGTGAAAACAGTAACCAATCCAATAGCATTGCAGTCACAATCGTCGCACCCGCGAGTGGAAACAATATCGAAATAATAACCACAGTCACTAAGCCTGCTTTCCAAAGGCCAGCATCGCCAAACTTCGGTGGCGTTCCCAACTTCCTTTGGCCTGAAGGTCTGCGCATCCACCACATCACACCACCAGTCACCGACACAACGACGAACGCAACGCAGAACAACGCATTTAGAAGCTTGTTGATGATACTGATATCACCTTGGTGTAGAGAAATACCAACAGCTAAAGTTTTGGCGAATAAATTGTAATCTTGCCACGTCACCTCTCCTAGAATGCGCCCTGAATACTGGTCGAGGTGAGTCGTGCGATCTTCAGTTGGATCGATAATGTCACCGCCCATGGTATTGGCAGCCACGGTGTAAACGCCCGTTTCTGAGCGCGGAAAATTGACTTTATATTGTGTAAAACCAAGAGATTGAGCTTTTGCTATCACATCATCAATAGAGAAATTACTGGCGGATAACACATGCTGAGAGTGATCCTCACCCATCTTAGAATGCTCATGAGGCTCAGTCGCCTCTTCTGTGTGATGTACATGTTCGGCTGGCTTATCTTGAGACAAAGGCAGTGGTGTTTGCTCTAAGTTCCAAGGCATTTCCTCTTCCGACCCGTGATTTAAAGAAGCATGCGTTTCGTTAGACAGAGGAATGTCGTCCCACATTTGAGCAGGAAAAGTACTCCATGCTTGAACAAGCTTACCGCCCCAAAAACCTGTCCATGATAATCCCGATAGAATAAATAACAGAAGAATGAATGACAGTGTTCCACCGATGTTCGCATGCAAGTCACGCATTAAAATACGCGTTCCTGAACCAAATCTAAGCTTAAGAAAACCAGCGCGGCTCGCGTTATCTCTTGGTAGCCATAAGTAGATGCCACTGATGAGTAACAGAATAGACAAGCTTATTGCGACCTCAATTAGGTAATCACCCCAATCACCAATCAACAAAGTGCCGTGGATGTCATTCGCGAGTTGGTACAGGCTATCGCTGCGGGGAATTTCTCCTACCACTTCGCCAGTGTATTGATTCACCGTGGCGAAAACAGAAGTGCCATCCTCAAGTGATACAGAAAATCGGTTCGCAAGCTCAGGGACTTTACTCGGTACAAACTGTGTCACCGTACCTTGTGGGTATTGATTCTGCACAGCAGTTAACTGTTGTGAAACCTTAATAGGGTCGCCCGATGCAACAATCTCTATGGCTTCGTGGTGGAAAGCCAATTCGATTTCATCATCAAACAGCATCACCAAGCCTGTAATGCTCAGCATTAGCATAAACGGGATAACGAATAGCCCGGCATAGAAGTGCCAGCGCCAAGTGAGGAAGTAGAGAGTTTTATTGCGGTCTTTGCTTTTTATATTGGTTTCCGAACCGGTTGTTGCACTGCTTTTAGACTGCGAAGTCGCTTGTGCTTTCGCAGGGGTTTGAGATTCATTTCTCAACATTATTATTTCCTTTGACACACGCAAACATACCTTCTGAAAAATCAGAAAGTAATCTGAGTATGGTTAACTTTACTTAATACTTTATTTTTTAATTATTTTAGTGGGGTAGGTTTAAGCAATATCAAAGGGAGGACCGCGCGGGGCTTGCCTCATATAGCGTTCGCTTAGAGCCAAAAAAGCGTAGCTGTCGGAGACAATAGAACTCAGTCGAGTTGTTAGTAGTGTAGTTGGAAGTTCGTCTTGGTGAAACGTGGAAAAATGGCTAAAGGGACACGGCTTTCCTTTGTGAGTATTGGGCTCGCCTTCTTCAATTTGAACCAGTTCAAAGCCGTTGACCGTACATAACGACGCCCATACTCCCGCACTATTACCATGAGCATTGATAACAGGCATTAACGTCACTAGCACCCAGCTTAATGCTGTAGCGAGTAACATGGAGAAATTGAACGAGGTTCGGCGCATTATTCCTAATCTTTATAAATTTCCCTTATTATGAGGCACTTGTTATATAGGTAAACGTAAAGATTAACATCAGGTTAAAAAATTGAAGCTAACGCACACTCTTTTTAGTTAAAAACTGGTTACAACGAAAGAGCCAAGAAAATGTGGCGAAACTCTACATAACAAACTGTTTATAAAAAAGGCAATAAAAAACGCCGCCTTACACCTTCTTGATAAGAATAATGTAAGGCAGCGTTTTAGAAATCGAATCTTGAGGTTTTGCTCTTTGTTACGTATCTAGCAAACTCAATTGATTAGAAAATTAACCGAAGATCTTGCTCCAAATGCTTGGATTACGCTTCTCGTGATACTCTTCACGAAGGCCATCGATAGTACGAAGCTCTTGCTGTGCAGATTCAAATTCACCTTGGTCTAGCTTCTTCTCAATGCTATCAATCGATGCACTGATCTTTTTGAAACCTTCCATGAAGTGTTCTTCTTTCTCAATTGGGTAAACACCCGTTTTGAGCTCTGCAACTAGCGTGTCGATACGTACGATAGGCTTTTGCATCTCTTCAATATTTTGAGCTTCTGCTGCTTGTTTGAACGCAAGCTTCATTTCTTGCATGTTTTTCTTAAGGTCAACATTAGCAAAAGCGTTGCCAGACAATAGCGAAGCAGCGATTAAGCCAGATAAAAGGATTGAGCGAGTTTTCATTGTTTCTCCAGGTGAAGCGATGTCTTTGAAGATAGCGCCATCGTTGTTGTGGCACTTCGACTTTATTATTTTCGGCTAGTGTATACAAAAATCCGTCGGGCACAAAAATTGATTGTGTCGAAATGCAAACTAGCTAGCTAACCAATGACTAAAAAGTATAAAGTAACGGCCATTCCATCACTCAAATACCGAAAATTCAGCAATAGATTGGCGGCCACGCAATGCTAAAAATGCCAAAAACTGCTGTGGCGAATGAGTGACCACTTTATTCGAATCCACACCTACTCTGTCTAACAATGCAGCGACTAAGTCCAAGCCACCGACATCTACGCAGAAATGCGCATCGCTACCTGTCGTAATAAACGCACCTTTCGCTTTCGCTATTCTTGCAATCTCATAACAGCGGTCAACACTGCCAACTCGGCTATTGCCTTTAAGCGTGGTGTTGTTAATTTCGATCGCAACGTTATGTTCCGCTGCACATTGAATCACAGCTTCAAAATCGAAATCAAAATTTGGGTTTCCTAAGTGACCAAGTGCATCAATTCGACCACCTTTAATCACATTCAACAATGCTTCTGTATGGGTAGCGGCATCCGATGGGCGAAATACTGGCTCATGAAAACTCGCGATAACCCAATCCAAGTTCTTATCCACACTCGGATGAATGTCGATTTCACCCTGTGTGTTCATGATGTTTGACTCGACACCTCTAATAATTGCGATATCTTCAATAAAACGAGGGAGCACACGCTGGTTACTGAAAAACCAATAGTGTGGCGCGCCCGGCATAGACTCTGAATGATCGGTGGTGCAAAACATAGCTAAACCGTTTTGCTTCGCCGATTTCGCGTTTTCGATCAGCGTGCTGTAAGCATGACCACTTGCGTATGTGTGGGTGTGGGTATCTACTTTGAGTTCCATGAATCAATGCTCTCTTCGCTTGGTCAAAAAACGTTTTTCAGAAAGTAACTCTGAGCCTCTTTCTGGAAAGAAGTGCCTGCACCTTTTTCTGAAAAGGAGTGCTTCTGAAAAGGAATGCTTAATGGCAACAATTCGACCAGTTTATCAGCTGAAAGTGACAATTAGCACCTAAACATAAGGGTTTCTTGTGAGTTCATTTACACAGCACGATAATACGTGGCTAACCAGACGACACTAACGCTTTTCTTATCTAAGTAAAATCGAACATACTCGGTAATTACGCCAATTTTTTGCAACCTACCCAAGTTCGTCAATACTTAAACCAGTCTACAAACTGGAGTGTTAGATGAGAAGAAGACGATATCCGCTGAGTATCCACATCACTAGCCTTTTCTTAATTTTGACCACTCTTGTCGGTACCGTACTGATTTCGATAAGTTATCGGCACTCTCAAGAACTGCTTTTAGGCACCGTGCGCGAAGTCAGTAATGAACATCGCGATAAGCTGGAATCGGTATTTAAACAAGCTATTGCCCCAGTCATCACAACCTTAAACGTGATGGCAGTGAGCCCGTTTGTTGCTAATCAAACCTCCTCCGTCGAAAAAGAATCTTGGCTTGCTTCGGTCGATATCATCTTCAAACAAAATACCAATTTAGTTGCTCTGTTCTATGGCTCTGAAGATGGCAATTTCCGAATCTTTCGCCCTCTGAGTTCCATTAAACAGAGAGCCGACAACAACGCTCCCGCCAAAGCGACCATGATGGTCAGCAGCACCAATCTAGATGGTGAAAACTTTATTACCTTTCTCGATGGCGCACACCAAGTGATCAGTACCCGACAAGCCGAGAGTAAGTTCAACCCCACGACTCGACCTTGGTTTCGTAACGCAAAGCCTGACGGCTCAATACAACTCTCTGAGCCCTACCTGTTCTATTTCCTGCAAACCAATGGCATCACGCTTTCTAGACGTTCTTTGGATGGCAAGCATGTCGTTGGTGCCGACTTCACGTTGAAATCTCTCTCTTCCCAGATCAGTGAATTGGCCTACTCTCCACAAACCCGACTCGCTCTGTTCGATCAACATTTCAACCTTCTCGGCCAACATCAACTTGATCTATCGATTCCCAAGCTTACCTCCCAGCCAAACGACACAAGTAAAACTGAGAAAACGAATAACCAAACGACGGGGAAACTCTCTGGCAGTGAGCAAGACCAAAGCTTCTTTAATGTGCCCAAACGTGAACAGATGGAAGCATTGAAAGCATCCGTCATAGCACCACTTATCTCCGACGAGGAGAAATTAAACCTCAACCTAAAAAACGTTGAGTACAACTTAAACACTTGGGCATTAACGCTAACGCCTGTTGAGCTCACTCAGAATGTCACTTTATATTTGGCAGAGGCTACGCCACACAATGAGTTGCTCTCTGATCTTATCTCGATGCGTGACAAGCAAGTCGCCGTCGCGATTGGGATGTTGTTCATCTGCTTCGCTATCGTATGGTTTGTTGCCAATCGCTTGTCTCAGCCGCTTAATACGCTGATGCAACTCACCGACAACATCGCACGATTTGACTTCAGGCGAACTCATTATCCCAAAAGCATGATTCAAGAAGTGGCTAACCTCGCCCACTCAATTGAGCTGATGGAACACACACTTCATGATCTTATTACGCTACTTCGCGACACGGCAGGTAATCAGGAATTTTCGATCTTAGCCAAGAATATTGCTCATCAAAGCTATTTAATTACCAAAGCAGAAACCATCGTCCTGTTCACTCAATCAAAAGAGAAAGATGTGTTTGATACGGCCGCGAACCTCGCCATTCTTCCCTTTAAGGCCGACATCAATGACTTCATCAAGCACACCCCTTGGTTGCTGTGCCAGCTTAAATCTGGAGAAACCATCCACTTAAACCGAGAAGACAATGTTCTCAACTATTACCAAGATTCGATCTTCAATTCAGATCTGTACCTGTTTCCACTATTAAACCGTGAGAAGTTGTTGGTGGGTATCGTCGCAATTGGCTATGAAAGACCGATTACCAAGATGCAGGCAGACAAGCACGCCTTCTTACGAGAACTGCTCAGCTTTGCGGAAATAGCCAAAGATAACATTGACCAAATGCAGCAACAGAAAGACATGCTTAATGCCTTTATCGAGTTGATTGCATCAGCGATTGATACCAAATCACCTTACACGGGCGGGCACTGCCAACGCGTGCCTGAACTGACCAAATGGCTGACTCAAGCAACCATTGATGATGACCGTTATTACCCGCAATTCTCATTGGATAGTAAACAGTGGGAAGAGTTAATGCTCGCCGCTTGGCTTCATGACTGCGGCAAGGTAACCACACCTGAGTATGTCGTAGACAAAGCGACAAAACTTGAAACCATTTACGACCGAATCCACGAAGTGCGAATGCGTTTCGAACTGTTAAAACAACAGGCTGAAACCGACTACTGGAAAGCGATAGCGAACGGAGCGCTTCAAGAGGATCAGCTTAAGATCCTCGAACAAAGCTTGTCAGAATTGGATGAAGAATTTGCCTTTGTTGCTGAATGTAACCTTGGTGGAGAGTCGATGACGGACGAACAACTAGAACGCTTAGACCGAATAGCCAAGCGCCAATGGAAACGAACACTCGACGATCAGCTAGGGTTATCTTGGTCTGAAAAAGAGAGATTCAATGAACAACAAGACACGACAGAGAAGAGTGAAGCTGAGCCAGCAAGAAAAGACCAAATACTACCGGTGATGGAACCGCTACTTGCTGATAAACCCGAACATAAAATACCGTGGGATAATGGCTTTAGCCCTGCTGATGTATGGCAAGAAGCGTTTGTGCTTAAGCCAGGAGAGGTCAAATACAACCAAGGTGAACTGCACAACTTGAAAGTTCATCGTGGCACGTTAAACGATGAAGAACGTTTCATGATCAACGATCATATTATTCAAACCTTCACCATGCTTAACAAGCTGCCTTATCCGTCTTACCTCCAGAATATTCCGGATATCGCCAGCGGACACCACGAGCGTATCGACGGTAAGGGCTACCCAAGAGGCTTAAGCGAAGACCAATTACCTCTACCGTCCAGAGCGATGGCCATTGCTGATGTCTTTGAAGCGCTCACCTCTAGTGATCGCCCGTATAAGAAAGGTAAACTCCTAAGCGAATCACTCAACATCATGACCGACATGGCCACCAGCGGTCATATCGATCCCAAGCTGTATTTGCTGTTCTTAGAAAACAAAATCTACGACAAATACGCTGAGCGATTCCTAGAGACTAAACAGCGTTGCGAGATTGAACCAAACGAACACATCGACCGAGTAAAAGAGTACATACGCTCATTATTTTAAGTTTGAGCTAACCATTTAGTCTTTAGTCTTTAGTCTTTAGGCTATAAGGTCAATGATTAGCTTTTAGCCGCAGACTCCAACACCGCAACGTCCACTACAGTCGTTACCGTCGCTACAGCCACTGTGACTCGCGGCGTTTGCTTGGCTTTTGCTTTGCTGTGTCTCTTCGCTAATAGCGTGTTGGTAATGCTCGCCACAACAATCAGGTTAATGCCAATCATCTGCTGAGTAGAAAACACATCATCAAAGAACAACCCCTGCCATAAGGCGCTAAACAGCATGTTAGTAAAAATCAGTGGTGCCAACTGGGAACCGCTGTCTGCAAGCTTATAAGCCTTGGAGCGGAAAATTTGAGTATTGATGGTAAACAGTGCGAGTCCAAATGCACCAAGTCCAATCCAACGCAAGTCATCAAACGACAGCAAAGTCGTTAAAGCTCCATACACACTATCCCCCTTAAGTACATCTGGTACAGCAGAAACAGAAGTAAACACGAGCATAGGTATAACGAGTATTGCTGCGACTAAAAAGGTCCATGCGTTAAGCTCTGCGGGTGTCAGGCTGGTTTTAGATGCTCGGTACAGACTCACTTGCGAGCCAGAGTTAAACACACCCGCTAGAAGTCCAAGCAATAGCGCAGGTCTAAAGAACTCCGAACCAAACTCAAACTGTGACCAATCCCCTGCCATCATCACGACACCAACAAAGGTAATCGCTAAACAAGCGATGGTCGTTGTATGAATCTTAGCTCCAAACATTAACTTTTCTAACAACGGAATAAACAGCGGGCCCGTACTGAATAACACCACACCTTCAACCAACGTTAAGGTTTGTAATGAAGTCAGGAAACACCACTGGCATGCCACCATAAAGATCGCTCGCATCACTAAAGGCTTCCACATATCGAGTGAAGGTTTCGTGATCTTGTAAAACATCAAGAATAGAAATAAAAACAGACTGGGTAAGAAAAAACGCACAAAACTCAATAACGAAATGGGCATCGTTTCAGATAGATACTTGGCCATCAAGCCACTTAAAGACAAACTGAACGTCGACAACAACATGAAAGTCGTCGCCTTGGTAATATCAGACATAATTATCACCTCCTATGACACCTATTTTAGAAGCGTGACGTGATGAAAAATAGCGAGTAATATTAACCATAACTGTAAGGAAAACTTACCAATGAAAAAACTCGTTCCGCTTAAATCCATTTATGCGTTCATCGCTGTAGCTGAAACAGGCAGCATGACCGACGCCGCTCGCGTGTTGTACGTCAGTCATTCTGCGGTAAGCCAAGCTATCAAATCATTGGAGCAACTGGTCAATAAGCCGCTGTTCCAACGTGTCGGCCGTCGTGTTGTTCTAAATTCCGCAGGTAAGCGATATTATCGTAAAGTCGCGCCAGCACTGGAACAGGTGATAGAAGCGACAGAAGAGCTTGCCAGAACGCCTAACAATCACCGCATTACTCTCAACATGGTCAATTCACTCGCCATGCACTGGTGGATCCCTCGAGTGCCCGACTTCCAAGCCTTTGCTCCCTCTCTTGATATCCGTATTTCGACATTAACAGGCCCTTTCGATATCGAACAAGAAGGTGTCGATATTGCCCTCGTACATGGCAAGCCAAACGAGTGGGAACAATATTACAGCGAAAAGCTCGGCGACGATGAACTAGTCTTGGTGTGCAGCCCTGCTCTATTGAAAAACCAAATAGGGTTAAGCGTTGAACAACTCGTGAAACAAAACCCAACCATTGGTGCGTTTAACCCAAGACGACAGCATGACTGGCAGGTGTGGTGTGATCATTATCAAATACCAATGCCGACGTTCCATAGCAATCTAACGTTTGATGTCTCGATTCAAGCCGTGCAGGCTGCAATTCGTTCATTAGGTGTGTTGGTTACGCATCGCTTGTTTGTGAAAGATGACATCAGCCATGGGATGCTAGTGGAGCTGGGCGAACCCGTCGCGAACCCACACCAAGATTTCTATTTTGTTTGCCCAAAAAACAAATTAAAACAAGAAAGTGTGCTAAAACTGAGAACATGGTTGAGGCATGAATTCACACGCTCAGAGACAACTCTGAGCGATGTTATTCAAGAGTAAGACCAAACTATCAATCCATACAGCGAGTAACAGCTCATCAAGCTTACAAGAGGCCATTATGATTATTACCACCACTCAATCTGTTGAAGGCAAACGTATTGTCGATTACAAAGGAGTTATTGCCGGAGAAGCCATTCTAGGGGTGAATGTTTTCAAAGATATGTTTTCAGGAATTCGTGACTTTGTGGGTGGACGTTCTGGCACCTACGAGAAAGAATTAGAAAAAGCACGCAACTACGCATTCAAAGAGTTGGAGCAAAAAGCGATTGAAGCGGGTGCCAACGCAGTGGTGGGTGTCGATATCGATTATGAAGTCTTGGGAACAGGTAATGGCATGTTGATGGTATCAGCCAGCGGCACAGCGGTTGTCGTCGCTTAATCTATTAGGCAATCAAGCAGCCTAATGAAAACTCGTTCCAACCCTTTGATGATTGCCGCCAGAGGGTTAGAACGATTATAAGCTGATACTTAGCTTGATGTTACTCGTGCAACCTTTTGCCCGGATAGCATGTCATCAAACGAGGCAACTCTCGCCAAGAATGCACCTTTATTTTCAGGTAAGATAGAACTCGCTAAAGGTAAATTCGCTTTCATCGAATCCACAGCTCTTCCACGCACCAGTACTTCAAAATGCAAATGCGGCCCGGTTACGCGACCAGTCGTGCCAGACAACGCAATTTTCTGCCCACGCTTAACCTGTTGCCCCTTCTTAACCAAGAATCGGCTCAAGTGCAGATAGCGAGTTTTGTAAACGCTGTTATGCTCAATCACTATGTATTTCCCCGCATACGGGTGGTTACGAATAGCAATAACTCGACCATCACCGGTTGAATAAACTGGCGACCCTACGGGTGTTGCGAAGTCAGTACCATTATGCGGAGATATACGTCCGGTCACTGGGTGCTTACGGTACGGGTTAAATGGCGAAGTAATTCTTCGGAATTGTTTGTCTATTGGGTAGCGATTGAACGCTTGCTCAAGGCTGTTACCCTCTCTATCGTAAAAGCGTCCATCTGAAGCAAGAAACGCGGCCACTTCCTTGCCTCGTAACCTAATCGATATGCCTTGGATCTCTGTTTTTCCTGTTAGATGGTCGCCTGTGTATTGCTCATTGACCAACACATTAAACTCATCGCCCGCTCTTAACTGCTTTGAGAAGTTAATCTTGTCTCTTAACGTTTGAGTAATATTGGCTATCTGGGCGGTTGTTAATCCCGCTTTGTATGCTGACGTTGAAAAACTGCCATGAACAGTGCCTTTATAGAGCTTTTCTTTCCATTCGCTAGGCATTTCATGGAATTGGTAATTAAAGCTTCCATCATCATTTTTAGTGAAGACAGCTTGCTCTACGAGACTTTCATGGAAAATCAGCTCTACGAGTTGTTTAGAGTCACTATCCAAAAGCAACTCTAGATGATCGCCAGGTTTTATTGTATCGAGCTTCAAAGACTCAAGATCCGCTTCCATCACTTTTTGAACTGTCTCATAAGGCAGTTTCCATGACGAAAAGATGCTGCTGAGCGTATCTCCAACCTTCACAAAGTAATGAACTTTTACCAACGTTCTTGAGCTTGCCTCTGAATCTGTATATGAGTTTGATGCCCCCTCTTGATGAGTTAATAAATCTTTATAAGGGGTGACTTGAATTGAGATTTCTTCTGGTACTTCGGATTGAAAATGGAGCAAAACGGAAAGCGAGAATGCACTGATAGCGATAACGATCAGGCCAATAGGGAGGAACTTCATAAAATACTTAGCGGTTATAACAAGGAACTTGGCAAGTGTTATAACATAACAATTAATTGAAAAAAATAAACGAAATGTAAGAAACCGTTCCACAAAAGTTGCCAAAATATGGTGGGCATGTGAAGCCCACCACCTTATGTGACATTACTCTTCACAGAGCGCTTCAAAACGATCTAAGCCGCGCAGCATCTCAAAGTCTGGCTCTTCAGCTAGCAACTCTCTCATGGAACCACTGGCTTCAATAGAACGCTCTAAGTCATCGATAGCCTGACCTTCTGCTCCTAACCTTGCATACGAACAAGCACGTTGATACAAGGCGTGGGCATTTTGGTCATCCACTTCTAACACGCGGTTACATAGGCTCATTGCCCAGTGGTATTCCTGCATATCCATCGCAGCATCCGCTTTATAGGTCAACGCTTCTAAATCACCCGGACGAACCTTCAATATCTCATCGTAAATTTCAATCTTCTGCTCGGCGGTTTGAGCGTTTTGCGCTCTGAGCCATAAATTGTGAATCTCATTGATGATTTCTATTTCTCGGTTGTTCTCTGAGATAATTCTGGTCTTACGCTTAAGATCCCTTTCAAGAACATTGAATTTCTTCTCGTAGTCTTGAGCAATCGAATTAAGTCGCTGGTCAGCCATTTCCTTGGTGGTGTGTTTGAGATCTTTCAGTGATTGCCAACCAACCAATGCAATAAGAGAAGCAACACCCGCAATAATGTAGAAGAAATACGTGACCGTGACATTGGCATAGTTCAATGACTTATCGGCGACTGTAAGCTCACGATCGGTCATCTGAATGGTCAAGCGCCTTTCCAGATCTTGCTGTTCCATTCGCAACTGCTTCAGCTCATCTAAGATGTAGCGTTCCATCAATGGTCGGTCTACATACTCTTTCTCTGAGTATTTAACTTCCTCGCTTGCAAAGCTCATGGTCGTGACCAGTGAGAACACTGCAATCAATAGGATTCGAAGCATTTATACATTCCTTATATATTTTATCTTTGTTAACTGTATCTCTTAATCGCAAGACAAGCTAGAAAGTCGGCAATTCTGCCTTCTCCTTATTGGAATTAACACTCTAAAACATCATTGATAATTATAAAACACCTGAAGCAACATCATTAATTTCTAAATTATAAAAATACCGCGTAATACTGTTCTATATAATTAATTCGCGATGCGAATATACCAAGAGTTGATTTATTGCATCGAGATGAATCTTATATTAATAACGATCAGAGCGAGGTTAATTTGAACAATCCACGATACGATTTAATGAGCCGGGTGCTGCACTGGGTCATGGCGTCTGTCATCATCTATGCAACAGTCGCAGGGTATGTGATGCACTATGTCACCAGTCATCCAGAACTGTTTTCTTTTCTGTCAGTGCTCAACATGTCATTGGCGACCATTGCGACGCCATTATTCGTGGTTCGTTATGTCTGGAGTTACTTCAGGTCATCGCCAACCATGCCACTGTCTGTACCTGAAGGGCAAAAATGCGTTGCTAAACTTGCTCATTCCCTGATGTATCTAGTGATGTTTATGGTTTTCACCACGGGTTATTTGATGCTAAAAGAACCTTATTCGTTATTCTGGTTGGTGAGCGTGAATAACCCAATTACCGACCCTGCGATCAACGGCTTCTTTTTCTATTTACATCGTGCCAGCTGTATTGCCCTAGCCTGTTTAGTTGTTCTTCATGTTTGTGCTGCACTTAAACACCACTTTGTCTCTAGGAACTATGTATTGAAGATGATGCTTTAAATTTTGGAGGGATATTTAAAGTAATATCAGTGATGTTCTCAGTATTCGTGGTAATCATCTGCTTTAAAAAATACAGCATGGTTTACACAAATAAAAAAGCCATAGCATGTACGCTATGGCTTTCTTATTTCAATTTGATTACTTGGTTTGAGTATCAATCATCACTTGCCAGTATTCACACTTGGCCAAGAACTCTTTTAAATAAAGATCTGGGTTCGCTAGCTTCTCACCGCCTTTAACATCAGCCCCAGTCACACGCCAAAAGCCACGAGTTACCAAGTTTCGGTGATAAATAAAATCGCTGATTTCATTTGTCTTTAAAGGAAGTTGCTCACCAAACGTCTGTTCGTATAGGCTCAGCGTGGAGGCTTGCTCACTTGGCTTTTCCCTTAAAAAGGTATCCAAATCCAAACCTAACGACTGTTGTTGTTCCTTTGGCAGTGCTTTAGCTAATTTAGAGATAACACTGAACAGAGCCAACTCAACTTTTTGAGACGCTAATAACGATGCACCTAAAAGCGCATGTTCATTGGAAATGTGTTGCTCTGTTGATGAAACGGTTGCTGTTGTCACTGTGTTAACCTCAAATAATCATAACGGGTGTTACTGAACTGGATAGAGTCTTTTCATTAAGCTGAATCTTATTCTTGTCATTAAGAAGAATCTTACAGCTAAGCAGAGTCTTTCAGCAGAACACGGTCAGCATCAATAATGGTGAAGCCCGATGCATCTTCATTCTTTTCGACTTGCACTAAACCTTTAAAACCAATCTGCGACAACTTCTTCGCAAGGTGATCCGGTGCTGTTTCAAAAACAACATTCATAAAAGGTAAAGACTCAGCATCAACAAAACCATGCTCGTTAAACAGTTCCATTGCTTGAGATAAATGGTCTGAGTCGGTTAATTCGATAATTTCTACAATTTCTTCCAACAACATCTTCGATTCCATATTCGCCAGAAAGTGACTGACACAAGCACTTACGTTTTGCTCGCATACATCCCGATGCCCGAAGACACCCCTTTAGTAGTAGGGAGATCATAACATATTAATAATCGAAAAATATGTTTAATTTCCCTAACCTATTGGGAATATTAGAAAACAATAGAAACTGGAGAAGCATAGGCAAGGCCAGTTTGTCCTATCGAAAACAACAGCCTGATTTGAGGCAATCAGGCTACCGTAACTTGGGAATCGTTCGTTTCGACAATCGACTCTTGTAACAAGCCAGCATAAATTCCATTGTGTGCGACTAGCTGTTGATGATTACCTTGCTCAACAATTTCACCCTGTTCCAATACCAGAATCGTATCCGAGTGACGAACGGTACTCAAACGGTGTGCAATCGCAATCACGGTTTTTTCCTTAAACAGACGCTGCATCGCTTTTTGGATGAGGTCTTCGGTGATTGAATCTACCGAGCTGGTCGCCTCATCAAGCATCATCAGTTGTCCACCTTGTGCAACCGCTCTAGCAAACGAAATAAGCTGCGTTTGCCCTACCGACAAATTGGAGCCGTTCTTTTCCAAGTTGAAGTCATAACCTTGTGGCAATTGTTCAATAAACTTATCGGCGTACACATAGCGTGCTGCTTGTTCAACCTCAGTTCTAGATAGATGCGTTTTGCCCAGTGCGATATTGAATTGGATTGTCTCTTCAAACAAGTGTACATCTTGCATCATCATTGAGAACAAATGAGCAGAGTCTTCACTAGAGATCTGCGACAGCTCTATTCCATTCAACAAAATGCTGCCTTCATAGTCTTGGTAGGTTTTAGAGATCAGACGCAGAATCGTCGACTTGCCCGACCCCGTCGAACCGACAAGCGCGATTTGATGCCCTTTCTCCAATACAAACGAGACATTCTTTAGAACGTAGGGAGAGTCGTCTTTGTAACGGAAGCTCACATTATTAAACTCAAGGCTCACAAACTGTTCGAGCTGTTTCTCAACCTTGTTAGATGGTAGCAGGTTGCGTCCTTCCTCTTCAGTCGGCTCAACAAACAACTCTTCAATATGGTCAAACGCTGCAAATGAACTCTGAATCGAAGCGATCTGCGAAGTAAAGTCACGGATCGGAACAAACACTTTTTCTAAAGTGTTGATGAATGCGATCAACACACCCAAGGTGAGTGCCCCTTCTATCACTTGCTCAGAGCCATACCAGATCATAATTGCGATCGTGATTGAGGTAATGCCCGAGATAAACGAGAACAAAATCGCATCGTATTTATTGATTTTCTTCTGTGCTCTCAGAAACTCATCAGTATAGCCTTGGTAGCGTTGTTCTACTTGTTCTTCGGCTCGATACATCTGAACCGTTTTCATGCCAAATAAGACTTCTTGTAAAAAGCCAATACCGCGAGCCAGCGAAGAACGAGTCACCTTATAGAGAGCACGAAGTCGGTTTCTCACATACACCGTCAAATACATCACTGGCGGCATAATGATCAACACAATCATCGTTAACTGCCAATCAATGAAGAACATCATCACCAACAGAGCAATGGTATTGATGCTGTCTTTAACTAGCCCTACAACCGACTGAACAAATGTCTCGCCGATGGTTTCCAAATCACTGGTTAATCGTGAAAGCGTTACACCAATCGGTGTGTTATCAAAATAGCTGCGCGGCAGTTTGAGCACGCGAGCAAACAACACTGAGCGCATGTCAGTTATCGTGTATTGCCCGGTTTTACGCAGGTTGTACGAATAGGTGGTATCCACCACATAGCTCGCCACCAGCACGGCAACGAGATAGAATACATACTCGAGCAGTCCATCCATATCCCCATGGCTCAGGTGAACATCAATAACTTGAATGATCAGCCAAGGGAACAACAAGCTCGTGATGACAGAGAGAGGAAGCATAGCGATGCCCAGAATCGCAGAGCGTTTGTATTTCTTAGCAAACTTAAAAAAGTGCTTGAGGTACTTGAGATCAACACCTTTTAACATGCTGCTGCCTCCGTTTCATTCTGCTGTAACTGCCATGTATCGTAATAGTAATCACACGTTTTCAATAACGTTGCATGGTCGCCCTTCGCGATCACCTTACCTTCGTTCAACACGATGATTTCATCCATATATTCAAGGGCATTAACACGGTGTGAAACCACAAGTACTGATTGATTTTCCAAGCGCTTAAACAAGCCTTCCAAGATCTTTCGTTCTGTTTCATAGTCGACGGCCGATAGAACGTTATCCATGATGATCAGATCGGTGGGTTGCAATAAAGCACGCGCAATACTTAAGCGCTGCTTCTGGCCGCCTGACAGCATGATCCCTTTCTCACCGACTAAGGTTTGGTCACCATGCTCAAAACGAGTAACGTCACTCGCCAACTGGCTGAGCTCCAGCACTTCATCAACCTGACTCTTTGCCAAGTCAGTATCTAAGCTGCCAAAGCGGATATTATCCTCGACGGTTGCTGAAAACAGGAAAGGGTCTTGAGTCACGGTTTTCACGTAACGGCGCAAGTCACTGCGTGAGAAGCTAGTGACATCTCTTTCGCCAAGAAAAACCGAACTTTCTGGTACATCCAAGTGATGGTTCAAGCAGTTCACTAATGTCGTTTTACCCGCTCCGATTCCACCTAGCACACCCACTTTCTTACCAACTGGAATATCAAAGCTGATGTCATCAAGAATCAGACGGTCTTCACCTGAATAGCTGAAGCTGAGGTTGCGAACGGAAAACGTTTTTCCCTTCAGCGATTCAACATCTAACTCAGTGAGCTTATCTTCATCAAGCTCTGGGACTTTGGCATTAAGAATGGTCTGTGCACTCTGAATACCTACCATGCCTCGCTGATAAATGGTCGCGATTCTGCCAAGTTGCATCAATGGCATAGCCAGTAAAACAGAGTAAGTTAGGAAAGCAGTAATCTCACCGAGGGTTAGCTCTTGTCTCATTAACATGTAGCCACCAAGCCCAAGAATGATGATTTTCATCAGGTCATTGGCGTAGTCGAGTACCGGCATAAAGAAGACTTGAATACGTGTAATTTTAAGGCGGCACTCAAGCAATAACTGGTTAAGCTTTTCAGTTTCGGTTTTCACCCAAGGTGACATCTGCTGGCTCTTAATCAAATCAATCCCAGACAGGTAACTCATTAGCTGAGCAGACAAGTTTTGTAGACGTTTCATGTGCTCTAAATGCAGTGTTTTCATACGCTTGAAGCCCACACGGAAAATCACAAAAGCGATTGAGATAGGAATGATCGAATACAGTGTGAGTTCTGGCGATATGCGCCACATGTAAAGAGGCGTCAGCGACAACGCAAGCAACGCATTGAAGAACTGCAAGAAGCCGACACCAAACAGCAGTCGAATGCCACTAAGGTCATTGTTGATAATCGAGATCAGTCGACCTGAAGCAAAGCGTTCGTGAAAGCTGCTTGGTAAGCGATTCAACTTTTGTAGAAGTGTACTTTTGAGCTCTGCTTCTGTAATTCGCCCCGGATTAAGCGCATAGATACGAGACAGAATTCTCACCACCACCATGGCGACAGACATGCCGACTACAATCCAAACATAGCTTTGCAGCTGCTGATGGCCAGTTGAAGAAGCGTCATCAATCAAATCTATCGCCAATTGGATATAACGAGGGATCTCTACTTGTAACCAGTTGACGAGAAAAATGAACACAATCGCCAGTAAGTACGAGGTGCGATTCATGCGCAGATAATGGGCAATAAACTGTCTTTTATTCATAGTATTCTTTGTTTAGGGCAGGCTCACAGCGAGAACTAGCGATATGACCGGGCAGCTAGCTAGATAGGGTCATCACTGAGCTAAAGATACATTAAAATTACTTAGTTGACAATATCAACCATATTCAATAATTGATTACCGCTATTACATTTTAGCATTGCTAGAAACAACTTTGCCGCCAAAAGTGGCGGCAAATAAATAGCTTAACAGGCTTGTACTGATAAAGGCTAAAGCATCTCTTTGGCAATTAAATGCAGCAAAAAGGTTTCACGTTCAATGCTCATGCCCTTCTTAGAGCTCTCAGCCATGGTCTTTTCATTGTGAGCGATCGCTTCATGGATATTCATCCAAACCGGCTTCATCCCATTTTTCACTTCATAATCTTCGTAAGCCGTTTCACCCAGCTCGCGATCAATCTTGCATGAGTAGCAGTAAGAGATCATATGCATCATATCCGCACCGTCTTTATACCAAGGACGGAACTCTTCAAAAATGCCAAACGGCTTAATGCTATGGATATTCTTCGCGCCTGTCTCTTCTTCGAGTTCACGCACCATACCAGCAATCACATCTTCACCTTCATCCAAACCACCACCAGGAATGGTGTAGTCGTGATAACGCTCTGTATAGAGCATCAGAATGTCTTCACCATCTAATACAATGGCGCGGGCAGCATTACGCTTGTATACCGTTTTATTGTCTAGATGATCGATATCAGGGTGGATGGTGGTTTTTAGGTGTCTCATGATTCTGACTGCTCTACTGAATTTGGCGGCATCATATCATAATCATCAATAGATTCGAGTTTCTCCGTCCCCCACAAGAACACATACCCTCTGCTTTTGATCGCTGTTCGCCCACGGCTATCGAGTCAAAATAACCATCAAGTAATGCCTTATTGACGGAGGCCGTTCCTGCTATAACATCAGCTATGTCAGCCTGATCAAACACTCAAAAAGCACTTAAAAATAGCGAAATATCAACCTATTTCAATATCTTGACCAAATTAGGACAACCTTTTCTGAAATCTAAAATATACTAATTTCATAGAGCTTCTCATTTGGTTCTGTAGAACTTAACGCATTCGATTATAGAGTTATCACGTAGGAGATAGACATGAAGAAAATTGGTTTGATGGCTGTATGTGCCGTTGTATTAGGCGGTTGTGCAAACGACTATGCAGAATATAGCGAAGGCCAACGTGTTTCAGTCGCTAACCCCGCAGCGGTTTATTGTGTTCAACAGGACGGTGAATTAGACACGGTTACTGAAAACAATCAGCGTACAACTTACTGTGTATTCGATGACGGTGAACGTATCGAGCAATGGGAGTACTACCGCAATAACCATGAGCAAGAAACTGAAAAGTAATAACTTCTATTACAAGTTTCCAATATCAACGCTTTAAAACCCTCCCCCTAAAAATTCAATTATGTTACGTAAACTGCCTGCCATAAGGCAGCGGTTTACCGTACACACACACCAATTGAACGCTGTTTTATTTCTGACATAGCTCTGACATTAGCCTAACCTAGGCCGATAGAATGCCTGCCCGTTACAAATATTTACACATTGAATTACTATGAAAAGCCAACCTAAAACCAATGAACAAACTCCAATGTCGTTTGAACTGCCAGAGTTCACCCTTTCCCAGTCGACATCTCAAGTGATCTACAAACGATGCCAAACAGCTCTCGTTGTTTTAGCGATAGGCATTGTCGCAAACCTTGCACTTCGAATTGATTTTGTATTGTTGAATGGCAATGTTGGTGAGATCTCGGCGACCGAAATGCTGCAACAGTTACTGCTTATCGTGACGTCTGGCTCTTTTGCTTATTTAGCAAGAGAGAAGCGCGAAGTTAAGCACGCAGCTCTTCTTATCAGCGCATTCTTCGCAGTGTTGTTCATTCGTGAAATGGATTTTTGGTTCGACAAGATCGTACATGGTGCATGGGTTGTCCCTGCCCTATTGGTTGCTGGCAGTGCAATTTTCTATGCGATTAAGAATGGTAAAAGAACCATTGATCAGCTTGCGCTTATTCTTGCTTCCCCACACATGAACTTACTCGTTACTGGCGTAATGCTACTGTTGGTGTTCTCTCGTCTATTTGGCATGGGCAGCTTTTGGCACAATGTTATGGGCGATGATTATGTTCGCGTGGTTAAAAACATCGCAGAAGAAGGCACTGAACTTTTGGCTTACTGCCTGATTGCGTTTGCAAGCTTAAAGACCGTTATTGGCATCACGAGAAAGAAATAAACATCTATCGCCACCAGCGATGTGTGTGATCCGATTCCGGGTCTAAATAACGATTCAATAAAGTCAGGTTAGTATCTAGTAGAGCTAGGTATTCCCTGACTTTTTTTATGTCGGTACCCACGGAAGTCTGCTGGATACAGCCCTCCAATACTGGGAGTAAGCTGTCGACGATGTCAAAATGAGGTGCCCCCTTTACTAACGCCTTTACAGCTATCAGTGACTCCAACGACAGTCTTTCAGGCTCCCCCCTAACTAACTCCAAATCTCGCTTGAATGTGCCCGCAGAAACACCTTCAAGATAAACTCGATAGGTTGTCAGCACATCCATCCACAAAAACAATTGCCCTTGAGTATTTTGATGAGGATATGGCACAGCAACATGAGCTTCTAGCTGAGGAGCGATTTGTAGTTCCACCCCAAGTGCTGAGCACTTCTCGACCAAAACCTTAAGCAAGCCTTGTTCGTCCATTAGTGATTGGATCTCGAAAATACGTTGTAAATGGTAGTCATTCGAAACGAACGTCACCTTCACACTCTGCCCGCGGGTAAACAGTCCACTTTCAATCATCTTTGAAGCTAAGTTCTGAATGTTCTCAACCGTATTTGTCGAATTCTGCTCAAGCAAAATCGCCCCCAAGGAAAACGGATATTCTCGCTGGCTTTCCAGAATTCGAAAATACTGGTGCATTGCATCCGCTTCAGAGGTGGTTTGACCTTTTGTCACCCCACCACAAAATGCAACACCCGTTTTCTGAATAGACTCTTCTGCCAAAGGCCCCGCCAGATACTCCACCAAAGCATCAACTCGACTGATGCCTTCATCAGTCAATTTATTCCCATTAAGTCGCTTACCTAGCACAATAAGGAGGTGATTAATGCTCATTTTATGTTCAAGTCTCGTTTTAGTGATTAGATGGAGTGAATTATGTATACAATAGTTCTTAACAAAAGTATTTTTAAATTCCTAAATGTAGCTCGCAATAATGCTCACTATTGATAGCAACATCTTAAGGTACACAAGAATCAACGTGCAGCTATATAAAGCAAAAATAGCACGGTCTTGTATTTCATCGAACTACACGCTTGTTAACATTAATCTCATTGAAAGAATACGCTCACTCAAAGAAGTGAGGTTAACAAAAGATATACTTTAACCAGAGTTCGTTCATCGAACCGTCTTCACAGGAAGTTACTATGCTGTCTATTTTTGATATCTACAAAATTGGGGTTGGCCCGTCCAGCTCCCACACAAATGGACCAATGATCGCTGGGTTTAACTTTACCCAAAAAATTGATGCTCAGCTTAAGCAAGTGAAGCGTATTCAAATCGACTTATATGGCTCGTTATCATTGACGGGTATTGGTCACCACACAGACAGAGCGACCTTGTTAGGTTTGCTCGGTAACCGCCCCGACACTATTAAGATTACCAGTGCTAACCAAGCAATGCGCAAGGCGATTGAAGATAAATCTCTATTGGTTAGCGGTAACCATGAAATTCATTTCGATGTAGAAAGCGACCTACTTTTCCACAAGACTAACCTTCCGTTGCATGAAAATGGCATGACTATCTCTGCCTTTGACGCAAGCGGTAGTCTTCTAGATATGGAAACGTACTACTCGATTGGTGGTGGCTTTATCGCAACCGCTGATGAGCTACAAAACGGCAAGCAAGAAGCAGAAACACAAGTTGAGTTCCCTTTTTCTTCTGCCGACCAATTACTTGAATTGTCAGAGCAGCAAGGGCTTAGCCTTGGTGGCTTAATCCTGCGCAATGAAGTGTCTTTCCAAGATATGGATGTGATTGACCAAAAAGCTGACCAAATCTGGAAGGTGATGTCTCTGTGTATGCAGCGTGGCTTTGATACTGAAGGTATTCTTGATGGCGGACTAGAAGTCACCCGTCGAGCGCCAGCTCTTTTGAAAAAGCTTGAGGCGAATGCTTCGATTGAAAATGATCCAATGGAGATCATGGATTGGATTAACCTGTTTGCCTTTGCTGTAAGCGAAGAAAACGCAGCGGGTGGCCAAGTGGTAACATCTCCAACGAATGGTGCGGCTGGCGTTATTCCTGCGGTATTAATGTACTACCATCGTTTCATTAAAGAGCTCGACACCAAGCAGCTGAAAGACTTCTTGGCAGTCTCTGGCGCTATCGGCATCCTATACAAAACCAATGCTTCAATTTCTGGTGCAGAAGTAGGTTGTCAGGGTGAAGTCGGCGTATCTTCATCAATGGCTGCTGCTGGCTTAACCGCTTTGCGCGGTGGCAGCAACGAGCAAATCTGTATCGCAGCTGAAATCGCAATGGAGCACTCTCTGGGCATGACATGCGATCCGATCGGCGGGCTTGTTCAGGTGCCATGTATCGAGCGTAACGCAATGGGTGCAATGAAAGCCATCAACGCATCACGTATGGCTCTAAAACGCACCAGCAAGTGTCTTATCTCGTTAGACAAGGTTATCGCAACCATGTACCAAACAGGTAAAGACATGAACAAGAAGTACCGTGAAACGTCTTTAGGTGGTTTAGCGGTGATCAACTTGTGCCAATAACACCACTAAATATTTAAAACCAAAAAAGGAGTGGTCAAATGCCACTCCTTTTATACGCTACTCTTTTAGATCTAAGTCATCATCAAAGTCAAAATCATCTAAATCGTCCAGATCTTCATCATCGTCCAAGTCATTATCTTTGAAAAAAGCATCTCTTGTTTTTGATTTGAACTTCATATCTTCAAAGTCAAAATCTTCGTGTTTAGGTGTTCCACCTAATTCAATCATTTTAAATTCTAAGTTTTGCATGGACTCAATACAGTAATTTATCTCAAAAATGGCACTTTGAATATCACTTGCAGCAATTTCATTTTTTTCTTTGAATTCGTTAAGTTCATTGAAAGCATCAAGATATTCATCGTACAAAAGATCATTTTTTCTTCTAAGGTCTTCAATTTCTTTAATTATTATCTTTTTGCTTTCAACTTCGTTTCTATAAACTTCAATCGGTATGTATTGTGTATCATTGTTGAAATCTTTCGCTTTAAGTAATACAATTAAATCCTCTTTTAAAAACATATTATAAATCATGGTAAACGCTCCTTGTTAAATGTTCCTAATATTATTAGAGCATTTTTTTTAATTTAAGCAAAAAACAAAACCCAACAAAAGTGTTGGGTTCTTAGGCTTGTTAATAAATTGAACTAAGTTTTATTTGGAGAATAAATGTATTTTATATATACATCATAAAACAATAATTTCAAGATTACTATTAAAAAAAGATTGTAATTAGTAGTGATGCAGTTAACAGCAATACACTTAGCTTTAAAATATTTGACCTTGATATTTCCTTTTTTATTATGTTGTATTTGTTTGTTATATGTTTTATTTCAACCATCTTTCTTTTTCCCCTTATAGAAGTTATTCAATAATTATTTAAACATTTTTATAAAAATGATCAAGTTTGTTGTTGATTCATAATTGTACGGATCAATATTGAGAGCAGCCTCTAAAGCTTCTATGTCTTCGATTATTACATCATAATCATTCAATTCGATTGATGTGTGTAAAAAAACTTCAATGGAATAGTATTCAACATCAAGTAGTTCTTTAAGGTTCGTTGAAGATATATTTCATTCATAATAGTTCCTTAAAAATTAATGAAACTATTAATTCATATATTGAAAATTATTAAATCAATTTTTATAATTTGAAGCGAAGTATTTCAAAAGTTTTTTGAAAAAAACATCATCTCGCTTTTTTTGTTCCATTTCAAATTCTCGATTGATGACATCAAGAACGCTTTCCTTTTTTTTATTTTTTGAATCATCCATAAAACAAACTCCCGTTAAATATATGTATAACAAATTGTCCACCCTTTTCAATTTTCGAAAATGATCACAATTTGGCAAATGTTAAAAAAATGGTATAACGAAATCAGATATCAAATAAAAAAGTTATCAAAATTGGCAACAAAAACGAGGGGTTGAAAAACCTCAAAACTTATTTTCTTGGTGGGGTATCAATAACCATTTATAGTCCCCCCGCCACTTTTTGCTACTTCGTATCAATAAAGTGTCGTGAGGTAAATGGAAAACTTGCAGTTTTAGCGCTTAAGAGCCAGAGCAAGATCAAGAGCAAAAGCAGCACCAGAAACTTTTCAAAAAACATTCAAACGCTATCGACTTTTTGAATATTTTCTTCCAAGTTCCCACCCACCATTTACTCAAACTTTGATCAAAAACTCCAACGAGTTTTTAACAAAAGTTTTCAAAAATGATTTGCCATTCTGATTACTTTCTGAATCCAGAGAGGACTAAATGAGCGACAAAGCAAAAGAGATTGTGCAAAAAGTTTTTGATAAAAACTACACGAAGATCGAAAAGAAACTATCTACCGTTCTGTTTAAAAACAGACGCTATAAGATCATAGAAAAGAAGAAAACCAGAAACCTTTTATGGCATTTGTTTAGAAATTACATGGAAGGAACAAGGCAGAGAAAGAGCGATTTCAATCCAGAACTAACACAGAATAACGTCATTATTTCGTATAAACGAAATGATGATGGTTCTTATATGTCAGAAAAAATTGAGTGTGGAGAACGTTGGTTTGACCAAGTTCAAGAGCTAACAGACGAGTTTAATCACCTTATTCAAGACGATATAACACGAGTATCAGAAGAACACGAGAACAAACAATCAGGCATTTCACAGGGTGAAAGAGACTTGGTAAACAAGAGTATTAAATACTTTTCAAACCTTAAAGATAGCACCTTAACCGCCCCAGAAATGGCATATATAACCAAATTTAAAGAAGAACATACAAAGTTTGAAGAAGATAATAAAGACTTAAAAAACGGAGCTAAAAAGAGCTATGAAGCAATTTCTGATGAAACACTTACATCATTAGACCGCTACTATCGAAACGTTGATAAGAATGAAAAAGTAAAATCTTTTGGGGCAAAAAAGAAGCATATAAAGAACCTTTTAGATAATGTCGAGAAAATGGAAGCCGAGCGAGCTATGGACCCGACCAAATCAGTTTCTGCAGTGGCTATTGAAGAAAGACTTTTAAAAATACCTAAACATAACGGTTTATCACTACCCGATGAAGTGGTTATAGATGTCCTTGAAAGTTGGCATAAAGAGCATTTTAAGCCCTTTGATATGCTAAAAATCTTTATCCATAAAGACGAAAGAACAAAGAAAGATAACGCAGAAGACGACCATACACACACAATCATTAGTGGTTTAAACAAAGAAAACCAGTGTTATGACTTACCAGATTTTACCTATCAGTTAATGAAAAGAATGGCTACTAAACAGGGTTTTAGTATTGATTGTGATAAAAAATGGAACAAGGCGAGTAAAGAAAATCAGTTGCTTGCAGGTGAAGCATATCAACGTGAATTTTATGATTTTGCAAACCAGATTTTGGAGAAACACAATGTTTCTTTTCGCTTCGGTATGCTTGCTAAAAACGATGCTAATAAACTTGAAAGAGACAAGATAAAGGCTGATGTGGATACACCAAACAAGGCTAAATCTGCACGTTACGGCAATTATGAAAACCTTTTGAGAGAAGAGTTTGAAAAGAAGTTTACACAGCTTGAAAACCATTATGACAAGAGTGTTAAAGAGAAAACGGAAAAACTGAAAACGACACTTGAAACCAAATTTAAAGAAAAACTTGATCAAGAAACTACACAATACCAAACTAAACTTAAATCTGAAAAAGAGAAGATCGAAGCCGAGTATGCGGATTCTAACCAAGCTTTGATGGATGAAAATCTTGAATTATCAGGCTCTAATATCGCTCTTATTGAGGAAAATAACAGCCTTTCCAATACAAACGAAGCATTGGTTAATAAAAACGAAACGCTTGTTAAGGAGAGCAAAGAGGCAAAAGCAGAAGCTATTAAGTTTAAAGGCTTATCTAATAGGTATGAAAAGGCATTTAACGACAATAAAGGCAAGTATGAGAAGCTTAAAGACGACTATCAGACGACAAAAAAGAGTAAGTCAAAGGTAGAAAATCAATTAAGTATTGCAGAACGTGATTTGATTGCAACAAAAGGCGATAAGAGAAGGCTTGAAAAGGAGAAGAAAGAAGCCGAAAAGTCAGTTGTGAAGCTAAACCAGACAATTTCAAAACTGCATCATGTTGTTAATGGTCTTATTGATTTGGTTTATGATCGAAGCAAAGATATTGTTTACATAGTGAATGATGAAGCAAGAGAGTTTATTCATTCATACACAGACCACTTTAAGTCTTCATTAAGGCGTGTTTTTAACGATTTTGGAGCAAAGCAGTTCCTACCAAAACTTGATAAGTTAAAGCTTGAAGAAGAACTTGCAGAAGAAGAAAGGCTTAAAATAAAGAGAAAAGAGAGGGAGGCTGCCAAGCTTAAGCGACAAGAAGATCTTGCTTTTGATGAAGAAATGAAGAGAGGTAAGAGAGTTGATAGGGCAAAAAGTGTTGTTAATAGATTGAATATGGTATTTGGTGCAAAAGCAGGTTCTACTATTCGATTACCAGATAACGAAATTGTAAAAATCGCATCTAATACGGAGCCAACATACATTGAATTTGACTATTCAAAACATACAGACGCAATTTTGAGCTATGATGTTGGTAGATACACCCTTGATGAGCTGCTAATATTGGCGACTAATGATTATAACGAAGAGTCTGCTTTAAAACGTGAAGAAGTGATGGAAGAAAGCATAAATAGCAAGAATAAGAAAGGGTTGATGCAGAAGTTGGGGGTAAGACTCACTCCAAGTTGGAGTAAGCCGAAGTAAAAAAAAGAACTCGAAAGAGTTCTTTTAATTCTAATTGATCACAAATTAAATCTTGTAGTAAGCTTTGTTTGTATCATGACAACCGTATGAATTTAATGCTTCACCTTTTAGTGCAGCAGTAGGAGCAACAGTAATTGGTGTTGTTAATCTCATGTTCTCAATTGCAATACAAACTTCTGGTTGTACTTCTACAGTTGCAACATAAGTATCACCCACAGGTGTTGATGTTCCAGCGATTTTAGCGATTGACCACGCTTTATCACGAACTTTTGGAGCTTCTTTCAGATATGCTGGTGCAAGGTCTGCAATTGCTGTTGAACCTGCCGTATATTTCTCATCAACATTTGCCAGAGTAATAGCACCTTGAATTTGTTGACCTTGATTCATTACTGTTGAAGCTTCTGCATCAGTTGAACCTTGTTGAAAAGCTGCGCCACCGTAGTAGATTGAAGCAAGTGCAAGTGCAGCAACAAGTGCGATTGCGATAATTGATATAATTAAACTAAACATATTTTTATTTTCCTTTATTATTAAATTAAATAGGCATCCGAGCCTGTTTATTTATTTAGCATAATAGTGTGAGGTGTCAAATATTCTTTTAATTGGCTGACAGGTTTGTTTTTGTATGGAAAAATAATAATTGTTATTAAAATAAGTAAAAATAAATCTCTAAACATTTACTCCTTAAAAGAAGCCGCATAATTATGTGGCTTTTTTATTTCCTTAATAACAACATGCTTAAATATTTATAAGATAATCTGTTGACAATGATTATTTAAATGTAATACTGAAATAGTTATTAAAATGAGTACAAAATATTTTAAGTGATTGAGATACACTAACTAATATTTAAACTATAAATTAAGCCGCTTCATGCGGCTTTTTTTAGATCTTGTATTTTCAAGCCCTTCCCTTCTTTATGTCGATAACATTATCCCCCATACAGATCTTAAAGACTTAACAGATCTCAGGATCTTAAGAGAATTTTTAATCTTAAACACTCCCTACGTCTTCATTTCGGTTTTCTTGTGTATTTCCTTATCATATTGTCTTAAATCGCTATATAGAGCGTTACAATTCGTTTTAAACCTACTTTGTTAGTTTAGAGTAGAATCTATTTAATAAAATCTTTAAATACAAAGATTATAAGTTGTAAAAATTTAAAACAAAAAAAAGAACCCACGAATGGATTCTTTTTAAAGGATGTTAATATAATAAGGGGGTTTAACCTCTTACTTATATTTTTATCACAACAAATAGTTAAGTCAATTTATTTAAATTTTATTTAAATTTTATTTAAATAAAAAACATTTAAAATAATTCTACCACTACATATAGTGGTTTTTATTTTCAAAGACACTACTCAATAACTATATCTTGTATTTTACTATAATGTTTAACACTACATATGGTGTTTGTTTTTAATTAAGACACAATATATAGTGGCATTTTGAATTTTTAGGACAAAAAAAAGACACTTCACAAAATGAAATGTCTTTCTTTTATTAAGTTTTTCAATCGTTTGACAAGTGTCATATACATGATAGCTTAATTATTATAAGTTGAAAGGGCTTCGAAAAACGAAGCCCCTTCCAAGATTGTTGATAGTTTCCCGACCTCGATAATCTTAATTTAATTTTTAACATACATTTTGAAGATTGCAAGGGTTTATTAGAAAAAAAATTAAGATTGTTAAGACTGGTGAGCATAATTCAACAAGGATTATGCTCTTTTTTACGCTTAAATCCTTGTTAAATCAACAATACAAGTCATTTTGGAATTAAAGATGTTTTGGTTTGACTTGCTTCAGCTCCATACAAGGATTTACCGTGAGGGAGCGACCATAGAGATGACATAGTAATTTCATCAACAATGCCTACTAATCAGTTTTGCATACCAACTTTAAAAGCAGTTGATAAACAGATTTAAAAGATGAATTACATAAAAATGTTTGGAAGGTGGTACGGTGGCAGTTGTTCAGATTTGACTGTAAGCTTTCCTGCTTGTTGACCTACTGAGGGTTGATAAGCCGACCTAAGGACCCCAATGAGTGGACTGGCGGTAGTGTTCTCCTATACCTTGATACTATGAAATATTTTATGTTTTTGAATGTTTTTTTTATGGTATCTGGGTAGGGGAGAGAACACTCCCATCGGTCCCTATACAGATCTTAAAGACTTAACAGATCTTAGGATCTTAAGAGAAAAGATCTTAAGAGAATAATTAAATAATATATAATAATTATATAGAGATTTTGTTCCAAAACCCCTTTTCACATCATAAACCTTGTTTCTTTTAGAAAAAATCTGACGCTCGACCTATTCCGTTTGAAATTCTCTAAACTGTTTTTAATCTTAAACACTTCTTACGGCTTCATTTTGGTTTTCTTGTATATTCCCTTATCATATTGTCTTAAATCGTCATATAGAGCGTTACAGCTCGTTTTAAACCTACCTTATTAGTTTAGAATAGAATCCATTTAATAAACCCTCTAAATACAAAGATTATAAGTGTTAAAAATGTTTGATAAAAAACAGAACCACGATTGGCTCTATTTTTTTGTTATCAATCTTGATAACTTATTTTTTTGTGTTATATTATTTATATAACCAAGGAGAAAATATGCAGAATCAAAATTTAGAACTTAACGATTTATTGGGAATGATTGAAGAGTTTTTTAAAAGTGATATTTCAAAAAGTGATTTATTTGTTTATTACACATTGTTAAAACAAAAAGAAGAATACAATAACAACGTATCTTTTACTAAATATGCAGATATTGAGCACTTATTCAACGGAATGAAGAAAACGAGTTTTTCACGATGTTTAAAAAAATTAAAAGATGCAGGGTTTATTGATTTCGAAAGAAAAACGACAGAAAGCAATGAAACGAAAATAACGTTTTTTCCATTAGCTCCTTTTTAAGTTATCAAAGTTGATAACTTTATTTTAAGAAATCAAAGACAATAATAGATACACAATTGTCTTTCTTAACCCAATTAATCTTTATAACAGGGGTTTTTCTTCTATGTGTATATTTAAGTGCGGGGTTTTTGCGGGTTTTTTTACAAAACACAAGTTTAAAAATACATTTTATAACTTGAGTAATTAATTTAATTATGGTAATGATATTGTTAATAAAAACGATTATTATTACTAAGGAGAAAGAATGAAGAACAAAATTATAGTAAGTGCTATTACAGCTTTGATTTTATCAGGGTGCGGTAGTGAAGGTGGATCTGGTAAAACATCAACAACACCACCAACGACATCTAACGTAATCAAAGACCTTGGTTTTTTAAAGATTGAAAAAACACCAAGTAATTTCAAAAAGTATGAAGATAAGGGATATAAAAGATATGTAGGGTATAAAGCACCAAACGGAAAAAATATTCACATATTAATTCAAGACAAAATATCAGAATTTCAAATCGCACGTTCATACAATATACTTAAACATTATCTAACCACTGATCCTACTTTTGCATATGACAAGTCAGAAGTTGCAAATAAAATGGCGAACAACAATGCCATTTTAAAACTTCAAAATGGAACTCACTCAGAAGATAATGAAGATGATCTTTGGGGACAACCTCTTTACGAAAATGAAATGCAAGTAGAAGGTGGTGATTGGTACATGAAGCAAGATTATAACCACCGTGATGCTTCATATGAGGAAATTCTACATTTAGTTCATGATTTTGGATTTGGTGTATTAAATTCTGGAACTGGAATCGATGGTGCTACACCTCAATTACAGCTCGGTATAAACAATTATCAAAAAAGTGCATATGCTAATAGTTTTTGGACACCAGAAGATGATGAGTATAAAGAGTGGAAAGATGAAATAAGTTTAGACCAAGAATATTTTGCATCGGTTATTGATGCTTATTATGGTTTATGGGGTGCGTGGAACGACACAAGTAGACCAAACACAAGTATGTGGGGGATCTACAAGATGAAAGATCGCTCATCTTTCTCAAGTTCGGGGATACGTGATGGTGTGTCAGAATTGGTTAAACAAGTTTTTCACCCTACACTTCAATATACAGCTTATATGTCAGATAAGTTATCTGGTGAATTTTCAATGAGGTTCGATAGTTCAAAACCATACACAAACCATTCACAGTATCTTACTAAAATAAAATTGAATGGTAAAAATAATGTCAAAGTAATATTGAACAAGAACGTTAATTTCGTCACTGGTAATGAAGGGCATACAACAGTTGTTCTACAAGGAACAGAAAGTGATTATAGCATTGCTTATGATAAAAAAACTAATGAGCCAATTGCAGTAATGGGACTTGGAAAGTACCAAGCTATTGATGGTAATAATGAATTAAGAAACGTAGATAAGCTTGAATTTCTTAATAATTAGCGTCTACATACTTCAAATAAAATACAGAACATTCTAAACCTTCATTAAGATGTGTTTTAACGACTTAGGCGAAACTCAGATCTTGCCAAAGCTTGATAAATTGAAACTTGGAGTAAGCGGAAGTAAAAAAAAGAACTCGAAAGAGTTCTTTTTCTGAAATTACCTAAACTTAGGTGGGGAAAGGGTTTTGTCGAATGAAGTCTGCTCTCTAAAACCTGTCCAAGATATTGCACTCTTAACATCCCAACCACTAATGTCTTGGTTAAATGCAGTTGCATTATGGAGCATATGTTCAAAATTAGTCCCTTTCGATACATCCCAACCACTTACATCTTGGTTAAATGCAGTTGCATTATGGAGCATATGTTCAAAATTAGTCCCTTTCGATACATCCCAACCACTTATATCTTGGTTAAATGAACTTGAACCACCAAATGACCAGAACATAGAACTAAAGTTAGTGCCTTTCGAGACATCCCAACCACCTATGTCTTGGTTAAATGAACTTGAACCACTGAACATACCCGCAAATTTAGTCCCACTTGAAACATCCCAACCACCTATGTCTTGGTTAAATGCAGTTGCATTACCGAACATATCCGCAAAATTAGTGCCTTTCGATACATCCCAACCACCTATGTCTTGGTTAAATGCGGTTGCAGTACCGAACATATATTCAAAATTAGTGCCTTTCGATACATCCCAACCACCTATGTCTTGGTTAAATGCAGTTGTATTACTGAACATACCCGCAAAATTAGTGCCTTTCGATACATCCCAACCACCTATGTCTTGGTTAAATGCGGTTGCAGTACCGAACATATATTCAAAATTAGTGCCTTTCGATACATCCCAACCACTTACATCTTGGTTAAATGCGTTAGCGGAATTGAACATAAAGGAAAAGTTAGTGCCTTTCGAGACATCCCAACCACTTACATCTTGGTTAAATGCGTTAGCGGAATTGAACATAAAGGATAAGTTAGTGCCTTTCGAGACATCCCAACCACCTATGTCTTGGTTAAATGAACTTGAACCAAAGAACATACCCGCAAAATTAGTCCCACTTGAAACATCCCAACCACCTATGTCTTGGTTAAATGCAGTTGCATTACCGAACATATCCGCAAAATTAGTGCCTTTCGATACATCCCAACCACCTATGTCTTGGTTAAATGCGGTTGCAGTACCGAACATATATTTAAAATTAGTGCCTTTCGATACATCCCAACCACCTATGTCTTGGTTAAATGCAGTTGTATTACTGAACATACCCGCAAAATTAGTGCCTTTCGATACATCCCAACCACTTACATCTTGGTTAAATGCGTTAGCGGAATTGAACATAAAGGATAAGTTAGTGCCTTTCGAGACATCCCAACCACCTATGTCTTGGTTAAATGAACTTGAACCAAAGAACATACCCGCAAAATTAGTCCCACTTGAAACATCCCAACCACTGATGTCTTGGTTAAATGATTTTTTGTAAAAAAACAGCGAGCTAAAATCAGTGATACAACCAGTATTAACTTGAGTAACATCATCACCATTGGAGATCATGGTTTTTAAAGCATATCTTGTTATACACCCAAAAACACTCTTTGAATCAGTAACATCAATATTTTTATTTTCATTTTCAACGGTTTTTGTTGTAGTTCCATTGCTATAAACATCAAAAACATCTCTTGAACGTTTCTGTTTTTGTTTACATGAAGCCGTTTGATTAACCCTTGAACTTGTATCAACAGTTGAAGCGTCAGGTGAATATGTGCCACAATTGAAAATTGCACTTTCATTCACCCAATTAGACCAATTGCCGTAACTTGTTCCTGTTTTTGTTGGTTCTTTTATTTTATATTCTGAACCATTGCCATTCTGAACAATGACTACGTATTTAGCCATTGACACTCCACTCGCTAACATTGCAAGAGTTAACATTATTATTTTTTTCATATTAAATCCTTTTATTAAAATATTTTGTTGCTAATAATATGAAATCATAAAAATGAAAATAATCAATCTCTCATAAATTTAACTTTAATTAAATGACCGTATTAAACAAAAAAAAGAACTCGAAAGAGTTCTTTTTCTGAAATTACCTAAACTTATTCGGCTTTTGGTGTTCTGACAAACCTGAATCATTGGAGAATTTACGCCAATAAAAAGCATTTCCCACATCCCATCCACTAATGTCTTGATTAAATGAATCTGATCTATAAAAAATACCACCGAAATCAGTAATACATCCTGTATTCACCCTTGTAACATCATCACCATTAATAACCATAGATTCTAAATCAGATCTTGTAATACAAGGGATTGTCCCTATTGCACTTCTTGAATGATTTGTAGAGATCTCTTTTTCTTGATTTTGTGCATCCCTTTTTGTTGTTATTCCATTACTATAAACATCAAAAACATCTCTTGTACGTTTCTGTTTTTGTTTGCATGAAGCCGTTTGAGTGAAGCTTTTCCCTTGATTAACAGTTGAAGCGTCAGGTGAATATGTACCACAATGGAAGATTGCACCGTCATTTACCCAATTAGACCACTTACCATAGCTTACGCCTGTTTTAGTAGGTTTGTTTACATGTCTCCAATCCACCTCAATCCATTGAGTCAATGCAAAATGCACAGTTTTTTCCGATTTGACCAATAATTTATCTTCCAAAGAAAAACATGTGTCAGATAAAACAGTGATTCCTCTTTCATGTAGAGATTCTACAACTCCTAAGTATGAACTTTTTATGTTTTTTTCTAAGCAAACACCAACAATTTGAGCCGATTTATCATAAGGGCTTTGCATTGCATTATATTTATACAACCCTTCGGAATTTTTTGGGTAACATTAACTTCAAAGATTTCATGTCGTTTTCCCAATTACTATTCGATGGGTATATGTTTTTTGCTTTTTTATAAGTGTTTATAGCCAGTTCATAAGTTTGAAAATCAGTTATTATTTTTGATTTAGTGATCTTTTGATCATGTTTTTCATAATTCAAATAATCTACACCAACCCATAATGCCGATGAAAATAGTGAAATAGCCAATAATGCTATAATTAGATTGTACAAAGTTAACTTCCTTTATTTAAATTAATTCATAAATACATGAAACCATATGAAAGAAAAAGTTCAACTCCAATTAATAACTGTATTAAAAAGAACTCGAAAGAGTTCTTTTATTTTAATTACTCACAAACTGAATATTGTAATAATTTTTTTTTGCAACTGGTAAACAACCACCGCCAGAAGACAGTGGTTATTCACTAACTATATTTAACAAGTTCCACTACGTCTATCATAGGTTCGATTTTCGCATTGTTTGCTTTTACTATCCCAATAATAACTTCTATATCTATGATACCTACGTTCATGTCTACCTCCTCCTGCACAATATGTGGATATGTGTACGTCATCAATCGAATTACACAAAGCTTCTAAACCATCATTGTTATTAGATGAACTTAGTTCGTTCATAGCGTTTTTAATTTTAGCTAATTCGCTGTTTATGTTATCAAAATCGCCTATTGGCGCAGACATCTTATCTCTTGCACTTGTTTCGTCAAATCTACCTTTTTTCGATGTTACATTATTTGCCACAAGTCTGGTCGTCCCGATAGCATCAGCAGTGGCATTTTTTAAAGCAGTAAGACCGCCAACTTTCAAATTTCCTGAAACTGTTGCATTGCCGCCAATTCTTACCCAACCACTAAAATCTGCATTTAAAGATTTGATTAACGATGAAGCTTCCAGAGTTTTTGTGGATATAGTGTCAGCTTTTAATGATTTAATATTAGCAACAGCAAATGAAGCATCTTGTATTGTCGCTTTTCTTGCTTGAATGTTTTCTACTACTTGAACTATTTCACCATTTGATGTTGTTCCACAAGGGGATTTCCCTGATGCAATTACATCATTCCCAGACCTAATATACTTGTTACACTCTCTATCAAGTAAAATATTTTCAAATGTGCCTGATTCTGCTGCCACATCAACAACTGCTGGATGACCAGATTCTTTATATACGCCAACTCCACAATCATCTAATGCATTTCTACTCCACACCCCAGAACCATCACCCTTTGTGTTTTTCCACCTTACACATTTCATTGGGGCTTGCCCCTTTGTCTCTACAAACGTAAGGTGCTCTCCGATCATTGAATTTGAACCATCGGCACGAATATATTCATTCCCTCCATTTCTATCAATGGAAAACCTTATCGCACAATCACTTAAATTTTGTAAGCATTTAGAAGAAGCAATCTCTGATTTTGTGCCAATTGATACAAAATCAATGTAATGAGAACCTGTGATTTCTTGGTTTATACCATTTTCTGTTTTCAGCATTGCTTTCTTTATGTTCATAAAGTTATTTTTGAAATCTGCATTATTTGTATAGCTTATGTATAAGTTAAAACCTTGGATAAAACCAGAAGAGTCAACAGAAATATTGGCTTTCATTGATTCTCCATTATTATTTCTTGTTTCCCACTGTTTACATGCAATTATTTTTGTTTTTTGTTCTGAATTTATTGCAGGATTCCACGTTCCACCGCTACAGTTTTTTAAATGTTTTGATGTTAAGCTTTTATTTATCAAGTTATTAACTATTTCTGATTCATTTTTCCACGTTTTATTAGTCCATAAATCAGGATCATAACCATCGACTGCAATCCTATGATCGACAGCCCTTACTATTTCATAAGACTGGTCTATAAATCGTTGTGTTAATTCTTTTTCTGTGTTTTTTGCTTGAAACTTCATTATGCCACCAACGGCAATAGCACTAATTGACAAACCAATTAATGACTCTATTAATGTGAATCCATATTTTTTCATAAAAATCTCCTTTTTTTTATATTAAACCATTTATTTAAAATAATTCAAAAAACACAATGGAGCTTAACTCTAATTTAAAACTCAAAATTAAGTATAAAGTCCTCAAATTCTTCATCACTTAAAATCTTGTCATTTGTTTTTTCGTTTACTTTGTTGTTATTTATGCTGTTTAAAGCGTCCTTTGCTTCTTTTTGAGCAAAGCTGTGCTGTTCATTAGTTTTTTCATTTTTAGGCGTATTACGGATGCTATTAAGCAAGTTTTTAATTCCCACAACATGCTCAGAACCTAATTTTTGAATATTTTTAACCATTTCTTTAAATGTTGTTGTAGCCGTAGTTAGTTTGTAGAAAAATCTGTATGTTTTTCTACACCATCTAATTGATTCGGAATCAACAGTTTTACATGAGTTTAGGGCTTTTTTTAGTGCGTGTTTGAATGTTTGATGACGCATCTTCAAACATGTAATAGAAGTGGTATTAAACTTGTTTGCCTCGCCACAAAAATCGTTTAGGTATATGTAATTTTCTTCATTTGATGAAATAAAGATGTTTTTCAATTCTCTTGCAAAGATTGAAAAAGATTTAGTGTTTACAGAGGTGATTTCCACACGAAGTGAAGCATTGGCAAAATCATCGAAGTATACAGGGTTTACAGCCACTCTCAGTGCCTGTCTTTCCGTTGTATGGTCATATTCATATGATAGATCGAAATAAGGGTCATTCCACTCGCTAACAATGCTTGTGATTGATTTTTCGTTGGTAAATGGGTAGTCGCAACGCTTAGAGTCTCTTGTTGATAAAGATACAAAGAAAGTGTTTTTCTTATCTTTCATCATTTGAGTGCGTGATAATAGGTAGTTTCTAAACTTTAATTGCGATTCGTTTAGTGAAGGGTTGATAAAGCGTGATTTTACACTTTTGTCAGTTAGGTGTTTTCTATTGATGTTGAAAAATGTTTCTTTAAATTTGTTTTTATAAGTCATTTTGTTATATCCTTCCGTTTTTGTTATAATCATCAGACAGAAAAACAACTTTTTTCAAAATTAACTCTTGACAAATCCTAAATTAGATTTATATTGTAGTTAACTTTGGGGAAAGTTATAAGCGTTAAGAGAGGGGGCCTTCATTTTATGAAGGTTTTTTTTCTGCCTTAATAGAAGTTCTACCAGAACTATACTTTTAGTCAACCTCACACCCACTATTAAATTAAAAATAATTATCAATCCAAAGATAATAACCATCCACTAATTCACAACTCCTCATTAAAACAAAACACAAACAAAGCCTAAAACTGCCCATTTATCAAAAAGACACAAGTCGTGATCGTTTTTTTAACACAAGTCGTGATCGCTATATAATGTATATATCTATTTAAAAGATTTAATATATAGAGCAAAGTTGAGAACTTTACGAGTTCAATAAAAAGAGCGATTACTCACTTCGTTCAAACATTCTCTGGAAAGAGCGAAATTGTATGCCTTTGATTATGTTATGTCTTAAATTTAGTACAGCCAGATTGTCGTAACGTAGCTTGTCATAACTCAGGGAGTTATAAAATTGATAGCTCGAAAGAAGCAAATAAAGTCTAAAACTGACCATTTATCAAAAAGACACAAGTCGTGATCGTTTTTTTTAACACAAGTCGTGATCGCTATATAATATATATATCTATTTAAAAGATTTAATATATAGAGCAAAGTTGAGAACTTTACGAGTTCAATAAAAAGAGCGATTACTCACTTCGTTCAAACATTCTCTGGAAAGAGCAAAATCGTGTGTCTGTCCATTGAGTTACTTTATCCATTATGTACCACCATCAGAATGTTAAACTCTCTATTCTTAATTTTAAGTTGCTTACCTTTGACTGGAAGGATGTTGTATTGAGCGAAGATGATACTTTTACGGTTTATAAAAATACTCCAACACACTGGAGTAGAGTATATACCTTTCGTCTTGCAATGTAATTTTTCTCGGGGAATTTTTAGAATTATAACTATTTCCATTTTGTATGGAGTATAAAAAAGTTGTCAAAACTTACAACAATTTTTCAATCTAAATTTTTAGATTAATTTCAGTATACTCCATAGCAAGATCTTGGAGTATGAATCTAAATCCACTAATATTTTCATTATTGTTAAGTTGCTTGTTTAAAAAAATCTTTTTCTTATTTCGGTTAAATAATTTTAAGGTCATTTTTGACACCCATAAAAAACCACCAAACGCAAGATAATGGTATACCTTATTATCTTTGATTTAATTTTTTAAGTCTTTTGTATTTGATTTGTTCCCTTAAAATAAGGTTTTTTTGAAATGTGTTCATTTTTTACTTGCGCTTTTGTTTAAAAAATAATTTTAATTCTTGTTTATTTTTAATATTTATGGGTGTCAGTATTGACACCTTTTATATGTGTGGTATTTTATTTATATAGATTTAATAAAAGAGGGTTTTATATGAAACAAAAGAGATTTATAGACAAATATTCGGTTTTAGATGGCTTTGTTGATAGTTCTTTAACAAAAAAAGAACTTTATGTGTTCTTACAAATGGTTGATTATGTATTAAGATTTGGTTTTTTGTCTAAAAAAGATGAGGTTTTTGAGTTAAATGTTTTAGCATTTGTTAATAACTACAATATAATCAATAAAGAAAAATTAGATGTTTCAAACACTCGAAGAATTGTCAGAAGTCTTGTTAAAAACGGATTCTTAGAGAAGTTGGATACAAAAAGAAAAAATAAATGCAATATTTATTATTCGATGTATATACACGTTAATCTCGAGTTTGATTATGGTGAACTTGAAAAAGAACTTTTAAACAGTGTTGTTGTTGAGGGCGAATTTGCATTTATACCAAAAGAAAGTCTTATGAGGCTCTACTCAGGAACAAGGCTTTTTTATGGTGTTAAGAATGATTTACCACCTATTTTAAAGTTTAAAAAAGCTATTTTAGAGGATATTTGTTATAATGGGGATTTTTTCCATGATCGTTTGAAAGTTTATCAAGTTGAGAAATACTTTAATTTCGAGAGATTATAAGTTTAGAGGAAAGGCGGTGGTTGTTCACCAGCCTTTTACATTTAGGGGGGCAAAAATGACCTTAAAAATAAAACATTTTTCATAATTAAAATCATACAAAAGACTCAGCCCTTACAATTTTCAGAGACTGTCGCTTTGCGACTATTTTTTTTAATTAAGATCATTATTTCATTTAACAAATCGTTATTTTGATTATCCATAATAAATTTACTCATCAAAAGACTTATTTTCCTACCCAATTTGATCATCGATTCGTCTTTCTCATCAACATCACCCAACAAATCAATCAAATTGTTCAGCATCTTCCAGATAACTTCATCAACAGGTGCTAAGGCTTCACC
Source organism: Vibrio splendidus (assembly GCF_024347615.1). Lineage (NCBI taxonomy): Bacteria > Pseudomonadati > Pseudomonadota > Gammaproteobacteria > Vibrionales > Vibrionaceae > Vibrio > Vibrio splendidus. Next base: position 140,521 of record NZ_AP025509.1, on the reverse strand, counting down.
ATTTAGCCTTATAAGCGTTTCTTTTTCATTTGGTAACGTACACCCTCCAAAATTATAACGTTCGTCTAAAACAAGTGTATGGACATTCTTGTTTTGCATTTTAAATAAAATACAGGGCAATAGTCCTATTGAATAAATATATGCACTCTTAATTTTCTTATTCAGATAACCATTAAACATCGTTCTATTGGTAAACTTCTTTGTTGTATCAGATTCAATAATCACATCGTGATACAGTTCTTCATGTTGATAATCAGGCTTTATTATCAACAGTCTTTCTTCAATATCTCTTATTTGTTCATCATGTTTTCCAATGTCTACCGTTAATTGTTCCATCTTTGCCACTATCAAAGGCGCAGTAAAGTCTTGTTCAAGTAATACAGAGAGCTTTTTATTGGATTGTTCCTTTTTATGTTTCAGTAATTCCATTTGTTGATGTAAATCATTTGGTTGTTCAGGCTTTGGCATAAAACCGTTAGCCGTAGATAAATGAATTAACATGTGCTCTAACGGTGTATAACGGTAATGTTTGGAGTGTTTGCAGTCTCCCCCTCGCTTTGCATTACTACAAGTTAAATACAGCGTGGAAGCTTGTTTGCTTGATTTGTTGACGTATTCCATTGTTGAAACACAATGACCACAGCGCAAAAAACCTCTAAAAACATTCGAGAAAACTCCTTTCTTTACTTTTCCCGCACCGATTTTTCTTGATTTTAATGAAATTTGAGCACTAACAAATGTTTTTTCATCAATGATTTGTGGAAAATAATTTTTTATTGGCTCACCAACAGGTTCACGGTTGGCATGATGCCCTTTGTAAAGTTGATGCTCACCAAGCAATCTTCGATCAGACAAAAGTCGTTTAACCGTTGACCTAACCCAAAACTCTTTCTTGAGTGATGGTGGTGGGTACTTTTCAAGGTTTTCATTTAAATGGCGCAGTATTTGAGTTGCTCCCAGTCCGTTTATGCACATATCAAGCATATCTTTGATGATTTGCGCTCGGTCTTCTTTGATAAAAAATTCCGTTTTATCGTCAGACCTAACCAACCAATGAGGATAACAGCCACTCATTTTGATTTTATGAGCGTTTTTTCTTTGGTTTGACCAAGATTCTTTTAGTCTTTTTTGCTTTGTAAGGCTTTCTTCGTGCGCTCTCGACATAATGATAAGGCTTGTCATTATGTCTAAAAGTTGGTTTTCACTATCTCGCCCGTCATTGTTCGAATAGTGTTTCTTGTCTTGTAAGGTGTAAATATCAACGTATTCGAGAAGACTCAGGAATTGTCGCATAGCGACATTAATCGCTTGTCGAGAAAGCCGATCAAGGTTTTCGACTACAAGCAAGCTCCCTTTCTTGACCTTTCCCGTTTCACAATCATTGATAAATTGCTTTAAGTGCTCTTGGTCGCCTTTAAATCCACTTACACCAAGTTCTTTGTAAATGGATAGCTCAGTATCAAGATCATAGCCATGAGCATCACAGTAGGCTTGTGTAGCCGCCAGTTGGCGGCGATAGCTATCACCGCTTGCTTGTTGAGGTGAAGAGTAACGAATGTAAGAATATGCTTTTTTCATATCACAACCATAAAGACCCATTTGGTAGTGATATTAGCATATGTTTATCCACATGGCGCCACCGTGTGAATAGCTAGATGCGATGAATAGTCGAGATACAGAGAATAGTTGAAACGCAATACATCGTTGACACGCACTATGAGAAATCGCCTCACTCAGAACCGTTATTGTAAACTTAGTTTTCGATATCCAAACAAAAGCCAGCCACCAAGCTGGCTTTTTTATTGACTAAAATCCAACAGCCAATTGAAAGTGATACTCACTTGAACATTTTACAAGATGGCCAATGTTAACTTTTCCTTTATCCGTTCATTACTTAGCCACAAATGAAGGTAGTTAAATTTCTCACAGTTATGCATCCATTATCAAAATCTAACATTGCAAATTTCATTCATGAGAAATATCAATGCACTCATAAGAAAAGGTATATCGAGTAAAGTTCTGTTTGGGATGCATGTTTCATTTTATGTATTGCTAGTGATGGTATTATAATTAGGTTATTACACTACATCTTAATACTAATGTGAGAATAAAATAATGTGGAATAGATTAAACAAATCAATGATGTTCTGCCAAATGATGTTTGGACTTTCGTTCTATGGCGTCATGGTGATCTTGACTCGTTTCTTCCTTGAAGATCTTAACTACAATGAAGCCGACACAATGATGGTTGTTGGTGCTTTCTCTGCAATCGGACCGCTATTTGCTATTGCAGGTGGCTTCATCGCCGACAAATTTTTAGGCGCATACCGATCGTTGACCATTGCCTTTCTAGGGTTCGCAAGTGGTTATGCTCTACTGGTACTCGGTGCCGCGGCGACCAATGTTCCAATGGCATTATGTGGTATTGCTTTAGCGAGTTATGCGCGTGGTTTGATGTCCCCTTCTTACCCAAGTCTTTACAAACGCACGTTCAAAACTCAGGAAGATTTCGAAAACTGCTACCCTATCAACTACTCAGTCAACAATATTGGTGCGCTTTTAGGCCAGTACTTGTTCCCGATGCTAGTGCTTGTTGTTGGTTTCCACGGTGGCTTCCTTCTTTCAGCTGCTCTAGCAGGTGCCGCACTTCTGATGATGCTCTTTGTTCGCAAAGGCCTTGTTGAAGCAAGTGCTGAAATCGACCAAAAACCAGTAAGCACTAAACACTGGGCTGCGTTCCTTGGCCTTTCTGCTGCAATGATTGGTTTGGTATTCTTCATGTTTTCTAACATGGATATCGGCCAGAACATCGTGTACGCAATTGGTGGTGCAGCGATCATCTACTTTGTCTCTTTGATGATGAAATCGAAGAAGTCAGACATGCTGAAGATGGGCACGATCTTAATCATCACATTCCTGACGACATGTTTCTTCGTATACTACGGTCAAATGATGACATCGATGACAATGGTTGCAATCAACACAATGCGTGGCGATCTATTCGGTTTCATCCCAGTAGCCCCTGAAGCGTCGATGGCAATGAACCCACTTTGGTGTATGGTTGCAGGCCCTATCATTACGGGCATCTTCTCTAAACTAGAAAAGAAAAACATTCATTTCTCTACCGCAACCAAAGTAGGTTTCTCTTTCATTCTGACGGCGATCGCTTTCGGTATCTTAACGATGGCAGTAACAACCGTTGGTGAAGATATTCTGATTCGCCCTGAAGTGTTCTTAGCAATCCACTTCTTCCTAGCATTTGGTGAGGTTATTGTTGGTTCTATGGTTGTAGCATTCATTCTGTCTGTTGCACCTAAGCACATCGAGAACTTCTCAGTAAGCTTATTCTCTGTCGCAATCGCACTATCAGGCATTGTTGGTGCTGTATTCTCAACGTCTATTGCACTTGAGAAAGGCCAAGAGATCACACAAGAAATCGTTCAAACGGTTTACGGTGATTACTTCCAACTATTAACTATCCTAGCGGTTGTAATGGTGGGTATCGCAATGGCTGCATCGTTCATTATTCGTAAGATGCTAGAAGCAGCGAAAGCCGCTGAAGAAACTATCGAACTAGAGCAAGCAAACAGCTAATTCTGCTCACGTTAAACAGTTCCAATACACCAAGCCCTTTAGTTTTCTAAAGGGCTTTTTTTGTCGATATTTTTGTTTCTATTGATATCGGGTTCAAGTTACGTTGCGCTTGTGTAAATAAAAGTAAATGATAATTATTAGTATTGAGTGTTTTCTTGTTCAGGATTATGATGTGGAAATCAAAATCTAAGAGAGCCTTATATGAGCAAGCCTAGCCCTATCACATTAACCGTTACTCAAACCTCAACCATTACACCGAATATGCAGCGTATAACGCTTAGCGGTGAAGGATTAAGTAAGTACCCAACCGAATGTGCCGGCGGCTACATCAAGCTTTTGTTCTCGCCACTCGGCACCACAGATTTAAGTCAACTGAACGAAGGTGAGCGCCCAACCATGCGCACTTACACCATTCGTCAGTACAACCCTGTCGAAAAGTCGATTGAGGTTGATTTCGTACGCCACATCACCACAGATCTGCAATGTGGCTTTGCTGCAAGATGGGCAATGAACGCAGAAGTAGGTGACACGGTTTCAGTGGCAGGCCCTGGATTAATTCAAGGGCTGAATCTAGAATCGGATTGGTTCTTCTTGGTGGCAGATATGACTTCGCTACCTGCGCTCTCTGCAAAAGTAAAAACGCTTCCGGAACACGCAGCAGGCCACGCTGTCATTCAGATCAATTCAGCAGCAGACAAGCAAACACTTGAAGTACCTCAAGGTATAAAAGTCACTTGGTTAATTGAAGATGCAACTAAAGAAACACTTTCACAAACAGTTCGCAACACAGAATGGTTAGAGGGGCAGGTTTCGATTTGGACGGCGTGTGAATTTGAAAGCATGCGCGAACTAAGACAGTACTTCCGCAACGAAAAAGAAGTCGCGAAAGAGAACATCTACATCAGTAGTTATTGGAAACGTGGCGTCACTGAAGATGGCCACAAAGTGTTGAAGCAACAAGATGCTCAAGCTTTAGCAGGTTAAGTCTGTTACGACATACATCTTTTTGCTAGATAAATAGAAAACGCCCTTAGCGAAGTTCATATCGTTAAGGGCGTCTTAGTTTGAATCCGATGAAGATCAAAGCCGAAGTGTAAGATTAGATACTCTCACCTACTTCAATCTCATAACCAAGATCCAGCTTTGCCACCCATTCATTGTTACCTTGCAAACGCGCTACAACTTGCTCTGCAGCGACTTTACCGATCTGCTCCCTAGGTGTTACTACAGTCGCTAAACGCGGCGTCATCGCCACGGTGATGTCGTGTCCGTGGAAACCTGCAATCGCCATCTGCTCTGGTACCTGAATACCACGTCGTACACACTCGTAAAAAGCACCAATGGCCAAATCATCGTTAGTACAGAAAATGCCATTCACTTCAGGGTGTTTCTCAAGTAACTCACCAATCAGTTTTGCACCAAGAGTAAACGAGGAAGCGTCTTCCGTTTGCAGCGTTACTGGCGTTTTGTCGGCTTCTTGCATCGCATGTTCATAACCGGCCATTTTTAAGCGCGTACGTTCATCCATACGAGCCGCTAAGTAAGCAACATTGGTTCGCCCCCGGTCGAGCATGGTTTTGGTCATTGCTCTTGCCGCTTCGAAGTTATCAAAGCCAACCGCTTGTTCAATACGGGGAGACACCGAATCCATAATTTCAATCACTGGGATAGAAACAGTCTGCAGCATTTTACGCGCTCTATCAGTGTGAACGTTTTCTGAAAGGATAATCGCGTCAACGTTGTAAGAAAGCAGCGAAGCGATGCTCTGCTCTTCCAGTTCTGCGCTATAGCCATAGTGAGCAATCATGGTTTGGTAACCCGCAGGCGCGGTGACTTGCTCAATACCACGAATAACTTCAGCAAAAACTTGGTTAGTTAACGAGGGGACCAAAACACCAATCGCATTGCTTTTTGCGTTGGAAAGAATGTCTGGTGCGCGGTTAGGGATATAACCTAGCTCGTCTACTGCAGCGCTGATCTTATCTCGCAGTGCTTCTGATACTTGAGAAGAGTCTCTCAGGCAGCGACTGACGGTCATTTTTGTGACACCAACTAAGTTGGCAACATCTTGTAATGTTGGACGTTTTTTCTTATTCGACATAATTAGTAATTATTATTTTTGAGTTATGTTACTGGTAACAGTGTATCCGACTGACGTGGAATTTGAAGCCTAATTTAGTAAAATGTTGATACAGCATCATAATTAAAAACGCCCTCTTGTTGAGGGCGTTATTGATTGTTTAAGCGTTTACTTTTACTTCAGTTCTTGGGGACTGACTCCAAGTAACATGGAATTTTTCGGCTTCCTCTCTATCGACTCGCGAATAGGTATGAGAACCAAAATAGTCACGTTGCGCTTGCAATAGATTCGCTGGTAACACTTCACAGCGCAGAGAATCAAAGTAACTTAATGCAGAACTAATTCCCGGCATCGACACACCATACAAAGCTGAGTTAGCAACGGCGATACGCCAAACAAGCTCACGCTCTTCCACTTGTTTGATGAAAACCTCGTCAAACAACAGGTTCGCCAGCTCACCATTTTGTTGATAAGCCGATGTGATACCTTGTAAGAATGCTGCACGAATAATACAACCTGCTCGCCAGATCTTAGCTATTTGAGTGAAATCGAGATTCCAACCCTCTTTGTCTGACGCTGTCTTTAATAAATCAAAGCCTTGTGCATAAACAGACAACTTGGCGCAATATAGAGCATCATGAAGCTCAGAAATAACTTCTGTTTTATCCAACTGACTCGCATCGGCAACATTGCCTTTAAGAAGCTTACTGCCATGAACGCGTTGTGATTTCTGACCGCTCATCGCACGTGCATAAACCGCTTGAGCAATGGTTGGGGTTGGACACCCTTCTTGAAGGCTGTTAACTGCTGTCCACAATCCCGTGCCTTTCTGCCCTGCTTTATCAAGCACAACATCAACGAATGGCTTACCCGTCGCCACATCTTCTTGTTGAAGAATATCAGCGCTGATTTCCATCAGGTAACTATTAAGTACACCGTTGTTCCACTGTTCGAAAACTTGGCCAATCTCTTGAGCTGGCATTTCAAGTACATCACGCATGAACTGATACACTTCGCAGATAAGCTGCATGTCGGCGTATTCAATGCCATTGTGAACCATCTTAACGTAATGCCCAGAGCCTGAAGGACCAACATACGCCGCGCACGCTTCACCCGCTTCAAACTGAGCAACCGGTAGCCCATTAGCATCCACTTTTGCAGCAATCGCTTCCCACATCGGTTTCACATATTGCCAAGCCGATTGGTCGCCACTCGCCATCAGCGCAGGGCCAACACGAGCGCCTTCTTCACCACCAGAAACGGCGGTGCTAAAGAAGCGCAGTTTGCCTTTGTAGCTCACTTCGCGTGCCTCGGTATCTGTCCATAAGCTGTTACCTGTATCGATAACAATGTCGTCATTTTCTAAGCCAGCATCAAGCAAGCTATTGACGACGATATCGACAGGTTTTCCAGCAGGAACCGACAAAGCGATTACACGCGGCTTCGCTAGCCCTTGCAGTACATGCTCAAGGCTAGTCCCTTGTGTGAACTGACCTTTACCAGTAAACAATTCATTAAGCAGCTTTGCTTCTGAACTAGCGCGCTCAATGTTGTCTGTATTCAAATCAAAGCCAGTAACGTTAAAGCCGTTATCCAGTAAGTTGAGTGCAAGGCTTTTGCCCATAACGCCTAAACCAATCATCGCGATGTCGTTTTTTAACTGAGTCATGGTTTAGCCTATCTGCTTAATTTGTTTGAGTGCACTTTCTACTACCTGTTCGACATCTTGTGAGATATCAACAAACAACGCATCGGCTTCATTCGGTTCAACCAAGGTTGCGAACTGGCTTTTCAACATTTCTTGACCATTGAAGTAATGGTTCTCGCGCGCTTTGTGGCGGTTCCAAATGGTGTCGAAGCTACCTTGTAGGTACACGATAACTAAACCTTCATTGTTCTTCCGTAGAATGTCGCGATATTGAGGTTTCAATGCAGAACATGCAATCACAGCACTTGGCTGCTCAATGTATTGCTTGTTGAGTGTTTCTAGCCATCCTTGACGATCTTCGTCAGTCAGCGGAATACCTTGACGCATTTTTTCTACATTGCTTTGCGGATGGAAGTCATCGCCATCAAAGAATTGAAGATCTAAAGCCTGTGCGATACGGCTACCAATTAGGCTTTTTCCGCATCCAGATACGCCCATCACGAGTATTTTTTTGCTTTTCATAAGGCAAGCCTTCCCTAAGCCCCAACCAAAACAGGGGCTGACAATCGAATCTAATAGTTAAACTTGTGTTGCTGATGATCGGTTCCTGAACATTAGATTCGCTCAGGAACCTTTGCTGTTATTGCCACCAAAGCGCGAGCTGAGGGAAGATAATAACCAGTGCCAGCACCAATACTTGAAGTGCAATGAACGGCAGTAGTGAAGAGAAAATCTCACCTAAGCTGATGTCTTTTGGTGCTACCGATTTCAGGTAGAAAGCCGCTGGACCAAATGGTGGTGACAAGAACGACACCTGCATGTTTAGACAGAACACAACACCGAACCAAACTGGGTCGAACCCAAGGCCAGTGATGATCGGAACGAAGATTGGCATTGTTAGAAGTGCCACACCTACCCAGTCAAGGAACATGCCTAGAACCAGTAAGATAGCCATCATGATTAATAGCGTTACTGTCGCGTTACCGCCACTGAGCGCAAGGATGGTTTCTTCAACAAAATCAATGCCGCCCATCAGGTTGTAGATACCAACCAATGCGCTTGCACCGATACCAATCCACATGATCATGCCGCAGGTACGCATGGTTGCGATGGCACTCTCTTTCAACATGCTGAAGTTCAGTTCACCACGGATTAGCGCACTGATCATGATACCAACCACACCCAATGCAGACGCTTCTGTTACTGAAGCGATACCCGTGTAGATACTGCCTAGAACTGTTGCTACAGAAAGCAGTGGGAAGAACAGAGCCTTGAAGTAGCTTGGCTGATTTGCGATATCTTCTTCTGTCTCATCATCACTCGGAAGAGGAGCCAGAGAAGGATTCAGCTTACAGCGAATCAATACGTAACCGATATAACAGCCCGCAAGGATAAACGCTGGCAAGAAAGAAGCTTTGAACAGGTCGCCAATCGATACGCTAGCTGTCATACCGTAGATGATCAGTACGATACTTGGCGGAAGCATGGTACCAAGTGCGCCACCTGCACAGGTTGTACCAATAGCAAGCTTACGGTCATAACCTAAACGAAGCATTTGTGGCAGTGCGAGAATACCCAGTAATACCGTTTCACCCCCGATAACACCGGACATGGAAGCCAATAGAACCGCGACTAATAAGGTTTGTACTGCCACACCACCACGAACTTTACGGCCGACAGATTTCATTGCATCAAACAAATCGCGAGCAATGCCCGAACGGTCTAATAAAGCCGCCATCAAAACGAACATCGGTACTGCTAAGAACACATAACCAGAAGCAAAACTGTAGGTACGGCTTGCGATCAAAGGTAAGGCATCAGGGCCAAACCAGCATAGAGTGAAGAAAATCGCGACAAAGCCTGTTACGAACGCTAGCTGCATACCGGTCAGTAGCAAGCCAATCATCATAACCAGCATGAGCAAACTGCCCCATGCGATACCAATAGAAGATAAATCAAACATCGTCATTCTTCCTTAGACCCATCAACTCTTGGATTAGGTGCAATACAAACTGGACAACAAGAACACACAAAACGACAAAGATCAGGCCTTTCAGCAGCGCAGGATAAGGCGCGTTTAACACTGAACCTGATGTTTCAAGGCGGAATTCACCCCATGGTGCAAACCATGCTTCCTCTGCGGTGAAGTAAGCCGCATAAGCGAGCATGCCAGCAAAGGCCAAACCAACAATGTGGTGAACAAGATTAAGATATTTGCGTGCTTGGTTAGACACTGAATCGTAGATAAGAACCACACGCACGTGCTTATTCGCAGCAAACGCGTAGATACCACCAATAATGAATAAAGAACCACCGATGAAAGAAGCTGTTTCATGTACCCATGTGGTCGGGGCATCGAATGCGTAACGCATCACAACTTCATAAAATGAAATCAATACAGTAAAGATAAAAAACCAGCTCACGAGATTACTGAACTTTATAACAAAACGATCAAGCGCATTTCTTGGTTGCTCGTCGTTTTCAGCTGGGGCATGGGGAGTTTTGTCTGTCATGGGCCAAATATCCTGGGAGAATACGGGAGAGCAATGCCCTCCCCCGTCAGTAAACTAAGTTTAAATTACAGTAAGCCGTTTTCTTCTAGGAACACAGTCACTGAGGTGTAAACTTTTCCTGCGTTATCAGAACGCTCTGCAAATACTTTCCATTGGCCTTTCGCGATTTCACGGAACTTCTTACGCTCTTCTTGAGACCAATCGTGGATAGTGATTTCTGGGTTCGCTTGAGCTTCTTTAAGTGCCGCTTGGTCAGCCATTTTCAGCTGAGTCGTCATGTCGTAAGAGAAGTCACGCACTGATGTTTGCAGCATTGTTTGTAGATCAGCTGGCATCTTGTCCCATTTCTTCTGAGAAATAGAGATATCGATAAGCGGTAGTGAATGGAAACCCGGTTGAACTGGGTGTGTTGCAATGTCGTTCATGCCCGCTTTTTGGTTGGTAGAGAATACCGTGTAGTCCGCTGCATCAATTACGCCTTTGCTTAGGCCAGTAAATACTTCAGAACCTGGCAGGTTTACTGGAGTCGCACCCGCGGCTGCAAATACTTGTTGTACTAGGCCTTCAGGCGCACGCAGTTTAAGACCTTTAAGATCCGCTACACCGTCGATTGGCTTTTTAGAAATGAATGATTCAACGCCGGTTGTTGAAGCACCAACGAACTGAACACCGTAAGGCTTGTACAGTTCAGTCATTAGCTCATTACCACCACCGTAGTTCATGTACTGAAGCAGCTGTGTTGTGTCTGACCATGCACCAACCATGTTACCGATAAGACCAAAAGCTGGATCTTTACCAGAGAAGTAACCTGTTGCTGTGATGTGACCATCTAGGATGCCCATCTTGATCGCGCCAAGCGTTTCTGTGTGCTTAACCACAGCGCCAACAGGAAGTAGATCGATATCAATACGTCCGTTAGACATCGTCTCTACTCGCTCAGCCCACTTCTGCTGAACCTTGAAGTTCAAATCGCCAGACGGATCTGAAGATTGAATCTTAAGTTTAAAGTCTGCAGCCATTGCTGAAGTAGCAAATAGACCAGTGAGGGAAGCGGCAATCAGCGTTTTAGTCAGAGCTTTCATTTGGGTATCCTTATGAGTTTCACAGAGTCCGGCTTGTTATTATATGTTACCGGTAACGTTGAGGTGAATGTTACCGGTAACTTTACAGCCTTGTCTATGAGAAGGATCACATCTTTAACATTAGTAAAACGTTTGCTATCAATAAGGGCAATGTGACTGAAAAGTCACATTGTAAGTAGGAAAGGAAATTAAAAAACCTTTTAAGTCAGTGAGATAACTAAGCCTGCAATAATAAAAGAGACACCTACACCGCGAGTGGCGTGCCACTTTTCCTTTAAAAAGTAGATCCCCATCACTACGCCGAAGATGATGCTTACTTGCCTTAGAGCGACAACCAAGCTGACATTTTCAGTCATGGTCATCGCAAACAGCACCAAGCCATAAGTCGAAGCCATCATGATGCCAGCAAGTGTTGCTCTTTTACGCAATAACCAAGCATTATGAAATTCGATTTTTTGATTCGACACGAGCAACCACAGGCTCAGTGGAATCACAATCGCCCAAAACTGAATGCCTAGATAGAAAATCGCGGTGTGCTTGTTAGTTATAACTGGTGTGCTCAAAGGATCGAGTAACAAAAGCGCTTCTTTATCAATGATGGAATAGCCCGTGGTACCAATGGCCGCGATCAACGCCCACAGTACGCCAAAGTTGAGATACGCTTTTAACCTAAGATCTGAAAACTTCTTAAGTGGTACAAACAAACAACCCAAGGTAATCAAAGTGAACCCAATCCATTGATTCGCCGACAATTCATAGCCTATCAACACCGTGCCTAAACCCACCATCAACACAGGCAGTGCCCGTGCCATTGGGTAAATCACACCGATATCAGCTTGTTTATAGGCCGCGCCTAACCCAATCAAATAGATGATTTGACAGATCCCACTCAAGAAAACCAGTTGCCAGAATGGAAGTAAGATATTTGACAGTCCAACACTGTGAACATACCAGATCAAGTAAGGCGTCAATATCGCTGCGGCGGCAAAGCCAGAGGCTAAGAAGAAAGACGAGCCCGAGCCTTGATTAGATTTACCTAGAACGTTCCAACCCGCGTGAAGCAAAGCCGAAATGATCACGATTACAATCGCAGAGAATTCCATTTCATTCCTAAATTATTGATGAATTAGCACAACGGCTGACAACAGGTGATAAAAAAGGCCTCCGAATAAGAGACCTTTGAGCGTTTCAATTGGGCAATCCTGCATAATTGCAGATATGCCAACGTTATAACGTATGACTAGCGCTCTAGCTGTGCGATCGACTCGATGCTGATCGCGTCATGACGCCAATATTCAATATCGCAATCAATCAAATCACCGTCTTGATTGTAATTAACACGCTCAACCACCATAGCCGGAGAGCCAGAAGTCGCGCGCAGGGCTTGCGCTGTTTCGCCAAGCAAAGACGTTGTGCTCACTCGGTAACGGATCTTCTGATACACCACACCAAAGTGCTCGCGGTAGATGTCCGTCAACGATTTCGACAAGTCATAATCAAGCAAGTTAGGGAACAGCTCAGGTCGAATGTAGTTGGTCACATACACAACGGGCCTGTCTTCAAGGTAACGAACTCTGTCTACTCGATAAACATCCGAAAAAGGTTGCAGCTCAAGAAGCCTAGTTGCTTCCTTGGTTGCTAACATGCCTTTCGCCGCCACCAACTCTGTTTTTGGCTTACGATTCTGCGACAAAGCCATATTCGTGAAGTTCAGCGTTTGTGTTGGATCGTAGCGCAGTGGCGCTGGAGAGATAAACCAACCACGTCGGTCTTCTCGATAAATTCGTCCTTCCGCTTCAAGTGAAGACAAGGCTTCACGTAACGTAACTCGTGTTGTATCAAACGATTCAGCCAGTTTTCGCTCCGCAGGCAGCTTCTGTCGTGGTGTTAACATCCCCGACTCTATCTGCTCTACGACGACATCTTTGATTTTTACGTACTGCACTTCATTTCCTTCTATTCTTGTTCTTGTCGTCAGCCACTCCTTGGCCAACTGCAATATAAAATGGTTCGCTAGCGTTTACGCCAAGCTTGGGTGCGCTTCTCGAATAACTTGTTGATTAACATATGAATCAACTTCGCGCTCGCTGCCGATATCATGATCATCACCGCCATGGCAGCTGCTGCACCCGTTTGCCCCGCATCATCCATATTCAGTACTGAAACTGACGCAGGTATCGTATCGGTAGAATACAAGAATACTACCGCAGATGTCGTGGTAAGTGCATTAATAAACAGGTATGTCGCAATATCTAAAATCGCAGGTAAACAAACCGGCACCGTCACTTTAAAGAACAGCTTGTATTGCGGTAGGTTAACCGAAGCCGCCGTCGCTTCTATTTCCTCAGGCAGCTGTTTTAATGCGGTTAACGCTGTCATGTGGCCGACTGTGTAGTAGTGAACCACCGTATTAATCACCAAGAACGCCATCGTGCCATATAAGAAGTTTAGTGGGTTACTCAAATCATTAAAGTAGAAGATATACCCCAAACCCAACACCATACCCGGAACGGCCATCGGTACCACACTGAGCATTTGCATTGCCTGACGAACAGGACCAAATGCGCGGCCTTTCTCAATGCAGTACGCGCCTAAGAAAATCAATACGGTACCGATAATCGCAGTCCAAGCACCGAGGGTTAAAGAGTTGAAAAATGGCGTCCAACCATAAGTACTCATCTCTGCGAAGTTATAGTTATTTAGCGTTAGCGTTTTATTCCAAGGCCAGAAAGTGACCATAGATCCGTATATCGCCATGCCTAGCACGATAACAACAGCCACTGAAATTACGGTGCAATAGAGTAAACACACGCCATCACGTAGAGTGTTTGGCTCTGGTTGGTAAGCGACGGAGCGAGTATCAAACAAGCTCTTTTGTTTCTTTTGAACCCAGCGGTCAACGGTAAACGCAAGCAACGCAGGCAATAGCAATAGGATGCTGGTCACCGCGCCCATAGAGAAATTCTGTTGCCCTACTACCTGCTTAAAGATATCGGTAGACAGAACGTTGTAGCTACCACCGATCACCTTTGGCACACCAAAATCACAAACCACCAGCGTAAACACAACGATCAAGGTACTTATCAAGCCGTATTTTGCCGCAGGTAACGTCACCATGAAGAAGGTTTTTAGCGATGAAGTATTGAGTGCACGTGCCGCCTCATACAGACGAGCGTCAGACGTTCTCAATGAAGTAGTCAGAATCATTAAGGCGTGTGGAAACGTCCAGAATATCAGGCCCAGTGAGATACCAATCAAGCCGTACACCGAGTTACCACCTAAGACTTCTTTAGCGATACCTTGATTACCAAATAAGAAGATCAAACTGATCGCTGGAAGCAATGAAGGAGCCAGAATCGGCGCTGAACCCAACACCTGAAAAAGCCCCTTAAAAGGCATGCATGAACGAGTCAAAGCATAGGCATAGCCAAACGCTAATACTCCCACGACAACGGTCACTAACAACCCAAGCGTGAACGTATTGCCTACCGACTGCCACATGCTTTGAGAAGCAAAATACGTTGCGAAATTCTGTAATCCTACAAATTCTCCGTCTGCATTCTGAACGCTTTTTTTCAACATTGCCCACAGTGGCATCAGGATAAACAGCGTCATGAACACAGACAAAAAGGCCAACAGCCCAAATAGGATTACGTTGTCTTTACTTAATCGAGCAAGAAAAGGCTGTACTCGTCGTTGAATTAGCAGCTTAGATTGCATCATTTGAGTCGATTCCATGATTATTTACGCCGCCTCGTCTTTCATCACTTGCAGGCTTTTCGATGGGTAAGCTCTCAGGCCTTCTTGGTCAAACGCCACATAACGAATATCACTGCGACGCAGCTTCAATCGATTGAACTCTTTGACTGATACATCAACGATGATCTCTTTCGCCGTGGAGTCATGTTGCAATTGACACTCAACACGATAAAACGCCCCTAAGAATTCGCTTGATACGATTCTCACGGGTAATGACTCACTAAAACGATCCACAAACTGGATTTGCTCTGGACGAACGGCAATATCGAAAACATCACCAAGTTTTGGCGTGAGGTTATCTAAACCCGGCAACGGTAACATCGACTCAGCAATACGTATCTTGCCTTGCGCTGCGACAGAAGCTTGAATGAAGTTCATGCTGCCAACAAACTCAGCCACAAAACGACTGACGGGTTTTTGGTAGATCTCTTGTGGGGCACCTACTTGCTCAATGACACCATGGTTCATCACCACAATTCGGTCTGCCATCGTTAAGGCTTCATCTTGGTCGTGCGTCACCATGATAGTGGTGATACCCAACTTGCGTTGCAGTTGGCAGATCTCGTCACGCAGATGTGTTCTTACCTTCGCATCCAACGCAGACAGCGGTTCATCGAGTAGCAACAAGCCTGGAGACAACGCTAATGCGCGAGCCAGAGCAACACGCTGCTGTTGTCCACCAGATAGCTGATTTGGGTACTTTTGGCCAGACGTTGGTAAGCCGATGGTCTCTAACCAAGACTCAACCGTCTCAAGGGCTTCTTTGGTCGACATGCCTTGATTTTTCAGACCAATCGCAATGTTTTCTTCTACAGTGAGATTTGGAAACAAAGCGTAAGATTGGAACACGATGCCAAAGTCGCGCTTTTCTGGTGGCAAGAAGGTCGTATCATTACCGTTCTGCTCAATAGAACCTGAAGTTGGCAAGTCTAGACCTGCAATCGCACGTAATAAGGTGGTTTTTCCACAGCCAGATGGGCCAAGGAAGCAGACGAACTCGCCTTTATCTATCGATAGGGAGATGTCTTTTAACGCTGTAAATTGGCCAAATTGCTTTACAACGTTTTCAATATTCAAATAAGTTTGGTTGCTCATACTACAGCACTCTCTATATGGTATATACCAAATTTAAACTGAGAATATTGCAGTTGAGTGACAAATTTATAGTAGCTAAATGACAGTTATATTGCAGATATAATAAGCATTAAAGATTGCTATTTGTTCAGCATTAAAAGTTTGTTCAACGTTGAAAGCCCTCAGTGACTTGCCCATAAATCACTGAGAGCCTAAATGTAAACTTCTAATTTAAACGTTAGATTAATCTATGATTCAACCTTGTCGGCTTTGCCCGCCGCACCTGCGAGTTTGGATAACTGTTTATCTAGCCACAATGGCGTGTTACCAGAATCTTCCGCGTTCTCTTTTCTTCGCACCGCATCACGCACCATCATCGCACCTACCCAACGAAATGGCTCTGGCGGGAAGTGTCCTAACGGGCCTTTAGTTAAACCACTTCGTGTCCAAGCATTGTCGATATCGAGTACCATTGAAGACAAAATTTTTCCGCCCATACGGGTTTGAGCAACGCCATTGCCTGAATAACCAAGCCCATAATAGATGTTGCTTTGGCCTTTTAGATTACCGAAAAATGGCAATCCGGTGACCGAACGATCTGAGCCGCCAGACCAGTTGTAATCGAATTCACTTTGTTCCAATTTAGGGAACAGTTTTTGGAACGATTGATTGAGAATCGGCAGGTAGTTGGTCGTTTGGTTAAACATGCTTTCAACTTGATTGGCGAACGAGAATTTATTGCCGCCTTTGCCCAACATGAGTCGTCCGTCCTGGGTATCTCGGTAGTAGTGGACAAAGATACGCGAATCCACCACCGCCGCCCCTTTCTCTGGGCCAAATTGCTTGAGCTTTTCAGGAATAGGCTTGGTCATTACCATATCTGAAGAGACAACCACAATGCTGCGTTTGAACTCTTTAAAGTGATCGAGCATCCACGCATTGAGTGCCAAAATCACTTTATCCGCAAATACGGAACCGCCTTTGGTTTGAATTCGAGCTGGGGAGCCATAGTCGAGTGATGTCATCTCTGTGTTTTCGTGAATTTCAACACCCAGTTCGAGCGCGACTCGGCGCAAACCTCTCGCCAATAACGCTGGCTGCACACTACCCGCAGCTTCTGAGTAGTAACCCTCAATGTGGCGATCAGATCCCGCTTTATCAGCCAAAGAATTGTCGCACTTCTTCCAGCTATTGATACCCTGCTTAACCAGCTCATTAACAACAGGCTCCATTCCACCCTTTTGCGCTTCATTGGTCGCCGTGTAGTAAGTACCGCTTCGATATAGATGCGCGTCAATCTTGTGTTCGTTACAGAAGGCTTCAATCTCGTATATAACCTTTTCCGATTCCTTAACCAACCATTTCGCTTGTTCTTTTCCGTAGAGCTTTTTCAGCGTCGGATACTTAGTTGACCACGTCAGCATGCAACCGCCGTTCGCACCAGAAGCACCGCTACCACATAGACCTTTTTCAATCACGACAACATGCTTTTCGGGTTGCTGTTGTTTGATTAAAATCGCCGTCCATAAACCCGTATAGCCACCGCCAACAATGGCGATATCACAGTTGACGTCTTTTTGGAGCGACTTCGCCGAATCTAGCCCCTCATTGATGTTGCCAAACTCTTGTTCTAACGCTTGCTTGAACCAATATGAGTAGTGCTTTGTCATTTGTTGTACCTTACTTAAAACCTAAAGGCGTAAACTAAAAAAGGAAGACCGAAGCCTTCCTTTACTGATCTCTAACTTCTAATGAGCTAAATAGTTAAATAGTTACGTAACTGAATAGGTCGTCAGATTAAGATTTTGGCTCTGATTTAGCATCAAACTTCTCAGACCATGTTTTAAGAACGTCGGCACGTTCGCTGCCCATGCGAGCGAAGTCCATTTTTGCCATGTTCTTTTCTACATTAGGGAAGTTCTCTGCTTTGCCTGTCACATCTTGGTGACCAACAACTGGGTACATTTCGATGTAAAGCTCGTTTGCCGCTTTAGAAATAGACCAATCGATAACACGTTGTGCTGCATCAGAAGGCTTAACAAGGCCTACCGCTTCAGATTCCCATCCGATGCCTTCAGGCGTAATAACTGAAAGTGGAGCGCCTTGAGTTTTCAGCTTAGCGCCACGGCTCGCCATAGAAATACCAATAGCGACTTCACCCATGCCCGCTTGAACACATGGCTTAGAACCAGAGTGCGTGTAGTGAGCAATATTTTGGTCTAGCTTCTGCATGTAGTTCCAACCTTGGTCTTCACCCATGTTTTGTAACCAAGCCGAAACCTGCATGTAGCCGGTACCAGAAGACGCTGGGTTTGGCATTGCAATGTGTCCTTTGTAGATAGGCTTTGTTAGATCATCCCAAGATTTAGGTGCAGGTAGTTTCAATTGCTTAGCAACTACTTCGTTGAAACAAACCGCATTGAAAAATGCGTCGTTGCCATACCAAGCTTGAGTAGATTGCGGGTCGTTAAGGTTAGCGCGTAATGCTTCTACACCTTGAGGCGTATAAGGTTTCAGGATGCCCTCTTCTTTAAGCAGTGCCATTGAAGAACCAGCAAGTCCCCAAACTACCTCTGCGCGCGGGTTGTTTTTTTCGGCCAATAATTTTGCCGTCATGATCCCAGTTGAATCACGTACCCACCTGATGTTGATGTCTGGGTTTTCACTTTCAAATGCGTTCTTGTATTTCGCTAAAATGTCAGTTTCAAAAGCGGTGTAAACCGTCACTTCCTGTGCTGCATAAGCATTACCAGCGAGTAGAGTTACTAACGCTGCAAGTGATCCTTTCATAAAACGGTTTTTCATCATTTTCTCCAGTCAGGCTCAACTCTAAAGTGAGAAGTTGCCAAAATTAAAAGTTATCGAGGTTTAAAGCTGCCTAGGTTTAACGTTTCTTAAGTTAGAAGCCTCATCAAGAGGCACCTATACCCATAAATTCATTTAGGTGACTAGTACACGCCTTTACGTTGGTATGTACCAGATGATGAGTATTAACCTAATCGACTTTTATGACGGTTAAATGAACAAAAAATGGCAATTTAAAGATCGGAAATTTTCTCAACACAAGTGACAAATTTGAATATGAAGCTTTTGTGAAAATAACGTTTGGGCTATTTACGACCGTTTAAATTGGTTGTTAAAGTAACCGTAAATATTGGTATAGTCCAAAACACAGATAACGAGAATTGAACATGAGAAACGAATACCTACTACTGACACCGGGTCCTCTATCTACTTCTGAAACCGTTCGCCAAGCGATGCTAAAAGATTGGTGTACTTGGGATGATGAATACAACAAAGACGTTGTTGAAGTGATTCGTAGCAAGCTAGTGACTTCGGCGACTAAGCAAACGGGTTACACGAGCGTACTAATGCAAGGTAGCGGCACCGCTTCAGTTGAAGCAACAATCGGTAGCGTTATTTCTAAAAGCGGTAAGCTTCTTGTTGTTGACAACGGTGCGTATGGGGCTCGGATTGCTCAAATCGCAGAATACTTAAACATTCCATGCCATGTCGTTTCCCCAGGTGAAACATCACAACCTGACTTGAACGAAATGGAAACGGCATTGGCCATGGATTCAGACATTACTCACGTAGCGATTGTCCACTGTGAAACCACTACGGGTATGCTGAATCCAATTGAAGAAATTGCCAAATTGGCAAAACAGCACAACAAAACCGTCATTCTAGATGCGATGTCGAGCTTTGGTGGAATTCCTATGGATATTGCTGACTTAGGTATCGATTACATGATCAGCTCGGCAAACAAGTGTATTCAAGGTGTACCTGGGTTCGGCTTTGTTATTGCAAAGCAGTCAGAACTAGAGAAGTGCAAAGGCCAAGCTCGCTCATTAAGCCTTGACCTGTTTGACCAGTGGCACTGCATGGAAAGCAACCATGGTAAATGGCGCTTCACCTCTCCGACTCATACAGTGCGCGCTTTCTACCAAGCTCTACTTGAATTGGAACAAGAAGGCGGCATCGAAGCTCGTCATAGTCGCTACCAAACCAACCAAACCACATTGGTTGCAGGTATGCGTTCCCTTGGCTTTGAACCACTGCTTAATGATGACCTTCATTCACCTATCATTACTTCTTTCTATTCTCCAACTCATAGCGATTACCAATTCAAAGAATTCTATGACCGTTTGAAAGAGCAAGGATTTGTGATTTATCCGGGCAAGGTTTCAAACGCAGACTGCTTCCGAATCGGTAACATCGGTGAAGTTTACCCGTCAGACATTGAAGCTCTCATTGGCGCGGTGAAAAACGCTATGTACTGGGACATCAAATAATGACGACGACCAATCAAGAGCCGATTCTAAAGGCGACGCACTTTCGAAGCGAAGGCGATGTGAATACCACGCCAGCACGCGAAAAATGGAACGAATCACTAAACGATGATGCGACTCAAGCGATGTTAAAGCGTGACTCTGACGTGTTTCTTCATCAAGCCATGTCAACGCCTTGCCTAGACACACTTGAAGCAGCCGAAGGCATCTACATTCAAGATGCGACGGGCAAAAAGTACATGGACTTTCACGGTAACAATGTTCATCAGCTTGGTTATGGCCACCCACATATTATTAATAAAGTGACTCAGCAAATGGCGTCGTTGCCATTTTCACCACGTCGCTTCACCAATGAGACGGCCGTTCAGTGTGCTGAGAAACTCACACAGATCTGCGGTGGTGATTTGAATCGCGTGTTGTTTGCTCCCGGTGGTACTTCAGTTATTGGTATGGCGCTCAAGCTGGCTCGACATGTCACCAACAACTTCAAAGTAGTGTCGCTATGGGATTCATTCCACGGCGCGTCACTGGATGCAATTTCAGTGGGTGGTGAAGCTTGTTTTCGCGAGGGTATGGGGCCGTTAATGGCTGGCGTAGAACGTATTCCACCAGCGGTTTCCTACCGTGGTGCTTTCCCGCTTCGTGGGCAAAACGCAGGCGGTGAAAGTGAGGCTGCATGCGATGTGCACTACGCCGATTACCTAGAATATGTGATTGAAAAAGAAGGTGGCATTGGTGCCTTCATTGCAGAAGCAGTTCGTAACACAGACGTGCAAGTACCAAGCAAAGCTTACTGGAAGCGCATCCGTGAGATTTGTGATAAGCATAACGTCATGTTGATCATCGACGACATTCCAAACGGTATGGGTCGCAGTGGCGAATGGTTCACTCACCAAGCTTTTGATATCGAACCTGACATTCTTTGTATCGGTAAAGGTTTTGGCGGCGGCTTAGTTCCAATCGCAGCCATGATCACTAAAGACAAATACAACACGGCAGCGCAAGTATCCCTTGGTCACTACACCCATGAAAAAAGCCCACTTGGTTGCGCGGCAGCACTCGCCACCATGGAAGTGATTGAGCAAGAAAACCTACTTGAAAAAGTACAAGCCGACAGCGCATTTATGCGTGAGCAGCTGCTTCAAATGAAAGAGAAATACCCAGTTATTGGTGACGTTCGCGGCATCGGCCTGCTTTGGGGCGTGGAATTGGTCACCGACCATATCACTAAGACCAGAGCTTTCGACGAAGCAGAAGCAGTACTTTACCAATGCCTGAACGATGGCCTGAGCTTTAAGGTGTCACAAGGTAACGTGATTCAGTTAAGCCCACCATTGATCATCAGCCGCAGCGAACTAGAAATCGCTCTGACTGTATTCGAAAAAGCGATAGCAAAAGTCTGCAATGACTTTGAATACCTTTGAATCTCCTTTTAAAGCGTGCCTTGAAGCAATAATTTCAAGCAACCAATAACCTAAAACAACCCGTAACCTCCCGATTGAACCTTTGAGTTTTAAACAGGCGGGAAGTGACACACAATAGGACACTATTATGAACACGACATCACCTATCCAAGCGGTTATCTTTGACTGGGCTGGCACTATCGTTGATTTTGGATCGTTTGCTCCAACCAGCATCTTTGTTGAAGCATTCAGACAAGGTTTCGACTTTGATATCGACTTAGCAGAAGCGCGTGAACCTATGGGGATCGGCAAATGGGACCACATCCAAGCAGTTGGTCGAATTCCAGCCGTTGACGCTCGTTGGAAGGCTCAATTCGGACGCTCCATGACAAGTGAAGATGTTGACGCGATCTACGCGGCATTCATGCCTCTTCAAAAAGCGAAAGTAGCCGATCACGCAGCTCCAATTTTAAACGCGATAGAAGTGGTCAATAACTTAAAAGAGAAGAACGTGAAGATCGGGTCTTGTTCAGGTTACCCACGTGAAGTGATGGATGTGCTAATCCCTGCGGCTGCAGATTACGGTTACCACCCTGACAACATCGTAGCAACCGATGACCTACCTCAAGGCGGTCGCCCTGCTCCATTTATGGCACTTAAAAACGTAATCGACCTTGCCGTAACCAGCGTTTCAGCGTGTGTGAAAGTAGATGATGCAGCACCTGGTATCGATGAAGGTCACAACGCAGGCATGTGGACAGTTGGACTTGTATTATCGGGTAACGAAGCAGGCTTAACATACCAAGAATATTTAGATGCAGACGAGACAACACTTACAGCTGCACGTGAAAAAGCAAGCGTTAAGCTAAACAAATCAAACCCGCACTACCTGATCGATACCATTGCAGACCTACCTGGAGTGATTGCAGATATCGAAAAGCGATTGCTTGAGGGTGATCGTCCATAATTCAAGCAAATCCAATTATGTAACCTAATAATTCGTCAGAATAAAACTTAAAACCTCGTATCAACTAACCGTGATACGAGGTTTCTTTGTTTTCCAACATTTAAGACAACATTTAATTGACAAACAAATCAGTAAATAGCACCTTAAATATATAATTTTTAACAATTTCATTGACTCCAATACGCAATCAGATTAACAATACGTCAATGAATTCTAAATCGTTTCAACCTGAGCCAACGCCTTGATTTACTTACTTTAGCAGTGTCGTAAACCAGTAAGTTATCTTTTATAAGCAGGTTCAGACAAAAATAAAAAATAAACCCAAGGATAAGATTATGAAAAGACTGTCAAAAATCATGTGTGCTGTCATCGCTGCTTCGGGATTGGCTTCGGCTCCATCTATCGCTGCAACCACTTATGTGGGTGCAAAAGTGGGCATGGGCTGGTTAGACAGTGCGTGTGTTGACGGTACGAAGTGTGATGATGATGCAATCGGCGCAGGTATTTACTCTGGCTATAACTTCTCAGACAAGTTTGGTATTGAATTAAGCTCTGATTTCCTTGGAGACTACAAAACTAGTTTTACAAAAAATGGTACTACAAGCCAATTCAGCGACCCAATCATTGCCATCTCATTGACTCCAATGTACCGCCTAGCAGTACAACAAGAATTCGACGTATTCTTTAAAGCAGGTCCTGCTTACATTTCACACGGTGGCGAAGATGACGTTGTTCTTTCTGCTGGCATCGGTCTAGAGAAGCAGCTTTCTTCTGATTGGGCAGTTCGTGTTGAATACCAATATTTTGATGATTTCGACGACAACTACGTTCAAGACCTGAACTCGAACCTACTATCAGTCGGTGTTAGCTACAACTTCGGTACTGGCAACACAACAGCATCAGCGGCGGCTGCAACAGCTTCTGCAGTAGCAGTGACTCAAGCGCCATCTGAGCCAATCACAGAGCCTGCAGTTGTCGTTGAAGAGAAGATGGCTGTCGTTGTAACTAAAGCGCAAACAGAGAGCTACTCTCAAGAAATGTTCGCAACTAACAGCACTGAACTATCTACAGATGGTAAAATTGCGCTAATGCCATTAGTTGAAGTACTAAAAGCTCACCCTCAGTCTTCAGTAGCTGTTGTTGGTCACACAGACTCAACAGGTGCAGCTGAGTATAACCTAATGATCTCTAAGAAACGTGCTGCTGCTGTAGCCGCATACATCGAAGAGCAAGGCATTGAAGCAGACCGTATTACAGCTTCAGGTGAAGGCGAAGAGAATCCAATTGCATCAAACGCTACAGCTGAAGGTCGTGCTCAAAACCGTCGTGTTGACGCAACGATCCCTGGTTTTGAATACCAAGAAGAAGTCAAAGTTGAAGAAGTTATCGTAGAAGCTGCTGAATAACAGCACTCTACCTTAGTTAAAATAATAAGGGCGGAGCACTTTAAAGTGCTCCGCCCTTTTCTTTATCTGGCTATGCCTATAAACCGCAAGCGATAAGCCGTAAGCCGTAAGCCGTAAAGATTAGCCTACCGCCAAGCTGTACAATCAGAAGACTAGACGATTTCCCAACTATGAGTCATCTCTACGCCTGCACCTAGCATCAGACATACTGAACAGTATTTCTCTAATGAATCCGCACAGACTTTAGCAACAAGCTCAGGATCAAGGTTGTCACCCGATACTTCAAAATGAATATTAATAACGGTAAAGATTTTTGGTGCGGTTTCACGGCGTGTTGTTTCAAGTTTTGCATTACAACCAGTGATGTTCTGGCCTGCAGATTTCAAACCGTCCACTACATCAACAGAGCTACAACCACCAGCGGCCATGAGCACCATCTCCATAGGGCTTGGCGCTGTAGCACCGCCGCTTCCATCCATAACAATAGAATGGCCTGATTGAGAGTGACCTAGGAATTTAAAGCCTTCGACCCATTTAACTTCTGCTTGCATGTTGTTCCTTAGATGTACGAAAACGTCATCATTATTTGGTATTTTATATCAATGCCTACACCCTACTACTGGCGGCATTTATGAGCAAGATTTTCTATTTGAGATATTTTTTTCATGAATAGTGTAATTTTTTCCATCTAAAACCTGTCTCTATTCGTACATTCAAAATCGAATGAGAAAAACGTCAAGATGAGGTATCTATGAATAAATTATCTAAAATATTGGTATCACTCGTGGTTGCATTACCACTGATTTCGCTGTTTGTAAGCCAGACTGGCACTGCCAATACAATGGATAAAACGGCTAATTCAGGTAAAACTGAAATCGCGACACTGGCTGGTGGTTGTTTTTGGTGTACAGAATCCGATCTAGAAAAACTGACAGGCGTGACAGACGTTATCTCTGGGTATTCTGGTGGTGAATTAGAAAACCCAACCTACAAACAAGTTTCATCGGGTAAATCTGGCCACATCGAAGTGATCAATGTGACCTATAACCCTGATGTGGTCAGCTATGAACAGGTGCTTGACCAATTCTTCCAACACATCGACCCAACCGACGACAAAGGCTCTTTCGTAGATAGAGGTCCACAATATCGACCTGCTATTTTCTATCATAACCAAGAACAGAAAGACGTCGCTCAAAACTTCATGATGGAGATAGACAAAGCTCAGATCTTTGGTGAACCACTAAAAACAGAACTGATTAAGTTTGAAAAATTCTGGCCAGCAGAAGATTACCATCAAGATTATTACAAGAAGAGCAAAGTTCGTTATAACTACTACCGCTACGCTTCTGGTCGTGATCAGTACCTAGATAAAGTCTTCGGCGATGATAGAAAAGAAAACCCGCAAACGATCCGTCAGATCATCGACGGTAAGAATGCGACAGCCAATGCTAAGACATACAGCAAGCCGTCTGATGCAGAGATCAAAGCTTCTCTAACCTCACTGCAATACGATGTTACACAAGACGACGCAACAGAGCGCCCTTTTGACAATAAGTACTGGGACAACAAGCAGGAAGGTATTTACGTAGATATCGTAACGGGTGAGCCTTTATTCTCTTCAAAAGACAAATACAAATCAGGAACAGGTTGGCCGAGCTTTACACAGCCAATCAGCGAGGCTTATGTTGTAACGACTACTGACTACAAGCTGCTTTACCCGAGAACAGAGGTTCGCAGTAAATTTGGTGACTCTCACCTAGGACATGTATTTAAAGATGGTCCAAAGCCAACAGGTTTACGCTACTGCATGAACTCAGCCGCAATGCGCTTTATTCCAGCGGATAAATTAGCAAAAGAAGGCTATGAGGAATACGTTGAGATGTTTGAGGGCTAAGCATTCAGCAATTAACGAACAGCCTATGACAACAAAGCCAGCATATTCGCTGGCTTTGTTTTTCTAACGCACTAACAAGAAGGGTTAACTTAGCCTGTTAACGTTATTAACCCGTTAGCACCGTATCTTCAGGGTATTTCAACAACGAAGGCTCAGGGCGAGCTAACATGTAAGCCAAAGTCAAAGGTCCGATTCGTCCAATCACCATTACCACAATCATGATGTATTTCCCCGGTTCAGTTAAGTTTGCGGTTAACCCAGCAGTCAATCCGACCGTCGCAAAGGCCGAAATTACCTCAAACATCACTCGATCAAACGCGGCCTTTTCAGTAAGCATTAACAAAAACATTGCGGTGGTTAACAGTGCTCCACTTACCACAATAATGGCCAATGACTTTGTTACCGCTTGCCAGGTCACAGTACGTTTAAACATCACTACATGCTTTTTCTGACGTAAGAAGGTCCACGTTGCTACAAAAGCGACCGCAAATGTCGAAACCTTAATACCACCACCAGTTGAAGTTGAACCAGCACCAATCAACATCAGTACTATCATCACCAACAATGCAGGTTGTGTATATTGAGACAAATCCACACTGTTAAAACCAGCAGTACGAGCACTCGCTGACTGGAAAAAAGCCGCCAGCCACTGCCCTTGTGTCGACAAGCCCTCCATCGTCGCTGAGTTATTTCTCTCCAATAACCAAAACATCACCGTACCCACCGCCAATAACGTCGGTGTCGCCGTTAGCATAATCTTGGTGTGTAAGTGCAGATGTTGGAAGCCTTTCCGCCAGTTAGTCGATAGGTCGCCCACGACAGTAAAGCCTAATCCGCCGAAAATGAACAAGCCTGCTAAGGTAAAGATCACCAGTGGATCGTCAACAAAGCTCACCATATTGTCTGAGAACAACGCAAACCCTGCGTTATTGAATGCGGAAATCGCGTGAAATAACGCGTAAAAGCTCCCTGTTGCCCACCCCATTTCAGGAACCCAACGAAAACAGAGCAATACGAAACCTATAAATTCCGCCACCAATGCAAAAATGATGATCTTCTTCACTAACTTCCTGAGGTTAATCTTACGATCTTGTCCCAATGCTTCTTTCGCTAATGCTTGCTGTTTCAAACTGAGCCGAACACCAAACATATAGAGCAGCACCGCAGAAAGGGTCATCTGCCCTAATCCGCCGACTTGCATCAAGAACATCAGTAAGATTTTGCCTGCCAAGGTGAAATGCTGACCGGTATCAACAACACCTAAGCCTGTCACACTGATCGCCGATGTGGCGGTAAACAGTGCATCCGTAAAGCTTAGACCTGTCACAGAGAACACGGGTAGCGTCAACAATATTGCAGAAGGGATAAGTACGCCTAAGAAGCTCGTAAGGATAATCTTAGGTTCAGAGCCTTTACGTGGCTTTTTATCACTCTTAAGTGTGTAGAAAGTACCTTTTCGTTTCAACGAATTCATACTGTTACCTTATTTCCGATTGCCAGTTACCAATTGCGTAGCTTTCTAGATAAGGTCTCTTTCGGCCCAGCGATGATCACCACATCCCCAATTTCTAAACTCACATCCAGTTCAGGTGCTTTAGTTAGGTTCGGACCTCGCTTGAAACCAAGTACCTCGACACCATTTTCTTTACACAGCTTAAGGTCACCAAGTTTCTTACCCAAAAAATTAGAACCAATAACAATTTCCGTCATCGCTAAACCGCTGCCAAGGTCGATAAACTCAAGAACGCGTCTATCCAACATTTTACGCGCAACACGAATACCCATGTCTCGCTCGGGCATGATGATATGATCGGCACCAATCTTAGAAAGGATCTTGCCGTGAAACTTATCGTTCGCCTTCACCCAAACGGCTTTTGCGCCTGATTCTTTTACCACTAGCGTCGTTAGAATACTGGAGTTAACATCAGAGCCAATCGACACCATCACCATGTCGTAATCGTCCAACCTTAATTCTTTAACTGTCTCTTCGCTCGTGCAGTTCGCAACAATCGCTTGTGAAACAAAATTGGCCGCTTCTTTCACTCGCTCTTCATCAATATCGACAGCGAGCACCTGCGCCCCTGAACTTTGTAGCTCTTTGCATACAGATAACCCAAAACGCCCTAAGCCGATAACTGCATATTGTTTGTCACTCATTTATTACTCCACTTACAAAGCTACGTAGCATCGAAAACAAATAACAAAATTGTCTTCATACAAAAAAACGACTATATATCCATATAGAGATACAATTGTCAGCTAATCGATTGATTTATAAAGGTAGAGAACAAAAGTGATTTCTGCTAATTTCTAACCCATAATTTCTGCGGCAGTACACACAATGAATGAATTCATAACCCAAGTACAAACCTACATCAACCAGAGCCATAGCGATTGGGCAAATAGCGTCCTGTTCATCACTATTGCGAGCTTTTTCGCTTGGGTCGCTTGGCGAATTGTCCATAATCGCCTAGAAATCTTGGTCAAAAAAACCCAATTCCATTGGGATGACCTACTGCTAGAGGCCTTAAAAACACCTGTCAGTACGTTGCTTTGGTGCTGGCCTGCTACCGTGTCTGTTGGCTTGATTCTTCAAGACCAGTTTGGTAATGAAATCAACTGGCTAAGAACACTCAAACACATACTGATCATATCTACGTTTGTTTGGTTTACGCTGCGAATGATCAGTAACTCTGAAGAGTATGTCTTAGAGCAGAAAACCAGAGACGAAACCACAGTACAAGCTATCGCGAAAGTGGCTCGACTGTTCTTTATGGTGATGGGCGGCTTAACCATCATGCAGGCGTTTGGGCTGAGCCTATCGGGTTTGCTTACCTTTGGTGGTGTCGGTGGTTTAATCGTCGGTTTAGCCGCTAAAGATCTACTGTCGAACTTCTTCGGTGGCATGATGATTTACTTCGACCGCCCTTTTAAAGTCGGTGATTGGATACGCTCTCCCGATCGTCAAATCGAAGGTACTGTCGAACGCATTGGCTGGCGCATGACGATTATCCGCACTTTTGATAAGCGTCCTTTGTACGTTCCAAATTCGGTGTTCAGTAGTATTGTGGTAGAGAACCCATCGAGAATGTTGAATCGTAGAATCAATGAAACTTTTGGTCTTCGTTATCAAGATGCAGACAAATTGGCGCTCATTGTTGATGATGTAAGAACCATGCTCGAGACCCACCCAGATATTGATGCCAAACAAACGTTGATCGTTAACTTTGACAAATTTGGGCCATCAACACTGAACTTCTTTATCTACACCTTCACAAAAACGGTCAACTGGATCAGGTACCACAAGGTGAAGCAAGACGTTCTGTTACAGGTTCTGGCGATTATTCATAAACACAATGCAGACATCGCGTTCCCAACACAGACACTCAAGATTGACCCTCAAGACTTTTCTAATGTTCAAGGTCATAACAGCGTTCAAAGCCTAGGTGATAATCAGAATGTTAGCGATCCCAAAGATATGTTGAACTCCCCTACGGAAGGTCATCGATAGTCAACATCCTTCTTGGTTATCGATAAATAATGAGCGTGAAGCGTGGTAATATGATGGCAGTATTCTAATGCACACAATTACCACTCTATGATTTTACCTGTCATCCTAGCTGGCGGCTCTGGAAGCCGCCTCTGGCCACTGTCTCGAGAGCTCTATCCTAAGCAATTCCTGAATATTGCTGGCGAACAGTCGATGCTTCAGCAAACACTTCAACGCCTGCAAGGTATCGACGCACACCTAACGGATAGCAGCTGCGATGCGCCATTCATTATCTGTAATGAAGAGCATCGTTTTATCGCTGCTGAACAAATTCGCTCAGCTAACGTCCTGCACAGTGGCATTTTGTTAGAACCTGTCGGTAGAAATACTGCGCCAGCCATCGCACTTGCAGCCTTGCAAGCTTTGACCAAGTCTCATGACACTAAAGGAGAAGCGGCTGACCCAATCTTATTAGTGCTTGCTGCCGACCATCACATAGCTAAAACCTCTGAATTCCAACAATCGATTAACCGTGGTGTTGATTACGCAAAACAAGGCAACCTGGTGACATTCGGTATAACCCCAAATGCTCCAGAGACTGGCTATGGCTACATCAAACAAGGGCAACCTCTTATCTCTAGCCTACAACTAGAAACCAACACTACAGACCAACCAACCCATTATGCTTACGACATTGAGTGCTTTGTAGAAAAGCCCGATAAAGCAACCGCAGAAGCATACATCCGCTCAGAACAGTACCTATGGAACAGTGGCATGTTCATGTTTAAGGCATCACGCTATCTTGAAGAACTCGCCGAACACCACCCCGAGATATTAGCGGCTTGTAAACTCGCTCTTGCAAAGCAAAACACCGACCTCGACTTTATCCGTATAGATGCTGAAGCATTCAAAAGCAGTCCGAGTGATTCCATCGATTATGCCGTGATGGAGAAAACCTCGCACGCAGCTGTGATCCCGATGGATGTCGGTTGGAATGATATTGGCTCATGGTCTGCTATCTGGGATGTAAGCGACAAAGATGAGCATAACAACGTCATTGAAGGTGATGTGTTAACCGTCGACTCTCAACACAACTACATCCATGCTGAAAACAAGCTAGTTGCTACTGTAGGTGTCGATAACCTGATTATTGTCGAGACCAAAGATGCAATATTGGTTGCGAACAAAGACAAGGTTCAGGGTGTTAAGTCGATTGTTAGCCAACTGAATCAGGCTGGTCGAACGGAGCATGTACATCATCGCGAGGTCTTTAGGCCTTGGGGTAAATACGATGTGATTGATTTAGGAAAGCGAGACAAAGTTAAGCGTATCACCGTAAAAGCGGGTCATCAGCTTTCACTTCAGATGCATCATCATAGAGCGGAACATTGGGTAGTAGTAGCTGGCACTGCGAAAGTGACCAACGATGAGAAAACCTATCTCGTCGAAGAAGATCAATCGACTTACATCCCTTTAGGTCACATCCACTGCCTAGAGAACCCTGGCGAGACACCTCTTGAAATGATTGAAGTTCAAACCGGCAGCCATTTAAGTGAAGACGATATCATTCGATATCAAGACAGCTATGGGCGAGATGTTCGAAGCGAACAAGCTTCGTCGTCTCAGAACAAAAAATTGAAATAGAAGCGGCGACAATCAAATGAAACCAACATTAGATCTTCGCTGCTTTAAGAACAACGACATTCGCGGCATCATTGGTAGCCAAATCAATGAGCCGTTTACCTATCTGCTTGGAAAGGCGTTTGGTGAATATCTCCTGTTAGGAAATGCCAAGACCCTAAGTGCATGGCCTCCAGTCGTTATTGGTCGAGATAACCGTGAAACGTCTTTGTCACTGCAAGAAGCCATTACTGCAGGCTTAATCGAATCCGGGATAAGCGTCATTGATCTTGGGATGACTGGCACTGAAGAAGTCTACTTTGCGACTCGTCACCTAAAAGCGATTGGCGGAATACAAATCACAGCCAGCCATAACCCAATCAATTACAACGGAATGAAATTGATCGGTGTAGACGCTAGCCCCATCAGTAAAAACAGTGGTTTAGATGAAATCAAACGACGCATTGAAGAACTTAATCAAGAGCTGAACTGCAATTTACCGTTCGTTCATGCACAACCAAGTAACTCTAGTAGATCAACCAGTGTTCTCGCCCCTTATGTAGGCCATCTACTCTCCTATATATCACCTTCTAAGCTTTCGCCAATGAAGATTGTAGTTAACTCAGGAAACGGGGTCGCAGGACATGTCATTGATGCTTTAGAGAAGAAATTTAACGAACTCAGTGCCCCTATCACCTTCATCAAGGTTCACCATACTCCTGACGAAAACTTCCCTAATGGTATTCCCAATCCATTGATTATAGAAAACCAAATAGCGACTCGAGATGCTGTGCTAGAACATTCGGCCGATCTAGGGATTGCGTGGGATGGTGATTTTGACCGCTGCTTTTTCTTTGATGAAAAAGGCAATTATATTGAGGGTTACTATATTGTCGGGTTGCTCGCTGAAGCATTTTTGTTAAAAGAGCCTAACGCCACCGTGTTGCACGATATGCGTATGACATGGAACACGATTGAAGTCGCCAATAAGCTTGGTGGGAAGGCTGTTGCAGTCAAAGCTGGGCATGCGCTCATCAAAGAGAAGATGCGAGAATTAAACGCTGTGTACGGTGGTGAAATGAGTGCGCACCATTATTTCCGTGATTTTGGGTATTGCGATTCAGGAATGATTCCTTGGCTGCTTGTTATCGAACTGATGTCGAAAACTCAACAATCTCTTCACCAATTGACCAATTCGAGTATGGATAGATTTCCCTCTTCAGGAGAGATCAATCGTAGGGTTTCAGACCCAGAACAAGTCATGGCTTATGTGTTGTCGCACTATCAAGTTGATGCCGTTGAGATCGATCACACAGACGGGCTCAGCATGAATATGGGCACATGGCGCTTCAACTTAAGAAAGTCCAATACAGAGCCGTTGATACGCCTCAACGTGGAAACCAAGCAAGATAGAACTTTACTGTCACTTAAAGTCGACGAGTTACTGTCTTTTCTCATTTAAGAGTACAAGGCACTTTCCGCTTACAACTAAGAACCACAAAAAAGCCCTTACTAGCGATTGCTAATAAGGGCTTTGAATTTTCAGTCGTTTAGTGACTGGCTATAATGATTAGATTACTTGTTGCGGCGAGCTTCAACAGCGTCTGCCAACTGGCGAAGTACTGTTTCAGTATCTGCCCAACCAATACATGCATCAGTAACAGATTGGCCGTAAGTTGCAGCTTTACCATCAACAAGATCTTGGCGACCTTCAACAAGGTGAGATTCAATCATCACACCAAAGATAGCTTTGTCGCCACCAGAGATTTGAGCACTAACGTCATCAGATACATTCATTTGACGCTTAAACTGCTTAGAGCTATTTGCGTGGCTGAAATCAATCATTACCTTTTGTGGAAGACCTGACGCAGCTAGTTCTTCTTTGATTTTACCTACATGCTCAGCGCTGTAGTTTGGCTCTTTACCGCCACGTAAAATGATATGACAGTCAGGGTTACCCACTGTTTCAATAATTGCTGAGTGTCCGTACTTAGTTACAGATAAGAAGTGGTGCGAAGCGCTTGCCGAACGAATAGCGTCTGTTGCGATCTTGATGTTGCCATCAGTACCATTCTTAAATCCAACTGGGCAAGATAGGCCAGAAGCCAGTTCACGGTGAACCTGAGATTCTGTCGTACGTGCGCCAATTGCGCCCCAGCTGATTAAGTCAGCAACGTATTGAGGCGTGATCATATCTAGGAATTCACTTGCCGTCGGCATTCCCATATCAGTTAGGTCAAGCAGTAGCTTACGTCCAAGACGAAGACCATCATTTAGCTTGAACGTGTCGTTCATGTACGGGTCATTGATTAGACCTTTCCAACCAACGGTTGTACGTGGCTTTTCAAAGTAAACACGCATTACGATTTCAAGGTTATCGCCAAGTTCGTCGCGCAACACTTTCAAACGCTTGCCGTACTCAAGAGCGGCTTCTGTATCATGAATAGAACATGGGCCAACAATAACAAGCAAGCGGTCGTCGCTTTCTTCTAAAATATTGTGGATCGCTTTGCGGCTTTCAAAGGTTGTAGAAGAAGCAACTTCTGTCGCTGGAAACTTTTCTAAAACAGCAACAGGTGGTAATAACTCTTTTACTTTGTTAATTCTTACATCATCAGTCTGGAACATTGCTTACTTCTTCCTTTTTTCTATCCTTGAGCTGAATGTACGTTGTCTCACGTAACTTTCTTTCAGCACTAATCTTCTTGTTCCTTGTAACTTAACTAGTAAAAACCCTAGTTTCAATCACTAATTGAAAATAAACGCAATTTTTTTTGTGTTTTATATTAGAAACACCCTGTATAGCATTATTTACACGCTATCGATTGCGTAATTTCAAGGAAGACAAGAGAGCAGCTATTCTTCAAGCTTCAGCATACATGTAGCATTGTGTAGCACTTGAAAACAAAAAAAGCTCACGTGATTAACGCAAGCTCTCTATTCAACTACATTCTTTTCAATGGTTTGACAACGCTATCAAGCCCTTCAATTTTCAGAGCAAGGCACAGTTTTAATAAGTCACCTAGCTCACCAGAGGGGAACCCTTTTTTGTCGAACCACAGCAAATATTCTTCAGGCAAGTCAATCAACGTACGACCAGCGTATTTACCAAATGGCATTTGCATTCTAGCAAGTTTAATCAGGTTCTCTTTCTCTAGCATTACAGGCTCTTTCTAAGCATCATCAATATTCTGTAGAGTATCACCTAAACGTTCAACCCAATAGTTGATCGCATCTTTGGCATCATCTAGCGAATCAATCATAGTTGAAAAGTCTTTGTTGCCTGCTTCTCGGTCGATCACAACAGAGTCATAGTCGTCTAACTTGGATTTCAATCGCTGCGCATCACGTAGCCCAATCCTTGCCCAAACTAAGTCAACACCTCCGTCAGGGCCTGGCTGAAAATCTTTATAACTGGTGAATTTAGTTGCGGTTTTAATTGAGCCGCCTGCACAACCAAACAAGAAGATGCTGGTTGCAACAAACAAAAAGCTTTTAGAGGTTTCATTACGCACTTAGTTAAAATTAAGGAATTTAATTGAGTAAGTCATACCTTATATGAAAAGTTTGTAGAAAAGGGGAGTTAAAACTCAGAGCTAGCTTTAAAATTAATCATGCTGAACGGTGTGTGCATACTCTACGATTACCTGATTTCCTTCGATATAAGCATTTTGGATCTCACCATCAACGCTCATTCTACTTTTCAGGTAGACCACTTTTGGCCCTGACTCATTACCTTCTTTAAGTGAAGGAAACACATTCCTAGGCTCTAAATGAAGTAAACGACAAAAGTGACTAACGAAAGACATAGTTAATGGCGTCTCGCCTCTTAGCACTCTAGAGAAATCAAGCTGGTTCATTCCAAGCTTTTTTGAAAACTCCATCTGCGTAATACGCATTCTCGATTTTTGTGACATCCACGTTTGATATAACGCGTCTCTATCTAGTTCTGTGAATTCCATACCGACTCCTTTATATAATTCATACCAATCAATTGTCCGGCTTTTCATACATAGCATGTCAGGGTTTGGTTAGTGGAAACCAAAGGTTTGGTTTTGATATGCGCGCAATTGTCGTGTAGAACAAAACATCACAATCGAAAAACATTCACAAAAGCGATTAGAGTAAATACTTTCTTCATTTATATCAATAATTTATACATTATCGAACCAAACATATAGCAAGTTAATTTGTATTAAGAATTAAAAGTTCGAGATTGGCATTCCACATTTCAATCTATTGATTCGCATTTATAAAACTGGTTGGCTACATTTCGCTTGCTCAAACGCACTTCTGGCAAACTATTTGAAAGAATAGGACGCAAAGCCACCGGTCTGTCGACAATTATTCTGTCTATGATAGCGGGGCCGCCACTTAATAGGATTTAAGTGTCAATGCATGCTGGAGTGTTCTCTTTTTTGTCGGCCAAATACAGTAAGGACAAATAATGAAACAACTCCCAAAAAAATCGCTCATCGCACTATCGCTACTTAGCGTAAGTGGAGCAAGCTTCGGTCACGGTTATGTTTCGGCATACAATAATGGCGTTGCTGAGAGTCGTGTCGCCCTATGTAAGTTCCCAGCGAGTGATACACAACAAAAAAACACCAACTGCGGTGGTATCCAATATGAGCCACAGAGTGTGGAAGGCCCTGAAGGCTTCCCTGAAGTCGGCCCTGCAGATGGAAAAATCGCCAGCGCGCAATCATCTTTAGCGGCAGCGCTGGACGAGCAGACAGCCGATCGCTGGGTTAAACGCCCGATCAAGTCTGGTTCTCAATACTTCGAGTGGACGTTCACTGCTAATCACAAGACTCACGACTGGAAATACTACATTACTCAACCAGACTGGAACCCAAACCAGCCTTTGGCACGCAGTTCTTTTGACTTAACGCCATTCTGTGTTGTTGAAGGAAATGGAGAACAACCACCGATGCAAGTCAGCCACTTGTGTAATGTGCCAGAACGCGAAGGTTATCAAGTGATCCTTGCGGTATGGGATGTGGGTGATACTGCAATGGCTTTCTACAACGTTATCGATGTGAAGTTTGATGGCGACGGCCCTATCATCCCGGATTGGGATCAAGGCGGTCAAATCAACCCAACACAAGACCTGAATGTTGGTGATGCTGTTTATACTCGCGTATTCGACCAATCCGGTGAAAACGCCTCATACAGCACTGAGCTTGTGATTGAAAGTACTGAGCAAGGCAAAGCCAATAACTGGTCTTACGCTCTTTCTTCTAAAATCAATCAAGAGCAGACGCAAATCAAAGCAGGTCAATTAAACGACCAAGGTGATTTCGCCCCCGTTTACGGCACTAACCCTGTTTATCTAAAAGCGGGCTCTGGCTTTAACAGTGTAGAAATCGGCTACAAGATTGATACTCCAGAACCGGAGCATGAGCTAGAAGTAACAGGTCTAGAGTCAGAGTACATTATCGATGAGAGCCAACCTACTCAGCTTGACCTTACGCTAGCAGCAACAGGCGATATTCAAGCTGAATTGACTGTGTACAACCATCATCGTGAAGCACTTGCATCTCAGAAGTCTGAGTTAACAGACGGACAAGCTGAAGGTGTTCAGCTGACTCTGTCTAAGTCTGAAGCTGGCCACCACATGCTTGTGGTTGTGACGAAAGATGACCAAGGTAACTTAGTGGATCAGAACACGCTTGATTTCCACCTAATGGACGAGCAAACACCGCCACCAGCAGGCGACTACGACTTCGTGTTCCCAGAAAGCATTGAGTCTTACACAGCAGGAACAAAGGTTCTGAGCAGCGATGGTGGCGTTTATCAGTGTAAAGAGTTCCCATACTCTGGCTACTGTGTTCAATGGGCTCCAACAGCAACTCAGTACGAACCAGGTGTCGGTTCACACTGGCAAGATGCATGGAACAAAGTGGACTAATTGTTAGCGAGTTACTTACTTTCAAGTATGTGAGCTTGTGTAATTAGCCAAACAAAAACGGATGCCCAGAGCATCCGTTTTCTTATTCAGCAACAGCAGAAATGCGGTTATCAAAGTAGATAGTGGTCTGCCAACAGAGCCACAAACAAGATCATGAGATGATAGATGGAGAACTTAAAGGTCTTCATCGCCATATTAGGTTCATCACGATATTTCAGAACCCACGCGTGATAGACAAACCCACCGTTGAGCACCAAAGACGCGCTCAGATATATCCAACTGCTCATGCCAACTAATACTGGTAACACACACACGATGCTTAACAACAATGTATACAGCAAAATTGAAGTCTTGGTGTATTCGATTCCGTGGGTCACGGGCAACATGGGAATATTCACTTTGGCATACTCATCACGACGATGAATTGCCAACGCCCAGAAGTGCGGAGGTGTCCAAATAAAGATGATCATCACCAACAACCAAGCATTTGAATGAAGCTCGTTGGTGACTGCCGTCCAGCCCAGTAGAGGTGGCATTGCGCCTGCGATCCCTGCGATCACAATGTTTTGTGGCGTCGCTCGTTTTAAGTACATGGTATAAATCACTGCGTA
Source organism: Vibrio splendidus (assembly GCF_024347615.1). Lineage (NCBI taxonomy): Bacteria > Pseudomonadati > Pseudomonadota > Gammaproteobacteria > Vibrionales > Vibrionaceae > Vibrio > Vibrio splendidus. The sequence goes on along the minus strand of NZ_AP025509.1, from coordinate 103,174 downwards.
ACCCAACAAGCTTGCAAAGGTTAACCAAGCGGTGAGTTGATTGACCCACACCATTAACGTGGCAAACCCAAGTAAGCCGATACCCGCGGCAAAGCTGAACACACGCACACTACTCAGTTCACCGGATGGTAAAGGACGTCGATTTGTTCGAGTCATCTGACCGTCGATCTTTTTATCGATCAAATGGTTAAATGCAGCCGCTGAACCTGCCATTAACCCTATCCCAATCATCCCGAACACAGTTTGTTGCAAAGGCAATCCATTCGGCACGGCCAAGCACATCCCAACCAATGCCGTCAGCAACATCAAAGCCACCACTTTAGGCTTGGTCAACGTTAAATAAACTTTCCAAGTGGCTTTGTTTTTTATAGCAATTTCGTGACTTAAAGCTATGTCATTGTTGGCTGCTATCTTATGAGCTAAGGCTGCGTCTTGAGCCACCACTTCATACTGTGTTGACGTTCTACTGACCATGATTACCTCCTTGTAATACATTGTTTTTCACCAAGCTCTGACTTGGTTTGCGTTGCCACACGACAAAATTGGTTACAACCATGCTGATGAGCAACATCGCTGCGACTAGGTTATGCAAAACCGCAACTGAAATTGGCAGATGAAACCATACATTACTGATCCCAAGGCTGATTTGAGTAAACAAGACTATTGCGACAATCACGCTCAGCTTTTGGTGAGGCGCTTGGCCAAATTTCCATAGCTTGTACACGATCATCAGCACCGTTAACGTCGCCACAATAGCCCCGAACCTGTGCATGACATGGATGGTAAGTCTTGCGGGATATTCCAACACACCAAACTCATAGTTATCGTGTCCATGTTGAGCAAAGTCGAACGCATTCTTGAAATCTAAATAGCTTGTCCAGTTCCCTTCGCAGATAGGTAATTGGGTACACACCAGAGCGGCATAATTAGACGATGTCCAGCCACCAAGCAGTATCTGCCCGACTACAATGAGTAATCCGAATAGTGCCGAGACTTTAAGTGGTGAAGAATAGGTAGCCTCACCAAAACGGCTTTGGAAATGAGACAAACGACAGTAGAGCAGACACAACAGTGACAGCAACGTGAAGCCCCCCATCAAATGCGCCATAACCACAACGGGCATCAACTTGAGAGTCACCGTCCACATTCCAAGCAAAGCCTGAAATATCACGGTTGCAGAGATAAGTAACGGAAGACCAGCAGTTGTTATATTCTTTTTAATACACCAAGCAACAACGACAAAGATAAGCAGCCCTAATGTTCCTGCAAAGTAGCGATGGATCATCTCAATCCAAGCTTTGTCTGCTTCGAGAGCTCGTTCTGGAAATTGTAGATTGGCTTGATTAACGGCTTGGGTATTCGAGGGAACGGTGATCTTTCCATAGCACCCAGGCCAATCAGGACAACCAAGGCCAGCATCAGACAAGCGTGTATAAGCGCCGAGCACAATCACGGTAAGGGTTAACAAGATAGTTAATCTCATCATGTGCATGAGTAAATCAGGGGCTTTATTCTGCATCGTTTATCTCCCTATACTTATTCCCTTTTCGCTAACAACACTCAGCATTAACGCAATATGCTAAAGCTCATTAACTCAAGCTCATTAACTCAAGCTCATCAACTCAAGCTCATCAACTCAAGCTTATCAACTTAAGCTGATTAACTACCCAACTCGTGACAGCTTAAGCAGCTTTCTTAGATCATGAATCATGCCTTTAGATTGGCTGACTAGCTGCGAAGGATCAGAAACGCTTTTGTATTCCATAACCAATTGTCCGAGTGGGTCAATAATGACAATGGAAGCCGGCGAAAACTCGGTACTTAATTGATCACCACCAGCTAACAAAGATAAATCAGGCTTGTTGAGCGAACCCGACAACGAGTTACCTTCTGAGACGAAAACAACGGCGGTCACTCGCTCTTTGTTTTTCCCTAACGCTAAGTAGCTTTGATTCAAATAATGGAGTTGTTGTTCACACAAGCTTTCGCACTCCATCGGTGCGATATAACCCACAACCCAACCCTCTCCTGCCATGGGTACCGTTACGCCGAAATCCGCTAGTGTAATTCTTGGTTCGACCAATTCGCCTGAGTTAGTGACACCTGATGTATACCAATTCTGATCCAACACTGTTTTGGCGATAATCGCAGGCAAAGCGAAAATTAAAACGAGTCCGATTAATACCAAACGTCCCTTAGTACGACGGCTTCTAAGCTCAGCCATGTTTGCCTCGGTACTTTCCCTGTTCACTTGTGCTTGAGACTTATCCATCGTTGTTCTCCGTGATAGGTGTCGCTTTTAGGTACCGATAGCCAATTAACAACATCAAAAACAAAAGTACCGCTGCCATTACAAACCATTGAAATGAGTAACCGAAGTGCTTCTCAGATTTCATTGCCGTCGGTCGCCATAACAACTCATAAGGCCACGATTCTAAGCTTTGCGGTTGGAAGACAAAGGGTAAAACGGCTTGTCCTGTGTACTCTGATAACGCTGTTATGTTGATGTTTTGAATTCTTTTAGGCATTGTGTTTTCTAAACCCAGCTCATGACTTAGAGGATTCACTGAACGAGTGTACAAACGCCCTGACATATTGGTTGGTAGTGTGATGTTTCCTAGTTGTGGAAGCTCTCTTCTGTCATTACTTGCCGCAACGAACCCCAGATCGATCAATAACTGCTTTTCGGCCACTAAAGACTCGTTTTCATCTTTAAAGCGAACCTCACCCAACATGTAAATCACATACCCCACAGCTCCTTGGTTAACCTGATTGTCTAACAAGACCACTAAACCACTTGGTGTTTCCAATTCCACATCAACCTTCAAACCATTTAAAAACTGCTGTTCAGATGCACCTTGCGCTTGTATACGCGAGTCCTTCCATTCAGAGATAACCGTGTCCAATGACCTAGGCGATTGCTGCGCTCTTTCTGATAGCTGTTGTTCATAACGCAATTTCTCGTTACCACGCTCTAACTGCCACAAACCCAACTTGATTAAAATGCCGACTGAAACCACAGTTAAAACAACCGCTATCCAAAAACCTTTACTGCGGAACTTGTGTTCATCATCAATCAATCGGTTTGGAGTTATCACTATGGCGTCATCTACCTTTGTGTTGTTGTTTAAAATTGTGTTGGTCGCTTTGCTGTTCTTCATCGCTTTCAATTTGATGAAAGGTCTAATCCAAATCGCCTCGGGCAAACACAATGGAAAAAGGCTCAGTCACTTCTTGGGGCGTCGTGTCATGTGGTCAGCCGTTGCCGTGCTACTTTTATTACTTGCTTTGGGATCAGGAGTGATAACTCCCAACCCTCGCCCCTATTAATCCCCTATAGGCTCAACCGTTAAAGCACATAAACAAACACAAACAGCCCTAACCAAACCACATCAACAAAGTGCCAATACCAACTGCCCGCTTGGAACGCAAAGTGGTCTTTCGGAGTGAAGTGGTCTTTCGCAACTCTTGCCAGTAACACAATCAAAAAAATCGTTCCCAAACAGACATGCAAACCATGGAATCCGGTCAATAAGAAGAAGGTATTGCCATAGATACCGGATTGAAGTGTCAGCCCCATCTCTTGATAAGCATGAAGGTACTCTTCAACTTGGAAGAACAGGAAGAAGCCAGCCAGAACGATGGTTATCTCTAGCCACACGATCAAAGCCATACGCTTATTTTGTTCAAGACTAATATGTGCCATGTGCAGCGCCACAGAGGAAAGCAGCAGGATAATAGTGTTCTTAAGCGGGATACCTTGCCAAGACATCGCTTCTGTCGTCACGCCATCAGGTGTCGTCGTTAACGGCCACATTGATTGAAACATCGGCCACAACACTTCATGGGTCATTTCATTGTTGCCCGCACCGCCAATCCAAGGGACAGAAATCATTCGAGCATAGAAAAGCGCGCCAAAGAAAGCGCCGAAGAACATGATCTCAGAGAAGATGAACCAACTCATGCCTTGCCTAAAGGAGCGGGATATTTGCTCAGAATAAACGCCACTTAATGATTCCGTGATCACATTACTAAACCATCCTGCGAGCATGTAAAGCAACACACAAAATCCGACTAACAGAACTGCTTTTCCAAACACGCCGCCAGCAGCGTCGGTGCCCATATTTTGCACCGTCAAGCCAGCGCCAACCGCGACCAAAAACAGTGCTACGGCACCCACCAATGGCCAGTGGCTTTGGTGTGGAACGAAATAAACTTCCTTTTTAGAACTCATCGCTCAACTCCTTATGTTGATACTGGTTCTGTAATTTCTTAATTACTTGCGAGTGTGCTCGCTTTTGGTGAACCCGATTGTAGTGTGTTCAATGTTGATGTGCTCACTTCAGGCTTACTTGCCTCTCCACTCACCTGACTCGTAATGTTAAACAGCGTATAAGAGAGTGTAAGCGTATGTATCGATTCTGGAATATCTAGCTCAATGTAAAATATCAAACCCATTTCTGCGCTCTTGTGCCCGTCCAATGGCTGCTGATTAAAGCAAAAGCATTCCATCTTATTGAAGTAAGTTGCTCCCATACCTGGAGAAACTGATGGTACGGCTTGGCCAACCAATGAGGCTCCAGAGAGGTTTTTGGCAATGTAGTTAGTTTGAACCACCTCACCAGGATGAACCTCTAACACTCGAACCTCAGGCGCAAACTGCCATGGCATATCTGGCTTGATGTGGGACATGAATTCAACTCGAACCGTACGAGAGTAGTCAGGCTGCATTCCCTGAGGTTGAACTGCGGAAACGGTATTGGTTTTACCATTGATCCCTAAAGCCTCACACATCACATCGTAGAGCGGCACCAAAGCGAAACCGAAGCCAAACATCGCAACTACACTCAACACCAAGTAGCCCGTCAGCTTTTTAGTCGATCGCTTATTAGACAGGCGCTTTGGTTGCTTTTTATCTTGATTGGGATCGCTTTGCTTATCACTCATAGCTCATCCCTCTAATCCACTTTAGGTGGATGAGTAAAGGTGTGGTGAGGCGCAGGGCTTGGTACTGTCCACTCAAGTCCTTCAGCTCTGTCCCAAGGCTTGCTTGGTGCAGGCTCTCCGCCTCTTACGCACTTAATCGCTAGCCATAAGAAAATCAGCTGAGACAACCCAAAGGCAAAACCACCAATCGACACCACTTGGTTAACGTCGGCGAACTGAATCGCGTAATCAGGAATACGACGCGGCATGCCCGCTAGTCCTAAAAAGTGCATCGGGAAGAACAGTACATTGACTGAAATTACCGACGTCCAGAAATGCCACAGACTGAGCTTGTGGTCGTACATATGCCCAGTCCATTTCGGCAGCCAGTAATAGGCGGCGGCCATAATTGAGAACACAGCACCTGTCACCAGAACATAGTGGAAATGAGCCACAACAAAGTAGGTATCGTGGTATTGGAAATCAGCTGGCACGATAGCGAGCATCAATCCGGATAACCCACCAATCGTAAACAGAACTATAAAGGCAATCGCAAACAGCATTGGAGTTTCAAAAGTCAAAGCCCCTCGCCACATGGTCGCGACCCAGTTGAAGACTTTCACACCGGTCGGCACAGCGATCAACATGGTGCAATACATGAAGAACAATTCGGCAAATACTGGCATACCCGTGGTGAACATGTGGTGCGCCCAAACCAAGAATGACAACAGTGCGATACTACAGGTCGCGTACACCATCGAGTGGTAACCAAACAGACGCTTACCACTGAATGCAGGAATGATCGCCGAGACAATACCAAAAGACGGCAAGATCATGATGTACACTTCGGGGTGCCCAAAGAACCAGAATATGTGCTGGAACATCACCGGGTCCCCACCACCTGCGGCATCAAAGAAGCTCGTCCCAAAGTATTTGTCGGTCAGCACCATGGTCACCGCACCCGCGAGCACGGGCATCACGGCTATCAGTAAGAAAGCGGTAATTAACCATGTCCATACGAACATCGGTAGCTTGAACCAAGTCATACCCGGTGCGCGCATGTTCACTATGGTTACGATGACGTTAATCGCCCCCATGATCGAACTGATCCCCATAATATGAACTGAGAATACGAATAGCGCGGTACTGTCTGGACCATAAGTTGTCGAGAGTGGCGCGTAGAAGGTCCAACCAAAACTTGGGCCGCCTCCCTCAGTAAACAAAGATCCGATCAAGATTAGAAACGCAAAAGGCAAGATCCAGAAACTGAGGTTGTTCATTCTCGGCAACGCCATATCTGGAGCTCCGATCATCATCGGGATCATCCAGTTAGCCAAGCCCGTAAATGCTGGCATCACGGCACCGAATACCATGATTAAACCATGGACTGTAGTCATCTGATTGAAGAAATCTGGCTCAACAAGTTGTAACCCGGGTTGGAATAGCTCAGCACGGATCACCATTGCCATGGCACCACCCGTTAAGAACATCGCAAAACTGAACCACAGATAAAGTGTACCGATGTCTTTATGATTGGTTGAGTAAAGCCAACGCGCCCAGCCTTTAGGTGCCGCATGTGAATCGTGATCGTCAACAGGCAAATCATCATTGCCCAGCGTACCTTCCGCAGAATGGATCAGAACTTGGTCTTCTGCAGGAGCCGATTTCACCGGCTTATTGATTGGTGAACTCATAACTGCTCCTTAGCATCATTTTGTGCTTCATCCGTTGAGCCTTGCGTTTCATCCGTTGAACCTTGTTCGTCAGGTGCTTGAGCTCCGCCTTCTTGCTTGGCCTTATAAGCGTTCACATCTGAAGCCTGAACAATATCGCCGGTGTCATTACCCCAAGCATTTCGTTGATAAGTCACTACCGCTGCGATCTCTTTCTCGGTTAACTGATTATCGAATGCTTGCATCGCCGTTCCGCCACGACCATAAACAATGGTGTCGATATGAACATCGACATCACCAAGGGCAATAGGACTTCCTTTGATGGCAGGGAATGCTCCGGGAATGCCTTCACCGTTTGCTTGGTGACAAACCGCACATCGAGTTTTGTAAACCTCTTCACCGATGGTATTCAACTCTTCCAAAGAAAGTGACGCATCTAATGCATCTTTCGCGGCTTGTTGTTCGGCTATCGCCAACTCTTTTTGTTCTGCTAGCCATGCGTCAAAATCGTCTTCTTCCATGGCATGCACCACTATCGGCATGAAACCATGAGCGCGGCCACACAACTCTGCACACTGCCCTCGGTAGACACCGGGCTCATCTATCTTTGTCCAAGCCTCATTAATAAAACCCGGAATGGTATCTTTCTTAACGGCGAATGCTGGCACCCACCATGAGTGAATCACATCGTCGGAAGTCATCAAGAAACGGACTTTACGGTCAACAGGCAGTACAAGCGGCTTATCAACTTCTAGCAGGTAATGCGCGCCTTTCACTTCAATTCCTTCAATCTCTTTATCACTGGTCGCTAGAAGGCTGAAAAATTCGACGTCTTCACCAAAATAGCTGTAATGCCATTTCCATTGTGAACCAGTGATTTTAACGGTCAGATCTGATTGGGAGGTGTCTTCCATCGCTATCAAAGTTTTGGTGGCGGGTATCGCCATAGCGATGAGGATAATAATAGGGATGATGGTCCAAAGAATTTCGACTTTCGTGCTTTCGTGAAAATGGGCAGCAACTGCGCCCTTCGATTTCCTGTGCCTCAAAATCGAATAGAACATCACTCCAAAAACAACAAAGGCAATCGCACAGCAGATGTAGAAGATCAGCATATGAAGTTCGTATACCTTACCGCTGATCTCAGTGACACCTTGAGTCATATTGTATTCAGTGCTGGCATGCACCAAAGGCGATACCAAAACCATAACAAAACTTTTCAAAAGCCACCCTAGCCTAACCAGTAATCTTTTCAAAAGATCTCTCCTTATCCTTCCTAATTGGATACTTGCGACCTAAATGTCGTTGCGAGCTGTGTTTCATTACGAGCTGTATTTCGTTGCGAGCTGTATTTCATTACGAGCTATATGTCATTGCGATCTGAACAACATTCATTGTTATTCCAGCTGCACATGAAAGGCTGAATCTCAATCTACCACTCACATGGAACTAGCCAGTAAACGGCCTGCTGACCTCATCTCAACCTAAGATATAATACGGCTCATAAGCGTTGGAAGTTTCCATGAAAGATTCAAAAACGGCGAATTTGTTAAATTTTGTTATATTTATGTAAAAGGCTAGTTAGTGATATCCAATTGTTCAAGGTAAGTTTACTTATTAAACAGTCAATTATTGAGAGTGGCTTAATCCACGCGCCCTCGCCGTTATAAATTACTTTATATTGAGTTTTACGATTGCTTTCATGGAAATGATAATCAATATCACTTAAATTGAATCAACAGTAAGTCATACCGACATTAAAAGGTTTAGTGATTATGCAAGATGCAATGAACTGGTTAGCGAGAGACCCAGACCCAAGAACTCGTGAAGAGCTTCAACACCTCATTGATGAGGGAATGCACGACGAACTAGAAGACCGCTTTACTCAACGATTAGAATTCGGAACCGCAGGGTTAAGAGGCAAAGTAGGATGCGGTCCAAATAGAATGAACCGTTTGGTGATACAAGAAACGGCAACAGGCCTTGGACATTACTTGATTGAACATGTTGCCAATGCCTCGATTCGTGGCGTCGTTGTGGGTTATGACGGGCGTTTAGATTCAAAGCAATTCGCAATTGATACGGCTTCTGTGCTCACCGCTTTGGGCATTAAGGTGTATCTAACCTCCGATGTCGCTGCAACACCTATCGCTGCTTTTGGTATTGAGCATTTCAATGCGGCTGCCGCTGTTGTTGTTACGGCGAGCCACAACCCGCCGGAATACAATGGGTTCAAAGTCTACTGGGAGAATGGCGCTCAAATCATTCCCCCTCACGATGCAGGTATTGCCGGAGAAATCGATGTTGCTTCAACCAAGCCAATCCCATTAATGAGCCTAAGTGATGCTGAAACGCAAGGTAAACTGGTGTGGTTAACTGAGGGTTATTATCAAACGTACCGTGCTGCGATCAATCAGAGCCCATACGTGAGTAAAGAGATCGAATCGGCGAATACCACTATCACCTACACGGCAATGCATGGGGTGGGTGCAAAAATGGCGGAAGATCTTCTTCACGATGCTGGATTCCACAAAGTCTTCAGTGTGGCCGAACAAAGAGAGCCTGATGGCAACTTCCCAACCGTGAACTTCCCGAATCCAGAAGAAAAAGGGGCAATGGATCTCGTGGTTAACTTAGCAAAAAGTGTCGATGCTGACATCGCTTGCGCCAATGATCCAGATGCAGACCGATTTGCCGTAGCGGTTAGAACTGACGATACAGCTAGAACTGATGATGCTTCCTATAAAATGCTAACAGGCGATCAAGTCGGTGTGCTATTCGCGCATTACTTGTTGTCGAAGCCGCATACCAAAAATCAGCTAGTTGGTAACAGCATCGTATCTTCAACCTTGCTTGAAAAAGTGGCTCAATCGCACGGGGCGACTTACTTCCAAACGCTGACGGGCTTTAAATGGCTGGCAAATATTGGCATGCAATTGGAAGATGAGCAGAACGAGTTCTTATTCGCCTATGAAGAAGCGTTAGGCTACACAATTGGTACCCAAGTACGAGATAAAGATGGGCTGTCTGCTATCGTCGTGTTTGCTCAATTGGTTGAAGAGTTGAAATCTCAAGGCCGAACGGTTTGGGATCTTCTCGCTCAGATTTCATTTGAACATGGTGTTCATACCAACGCGCAGCGAAGCATTGCTCTTGACCCAGATTCACCATCGATTGGTTCTAAACTCAGAGCGGCACAACCTAAAGCAATAAACGGTGTTGCTATCTCTGTGATTGAAGATCTGCAGTCTTCTTTACGCTTCGTCATTGGTGGCAATACTGAAGCGATTAACCTGCCTTCAAGTGATGTTCTCATCTATCACCTAGAAGATGGCACACGCATTATCGTCCGACCTTCAGGCACAGAACCAAAAGTTAAGGTTTATTATGAGACGGTAACAAAGTTCGAAGGGACAGAAACATACGAAGACACTCGCCTACGCGGTGAAGAAGACATGAATAAACTGATTGAACAACACCAGCAAGAGTTGAACGCTTAGTGAATCATCGTTTTCAAAACATCAGTTCTATAAAGTGCAATATGTAACTGCTAGGAATAAAAAATGGACGCTCGAAGCGTCCATTTTTGTCTCAGCGGCTAACCGCGAGAAGATGTTTAGGTTGATTCGTCTACGAAGTAAAGAAAGAAGACAACATCCAGATAGCCAACACGATAAAGACTCCGCCCATGACTTTCTGTTGATAGGTACGAAACTTAGCATTCTCTACGAGAGACTTACCAATCGTACCCACTAAAGCCACCAGCAAAAAGTTGAATGTTAAGCCGAGAACATTCAACAATAAACCCAGAACGAGCATCTGCTCACCAGAAGTCGCTTCAATATTCGTCGACACAAACTGTGGTAAGAACATCACAAAGAAAACCAACGCTTTAGGGTTAAGCAGGTTACTAATCAATGCTCGTTGATAGTAGGCTTTTGCAGCAAAGTTGTCGCTTAACTCAGGCGCATTGCCCTGCTCTGTTCGAAGACAATCCCACCCCATTTTTAATAAGTAGGTGCCGCCTAACAGATGAAGGGCTTTTAAAGCCACTGGACTCATCGCAATCAATGCTGAAACACCCATTGCTGCTAATACTGTCAGGATGATTCCAGAAGTCGCGTTACCCAAACTTGCAAACACACCAACCTTGCGGCCATAGCTCATACTTGAACTCGCGATGAGTAACATATCAGGGCCAGGCAAAAGGAGAAGTGCAACAACGGCAGTCAGGTAAACAGGTAGGATGGCTAAGTCGATCATGGGTTTCAGTATTGATAAAAACGGAGGCGGATTTTATATCAATTACTAACACCCTTCCAGATGCAATTGGTTGTAAGGTAGTAAAATATTCGAATTAAATACCATCAATGAACAATAAAGCAAATTTATTAACCAAATAGAAAAGACTACTTAACTTGCTACCCACTCGATCTCAATTAATGTGGTTTCGCCACACTTTAGGCGACCAAGGAAAATATCACCTCGATGCACTTCACCAACACCTTTTGGGGTACCTGTCATTACAACATCGCCATCAAGCACAGTCGTGTAAGAAGAGAGCTCTTCTAGGATAGTTTGTGGAGAATACAGCATCTGCTCAACGTGCCCCTTTTGAACGCGGACACAGTTAATAAATAATTCTAGGTTTAAGTCAGAGAGATCAAAATTATCAACGGGAACAAAGCGACTAAAGACAGCTGAACCATCAAAGGCCTTGGCACGCTCCCAAGGTAAACCTTTGGCTTTTAAACTGCTTTGCAACGCACGCTTAGTAAGGTCTAAGCCGAATCCCACTGCAGAATATTCACCGTTTTCAACAATAAAACAGATCTCTGCTTCGTAGTGCAGCGCTTCTTGATGAAAAGAAGACAAAGAGGAAGTAACGCTGGTGCTTGGCTTATTGAAAACCACCATAGAGTCAGGGATCGCATTGTTAAGTTCTTCAATGTGATCGACATAGTTACGCCCAACACACAGTACTTTTGTTGGGGTTGCTGTTCGTTTCGAATTCATCAATTGTTTCTGTTCTACAACGCTGCTCATAGTTTATCCCTGAACTATTTTTAGAGAGCAGAGTTTAGCGCATCATAAAATGAGAGTCTTCGACAAGATGATTACCGATCTCTAAATTCTGATCTTGAGCTCAATTCATTGATTTGAATACTTTTAGGTAAATATCGGTGTATATCTCGACCTACCCACCAGAAATCGAGTCATCGGCTTACATAAATTAGAGAAAATGAAACTAAAGTAGGCAGTTAAATTTGAAGAGCATTAAAACGAAAGAAGCCCTCTCAAACCAAAAGGCTGGAGAGGGCTTAGCATGGTGTCTAGGACAGTATCCTAAAAGGTAAACTTAAGGAGTAAACACTATGCTAAATAAGTCTGCGACTTATAGGTAGTAACGAGCACCAAGTAGCCACTGGTCATCAGCTTTTTCTTTGTAAGTAGAGCCAGAACCCTGTAGATCAAATTGGTAACCAGCAAAGCCTACGAACTGAGATGTGAAGTTGTATTCAGCTTGTAAAGCAGTTGTGCTGTACACAGTCTCACTCATTTTGTCGTCTTCTACTGCTTCGTAGTTAACGCTTAAGTTCAGGCTGTTAGAAAGAGCGTAAGAAGCTAGTAATTCAATCGCTACAGTCTCTTCAAGAACATCGCCTTTGTATGAGTTCATGTAACCGTTCATTGCGTATACACCAGCAAGGTAAAGACCTTCAGCGCCGTATGAACCGTAAGTTGCACTTAATACGTGAGAATCAGCTGTTTTTGACCCAGGAACACCAGAGTAATTAACATCACCGCTGTTGAAAGCATAGTTTGCTGTGAAGTCAGCAATAGCGTAGTTCAAAGCAATTTGGCCACGGTTTCCGTACTCGTTTGTTTCTGTAGCTGAAATTTTGTCTGCCTTACGACCTTGCCATGCAACAGCTGCGCTTAGAGAACCTGCGTTACCGAAATCGATAGCGTTACCGTAGCTCACCATCTCTTCACCACGACCAGTACCTAGGTTACCGTGATCTTCGTAGATGAAGTCATTCGCGAATGCGATTGGCATATCTGCTACGCCAGCAACGTTGTAGTAAGGTGCCCATTGAGTACCTACTGCTGCACGACCGTAATCGTCGTGAGAAAGACCAACGTAGCCAAGACGAGTTGTGAATGACTCATCACCACCGTCAAGCATGTTTAGCGCCCATTCACCTTTAGCGTCAGCAGTAAAACCGTTGCCAAGATCGTGAGTTGCACCGAAGTTGATACGTGGAGATACAGACTCAACACCGATGTCATCGCTATTAAGGCGGTCATCACTGTTTACGTCGCCAACTGCAACTGATACGTGACCACCAACAGAGAATGTTGTGCCGTCTTCGTTGTAAAGTTCTACAGCAACTGCCTGTGTACCAAATACTGCACCAGAAATTGCTAGCGCTAAAAGTTTCTTATTCATTGTCATATCCATTATGTAACTGGGTGAGTTATTCACTAACAACCTCGTGCTTACGGAGAAGTTGTTACCTGCATTTAACAAGTAGGCAAACACTAATATACGAATGACAAAAAAGTTGCATTAAAATATATAAAATAAAAAAAATCGCACTATAAAAAGAAAAAAATAACTTTAAAACAATAAGATAAGCAGATAATTACTGGTGATCTTTTTTATCTTTTTAGACAAAAGCTTCGGATATTTTTGATTTTATAGTCAACAAATAAGCATTAAAAATCAAATTGATAAATCACTCATCAGACCATCGAGAGATACACCCTCGACATTGAAACATTTTGTAACATGATGAAGTGAGTTGAAATATTTAGCTTTGTGAAACAATTCTCGATTTAAGCTAGAAAAAATCGCTCAATTAAAATTTCACTAGAGAAAACACAAAAAAAGGGCAACCAATCAGCGACTGGTTGCCCTTCATAACTCATCATTGGACTCTTATTTGAAGCAAACCTCAGCCCAACGAGCTAAACCTGAGGTTACTGAACCGAAGTAGTTACCGCTCACGATCGGTACGTTCGGCAATGCTTGTTGTACGGCTTCACGAAGTATAGGTGAACGAGCTGAACCACCCGTCATGTAAATTACGTCTGGCTTTTTCTGGCCTTGTTGCATGGCTTCTTTAACCAACTCAATCATCTTAGACTTTGGCGATTCAATAGCTTCCACCATCTGCTCAACGGAAATGTCCACTTCGACCAATTCAGAAGCAACATTAATCGCGGCTCGATATTGAGAAGATTCTGCTAGTGCAATCTTGGCTTCTTCCGCTCTGCGTACAATGCTATAGCCTAGAGTGTCATGATAAACCCTCATCAAACGCTCTAGCTTTTGAGGGTCTGAAGCTTCTTTACGAAGTAACTTCAAGGCCGCTAGGTTTTCGCGAGAATAGAAGTTCTTTTGAGCTTCGACATTATTGATCGCAATTGGATTCCAGAATTGAGTCAGTGGCATATCGATACCCGAAATGCCTTTGCTGCCCATACCAAAAGGTGACATCAATTGTTTGAAGGCAAGGTAGATATCAAGGTCATTACCCCCTACCCTTTGACCGCTGTGAGCTAACAAGCTCTGGGTTCGGTCCGCTTTACCCGACCAAGTTGGCCCCATTTCTAGCAATGAGCAATCGGTGGTACCACCGCCAATATCCACAACCAATACCGTTTGATTTTCAGTCAGGGTACTTTCGTAATCAAGGCCTGCGGCTACTGGTTCAAATTGAAAAGCGATATCAAGGAAGCCTGCACGCTTAGCTGCGCGTGAGAGTATGTCTTCAGCTTGTCGGTTTGCTTCTTCACCACCTCGACCGTGGAAGTTAATTGGTCGACCGATAACAGCTTGTTTGATCTGCTCTTGAGTCGTGAGTTCTGCTTGGTGTTTAATATTTGCCATCATGGCGCACACTAAATCTTCGAAGAAACTCACCTGAACATCATGCAACCCACTTGCGCCAAGAAAAGACTTAGGGGATTTTACGTAATAAACATCGCGAGGGTCTTCTAAGTAAAGATCCAACGCCGCCTGACCAAACGCCATATCTTCTGGCACCAAATCAATACTCTCTTCTCGATTCAAAGCAATAGCACGTCGTAACACTTGCTCACCAACCGCATCACTCGGTTTGATATTCAAATGGCGAAATAGATGCTCAGAAACACTTTCACGAGTAGGCGCAAACACGGTTGAGGGAATATAGTGGTTGTTACCTTCTAGCGGTAACAGGCTTGGTTTTCCATCAACCATAGCCGCGACAGAACAGTTCGCTGTTCCATAATCAAATCCAATAAACATAATATCCCCCACTCAACAAAAGGGGCGAGATGCTACATGAAAAGCCTAAAAATTACGAGGTCATTTCTAAATTTAACTGAGTAATTTCTTAGCCTAACGGCTCTTAATAGGCAAACAAATATGCTACATTTCAGCCCAAATGAATCACAGGTTAGATAAATGAAAACACCTTGCCGAGCGGCTTGTAAAAATAATGGCGGAATGTGCAGTGGCTGCTTTCGAACAATGGATGAAATTATAGGCTGGAAAGGCTTATCTGAAGAAGAGCAAACGTCAGTTATGGATAATCTTACTGGTGTTAGTTCGACTCACCAATGTCCGCAGTGTAATGAGCCAGCTCAATGCGATATCAGTGCGGGTAAAGAGACGTGTTGGTGTTTTGAGCTAGAAAAGCGTGATACTAGCGATATTCCAAAAGCTGGAGTATGTCTGTGCCGTAAATGCTTGTCTGAACTGCCTATTCAGTAGGTTACCTGTTCAGTAGTTTAGAACCTATTCCGCAGGTTACGTACCGGTTCAACATAGACAAAAAAGCGAGAGATTGCTTCTCGCTTCAAAAGTACTGAGATTTATTTGGTTAGTGCCTACTTCGTTTTTGCAACCAGCGCAGGCTGAGAAAACTGTATACCGTTCCAACCATGAACCATGAAGTTACGAATATTTTGATGGTCGGTGTTCTCTGGAAAGCCTAGCACGTCGTTACGATAAAATTGACCAAAACAAGCAAGTGTTTGCTCCGCTGATAAACCTTGCTCTAAACCAAAAGCAAAAATCTTACACGAACCATTATTCTGCCCTGCGGTATTCACCACTTCACCATTGCGAAATTCACTCTCCGCAAAAACATAGTGAGCTTCGATCACTTGCATTGTATCTTCAAATTGTACGCTTTCTGGGGTTTCAGCCAGAGTATTTAATAAGGTTTCCAGTTCCATTTACTATTTCTCCATCAAGTATATATCTGTCAGCAGTGTATCTTGTTTTACGACAAGAGTAAGCCGTTGTTTACTTGGGACAGCGATTCACTTTTTGAACGAATACTGCAAATTACCTCAATGAAACTAATGACATAGTTTTATCAGGACGTTATATTATTTTATCAGACGATTAACATTGTTCAGTAACGAATATGCATAAAGATAAAAACTTAGAACTGTTTAGATACCTCAAACCAGGTACAAAAACAGCAGGTGTATTAGAATTTGGCCCAGACGACTCGATCCAGATCAGTACACTCTATATCGGACACAAAGAAGAACAATACCTTGTCCTTGAGCTGTCACAAAAAGCGACAGAAGCACTGACACTCAGAAAACTCATCAACGTGGATATTATTGTTCGTGCCATCACCGACACCGAACTTGGACACATTGTCGCGTTTAAAACCAACGTACTGGCTCATATCACCTCGCCAGCACACCTTATTTTCCTTCGTCCGCCTTCAAGCTTTGCGACCAAGCCTATCCGTGAACACGAAAGATATAAGGTACGACTCAGCTGTGAAGTTACCTTTGATACTTTGTCATTAGATGCCACTCTGGTCGATTTTTCAGTCTCAGGCTGTGGCGTCTATATTACCCAGCAATCAGATATCGATGTCGGTTGGAAGATACAAGTAAACTCTATCTTAACTGAGTACTTAGATAACGAACTGGTCTACAACGTAGTGAGTAAAAAAAGACAAGGCCAAGGTTGGCTATTAGGCATTCAGTTCCCTGAACACCTAGATATGAGTGACGAGTTAAAAACGCTGCTGTTGGAGCAAGCATTTGTTGCCGGCTTTGTATAAATGCGTGTTCAAGTAAAGTTTATTCACAGCACTTGTTCTAACGCACTTTCAAAGGTTTAGATCAGTAGTTCGTTACATCCCAATTTGAGTTTTTAAAATGAACAAATGCATGGTGTAGCGACTCTTCTTTAATGGGTTTTACAATCACGTAATTAGCCCCAGCAGCCATAAAGCTGTCTCTTGTCGACGCTTGAGCATCCGCGGTACACGCATAAATCGGGGCCGTAACGCCAATATCATTCCTAAGTTGCTGAGTAGTTTCAACGCCACCAAGATTGGGAAGTTGGTTATCCATCAAAATAAGATCATAGGTTGTCGCCTTAGCCATTTCTAGCGCTTCTAAGCCATCTTTTGCCCAAGTAACTACCATGCCATATTTTTTACAGAAAGCCTGCGCAATAAAGGCATTGGTGTGATTGTCTTCCACCAGCAATACGTTCAAAGATCGACTAAACAACGCCTCTGGTTCGATATCGGCTTGTTGCTTCATGTCCAATAGCGGCTTAGAGTGCACTTCCACTGGAATTTCTATAATGAACT
Source organism: Vibrio splendidus (assembly GCF_024347615.1). Lineage (NCBI taxonomy): Bacteria > Pseudomonadati > Pseudomonadota > Gammaproteobacteria > Vibrionales > Vibrionaceae > Vibrio > Vibrio splendidus. The sequence continues at coordinate 85,947 of NZ_AP025509.1, read as the reverse complement.
CCGAACCTTGGTTTATCTCACTGCGGACTTGAATGTCCCCTTCCAGCATATCGATCAGATTTTTTACAATCGTTAGGCCCAGCCCTGTCCCACCATATTCACGAGTCGTGGTCTCTTCTGCTTGAACAAAGGGTTCAAACACAGCGTCAATCTTGCTTTCATCAATACCAATACCGGTATCTTTCACTCGAACGATCAAACTCGCATGGTCTGAGTTAAAGATACTTTCGAGTTCAAAACTAACGGAAATACCGCCTTGGTGAGTGAACTTAAGAGCGTTACTCACCAAGTTAAACATGATTTGATTCAGGCGCACTTGGTCGGTGTTTATTTCAATGTCATCAGCCAAGTGATTCACAATAGTAAATGCGATCGATTTATCGCCACAAAGCGGACGATAGATACTGTCTAATGTATTAACCAGTTCCCCCAAGCGGAAGTCTTTCTTTTGAATATTGAACTGCCCCTGCTCTATCTTTGAGAAGTCCAAGATATCGTTAAGTACCGCCAGCAAATGTTCCGCACTATTACAAAGTACATCCACCTGTTCACGGTTATCTTCACTGTGTATAGAGCGCTTTAGCAACTGAGAAACACCAAGAATACCGTTAAGCGGTGTACGAATCTCATGGCTCATCTTTGCGAGGAAATCAGCCCGCACATTCGCAAGGTGCTCAGCTTCTTCTCTTGCTCGATCAGCCTGCCTCTCAGCTTCAATGAGCTTAGTAATGTCTTGGCCTTGTACCACGACACCGGTAATGCCATGTTCCACACGAATAGCAGACATGTTCCAGCGAAACACCTTTTCACCAATGGGAACGTTAATGCCCGTCAGCTTTGAACCTTGAACCACCATATGGATATTCGGTAGCATGCGATGCTCAAACTCTTGAGCCACCGCTCCGTAGTTATCATCGGCGTCAAATAGCGCCATACGAGCAGCGGGGTTCATCTGAATTAAGTCACCTTTATCAGACCAAACCAAGATAGGTGAATGAGCAAAGTTAAAGAGATCTTGGAATTTTTGGTTCTGTTCAGATAAACGTTCAAAAGTATCCTCAAGGGTGCAACCAATATGATGAAACTCGAAAATGTTGGAGCCATCGAACTTGTTGTACTCTTCGCCGTCACTTGCTGAGCGAGTAAAGTCCATCAACTTATCGAGTTCAGCCGCCACCTTTCTTTGAATCCAAGCTCTCGCAAAGAAAGACATCAATATGATCACCACAATCACAACAATGATCGCACGCTCATAGTTCTCTTCTAAGGCAATGAAGTTAGTGTTCTTTTGGACAGCTCGAATGGTAAGGGGCGTTTCAACGGCATTGATCTTAATGGTCGCGATGGTGACGAAATGACGAGGCAGTTGCTCGTACATTTTGTAGTTGAGGATGTCCGTTATTGTGTAACTTTCATCGCCACTGAATGTCGACGTAACCGGTGTACCGTGCGCTTCGATAACAATATTTTCGCAGTTGCTGCCCTTCTGAATAGACTCAGCCAGAGAGAAATTGTTATCAAGTACGATCGCGATATAGAGCTGACCAAGAACCTCCCCTGTTTTGTTATCCACAATAGGGGTTCGGCGAGCCAACAAATGACGCTTACCAATATCGGTTATCACTTTAATGAAATGCCAGTTACTACTAAATGAAACCTCATCAGAGATATGTTTTAGGTTGGACTCATCCAATCCATAAAACTGACCGTTGCCATCTTCCCAGGCCAGACCGTCATGAGTAGAAACAAAGCGAAGATCCGGCGCATGATCCGGCTCTCTTTGGTCAACACCAAAAAAGAAATAACTCAGAGCCTCTTCATTGTGGGTATCAAAATACTCTCTGAGTGTTTCACTATGTGAGCTACTGTCTTGATGGATTTGCAGCACCGACAAACGGTAATCAAACATATTTTGGATCAAGCTAGAGGTTTGCTGGACCGTTCGATTCGTCTCTTGCTTTACGATATTACTGCTGGTTTCATAATTATGAATAAGTACGCCAAGTGCCATCACGCCTATCACTAAAATAATGATACGTGTAATGAGTTTAGCTAAGGTGTTCCTAGGTGTACTGGCGTAGCTTTTCTTCATTATTGACCTGAGTACCTAAATGCTCGCTGCTTAAGTTCTGAAATACGTTCTGGTGAATCATCTTTGGTCACAACTTCAAACTCACCAGAGTAAACCGTAGGAACTTCCAATCCGGCTAGGTCCCACTTGATCGCCTCTGCCATAGCGATACCGGTATCGTCATTCATACGCATGACTGTGACATCTAAATCGCCCTTTGCAATGGCTTCCAGTTCAGCGGATCCGCCTCCCCAGCCATTAACTAAGATATCTCGACCAGATTCACGAATGGCTTCCGCAGCGCCCAGAGCGACATCGGTTGCACATGCATAGATAAAGTCTAGGTCCTTATCGTTCGCAATGCTGATTTTAGCCGCTTGGTAACCACTATCTTTGTCTGATTTCGTGTAAAACGAAGACTTAAGATCAAACTTCGTATCGGTGTTCACATCATGGATAAAGGTATCTCCACGAGCATCACTGATGTAGCCCTCTGAGCGATATAACACAGAATATTTGCTGTCTGGTTTGCTCACTTCTTTAAAGTAATTTGCCAATTTTAAACTGCCTGTCGCATGATCAAATCCCACATACATGAACGGCTGTCTATCAGCCCAAGCACGCACTGGTGTTGTGATGTTTTGCAGAATGAGTTTGGTGTCAGTAGAGCTCAACACGTGCTCAATAAACTTGCGGTGGCGCGTCGTGTCTAATGTAAAAATCAAGTAATCCGTTTTGTTCTCTATCGCTTCTTGCAATGAAATGCTTGTTTGCGTGAGATCGGCATTAACCCGGGTAAACACCTGATTTATTTGATAATTGATTCTCAACTTATCGAGGCGTTTCTCGAAAGCCTCAATATTGCGAACCCAATAATCTGAGATCTGTTGTCCCGGATACACCACAGAGATTGTGATGGGTTCATCTTGGATTTTTCTTAACGGAACGGGGTGATTTTGCACTGCCTCAACCATTTTATCGGTCAGTGCTTTTTGCTCTGGAAATTTAGAAAGGTAATCTTGGTATTCCCAGTAACCATTGAGGACATGGGTACCATGGGAAAGAGCGGACGCAGAAAATACGGCAAGTCCCAACAACATCAGTAAACGTTTCATATTTTTCTCGTTTTATATGAGCTACTTTGGCTCATTTTTTAACCTAGCATGACACCATATCTTTGTATGGCTACGAGATATTATGTAGGACAACGATGATAAATGATAGCGTCTAACACTAATTAGAACGACATTCTAAATGAGCAATATGTTAATTTGGAATGGAGATTAAGAACAACGAGTTCAACGATGATTTAAGCTCATTCATAGCAAGAGTGATTACCGTTAAAATTCATAGGCTTATATTGATTTATTATAGTCCATTACATTATTAAGATTTAATCAATAACAAACATTTTAGCTATGAATTATGAGACTTCGATATATTGAATTCTGTCTTGTTGCCACTCAATAATTAGTTTGAGTGATACCAATTTTTCTTTGCGAGATTTTGGTAGTTGTTTGATCGCGTATTCGGTTTTCAACGCCTCACTTTTTGATCCAACACCAAAACTCCAAACTAGCTTAAGTGGGCCTTTACCTTTTAACGCTTTGGCACCTTTACCCGTTTGATGTTGTTCAAATCGACGCTCTAAATTATTCGTCACGCCACAATAAAGGGCATTGTGACGATTGCGGATTAAGTACACGACCCAATCCGCATTTTTATCAGACTCAGACATCTAAAGCAGTGATTCAACCAGAGCCTTAAGCTCTGCCACTTCTTCACGTAGGCTTGCGACTTCTGATTCAAGCTCTTCAAACTTTTCGCTTGTCGCAGAGGGAGCAGCCGTACTTACCGATGCCGTCGCAAACGCTTCAACATCCACTTCACCACTCAATAAGTGCTGGTAGCGTGATTCACGTTTACCCGCTTCACGTGGTAGCTTCACGACTAAAGCACCCGCTTCTCTTACGGCTAATTTATCGAGTGTCGCTTCAACCTCTTTCACATCACTAAAATTAGCAAGACGACCAGTACGAGTGCGCAGTTCGCCAGGAGTTTGCGCCCCGCGAAGCAGCATACAGCAGATGATTGCGCGCTCTTGCTCTGTAAATTGCAAATCCCCAAATTCAGTATTACAGAAACGATGCTGATACTTATTAACACGGCTATTGAAGCTGCTCTCATCACTCACCATGCGGCGAGCTATCAAACCATCAACCGCATCTAAAACGTCCGACTCAGACAGAGAGAGAACTGGCTCACGGTTACTCTTTTGGTTACATGCAGTCGTTAAGCTGTTTAACGTTAACGGGTAATGATCCGGGGTAGTGACTTCTTTCTCGATCAAGCAACCGATAATTCTCGCTTCAATTGGGGAAAGTACTGTGTTCATCGTTTTTCCTTTTTATTATTTTGATAATTCCATCTCAACATTTAACAATGCAGCCAGTAATGGCTAATGCTCAGACAAAATCGGTACTCGTTTCTTTCTGCCTTGTTCATCAATCATTATGATCTTAGAACGATTTAGCTCTATTTCCACGACTTCCAAATAAGTACGTTCTTGTACATACGCATCACGAAGCTTGTTTTGCTCTGCCGAAGGTTCAGTGACATCGTCGCCCAAATCTTCTGTTTCCAGTTGTTGTTGATTCATTTCACATTTCGTATCAATGCCGTGTCTATACTGGATACTAACTTGAACAGTTAGATAAAAACAATCGCACTTTAGCGAGAGTGCCGAATAATTATACAACCTTACTTTTGCTTTGATCTAAAGACTGTTACAACACTAACTGATGTGCTTTAATCAGAACCAGACAACGTATTTGACGATTAGGAAAAGGAATCTATGAGCAGCGTATTTGAAATTGTTAACCAAGCACGACGTAAGAACAAACTTAAGCGTGAACTTTTAGACAACGAAAAGAAAGTTCGCGACAACCGCAAGCGTGTCGACCTTCTTGATAACCTACTTGATTACATCAAGCCAGAGATGACTCACGACGAGATCTTAGGCATTATCAAAAACATGAAAGCTGACTACGAAGACCGCGTTGATGATCACATCATCAAGAGTGCAGAGATCTCTAAAGCTCGTCGCGACATCAGCCGCCGCATTCGTGAACTAACAGAAGAAGACAAGCAAACTCAAGGTAAGAAGTAATCTAACCTCGCTAATTTACTTGTAACAATGTTAGTAACCCACTCTTAGTAGTGGGTTTTTTTGTACCTAAACTCCAGCGTCTATACTTAAGCATCTAAACCTAACCGTCTAGACTTAAGCGTAACTAAGCAAAATGAATGAAACTCAACAGCAGTATCAAACTAAATAACGAGTGTACACTAGCGATGGAGAGACTTTATGTACGGAAGTATTCTGATTACCTTGGCGTTATCAACGACACAACCCTACCCTGAAAAATTTGAGAAACTTTATACCGAAGAAACCGAAATCACTTATGACGATCTCGTGGTCGATGTTCATGGCTACAAGGTTCCGACCCGATCAGCATTTCGAGGTTGGATGCTCCTTAACCACGCCCAAGATCAAGTCAAAGCGATCGGTCAACAACTCAAAGACAACGGCATCACTCAGAGCATGCCTCTGCATTTAGTCTTGTTGCAAGGCACGGATTGGGCAATGAGTAATACGACCCTGTTCACCCTTCCCAATAAGAAACATGTGCCAAACATGATCAATACCCTTAAGTACATACAACAATATATTGAGCCTGAAATTGGCGTTGTTATCCCTGTGTCCGGAGAGCGAACCAATATCTACAATCAACAAGCTGGCGGCGCACTGCGAAGTAAACACTTGGAATTCTGCGCCTTAGACTTAGTACCTGCGAATGATATTACTCGCGAAGATCTACACGTGAAACTTAAAAAGATTCATGCTGAATTTGGGCAAAAAAATAATGTTGGGCTGGGTTTGTATTCTGGTGTTCGATTCCACATCGATACTTGCGGATTTAGACAGTGGTAACTACACATCAGAGTCATAAAGACTCGGTAGATGCCGGAGTCATTATGACTCAAACAGTTGACAATACACTTTAACCAATTGATTTAATGATTAAAATAAAACTGGAACGCTAATTGCTATTGATAACGAGTATCATAATTATTAATAGCAATTAGGAATTCAATATGAAGACGATGACTCAACGCTTTCAAACGCTACTTTCTGTTTCAAACTTCAGTCTAGCAACCACCGCCTTGCTTATGCTACTCAGTATTATTGTTGCTTATCCTATGGCCGATCACTTCTCACTGCCAATTCAAATTGTCGCACACATCAGCACGATCTTAGTGGCTGCATTACTAAAGATTAGTTATGTCGGTAGCTGCCTTGCGCAATACAACCTTGGGTTAGAAGTTCGCTAAATCGTACAGTGCTAGCCTTGATAATGAGCCAGTTAGACAATATCAAGGCTACTGAAAAGGTCATACAGTTGGTGGGATTTATAAGGTTTCGGCAAGTAGGCATTCATGCCCGCTTCAAAGCAATCTTTGATGTCTTCTTCCAGCACACTAGCGGTTAAAGCAATGATGGGTAATGGTGCGGCTTGTTGGTCACTCTCCCACTGTCGAATCGCACGGGTCGCCGTTATTCCATCCATAACAGGCATCATGCAATCCATTAAGATAGCATCAAACTGAGCGCCTTGAGTGATGACATCCACCGCTTCTTGGCCATTACTGGCAATCAAATATTCATAGCCCGCTTGCTCAAGAAAGAAGCTCGCTATCTTCTGATTCATTAGGTTATCTTCAACAATCAGAATACGTCGGTTCAGAGAACGAACCTCTTCATCTTTTGCTTCCACCGTCGGCGCTTGTTCTTCACCGATATCGAGCGATTGTAAGCTGTTTAAGAATCGTCGACCCAAGAATGGCAATGTATGAGTTGAGTGAACCGTTTCTGTGATTAGATTGGTTTTAAAGAGATGATGCTGACACACGATAACGCGAGCTAAAGGGTATAACGCCTTTAGCGTCGCAAGATCTTTATCCATGGAGTGATGCAGCGTATGACAATAAAGTATGAAGTCACTTTCTTTCAGGTTTTCATCAAGATCCGAAATGGATGACACAACATTGGGTCGAACATTTAAGCGTTCACACTCTTTGACCAGTTGATCGAGGTAATTGAAAGAATTCGAGATAATAGTCGCACGGCTTAGGTTGTCGAAGGTTTGAACATGAGTTTCGACAGTGTCGACATACAAACAAAAAGTGAACGTTGAGCCCTCTCCTTTCACTGAACGCGCGGTAATGTAACCCCCCATCAAATCAACAAGCTGTCGACAAATCGCAAGGCCTAACCCTGTCCCACCGAATTGGCGAGTAATGCTGCCATCTTCTTGAGTGAAAGGTTCAAATATGGACTCTAGCTTCTCTGGCTCAATCCCAATTCCAGTATCAGACACACTGCATTCCAGCTTGCCTCTACCCAAAGACATAGGTGTGTATGCAATGTCCGTCGTAATCGTGCCCTTTGCCGTAAACTTGATGGCGTTAGACAGCAAATTGGTTAGTACTTGTCTCACACGGTACTCATCGAAAAACAGCTGCGGTGGAGTTTGGGAATCGATATTGATGTCGAGTTCGATATCTTTACTTATCGCTTTGGATAAAATCACACTTACTGAGTCGTAAACCGCCTCTCTCAGATCAGCATTGTGTGGCGATAGCATTAAGTTGCCCGACTCGATTTTGGACAGGTCAAGAATGTCATTAAGCAGAACCAGTAATGAGTGAGAAGACGATTCGATGTCTCCTAACACTTCTTGTTGATTCGCGCTCAGTTGGCTTTGAGATAAGATCTCAGCCATCCCAATAATCCCGTTGAGTGGTGTACGTATCTCATGGGACATATTGGCTAAAAATGCGCTCTTGGCCTTGTTAGCCGAAATTGCATCTTCCTTTGCTTCTACTAACTCTTTGTTATGTTGATAGTTGCGCTCCATCACTCGATTCAGAGTTTCAGTGAACTCGGCAAGTTCATCGTTGCCTTGAATATGAATGACCTTGGGCTTGCCGTAGCTATCCGCGCATTCAGATACCCCTTGCAAAATAATCGATAGGTTTCGATTTAAGCGAAGAGATGTCGCTACACCAAGCCATAACAACACACCTGACACGACAAGAATAAGCAATGTCATAACCAAGGTTTGCCTTTTTTGCAGTGCTATATTTTTGGTCAGATCAAACTGTAATTGCTTAGTGTAAGCACCCACTGCCTTTGAAATCGCTAACTTCTTTCGTTCTAAACCTTCCACATATTCATATATTTCAGACGACGAGAAATCACCTTTGAGGATTCGAGCTGTAAAACGGTTTTGAAAATCATCTTTAGAAAACGTACTTAATAGCTTTCTAATTTCAGGCGAACGGCTTCCAGAACGGAAAAACGTATCTAATAACTGCTGCTGCCTTTCTAAAGCACCAACATAACTCAATAAATATTGATCTATCAGCTCTGGAGAACGATACAAGCGGTAGCTCAACCACGCTTCTCGCTGAGTCCAAAACACGTAGTGAGTAAGATTAATAAACATCGCGTCAGCTTGACTGATCTTTTCGTCCACGATGTTAATGCGATACTCAGATAGCTCCATTAACACGCCTTTTAGCAAGTCGAAGGCCTGCTCTGTCAGTTGCGTGTTGTTGTCCGTAATTTGTGATGCGTCATTGTTCATACTGGAGGTTACGCGAGCGAGTTTCGCTAACACACTCTTAAGCTCAACCAACTGTGGTTCAACAGTCCAATTGCTGTCGAACTGTCGAAGCTGTTTCTCGTACTGAGCGAGTCTAGCTACATCAGCTTGCAGCTTTAAAAGCAGCAGCTCTTTCTCTGGAGAGTCATTAGACAGAACCAACCATCGATAAGCATCGCTTGAAACGGTATTAAAAGATTGAAGCGCTTCAACCTTAATACGAGTTGTTTCAAGGTGATTCATCTTCTTATCGTTCTTGAGCACTTCATTGACTGTAAAACCAAACATGATGAATACAGAAACCGTGGAAAGAAATATAAGACGCCATCTAATTGACATGTTTATCATTTTTATAACGACTCCCTTCCCGAAAGTAATTTTACCTAGCCCAAGTTAAGAATAGGACATTAACAGGACTTATTGATCAAATTGGATATGAACAAACGATACTCTGAGCCCAGAACGGTAAATTATGATCAACTTACCTCCATGTTTAGGCTTTAAAGGGGGGCTGTTACTTAAACAGATAAAGTTAAAACAAATATGCTTTAAACAGTTGTGCTTTAAACAAGTGTGCTTTAAACACGCGAGATCTAAACACAAGATGTTTAAACAGGAGGAGTATAGATGAGAGAGCTGTATACAAACGAGGTATGAACAAGTGAAGTTTAACGAAGCAAGCTTTATCCAGTTATTATCACTCGCATAATAAGCAAACGGCCACGCTTCTCTGCTCCACAAGGTTGGGAGTAATGACTCTATAAACCAACAAACACCGAAGTTAAGTGAAATTTGTGAGATCCAATCGTTTGCGTCATGCACTTTTCGCACTCGAATTCGGCGTATTCAAAGGTCGAACAAGAAAACGCATTGATCACCTTATTTGTCGTTTACTGTTTACGTGTAACTTGAGCTAACGATCACACCTTTAATGATCACTATGACTGTTATTACATATAATATTTTGATTTGAGTATTTTTTGTCGAAAAATAAGTGCTACAGATTGTTAAAGTCAATAGCCTTTATCGACACTGAAAACTTGATTTATGGCTAATATAAAGCCAACTTACAGATAATTTGTCTGCATTTATTTTTCCTAGCAGAATAACCCGTCGTACCTTACAATCCTGCCACATAAAAATTACAAGTTGCACACAAGGCATATCAAGCACATTTAAGTGGCAATAAAGACCACAGCCTGATGCCTCAAATCCCCTATGCTGATTGGCTTCCCTACAACCGCCATGAATGCAGAAACTTAACGTGAAAGGTCCCGAGTAAAGATGAGTCCCGAAAAGCACCTCCTAGACTGGCAAACTAGTCAAACTATTGCTGAATCCATCGCTCCAACTTTAGGTCAGTTATACCGTCAAAAAGGCGTAGAAGTTATCCTCTTCGGTAAGACCCTGGTTAACGCGACAACTATCGACATCATCAAAGCTCACCGTATCGCAAAACGTTACACTGGTTCTCCTCTTACAGCAGAACAGACTCAACCAATCATTCAACACCTTCTCTCTATGGACTTATCTCCATGTCGTATTGATGTTGGTCGCCTTGCCCATGCATTCTGGCAAGATCGCGAAGACACTCACGGGCTGGATGATTTTCTACAAACTGCACTTGTAGAATCGCTTCAAGGCGATGCAATGACAGAACCTCGTGACGTTGTATTGTACGGTTTTGGTCGTATTGGCCGACTGCTAACTCGTCTATTGATCGAGAAAAGTGGCCCAGGTTACCCACTTCGTTTACGTGCAATCGTTGTACGTGGTGGCAAAGACGGCGACCTAGAAAAGCGTGCTAGCCTACTTCGTCGTGACTCTGTTCACGGCCAGTTCAACGGCAGTATCGTAGTTGACCAAGAACGTAAAGCAATCATCGTAAACGGCAACTTCATTCAAGTTATCTACGCAAACAAGCCAGAAGAAGTGGATTACACGACTTACGGTATTGAAAATGCACTTGTGGTTGATAACACTGGCGTATGGCGTGACGCTGAAGGCCTAAGCCAACACGTTGCATGTAACGGTGCGAAGAAAGTACTACTGACTGCGCCAGGCAAAGGCGACATCAAGAACGTCGTATTTGGTGTGAACGAGACTGTCATTCAACCAGAAGACACGATCATCTCTGCTGCAAGCTGTACGACAAACGCAATCACGCCAGTATTGAAAGCGGTTCACGACAAATTCGGCGTACTGTCTGGTCACATTGAAACGGTTCACTCATTTACCAATGACCAAAACCTAATCGATAACTTCCACTCAGGAGACCGTCGTGGTCGTGCTGCATCATTGAATATGGTACTGACATCGACTGGTGCTGCTAAAGCGGTATCAAAAGCGATGCCAGAAATGGAAGGTAAGCTAACAGGTAATGCGATTCGCGTACCTACGCCAAATGTTTCAATGGCAGTAGCAAACCTAAACCTTGAGAAAGGCACAAACAAAGAAGAGTTAAACGAGTACCTGCGTGAAATGGCGCTGTCTTCTTCTCTGTCTGCACAAATTGATTACACAGATTCGACTGAGATTGTATCGACGGATTTGGTTGGCTCTCGCCACCCTGGTGTGGTTGACGGTGTTGCGACTATCGCACAAGACAACCGTGCTGTTCTGTATATTTGGTACGACAACGAGTTTGGCTACAGCTGTCAGGTTGTTCACTGTATGGAACAAATGATGGGTGTGCGCTACAAGACTTACCCTGAAGTATAAACTGCTTAGAGCCTGTAAATTGCTTAGATTCTATAAACAGTTTTAGGTAACCAGCTCCACAACATAATAATTATATCTGCGAGGTCTGTAATGGGCTTTGCAACCCTTCTTGTTTTACTCCCCCGTATAAACAGGAAGGTTGCCACTTAGATCTGCTCTCTCTATCTGATCTAAGTGGCCTTTTTACATCTGGCAAGCTAACTTTTATCGCTATGACAAGAACTTTATCCTCGTCACTCTTGGAAAGCTTCACATCTGTTACAACTCAACCTCAACATCTGACTGAATCGCACTCGAACACGCGAGTACATAACCTTGCTCAATCTGTTCTGGCGTCAATGTTTCTTGGCTGCTTGATTCCACCGAACCTTTGGTTACTTTACACTTACACGAACCACAAATCCCACTGCGACAAGCAATAATAATCGGAACACCTGCTTTTTCTAATGAATCCGCCAATGGGGTTCCCGCTTCTGCTTCAACTTCTGCGCCAAATGCAGGAACAAACACCTTAACGGCGCCATTTGAATCTGCTGACGCTTCTGTTTGTGGTTCTTCTGAAGCAGTATTGCTATGGGCTAGTGAATTATTACTTTGAGTCGCGGGAGTAAAACTTTCTTGGTAGAAGTTATCCATGTTGAACTCAAGTTCTTTCAGGTAGTTTTCTATGTCTTGCATAAAGCTAACCGGCCCACACAAGTATACGGTTCTGTCTAAAATATCTGGGCTGAGTGTTACCAACCAGCTCTTGTCTAGACGACCTTGGGGAGCAGTTGTTCCTTCACTGTCTTTCAGAAGCAACTTAAGGTTAAAGTTAGCGTGTGTCTCATCGAGTTGGTTGAGCTCTTCAAAGTAGATGGTCTCGCGTCGATTACGTGCCATGTGAACAAAATCGATTTCAACATCACTGCCTTGAGCCAACCAATACTTTGCCATCGCCATCACCGGAGTGATACCGCAACCCGCGCTCACTAGCGTTACTTTCTTTGTCGCCGTTGGCATGCAATCAATACAGTTAAACGCACCAGCAGGCTTCAATACAGAAACCTCATCACCTTCATCAAGTTCATCAACAATAAAGTTCGAAACCAAGCCACCTTCCACACGCTTTACCGTCAGCTTCAGGCGGTTATCTTCAGGGCAAGACGCTACAGAATAAGCACGGTAATCCGTTTTCGCCGGCATATCCAAACCCAGAGTAATAAATTGCCCTGGCTTAAAGTTGAAATGTAAGTCTTGTGGAACGCTGCCAAGCTCAAAGCTGACCGTATCTGGCGTCTCGTGCCATTTCTTTAAACACACTAAATTGATTGAATCGCTATCCGACCATGCATACATAGTTCGTGTACCTTGCTAATGACTAGATGATTAAATGACTAAAGATTTAAATCGAAAAAGCCCCGCCGTTGTCTGTTTTAGAAAAACGTCACAACAACGGGGCTTAGAGTTGGCTTAAATTAAGCCGCTAAGATTGTTTTAAGATCTTGCTCTGGCGTTGAGATAGAACGCATATCGAACTCGTCTTGCATAATCTTTAATAGGTTTTCTGTTAGGAAAGCTGGCGCTGTTGGGCCCGTGTAAATACCTTTCACACCAAGAGCGAACAGGGTAAGCAGGATAACGATCGCTTTTTGCTCGAACCAAGATAGAACTAGCGTTAACGGAAGTTCGTTGATACCACAATCAAACTCTTGAGACAGTGCGATAGCAAGCTGAATCGCTGAGTAAGCATCGTTACATTGGCCAACATCTAACAGACGTGGGATACCGTTAATGTCACCGAATTGGTTTTTGTTGAAACGGAATTTACCACATGCCAATGTCAGGATTACTGAATCTTCTGGCGCTTGAGCTGTGAAGTCTGTGTAGTAGCTACGTTCAGATTTGTCACCGTCACAACCACCGACTAGGAAGAAGTGTTTGATGTTGCCTTCTTTCACTTGCTCAATAACCGCAGGTGCCGCTTCCATCAGTGCGTTACGACCAAAACCGACAGTGATCATTTGCTCGATCTCGTCATGTTTGAAGCCTTCTTGCGCAAGAGCACAGTCGATTACCGCACTGAAATCATCGCCTTCAAGGTGATCAACACCAGGCCAGCCGACGATGCTACGCGTAAATAGACGATCAGCGTATGAGCCTACATCTGGGTTAAGTAAGCAGTTAGATGTCATTACGATGGCACCAGGGAAGTTAGCGAATTCTTTTTGCTGGTTCTGCCAAGCGCTGCCGTAGTTACCCGCAAGATGTGGGTACTTGTTCAGTTCAGGGTAACCGTGTGCAGGTAGCATCTCACCGTTAGTGTAAACGTTGATGCCCTTGCCTTCAGTTTGTTGAAGGATCTTTTCTAGATCATGCAAGTCGTGACCAGAAACAAGAATACAGTGGCCTTTCTTAGTCTTCACGTTCACGGTTGTTGGTTGAGGGTGACCAAATGTATCTGTCTCACCTTTATCCAGCATTTCCATAACTTTGTAGTTCATCAAGCCAATCTGCATAGACGTATCTAGCAGTTGTTTTAGGTCAGATGGGTCAGTACCTAAGAAAGCCATGATTTCATGGTATTCGGCAAAGATAGCATTGTCAGTTTGACCAAGAACACGAGCGTGCTCCATGTAGGCTGCCGCACCTTTTAGACCGTATAGGCAAAGAAGGCGAAGACCAATCACATCTTCATGTTGAGAGTCGTGACCACGGTTTACCGCAGCTTGAGGGGCAAGCGCCAATAGCTCTGAAGAATCTGTAGGAAGATCGAATTGCGCAGCAGCCGAAAGTGCTGGGATTTCAAAACCGATCAACGTAGCAGCCGCACGTACCTGTTGCTCTAAACGCTGCTTAAACTCGTTAGATTGTTGTGCGAACTCGATAATACGAGCAGGGTCGAAGTTAACGTTAGTCAGTGTTGCGAAGAACGCTTTTGGTGCCCATTCGTCAATTTCAGTATCAATAACATCACAAGCGCGGCCTAAATTGGCCCAGAAAGAAACACCTTGCAGAGAATGCACCAACACGTCTTGAAGGTCGGATACTTCCGATGTTTTACCACACATACCTTGTGCGAAAGAACAGCCTTTTACGGTTGGGGTTTGAATTGTTTGTTCACATTGAATACAGAACATAAGGGCTCCAGTAATATTTTAGTTAACTGTAAGTACTTTGCTTACAGTGACTTATTCCAAACCCTATAGAGCATCAACCGTGCCAACTTTTAACTAATTGATTTTATTAAACTTAGCTTTATTCCCTTATTTTAGTGCGTGATTATGACTACATATAAACTCTCAATCCACACACACCTGTGTCATAGTGACTCTCTAGAATTATTTGGTGGTGTTCATGTTTCGTTCAGAATAGAAGCGATATAGTAACAACATAGAAAAAGAGGAATGAATATGAAAAATATATTAGTTACGATTGTTGCGTTGTTTACTGGCCTATTGGCGTTATTCACTAGCTTGATCCTTGCTATTCCTTTAGCTATTGCAGCTTTAATTACTGGCAAGCGCATTCAGAATCAAATGAAGAAACAAGGTTTCGCAGCTCATATGAACACTCGTCAGTCATCAACCAATGATGCCGGTGTTATTGAAGGTGAATACGAAGACCTTTCAAGCAAAAAGTAATCTAAACTTAAGTTTCAAACATAGTGAAAGCACAACAGAGACAACATTAAAAAATGCATAGAAATACCATTCTAACGCTGCTCGCCTTAACGACTTTAAGTCTCGTTGGTTGTTCCAACGAGACAACTATACCCGCTTACGAAACATCTCCAGACTTGCCTAGCTATCAGCAAGACAACTTTGATGCCTACGTCAATGACACCCAAGATTGGCTGCTGAAAAACCGCGTGTTCATGACAAAAGACAAGCAGCTTGAGATTCAACTGAACTCCCCGACTGAATACAAACCTACCGAACCTAATGGCAAGGCAGTGTTATTGGTCCATGGATTGGGTGATTCACCCTATTCGTTTAAAGACATCGCTACCCATTTGGCTGAGCAAGGTTACTTAGTGAGAACTGTATTGCTTCCGGGTCACGGCAGTCGTGTGGGTGACCTAATGCAACCGAGCTTAGAAGATTGGCAAGGTGTGGTCGCTCACCATACCAAGTTACTTGAGCAAGAGTATGATTCTGTTTGGCTTGGCGGCTATTCAACAGGCGCAAATCTCGTCACTTCGCAAGCGATGAACGATCCAAAGATCTCCGGATTACTGCTGTTCTCTCCAGCGTTTCAACCAAGCTCGTCTGCCGTTCAATACGCAGGGCTCGCAAGCTACTTTTTCACTTGGGCTGATCAAGATCCTGAAGACAACGTGTTGCGTTACAACTCATTGCCAATGAACGGTGCCTCGGTTTACTACGAGACATCAGAAGTCGTTCGTGATGACTTACAAGATAAGCACTTCGATAAACCGGTGTTTATTATAATGAGTGAAGGCGACAGCGTGATTGACACCAGTTTCGTTCAACAAGCGTTTACTGAATCGATGCCCAACCCAAACAATGTGTTGATCTGGCAAGGTGAGACGACACTCGATGATCCGCGAGCGGTTCAGTACAGCATGAAGCTCCCGGAGCAACGCATCTCGAACGGTTCTCACATGGGTTTACTGTTCTCGCCAAGCAATCCGTATTACGGAATCAATGGTAGCGAGAAGATCTGCTCCAATGGTCAAGAGGAAGGTTTTGAAGAAGAGTGCAACGCGACAAGTGAAGTTTGGTACTCAGCATGGGGATATCGTGAAGATGGAAAAAACCATGCACGTTTAACCTATAACCCTTACTTTGCTGACTCAATGAAAGAATTAGACTCGGTTCTAAACTCAGCAGGCTAACTTCTTTTAGCGGTTAACTGTTAGCGTTTAGCGTTTAGCGTTTAGCGTTTAGCGTTTAGATAAGTAGAAACAAAAACGGCTCACAAGATAATCTCTTGTGAGCCGTTTTAGATCTTAAGGTCTAGTGATGACTAAATCATCCACACCACACGCACAGCAAGCAGAATCAACACCACACCTGACAATCGGTCAATCAACTGAGCTTTCGAGCGAATACGTTCAACAATCAAAGGGCTAGACAACACCAAGGTGATAAATGTGTACCATAAACCGTCTACAAGTAGCGGTGTTGATACGATAATCACTTGATTGGTCAGTTCATTACCTAACGCAACAAATTGGCTAAACAGAGCGATGAAGAACAGCGCGATTTTTGGGCTCAAGATAGAGATCAAGAAAGCTTCGCGAGCAGACTGCATGTAACTCATCTGTTCACCCGCCTCCAATTTCGCAGCAACCCCACCTTTCGAACGCAACGCATTCACGCCGAGATAAAGCAGATACGCTGCACCCGCTAAACTAATGCCTTTGAACAACATAGGTGATTGCTCAAGTACAACGGCTAAACCAACAATGGTTGCGAACGCATAAATACCGATGCCTACGGCGTGAGACCAAGCCGCGATAAGCCCGTTCATACGGCCACCAGCCAGACTGTGTTTTGCAATCATCGCCAAGCTTGGGCCCGGAGACATTGCACCCAACAAGCAAATCGCTAATAAAGAAAACCAAATTGTTACTGTCATCATTCCATTCCTAGTAAAACAAAGCGCCCCAGCAGAACGCTCTTTGCTTAATACTCAATACTTAGCACTTACCATAATTCGCAGAAGGTATTATTTGAAATCAAAGATTATCATCACACCTATGATTTCAAGTCATACTGATATTGTAACTCGACTTTTGCATCGCTTGGAATGCTTTTTCTCGCGCCCATTTGTGGGCAGAGTCGTTGTCATATTTAGGGTGCCACATTAACCAATAGGTGTGCATTTCCGTATCAAATGGCAACGAAAAGTAGGTAGTATCGAGGTGTCGACCTAGGTTATAGGCGATATGTTCAGGCACGATCATCAAATAGTCATCTTGCATTAACACTGTGCCTGCGGATGAAAAGAACGGGACCTGCAGAGCCACTCTTCGTTTAAGCCCTTTTTTCTTCAATGCTATGTCCGCGTAGCTGTCTTTATCTCCGCCACCTGTCACTTTGATGTGAGAGTAGCTGACGATATCTTCTGCACTCAAAGCCGATTGATGGGCTAATGGGTGCGACTTGCGCATCAAACACACCGATTTATCTTCACCAAGCTTAATGCTTGATAGTTGTTCTGGCTTTGTGGGAAACATACTGGAAGCCAAATGAATACCCGACTCGTTCAGAGCTTCAAGGTAGTTTGGCTGCCACAAGCGGAAAGCCAAATTAATGTTCGGGGCTTCGGCGGACACCTCTGCAACAATAACAGGAAGAATATACTGAGCCACATAGTCACTCGAAGACAATACCAGTTCACCCTGCCAGTCTTGCGGTTCAAAGGGTTTATCGTCTAAAAGGTGGTCGAACTCTCCAAGCAAGTCATCGAGTTTACCTTTGAGCAACAAAGCACGGTTAGTCGGAACCAGTTTGTTACCATCACGAACCAGCAAAGGATCACCACATAGATCTCTAAGCTGAGCCAGTTGACGGCTCACCGCCGACTGCGTGATGTGCAAACGCTGAGCTGTTCGACTGACATGACACTCTTCAAGAAGCACATGCAGAGAGCGCAGTAGGTTTAAGTTGATATTGCCTAACATGAATGCACCGTCGCATTCTGTTTGTTAAAAAACTCCGTCAAGACAGTATGAGTCATGAGGTGTCGAAGCTCTGGATAGCTTTGCAGCCGATCGCGGATTTGATTCAAACGGTCCATGCTTTCAACTTCAACATAAAGCATCATATCTGTCTCACCGCTAATAGAGTGGCACCATTGCACCTCATCAATACTCTGGATTCGTGTCGCGTAAGACTCACAACTATGGTCGCTGCTCGACATGTCGAACTTCAACAAGATGTAAGCGCACACATTCTTCGTTTGATTGGGCTCTGCCACTTGTGCACAATAACCCGTAATCACTTTGTCGCTTTCCAGTTTCTTGATTCTGGCATTCACCGCCGAACGCGAGAGACTGACATCTCGGGCGATATCGCTCACTGAGCATCGTGCATTGGTTTTGAGAATATCCAAAATTTGGCGATCAAATTTATCCATGCTTCTGATTCTTTCCATTTATTGTTCTATTTATAACGCCTAATTTGACACAACTTTCCTACTTATAACAGCCATTATGACAGCCGACACTTTCACGCTTAATCAAGTTAAAACCGTTAAATTGACGGTGTCTTAAGACGTTTCGCTAGCTGTATTATTGATGTCGACAATGTATGCTCTCATTCATAGCATCACCCAAACATCAGAAGACAGGCACAAGAAGGCCGATATGATAAGCCAATAGCTAGGAGAGCGAATGACACAACTCAAACAAGAAATCACGCTTATTTCAGGAATCGGACAACTCTCGACTACCTTGCTAGGCACTGGATTATTTATGATCCCTGCCATCGCAGCAGGCATTGCAGGGCAGTTGTCACTACTCGCGTGGTTAATCCTGTTTATCGCTATTTGCCCGATTGCACTAACCTTTGCCGCATTAGGAAAACGCTACCCCAATGCAGGTGGCACCGCCTATTTTGTGCGTCAAGCATTCAGTGAGCAATTAGAAACCAGCGTGGCTTGGTTGTTTGTGAGTGTTATTCCTGTCGGTATTCCGGCTGCGATTGCATTGGCTGGAGGTTTTGCACAACAACTGTTACCAGCGCCACTCGACACACCACTTGGCGCGCAGTCCTTTACCGTCGCTCTGCTTATTGCCGTCAATTTGATGGGCAGTAAGTCTTCTGGCCGCTTACAAACAGTGATTGCCTTGTCGATTTTTGCCTTGGTTAGCGCCTTTGTTTGGAAAGCCGACATCACAGCAGCTGACATCGCAGTTCCGACCATGACGTCCGATTCGATGTGGTCGATTGGCGCAGCCTTAGCGGTGATGTTTTGGTGCTTTGTCGGGATAGAAGCCTTTGCTCACATGGGAGAAGAATTTAAAAATCCACAGCGTGACTTTCCCATCGCAATCATTGCAGGGTGTTTCGTTGCGGGCATAGTGTACTGGGCTTGCTCGGTGGTTATTATCAAGCTAGGCGCTTATGGTTCACCTGAATTTGATGCTGCATCCATCCCGTGGGTAACAGAACAACTGTTTGGTAATGGCTTCAAAACCGTCATCAGTGTGCTGGGTTTCTTTGCTTGTTTTGCTAGCCTAAACCTTTACACACAAAGCTTGTCTCGCATGATATGGGCTCAGGCTCGCCAACACAGTCCTGAAGGTAGAATGGCTCAACTCAATAGCCGTGGTGTACCACTTTATCCAACCTTAGCAATTGGCTTTGTCGCGCTTATCTCTTGTGTGATTGGTGAGTTGTCTAATCTCGATCTCGAATTCTTTCTTAAACTCGCCAACGGTATTTTCGTTCTGGTTTATCTGCTTGCAATGTTAGCGGCTTGCCGATTACTGACTGGCGCATCTAGATACACCGCCATGCTCTCACTGGTCATCTGTACCTTGGTGTTTATCTGTTTAAGCTGGTCGATGCTCTATGCCGTCACTATTTTTGTGACATTGTCACTCCCTTGGCGTAAGTGGCTAGGTAAAGGTAAAGCCGTTTCTGTCGACAAGTTATAACTCGATTAATGATGAATCGACAAACTGTAAGCAAGCCCTACCAATATTACTGATAAAAAAGCCGAGCGATCTGTTTGATCTTCGGCTTTATCTCAGCCAAACGGATATTTCCAAACCCCAACACCGCCCCATTCCAATCACGAGCATCACTTGATCCATATTCATAAAAGTCAAAAGGACGAATGATGATATTTTCAAGCTCTGCTCTACGGCTCCACTCATGTTCAGATATGCCTTGATACCACTTCACGGTCACATGTAGCCCTGCCGCTTGGCTAATCACTTCAAGATCGCCATGAAACTCACTTTTAATCGCTTCTATCATCGCTTCATGCTTGAGTTTGTATGACCGACGCATCTTTCTAATATGACGCAGTAAGTCGCCTTCGCGAACAAAATCCGCCAAAGCTTCCTGTGTGTGGGACGCCGTGTCTCCCGTGAGCGCATCTTTAATCTCAAAACACTTCGCCACCAGACTTTCTGGCACCACCAAATAACCTAGTCGCAAGCCATTGAACATCACCTTACTCAGGGATCCGACATAGATGATGCGATCATCGAACCCTAACTTTCCCGCTAACCCTTGCATGCTGGTATAAGGGCGATGAGCAAACTGAAACTCACTGTCGTAATCATCCTCAATGATCCATGACTGATGTTGATTGGCCCAACCAATCAGTTTAAGGCGTTGATCAGTATTGAGGGTCGTGCCCATTGGGTATTGGTTACTCGGCGTGACATAGAGAGCCTTAGCATTACTGGACAGCACTTTTTCAATATCTAACCCAACCTTTTCACGCACACTCACACCATCCAGCTCTAGCCTCAACAGATCGATAATTTTATGCACTTGTCGATAGCCGGGCTCTTCCACAAGGATTTTGTCGCCCATCGCTAACGTCGCCATCAAACCGATTGAGATGGCTTGCTGCGCACCTGCGGTGATGATGATTCTATCGGCACTGCAGTGAACCGAGCGACTACTCGCAAGATACCCGCTCAATGCTTCCCTCAAGGCCAAGCTTCCCTGAACCTCTTGATTGCCCGCAATGTTCTGACGTGTAGAGTGGCGTTGCAGCAACCTCTGCCATTTCGCAAAAGGGAACGCATCTAAGTCAGGAACTCCGGGGGCAAAGCTGCGGTTAATGTCGTTAGGTGTCGCGATGTTTGTACTCGGTTGACTGACTGTTTTTTTGACCTTCGGATCCTGAATACTGTTTGGCTTAGACAAACTTAGAAAGTGTTCTGGTTGTTCAACCGAAACATAAAACCCTGAGCCTTGCTTACTCTCGATATAGCCTTCGGTGACCAGTTGTTCGTACGCATAAATCACTGTATTTCGACTCACCGATAACTCGACAGCCAACTTACGTGTTGAAGGTAACTTACTGCCCTTGCTCCATAAATCTTGAACGATCTTCTCTCTGATCGCGTGAAACAAGGCGGTTTGGCGCGTGTCGTGTTGTTCGTCTAACTGTAGATCACCGACATCAATAGGCTGCATAACTGGATCCAAATAGTGTTTAAAAGTGGCTCTATTTAATAGACCAGTTAATCGCTACATTAATCAAAAGGCAATTATTAAGGAGCGATTATGTTATCTAACACGAAAAGAACCACTATTAAAAAAGGGGCTCACAAAGCCGTATTTGAACAAGAGAAACTGCACCAAATTATTGATGAGAGCTTAATCGCACACATTGCATTGCAAGGCGAACAAGGGCCAATGGTTATCCCGATGCTTGCGTGGCGAGTCGATGACATGGTCTACATTCATGGGGCCAAAAACAGTCGCTTATTGAGAGGTCTGAAAAAGGGAGACCCAACCTGCTTAACGTTCACTTTGTTCGATGGTTGGGTGTTGGCCCGTTCGGCATTTCATCACAGTGCGCATTATCGTTCTGCTGTGGTATTGGGGTCATTTTCAATCATCGATGACAATCAAGAAAAGGATCGCTTGTTGAATATTTTTATTGAGCAAATCGCGCCGGGCAGAACCAATGAGGTCAGGCTCAGTAATGAGAAAGAGCTCACCGCAACCGAGCTATTGGCGATACCTTTAACGGAAGCCTCCGTGAAGATTGGTAAACATGGCGTGAATGATGATAATACCGATATGGATATCCCAGTATGGGCTGGCGTATTACCTTATCGAACGATCGTAGGGCCATTAGAAACGGTTCCAGAGCAAGAAGGCATCATTGAAACACCAGATTACCAACAAGCCTATGGTGAGCGCTGGTATCAGAATTGATACACAAAGATGGTTAACTTAATAAAATTGTATACAATCTGAATTACAAAAATTTAACATGACAAAATAATGTAATCAGACGATGAGAACGAATAAGGATATTCAACCATTTCAAAGCTTGCTCAATGGCATTGGGCAAGTCTATTTCACACCGTCTGTCATGACGTCGATTTTGCTATTATTTGCCATTTCTATTGAGTCACTTGCGCTGGCTTTTCTTACCTTGCTTGGCGCCAGTTGCAGTTATGCATTAGCCTTCTGTTGCTATATGTACACCAACACCAACACCAACACCAACACCAACAAGGCAGCTTACGATATTGGTAGTGGTATATATGCGTTAAATGGGGCTTTAATTGGTTTATTTATCGGTAACTTTTTTGGTGTGACACCATTATTGGCTTTAGTGACGGTGTTAGGTGCATTACTCACAGTGCCGGTTGCCCACATCGTATTCAGTTTTAAGAAATATCGCGGTTACACTAGCGCCTTTATCCTCACCTCTTGGCTGATTTATGCTATCCAATCAACCTTGGATCTATCGGCATTTTCTCCATCCAGTTCCGCATTGATACCACTCATCAGTTTTGACGCAAACTCGTGGTTCAACCTACCGCCAGTGGTTATCCCATTCTTAAAAGGGATAAGCCAAGTCAGCTTCATCGAAAATGCGTTGTCGGGGCTCGTTATCTTGGTTGCCATCGCAATCAACAATATCAAGCATGCCATTTGGGTTGCGCTCGCAGTGTTAATCAGCACCGTATTTAGCGGTTTGATTGGCGCTTCTGGCACGCTAATTGAGCAGGGTCTTTACGGGTACAACGCCATCCTTGCTACTTTAGCACTTGTGCTCTATCCGCGGATCCCTTGGCCGTTAATCCTATTAGGCATGCTGTTAAGCTGTCTCATCACATTCAGTTTTCATGAACTGTCACTGCTACCACTCACCGCCCCTTTCATTTTGAGCACTTGGGTCGTGGTTTACTTATCTGGCCTAACGCAAGAACCGAAGGCAAGTTAGGCAACATAGTTACAGTCCGGTTTTTAAGCGCTCCACATATTGCTTGGGCGTCAAGCCTCTATGTTTCTTAAACATCCGATTAAAGCTCGCGACGTTGGTATAACCTAACCTCGTCGCCACTTCTTCCACTGGCACTGAATACAACAATAGCTCCACCGCCACGTTACTTAACGCGTATCCCATGATGGTAGAAAAGTTAACACCCAATTTGTGTAATCGTCGCTGGAACTGCTGTTCAGATAAACCGAGTAGACTGGAAACTTTATGCAGCGTTGGCAGGCCGAAATGGCGACTATAATTGATCATCTCATAAGTCACTTTATGCTCATCCTCGGCGTCGGGCATGTTGAGGTAATTGTCTAAGTCATGGAAGTTCATCGCCAAACTCATCTTGCCGACAGACGGTGATTGGTTGATCGACAACCTCAAGTGGCTCGGTATCCAAATCTCAGTCCGCGGTTGACCCCACTGAATATTGCACCCAAAGTACTCCTGATAAAGTTGAGTATTTTCGCGATAACCAGCGATAGATACGGCTGCAGGGGTAAAATCGTCTCCCAAGTATCGTCTCAATATCTTCATCATAAAGATGGCGACTCGAATCGAGTCATGAACTTTACCAGTCTCAGAATACGCAGGGTTGTCGTAACACCACTTGATGAGTTTACCGACTTGAGCGCCATAGAGAAAAGCACCAGACTGCAAACAGTGCAAGCCAATGTTAACTCGACGAATAGAAGAAGCCAGATCGTGTCCAGAGAAAAACCAGTTCGATAGAGGACCTAGCCTTTCAATATCCACCCTATCAGCAAGCTTCAAGATAATATCAGAATCGCCTGTTTGCTGTTCAAGCAAGCCATACCATTTGTCCACTTCGCCAACGGGAATAAGGCTCATCGGGTTGTTAAATACCGACTTGGGGATACCTAATTGCTCTACATTCACGAACTTATTGGTCGTTGCGTGTTGGTAAATACCCAGAATTCCCAATGCTCTTAAGAAGTTACAATTGTTCATTAGCTACCATACCTAGAAGTCACTATTACTGATCAAATCATATTGGCATCATTATTAAAGTAATTGGTAAATTTTCAACCTCTAAATCTGATATCAATCACACTCTGTGCTCAATTTAACCTAGGGTTTATCAATGAGTTTAGTGAGTGTCCCATTTGTCGGCACCGGCGCCGATACCGCTCTACACGTTGTAGCAGGCGTTGTATTGATCGCAACTATCGCTGCTGCATGTTACGGGTTCTGGCGTGTGCATGAATTACCAATCAATAAAGCTCACAGCAAAGAGCACCAACAACTCGGTTTGATCACCGCATTAACTTGGATTGGTTTTATCTGGCACTGGGTATGGGTACTCGCCGTCATCTTGGCCTTTGTTGATATGGAAAAAGCCATCATCAATCTGAGAGACACCTGGAAAGCGCCGCCAAAGTCTGATCTACCGCCGGAACAAAATGATAAAAATGAGGAGAACCCAGTATGTTAGAAGGTTTAGCTATTTGGGCACTGTTCATTTATTTACTGAGACTGGTCGGTATGCCTTGGAATAAAGGCACCAAAGCGTTTGCTTACTTAGGTGGTACATCTTGGTTGATGTTCGTATGGGTTGGGTTAATCAACTTTACTCCGATGGACTTATCTGGAGGATCGGTTGTCCAGTCTCCACATATTCAATTACGTCCGGACTCAACAGCGGTCACAGGAAAAACCACAAAGGTTCACATCAGCCCAAACCAAGATGTGGTTGAAGGGCAACTTCTTTACGAAATTGATGACACTAAGTATGTGATTGCGAGAGACAAAGCAGGCGTTCAACTTGAGTCAACAAAAGTCGCTTTAGATACCGCTCGCCAAGAAGTCAGCATTGCTAAAATTAGCTATCAGTCGGCGCTAGAAGACATCAAAACATCTATTACACAGATAGAGTCAGCAAAGACAGATCTAGTGTTGCAATCTAAGACCCTTGACCGTTACCAGAAACAAAACAGTGTCGTAGAACATACGATTACAGAAACTGACATCGACCAACAAACAGCAAAGGTAGACTTAGCGACGTATAACGTTACCACATTGGAATCTCAGCTTAGCAAGAAAGAAGTCGATGCCGAGAATGCGAAATTAAACATCCACAAAGCTGAAACCAATGTAAGCAAGAAGCAGACTGAGGTCGATTCAGCAAAAGCAACATTGGCACAAGCACAATGGGACTTGAACAGTACCAAAGTCACGGCACCGACTGACGGCTTTGTAACGAACTTTATCCTTCGTGAGGGTCAACGCGTTTCAATGATGCCTCGTATCCAGATGTATACCGAAGAGAAGTACGTATTGATGCGAGTCAATCACCAAGCGATTCGCAATGTTAAGGTGGGTCAACCAGCAGAATTTTCGACCGCGGTATACCCGGGGAAAATATTCTCTGCAACCGTAGAAGGCATTGTTGAAGCGACGGGTGAAGCACAAGCTAGCTTATTAGGTATTGATGAACAGGTTCGCGTTACCACAGGCAGAAACCTCCAAAACAAACACCACTTTGTCCGCTTAAAAATTGACGAAACGGAAGGTTACGATATTCCTGTCGGCTCCGTTGGACTAGCTTGGGTAAGCGGTGAGAAGCCAATTGGCTTTATGGGCTTCCTAGACGTAATACGCGGGATTATCATTCGAATGAAATCTCAGTTGTACTTCTTTTACTCAATCTAACTTAAGTAACAAGTAAATCAATACAAAGCCAGTATGCCCTTAAAGCATGCTGGCTTTTTTTGGGGAAGAACAAAGACGAGTTAGTACTAGCTGTCGGCATAAAATACAAAATAGTTCCTATTACACAGCTTAGACAACCCATCCACATTTGCATAATGCATTTTTGTTTTGCGAATTTATAATTTTAAAACGCGAAAACTTAGCTTAAATACGCACCAAATTGCTATAAAACACCCGTTTTACGTCGTTTTAAAAGTTGGCACACTAACTGCAATGTATACATTGACCCTTCTTAAGCCGAGGGTCACCTAGCCAACTGACGTTGTTAGTGAACCTTTGTTGTTCACGATATATATAGGCCAATTGCGAATATTGCGATTGGCCATTTTTTTGCCTGTCATTTAAGAAACAACGCCCGCCCAATATACAGACACCCATTCATAAATATAATAATCAACATTCATAGCCAACTATGAACAACAGATACCTGATGCGTTATAGGAAACGTTTTCTATTTATTTTAATTAAAAAAATACAAAACATAACCTTATGTTTTATATTGCTTTTAGTTCAATAACTGATTCCATACCGCTTTTATTGACAAAATTAGCATTGACTACGTGATTTATATCACCATAATGCGCACGTTTGCCTGCAATACGGCGACCGTTAAATTTAATTTTGATCATTTGCGGAGGTAAAAAATGGCTGCTGATAATAACTACAGTCTTGGGCCGGTTCCTACATCGGCTAGGAAAGGAGTCGCTTCACTCACCATGGTAATGCTTGGACTCACTTTCTTCTCTGCAAGTATGTGGACAGGTGGTTCACTCGGGACAGGTCTTTCATTCAACGATTTCTTCCTCGCCGTACTCATCGGTAACCTAATTCTCGGTATTTACACTTCTTTTCTTGGCTACATCGGCTCATCTACTGGCCTTTCTACTCACCTCCTTGCTCGTTTCTCTTTCGGTACTAAAGGCTCATGGCTTCCTTCTGCTCTACTTGGTGGTACACAAGTCGGTTGGTTTGGTGTGGGCGTGGCAATGTTTGCCATTCCAGTTCAGAAAGCCACGGGCATTGATACCAACACCTTAATTGTTGTATCAGGCTTGTTGATGACAGGTACGGTGTACTTCGGTATTAAAGCACTCATGGTGCTTTCAGCGATTGCGGTTCCTGCCATTGCAATTCTGGGTGGTTACTCAGTACTGACTGCGGTAGACAGTGTTGGCGGGCTAGAACAGCTACAACTGATTGAGCCGGAAACACCAATGGACTTCTCAATGGCGTTAGCAATGGTTGTCGGTTCATTCGTGAGTGCGGGTACGTTAACTGCCGATTTCGTTCGCTTTGGTAAAAAGCCAGCGAGCGCAGTGTTAATTACCATGGTCGCATTCTTCATCGGTAACTCACTGATGTTTATCTTCGGCGCGGCAGGTGCAGCAGCGACGGGTCTCTCTGACATATCAGATGTGATGATTGCACAAGGACTACTTCTTCCAGCCATCATCGTTCTAGGCTTGAACATCTGGACAACCAATGAAAACGCACTTTATGCGTCAGGTCTTGGTTTATCTAACATCACAGGTCGCTCAAGTACTACAATGTCTATCATTAACGGTATCGTAGGTACGATTTTCGCGCTTTGGTTGTACAACAACTTCGTCGGCTGGTTAACCTTCCTTTCGCTGGCAATTCCACCCATTGGTGGCGTAATCATCGCCGACTTCTTTGCGAACCGTAAACGTTACAAAGATTTTGCAAAAGCAGAGTTCCAAACCGTTAACTGGGCTGGCATTATCGCGGTAGCAACAGGCGTAGCCGCCGGTCACTTCCTTCCTGGCATCGTTCCTTTGAATGCCGTGTTTGGTGGTGCAATCAGTTACCTCGTGCTTAACCCTCTATTGAATAAAAACGCTCTGAAATCTCAGGCCGCTTAAGGACACACTATGACAACCTTATTAATCAAGAACGCGAAGCTTCAAGACCAAGACGGCTTGAAACAAATCCTGATTGAAAATGGTCAATTTTCTCGCATTCTCGATAATGACGCGCCAATCAATCATCAAGGTGACATCCTTGATGCTGAAGGTGGCATTGCAGTTTCTCCTTTCTGTGAACCGCATATTCACCTAGATACTACGCAAACGGCTGGCGAACCTAACTGGAACATCTCTGGTACTTTGTTTGAAGGTATTGAGCGTTGGGCTGAGCGTAAAGAATTGTTATCAATTGAAGACGTAAAGTCTCGTGCGAAACAAACACTGAAATGGCAGATTGCTAACGGTGTTCAACACGTGCGTACTCACGTTGATGTATCGGATCCGACGTTAGTTGCGTTACGAGCGATGGTTGAAGTTCGTGAAGAGATGAAAGAGTGGGTCGACATCCAGATCGTTGCATTCCCTCAGGAAGGCATTCTTTCATACCCTAACGGCAAAGAATTGCTTGAAGAAGCTGTGAAGATCGGCGCTGACGTTATTGGTGCTATCCCTCACTTCGAATTCACTCGTGAGTACGGTATTGAATCTCTGCACTATGCGTTCGATCTTGCACGCAAGTACGACTGCTTGATCGACGTTCACTGTGATGAAATCGATGATGAGCAATCTCGCTTCGTTGAAACACTGGCAGCCCTTGCTCATAAATTCGACATGGGTGATAAGGTAACGGCAAGCCATACTACAGCAATGGGTTCTTACAATGGTGCTTACGCATCTCGCCTATTCCGTCTATTAAAGATGTCTGGCATTAACTTCGTGGCAAACCCGTTAGTGAACATCCACTTACAAGGCCGTTTCGACGACTACCCGAAACGTCGTGGTGTGACTCGTGTTAAAGAGATGTTAGCGGCTAACATCAATGTGTGTTTCGGCCATGATGATGTGTTTGACCCATGGTACCCGCTGGGTACAGCGAATATGCTTCAAGTTCTGCACATGGGACTGCACATAACACAAGTTATGGGCTACGACCAAATCAACACCTCTCTTGATTTAATCAGCAAGAACTCAGCTCGCACATTGAACATCCAAGACAACTACGGTATTGAGGAAGGTAAGCCAGGAAGCCTGCTAATTCTTCCTGCTGACGATGGCTTTGATGCCGTGCGCCGCCAAGTACCAGTGCAGTACTCTATCCGCCACGGCAAGGTAATCGCAGAGACTCAACCAGCGAAAACAAAAATTAATTTAGATAAAACTGAAGATATCAACTTCAAACGATAATATCGTCTATACTAATGATGAAAAGGAGGCTTAGGCTTCCTTTTTACTTTGTCACGGTGTGTGATTTTATAAAACTATCAGCTATTTCAGGTGGTTTTGTTAACGAGCACAACATGACAAAAAAACTTGCTGATTTCTCAATCAATGAGTGTACAACCGGAAAGACTGTGTTAACATGCACTCGCTCTGTTAGCCGGAGTTATTTAAGTTAGATGAATAGTAAAAAATGACATGTAAAATCGTTACCCGTTTTTGTAAGTAGTTTTTCCTTATTTCTTAGCAACATTAAATAATTCAATTATCAGCGCATTGCAGTAATGCAATCAACAATTTAGAAAATTTATGAATAAGGGACAAATTATGTCTAACACAAATACTGGCACTGTAAAATGGTTTAACGAAGAGAAAGGTTTCGGTTTCATTTCTCAAGACAACGGCGGTGCTGACGTATTCGTACACTTCCGTGCAATCGCTTCAGAAGGTTTCAAAACTCTGAAAGAAGGCCAAAAGGTTTCTTTCGAAGTTGAAAACGGTCAAAAAGGCCTACAAGCAGCAAACGTTGTTGCTCAATAATTAGCTTTTAGCTAAAAAGAATTTTAAAGCGCTGATTTTTATCGGCGCTTTTTTGTATCTGCTCATAAATGTTTTCATCCTTTCCCTCTCTCGATTCAAATTTCTGGGTCACTTCTTCAATCGAGTTACTTCTCCAATCGATTCTGAGATCACAGTGCTCTCCCGAACTAAGGTTTTAATACAAAACTCAACTTATGTTCCATAGTGAATAACCAAAAATATGGTTAAAGAACAATCCATTAGACACCATTTATGAATACGCAATCGATATTCATAATAAAAATGAGTTATTTATCCAATCCTCATCTATTAATCATATAATTTT
Source organism: Vibrio splendidus (assembly GCF_024347615.1). Classification (NCBI taxonomy): domain Bacteria; kingdom Pseudomonadati; phylum Pseudomonadota; class Gammaproteobacteria; order Vibrionales; family Vibrionaceae; genus Vibrio; species Vibrio splendidus. The sequence continues at coordinate 55,689 of NZ_AP025509.1, read as the reverse complement.
TAAAGCAAAGACCTCCGAAATCCGCTAACCTTGTCCACAAGTGGCTTGAGTTAGTTTGGTATCTGCAGTAAAAATAATGAAAAAAGACGAATTCCAGAAATCCACCGCTAATCTAAAAAAAGCGGTACCTCTTATGATGAAGAACAGAGTGTCTACCACACCTGCAAATTACGCACTTTGGTACACCTATGTCGATAATGCTATCCCGCAGCTAACTAAAGACATGGATGGTGTTTTAGAACACTACGGCATTTGTCCTCCAGCCGTTGGTGAGCAGCTTTACAACAATTACGTTGCGAGCAAATCTGAAACCAATATCAACGATCTTCGCGCTAACCTAGAACTGTTAGTTTCAGAAGTTTCGAATTCAATGAATGATACTCTCACCGATACCTCAGCTTTCTCCGACATGATCGATCAAAGCTTCGAGGATTTGGCTCGTGTTGATAATGAAAGTTTATCGATCGACGAAGTCATGTCGTTGGTTCGTCAGTTGGTTTCTGAGTCTCGTCATATTCGTCACTCTACTCAGTTTCTGAATTCTCAGCTGCACTCTGCTACATCAGAAATTTCCAAGCTTAAAACCCAATTGGTAGAAGTGCAGAAAGATGCGCTCTTTGACAGTACAACGACACTCTATAACCGTCGCTCTTTCGATCGTGATATAGAAACCTTGTGTGAAGCGAAAGAATCTTTGTGTTTGATTCTTCTCGACATCGATCATTTTAAAAATTTCAATGACACCTATGGCCACTTGTTTGGCGATATGGTTCTTAAAGGGATAGCTCGCAAGCTGAAGTTAAGTTGCCGTGAAGGTATTTCTGCGTATCGATTTGGTGGTGAAGAGTTCGCACTCATCGTGCCAAACAAGTCTTTGCGTATTGCTCGTCAGCTCGCTGATACTAATCGACGTTCTCTAGAAAAGCTGTCTATTAAGGATCGTCGCAGTGGTCAACAAGTCGGCAGTATCACCGCATCGTTTGGTGTCGCTGAACTTGAGCCCGGTGAGTCGGCGCAATCACTGATCGAACGAGCTGATAAGCTACTTTACGAAGCGAAATCACTTGGCCGCAACCGAGTCATGCCTCTTTAAGGTTTCACCGCTGGTTCTGCTCAATGAGAACCCGTGAACGCGAATTGATATACATTTAAAAAACAATAAAAAGCCCCAAAGACTAACTAGTACGTTAATCTTTGGGGCTTTTTCGTTGGCTATGTGTATCGGCTTAGTACTTACTGGGTTCAAACCCTTCAGCGTTCCAAACCTTATCTCATGCGACTAAAGTTGGTAGCAGTAATTCAGGCAGTAATCTTCACCACTCTTTGCTCTAAACTCTTTATCTTCGCTGCATGCCTTTGGTTTGCCCTTTGCATCACCTTGAATCAAACTGATCCAGTGGCGCATTGCTGCAATGGTCTCTTCGCGCATTGTGGTGGTTGCTTCCACTGGCGATTGACCGAACGTGGTACATGATTCTAACTGAATATCATCGATCTCTACCAATTCAATACACCCCGTCCCTTTATGACATCCAAACATCACTTCTAAGTGACTGCCACTGCCGTCTCGGAACAAGATAGAGTCTGGGTCATTCTTCTCACCCATGTACGCTACAAACTGTTTAGGGTGCTTTAGGCCGCTGTGCTGACCATCTTTAAAGTAAGCCATGATATGGCGGTAATCAACTACGTAGCTGGTTACGTCTTGATGTGAACCATTCTCTAATGGGAACAGTCGATCAAGCAGCTGTTTTGCTTTCACTTGCTTCTCTGTTTGCTGGTTGGCACTGATTGTCTCCACGGCAAAGACAGCTTCAGCGATAAATGGTTTTGATTGTTTTTGGATTTCTGTTTTATCGAATGTAAGCATATTCATAGTCTTTCCCTCTTGACTAGCCCGGTGATAACCACCGATTTCTACAGCAAAAATGTGTCCTAGAGCAATTATTCCAAACTAACGTTTAACTTATTTGTCATTTTGTGAATTGCTTAGTTTGTAGATTAGCGCTTTTTTACATACAATTTCACAACAAAAATTTCACAATGTGAATTTTACAAATATGGCCTTGTCAAAAAGTTTAGTTCGTCAGTCTCATTTCCTAGGTACGAAAATACGTAACCTAAGAAAACGTAACCATTTAACGATGGAAGATCTGTCTGCGCGTTGTATTCGAATCAACCCAGAATACGCACCTTCCGTTTCTTACCTTTCAATGATTGAACGTGGAAAGCGTGTGCCAAGCATCGACATGCTGGAAGTGATTGCGCAGGTTTTTCAGAAGACCCCAACGTGGTTCCTCGACGACGAATCAGAACAACAAGCCATTGCACCTGACAAAGGAAATCGTGGTGGGATAAGTGGCATGGCACTCGAGCCTAGCTTTCTTTTCTCCAACGACATCCTGCAGATTGCGATTCCTGAAATGCTGTCACAAACGGGGATCTCTGGCCGTCAATTTGCTCACCTCTTGATTAGGGCACACCAAGAAAGCAACCAGAACCACTTCCCTGACCTTGAGCGCGCCGCAGAGGAGGTTGGTCTAAAACGTCTTAACCTGAGCGTAGAAGACCTGATAGACATCGCTAGAACCCTTGGTATTAACATCCGCTGGGTTACGCGCACGCCGCAGGACGTGGTTGATGAGCTAGGAATCAATGCCAAGCAACTGGTTACTTCATTCTTTGAGCCTCCCGGTACGATCTTTTTAAACGAAATTCTCAAAGAGTACCCCACTCGTCTGAAATACGATCTCTCGGTTTATATCGGCCATTGCATTCTGCATAGCAAAGAAGGCCTAAAGAGTGTGTTGTCGGTCGGTAACAACAACACATGGGATGACAACCAGGTTTCAGGCTCTTCACAGCTGAACTCTCAAGACATTCTGCAAGCGTGGCGAGACTTTGAATCCAGTTTCTTTGCTGGAGCTCTTCTGTGCCCGAAAGTCCCGTTTAGACAGCTGTTAGACCGCACTGGTTACGAAATAGACGTTCATAAGAGAGCGGGGGTTTCCCCCTCTGTTGCGATGCGTAGAATGACGGTAGTATCGCCCTACCCTCACTGGCACTACTTTGATGCTTATGGGCCGGGGAAACTCAAGGCGGTATACCGCGGGAACGGGATTCCACTGCCTTGGGGGAATATGAGAACGGTCGCCGATCCATGTCAACATTGGGCAGTGTTCCGTCGATTATCAGAACCTCGGGCGGGTAGCTCAGCTCAGATCTCCATTTTAAATGTAGGAGATGAGCCAAGAATCTATTGCTGTGAATCCATCAATATGACGGATCCTGCGGGTAACAATCGTGTGTTGTGTGCTGGTATAGACTTAAACCCAGCGATTGATGCTCAAGGCGGTAATTCAAGAGATATTGCAGAGCAGCTTAAGGCGTCATGCGTCAACAATGGTGGCTCTGTGGTAATCCCACGTAACATCAAGAAAAATCTCACGACAATAGCCAAGATTCTAAATATAAATTGGATTGAACGTGGGATTGAGACAGAGGCTAGGCTTATCTGCTCCAGAGGTGGAGAGTGCCCTCGCCAACCAAGCTGTTACTCGAAGTGTGGTGAGTAAAAAAGTAAAACCAACAAGTAGAAATCAAAATTCAGGCAAAAAAAAACCAACCACAATAAAGGTGATTGGTCATATATTTTGTGTGAACAATATGGGTTCACTAACAACGTCAGTTGGCTAGGTGACCCTCGGCTTAAGAAGGGTCACCATTACTAATGCAGCATACGTGCCAACTTTTAAAACACGTATTTACTAAGCATCTGAACACGTATTGGCCGTAAATCCCTGCTTGTTTTGCAAACTGGAATTGCAAATTGCAAAGATCCACAAAAACGCTAGTGATTATGTTGTTATTAATAAATCATTAACGAATCATTACCTTTCCTCTCAATAGCGTATTTCTTCTTGATTCAGTCGCTTTTACGGCCAAGAAATCACTTCTAATTCGTAAAATAATACCCATAAAAAAACGCGAACATTGAAATTCAATATTCGCGCTTATTCGAGTTAAATTGCAGAAATTCGCTAATAAACGAGAACCTTCTTAAAAAGTAATTCTCGTTGCTGAACCGCTACAAAGCTACCTTATCAACCTTTTGGTCTACCAAAGAGCTACTATTTCTGAGGTGCAGGCTTAGAACGGCTTCTAGATGGTGAAGGCTTGTTACCTGTAGGCTTATTACCTGCTGATTTGTTCGACGGTTTGCTCGAGCCATTACCGCCACCGAAACCAGACTTATTAGGTTTACCTGCACCAGCTGGCTTACCTGAACTATTCGTAGAAGGCTTGTTTGCCGCATTACCACGCTTATAGTTACTGCCATTATTTCTTAAAGATTTATCATCACCAGCAACTGCAGAGTTGCTGTCAGAGCCTTTGTTACCTGAGTTAGGCTTGTTCGCATTTGGCTTACGCTTAGGAGCAGAGCCTGAACCAGAAACATGACGCTTGTTCTTACCTGCTGGTTTGTGCCCGCGAGCATTCTCGCCAGAACGTTGACCATCAGAGTGTTCACGTGTCTTTTTCGGCTTCTTAGGCTTAATCGGACGCGAATCCAAACGAGATTCTGGCAACTTGTTTACAGGTGCAAAACCTTCAAGTTCACGGCGCTCAAGCACTTGCTGAATAAGGCGCTCGATACCAAACAGTTCACCCACTTCATCAGCACAAACCAATGAGATGGCTTTACCCACTTCACCAGCACGGCCAGTACGACCAATACGGTGAACGTAATCTTCTGATACGTTTGGAAGGTCGAAATTCACTACTTGAGGCAGTTGCGGAATATCGATACCACGCGCTGCGATATCAGTCGCCACCAATACTCGCACCTTACCCGTTTTGAAGTTCTCTAGGGCTTTAGTACGCGCGCCTTGGCTCTTGTTACCATGAATAGGCGCCGCTGAGATGCCTTGCTCGTCAAGGAAGTGTGAAAGCTTGTTTGCGCCATGTTTCGTTTTGCTAAACACAAGCACTTGTCGCCAATCATTATCTTTGATGAGCTTCGCTAGCATTGCGCTTTTTTTCTTTTTATCTACTGGGTAGATGCTTTGCTCAACGGTTGGTGCCGTTGAGTTCGCAGGGCTTACCGAGATTTCAACTGGGTTGTTAACTAAACCTTTCGCCAAGCCACGAATATCATCAGAGAACGTCGCTGAGAACAGTAGGTTTTGGCGCTTCTTAGGTAGAAAAGCCAAGATCTTACGGATATCGCGAATGAAGCCCATGTCTAGCATGCGGTCAGCTTCATCTAGCACTAGAATTTCTAGTTGATCAAAACGCACAGCATTTTGGTTGTATAGGTCAAGTAGACGACCCGGTGTTGCTACCAGTACATCACTACCTTTACGCAGTTTTTGCATCTGAGGGTTAATTTTCACACCACCAAACACCACCGTAGAAGTAAGAGGTAAGTTAATACCGTACTTCACTACGCTGCCATTCACTTGCGCAGCAAGCTCACGGGTTGGTGTTAGCACTAGCGCACGTACTTGGTTCTGACGTACGCGAGGGCCTTTTGACAACATTTCAAGAATAGGTAGCGTGAAGCCTGCAGTTTTACCTGTACCTGTTTGAGCAGCGGCCATAACATCTTTGCCGGTTAGGACAGCAGGTACGGCTTTCTCTTGTATTGGTGATGGCTTATCGTAACCTTGTGCTTCAATAGCTTTAAGGATCGGTTCAGAAAGGCCCAGGGAGGTAAAACTCATAGATTATTTTCTCAGTTGAATAACATTTAATATGAGCAACGCGCAGAAAGAAGTCGTTGCTACAGCTTTCGCTCATCAATTGGATTGATAAGGAGCAAAGCGCGGTATTCTGAGGCTTTTCCCCACATTCAGCAACTAAATTCTAATCACAGCTCCAATTCAACCTACATAACTTGTCGCTTCTGTTCGTACATTTTTTCATCAGCCGCTTTCAAGAGTGCATCGACATCATCGTAGTTATTGTTATGAATAACCCAACCAACACTAATTCGAAGATAAATTGAGTGAGTCTCATAGACCACTGGTGTCGTACATATCACCTTACGAAGTTTAGCCACAATCGACGATACATGTTGATCATCGATGATGCGTGGCAATAAAACTAAGAACTCATCGCCTCCTATCCTTGCCACGATGTCTGAACCGCGCAACTCACTCTTTATACGCTTAGCACATTCAACTAACACCTGATCGCCGGCCGCATGACCAAACGTGTCGTTAATTGCTTTAAACCCATCCAGATCGATATTGACAACCGCAAAGGTTCTCGCTCTCTGCTTTTGAGTGGTTTTAAATGCCTGCTTGAGGCTGTACATGAAGTATCGACGATTCGGCAACATCGTGAGCTCATCATGCATAGAACGGCTATCAGCAATTAGATACAGGCGATAAATAGTCATAAAGGCAATCGCTAGCACTAACATTATGGAGTAGCCCACCAGCCTTACCGCTTGAACTCGATACCAAGGCACGTCCATCAATACATGCTCACTACCGGAGAGAGCAAGGTACCAACCACCGTAAGGAAAGCTCACCTGCTCGGTGGCAAACGCATTATCGAACACATCCTGGGTGCCATAAAAAACAGGGCCATCTTTACCCGAACTGTTGGCACCGCGAATTGCGAGTTCGTACTTGTTCTCGATTTTCCCAATTCCGACATCTTCAAACAGCTCATCTAAGCCAATAACAGCACTGGATACACCCCAATAGTCTTGATTAAAAGGTGGGTCTCGAAAGATCGGAGTTCGCGTAATGAGGGCTTGACCACCTTGAAACAATTCAAAAGGCCCAGCAATAAAAGTGTTACCGAGATTACGGGCTATCTCAACAGACTCCCATTGGTTGGGATAATCGCGATAATTAATACCAAGAATCTGCTCATTGCCTTCCATAGGGTAAACAAAGTTTAGAATGTCGTCTTTGGCGAGCCCAATAAGTCGAATATGGAAGCCATCTTGAATGATATTCTCAGCAATCTTGTCCCAATTCTTCACCTCACCATCAGGGTTGATGGTCACTAAGGTCGAGAAATTGTTGAGGATATACATATCTGACACGATCGCGGCTTCGATCCGAGAACGAATAATGGATAATTGTTTTTTTCCCTCAGAATACGATTCATTTTTAAGAAAAGTTAATTGCTTGGCGTGAAAGAACTCAATCGCGCTCACTATCGCAAGGAAAAAAAGAAAAGATACAACCTTAGCAGACCACTGCTTGCTAGAACCACTTGGCATTTACGAACCTCTAACACTTTTGTTCTATATACTGCCTTATAACGGCTCATTTCTGGCTTATTGCTCCAGTATGCCGCTAAGTCACTAAAAATCTATACTAACGTCTAGTATCTATCAAATATTGTGCCATTCATCACTTCAGGTCTGTTGGTTATACTAATTGATTAATCAAAAAGGGTTAGTGAACCTTATAAAGCTTACATTGTATTGACTCAAACCTTACATTAAAGGATTCATCGATGTTATTTTACATAGACTATTAATCAGCTTGGTACCTCACGACATGAAGCTAAAAACGATTACACTGTGCACATTACTATCGGCCTCAGTTACGGTCGCTGTTCACGCACAAGAGAACGCTCTGGCGACAAATGTACCGAGTATTCAAACCCAAGCAGATTCTCTCAACTCTCATGAACAATCTTTCAAACAATCTGCAGACCTCATTCGTACGACCTACGAAAGCCAGCTTTACACTCTGCCTGCATTCAAAGAAGGTCATTACGGGCTGCGCATGTATCGCCAAACATTAGACGATAGGTATTCTGCTGCGGTATGGAGTGACATGGCACGAGTGGCAAGTAAGCTCAGCACCCTGTCGAATGACGTTCATACCATGGAACAAATCGTACTCTACTCAGAGAAGCGCGTTGCTTCTTATGTTGGCGATAACGATGAGCGCAGTGTTCGACGTTACAACATCACCAAGCACATGCCAGAATATCTCTACCTTGGTGTTGACCTCCTAGGCTCTATGGCTCGTGCTAATGAATACGGTTTAGAGCACAAGAACGATGCTAAGCTGCGCGAAATCATTCGTCGCTATGACTTCTCACGATACGTGACCAACGAAGACATGGTGAAAGCGTGGGCGGCTCAACTCGCCAATCAAGTCTACTGGCTGCGCCAATTAGGTGAACAAGATGTCGTTGGTGAGTTTGTCGACACCTTCAAAAAAGCGTACCCAGACGATGAAGATAAGAAGCTTTCAAGTCAGCAATTTGGCAACAAACTCTACGGCATGACACACGTCATCTTTGGCGATTCCGAGTACTACCAACATCAAGTGAGCGAGCAAGATCATCAATGGATCTACGATTACTTCAGAGAAAACATCGATACGATTCTGCTGCGTGCGAAAGAAGATGTGATTGCTGAGGTTGGATTAACCTTCTTACTGGCAGGTTTAGAAGATGACCCAGTTGTCGAGAAAACTCGGCTCGCGATTCAAGCTTCTATCGATGAGAAACAAGGCATGATCCCTTCTATCACTGGTGATTTTGATCTTGAGTACGGTGAACACCGCAACGTGCTAGCAATCATGCTACTCGATTGGCAGCAAGTGAATGAAGCGCCGACCTATGAAGGCAACCCTAAGGTGTTTACTAACATCCCTTACGGACTCATTAAAAACCAACCACCGAAGAACTAGCAGCATACCTAGGCTGGTCTTAGATACTTAGGTTGGTCATAGAACCCAAAAAGCCGCATACCTTTCAAGGCCTGCGGCTTTTTTAATTATTTCCACACCATCACTTCGCTCTGGCTCAGGTTTAGGTTTAGGTTTAGGTTTAGGAGCAGACCTTGTTCATCACTATCGTGAAATCCCCTTCTGCGTAGCCCTCTATTAAAGAGACATCATCACAGAGCGTTTTACAGAAACGATAGACACCTTGAGGGTGATAACTCATCAAAGTATTACGTGAATGATATTGGCTTGAATTGAGAAGATTAAAAATCACCGTCTGATTCGCCAATTCATACATACGAGTAATCATGTTTGTCAGATAGTCAGAATCACGAGAGATGTAGTTCAGTGAACCACTGGCGATAACAATGTCATGCGCCTCAAGGTTCATTTGGCTCATGTCTCCCGACAAAAACTGACAACGATCTTCTGTGTAATTCTGCTTAGCCTTTTTTAGAAAGCCTGCATGTTGGTCAACACCGGTGTAAGATTGAATTCGATAGATGCTGTCGAGCAGTTCAAACAACTCGCCATAGCCACAACCCAAATCTAAAACACGCTTCTTTTCGAAATCAGCCGAGCGAGCGATCACTTCAAAGCGACACAATTGACTCTCTTCACTAGTCCAACCGAGAGCTTTGGCCTTGTCGCCATTCGAGCGGTTAGTCTGTTTTCGGTGATACCAATACACCTTAAAACGATCACGCCAGTGCATTACGAGAAATCCACCCACACTTCACGGCCACCAGCCAGCTCTTGGTTATGGTACTGCCATTGATATTGCGCAAGCAGCTTTTCGGTGAGCTCTAACCCTAGACCAAAGCCCAAATGATTGTCTTCTACCGTGCCATCAGTGTTGTTGTTAACAATGGTGACTTTTGAACCCACTTGAACGATATCCACGGTACCGCTTCCTGTGTGCTGGAAAGCATTGCGAATCAAGTTGGTCAGCACGATTCGGGTTAGTCCAGCTGGTAACTGGCATTGTGTGTCGTCGCTTTCAATATTCACAACCACCGCCTTTCCATTCAATAGATAGGTTAAATCGTGGGTAATCTGTTGCGACAGTTCGCCAAGATGTACGTTTTCCAAAGGCAGGTCTTTGTCTTGTTGTCGGGTGAGCCACAACAAAGTTTCTGTCAGGTCTGTCATGGTGAAACCCGCGCGCTTAATTCGGTCTATCACTTCAAGCTGCTTTTCTGGGCTCTTACCCTTTTGAATCAGCTTCTCTAGCAGTTCACTGTTGGTTCTTGTGACTGCAATAGGGGTACGTAATTCGTGGCTCGCATAACCCAAGAACTTCTGTTCCCGCTCTAGGCTGTTTTGAACAGAACTCAAACTATCACGAATGATGTGAGCCAAGGTGTTCAGTTCACTGAAGTGAAAATCTGGTGTCGGTTCATTGAGGTTGTCTTTATCTAACGATTTAGCCCAGTTCTTTAGCTGTTCAACAGGCGATGCCACCTTACGTAACACCATAACCAAAATAATGAAAAACAAAACAATTGCGCCCAGTGCGGTCAATAAAATCATCACAAAGTGCGGAAGCCCGTCATCTTTCATAAATTGATCATGCCTTTGCGTAAACACCGCAGAAACATAACGAACCTCATCACCTTTCATTACCTTCATGGCGAAATAGCCTTTCTCGGGAGGTGAGAATATAGATTTGCCAATGATCATTTTGGTCATGCGGTTGAATTGCAGTTCGTTCTGGTTAAGGTTGTTCTGAATACCTTGTGGCAAGTCGCTCCATTGGGTCGCCACCGTAAATTCTTGATTGGTCATAGGCTTGCCCGGCTTCACCGCATCTTGTTGCGCTTGGGCAATCATAGAGCCACGCATAGCGATATCCATCCCAGAGACAAAGTAATTTACGCTCAATGCAGAAAGAACCAGAATCGTCGTCACACCAGTGACCAGAATCGCCAATAAGACGTAGATCCTTAAACTTGGTCTGATCTTCATTCTTGTCGTAACTCCTTAATCGCAAAACCTTTGCCCGCAATAGTATGCAGTAGCTTATTGTCTTGTTCTGCATCCACTTGTTTACGCAAATTAAAGATGTGTACTTTCAAGCTGTTACTGTCTGGTTGGTCGTCGCCCCACACGCCCTGCATGATCGTCTCTCGTGAAACAGGATTAGGACTAGATCGCATCAAAACTTCTAAAATTTTGAGCGCAGTTGGGGAAAGCTTGAGAGGTGAGTTCGCACGATACGCTTGATGCTGTTTAAGGTCGATCTCGAGATCGCTCACCGATAAGCGGCTAACCTGACCACTGCGTCGCTTCGCTAAAACTTGCGCTCGAACAATCAACTCTTCCATTGCAAAAGGCTTCACCAAATAATCATCAGCCCCTTTTGAAAAGCCAGTCAGCTTATCATCAAGCGTATCACGTGCGGTCAGCATCAAAACGGGGGTATCAATACCCTGTACTCTGAGATTCTCACACACCTGCAAGCCGTTCATTTTAGGCAAGTTGAGATCGAGAATGACTGCGTCATAGCGATTAGTTTTAATTAGATTGAGTCCAGCTAAACCATTCGCTGCATGATCGCACTGGATATCTTCTAAATCGAGGTAATCAATAACAGCAGTGGCTAAATCGAGGTCGTCTTCAACCAAAAGCAATTGAAGCTTATCTGTGAGTTTATTAGTGACGGATTCTGCCATCGTGACGACCTCTATTTTAGTTGTTGTGTGGCTTGTTATGCCGTGCTCTTTAATATCTTGACCTGTAACGAACCTAGACCGATGCAGCTGATGATATCTCGGCATTCATCAGCCTAGATATCATCATTAGCTTAGCCATTGTTAAGCCGTTTGTTCAACGCCTTTGACTCGATTTGTGACTTTAAGAATCAGAGACTTAATCTCACATTGAATCATTAACAATGCTGGCGTCAGAATCAATGTAATAAACGTCGCAAACAAAATGCCATAACCTAGTGCCGCCGCTGCTGGGATCAGGAATTGAGCCTGCAGAGACGTTTCACTTAATAGTGGCGTCAAACCTGCGAACGTGGTGACCGATGTGAGTAACACGGCTCTTAGTCGACCAGAACACGCTTCAACAATCGCATCGTGAACCGACTTGCCCTGCTCTTTGATTAGCTCATTGAAACGAGAAACCAACAACAAGCTGTCATTCACCACCACGCCACTCAACGCAAGGATACCGTTTAACGATAGGATACTGATTGTTAAGTCATTCCACCAGTGCCCTAAGATTGCCCCAACAATACCAAATGGAATCGCTGTCATAATGATCACAGGCTGAATGTAAGACTTCAGCGGGATAGCAAGCAGCGTGTAGATAGCAATCATGGCGAGTACAAACATGCTCATCATTGAACTCGCGGTTTCTTCTTGCTCTTCCGTTTCGCCAGCAAAGTCGACCGTTAGCCCCGGATATTGCGCTTCTAAATCGGGTACTAATGTGTCTTGCAACTGATGAACAAGCTCAGCAGGCGCAACCACCTCTTTGTCCAATACTGCACTGATGTACACAGCACGTTGGCTATCAATGCGTGTGATCTCTGATACTTGGTAATCAGAATATACTTTAGCGACTGTGCTCAAAGGCACCACGGTACCGTCGTTGGTTCTCACGCTCGATTGTTTGATATCCGCAATGGTTTGACGATCCGATTCAGGATAACGAACACGGACTTTCACCTCATCTTTACCACGTTGGAACTGCTGAACAATATCACCACCAAACGCTTGCAGTACTTGTTGCGAAAGGCTTGCAGTATCAAACCCTAACGCGCGACCTTGTTGTGTTAATTCGAAACGATACTGAGGCTCACCCAGATCTAAGTTATGATCAATGCCACTCACACCGTCAATAGCTTGAAGCTCAGTTAAGAACTCATTGCCCGCCGCAGTAACAGATTCTTCGTTCCACGCTTTCAATTCTACTTTGAAGTTGTCGACCATCTCCATTTTAGACAAGACTTTGAGCTTCTTAACCCCTTCCATCGTGCCCACTGTCTCTTGCCAAGCATCTGCAAACTCGTTCGATGTGTAGACACTGTCGCTGTCCAATTCAATTTTAACTTGGCCAGAATCATCAGCATCGGCGATAACCTGAAGGCTCAGCAGTTCCGATGCTTCATCTTGAGCACCGTATTGCGCTCTCAGAGTTTCATCTGTTTGTGTTGCCGCCGCTTCAAGCACTAGCAAGTTCTGTTGTGTTTGACCAAAGCTCGCGTCGTTTTGCATCGACATATCGGCAGTTACTGTGTCGCCGGGCATATCAGGGAAGAAAGCCACACGAACCGCACCCGTCATTGGCAACCCAGCAACCAAAATAAGCAATGACAAGAAAACCATTACCACGGCATAACGCAGTTTCAGCGCCCATTCAATTACGGGGCAGTAGATACGCTTATTAAACCAACCTAGCCCAGTATCGGCAGCATGTTGAACACTAGCCCAAAGCCCCTTTTTGTCGCTGCGCTTGGTATTAATGTGCGCGAGGTGTGATGGCAGGATGAATTTAGACTCAACCAAAGACAGCAACAAACAGATAGTCACGACCGTGCCGAACTGAGCGTAAATCTGACCCATTTTACCTTCAACGTTAGCCAGTGCTAAGAAAGCAACAACCGTCGTTAGCACACCAAATATGGTTGGTGATGCCACCTTCATGGTGCCTCGAATGGTACTGCCGATCGAGTCGCCTTCTTCTTTGCGGGTGGAGTAGATACTCTCCCCTACCACCACCGCATCATCGACCACTATCCCGAGCGCCATAATGAAACCAAAGGTGGTCATTTCATTGATGGTTAACCCCATAAAGGTGTCTGTCATGAAGAACATGGTGCCAAAGAATACGAACGGTAAGCCCGCAGCTACCCAGAAAGCGACACGCACGTTGAGAAACACCGCTAACACGATGAATACCAAAGCGATACCGGTGAGCGCGTTCTTCACTAACAGGCTCAAGCGGTCTTTGATCATGGTGCTTTTGTCGTACCAAGTTTCAATCTCGACATCATTAGGCAGCATGTTGCTGTTTTCCCAGCGCTCCACCACTTGTTGAGCCTGTTCAACAATGCTGACGACGTCTCCGTATTCATCCATCACGATCTGAATTGCCATCGCATTCTGTTGGTTGTAACGAGAAAGCATGAAGGTGTCATCGGCAAACATGTCTTCAACGTTAGCAATGTCACCCAATGTAATTTGAGTGCCATCAGTGGTCGTCATCACCGGAATCGCGTTGAAATCTTGCAGTTCGTACGCCTGTTCAGATACCTTCAAACGAACCGTTTTTTCACCATTGCGAAGGCTGGTCGAGATAGCTGCAGAAGATTCCGCATTGATCGCTTCAGAAACGTCAGTCAGTGTTAATCCATAAGCTTGGAGCTTGTTCTCATCAACCTCAACCGAGATCATAGGATCGGCTTTGGCTTTGATTTCCAAATCACGAATCGCCGATTGGCTCAGTAAGTCCGACTTAAGTTGCTCGGCTAAACTCTGCAGCGTTGCTCGGTCTGCGTCACCATAGAGCTGCACCCATAAAGCATGATCTTGCATGCGAGCCTTATCAATCACAGGATTGTCAGCGCCTGCAGGCAGGTTATTGATCGCATCAACCTTAGTTTTAACGTCGGTTAACAGGGTATCAAGGTCATAGGTGCTCGTTTTCTCAATCGAAACGTGGCTTCCGTTCGCATCAGAAGTAGATGTAATACGCTTAATGCCCGGTACGGTTTCTAACGCATCTTCAATCTTAATCGCAAGGCCTTCTTCCGCCTGAACAGGGTCACCACTGTCATAAGTCACTGAAACAGTGACAACATCGGGTTCTAGGCTCGGGAATGCTTCTTTACGTAACGTGTTAAGCGACAACACACCAATGATGATCACGCCCACTAACAGTAAGTTCGCTGCCACAGAGTTGTTAGCAAACCACGCGATTACGCCAGTATGTGACTTACTCGACGTCTGGTTACTGTGCACTTGGTGATCACAGTGCGCTTGGTTATTAGGTTTCAGCTCGTTAGACATAACTAACCCTCCGCCTTAGCCAGCACAACCATGCCTGATTTAAAGCTGCTTAATGGACGCTTGACCACTTGCACACTGTCACTATTTGATTCTGTAAGGCTATTTAGCTCGGTAGAGTTGCTCAGTTTGGTTGGGTCGATGTAAATCAAACCGCCCTTTTCAAACTCAACATTCGCGTTTGATTTAGAAAGCAGACCGTTGTCGTCTACAAACCACAGGTCACCCTGCTGCGAAAGTGCTGAGGCTGGAAGCTCCCATAATTGGTTTAATTGCTTACCCGAGATCGTCGCTTGCACAAACGTTCCTGGATAAAGATCTTTCTCTTGCTCCAAAGGATTATCGACTTTCACGATCAATGAACGTTGACGCGTATCTTGTTGTAAGTGCTGCTCTACTCGTTCCACATAACCTTGCCATTGGAATTGACCATCAGAACTCGATAGAGTCACTGGCCACGGCTGCTCTTTCAATTGCGTGTTATCGCTGTTGGGTAGGCTCAACCATTGGCTTCCAGAAAGGGGAACAGAAACCTCAACCTCATCAACGCTGTATAACGTGGCTATCTGTGCGCCCGTTTGTGCGTAGCTTCCCGGTTGAACATCACGGCTCACGACCAACGAATCAAAAGGGGCAACCAAGGTTGTTTTTTCGAGGTCTTGCTCAGCCTTTACCAATTCAAGCTTGGCGTTCTCTAAGGCCGCTGTTACTTGTGCCAGTTGTGGTTCACGCAACACCAAAGGTGAATCCGGCTCGCCAGACAAACCAGATCGTTGCCATTCAGACTTAGCTTGTTCGCCTTGTCTCTGTTCTTCCAATAAATCCAATTGAGCTTGAGCCACATTCGCCTTGGCTTGGGTTACCGCTTGTTGATAGCTGGTCGAATCGATATTGGCGATCACCTCACCTTGGCCAATCACTTGCCCTGTTTCAAACTGCGAGCTGATTGCTTCTACGCGGCCACTAACTTCCGTCGAAAACATCAACTCATAACGCGACTTCGCTTCTCCGTAGCCCACCACTTCCGCTTGGTAGTCTCCGAGAGTGGCAAGTACCACAGACACTTGCTGTTGTTGTGCGGCGGCTAAGGTGGTCGTTTCAACAGGCGTCATTTCAACAGACGTTGTCCCAATAGACTTAGTGTCAGCAACCATAACTTGAGACTCGGAAACTGTTAGTTCATTCGCCTTTTCAGGAGCAGGAGCCACTTGAGAACCGTTGTAAGCAAGGGCAGCAAAAATGCTTGAACCCGCAACAAGGGTGATTGCAATTGTGATGGTGTTCAGTTTCATGAAGATACTCCTAAGCCCAGAGCTAGGCCTAAATCAATTCGGTTAACGAGACGGTTATAAATGGTTTGTGTTAACTGCGCTTCAAGGTCATAGGTTTGTTGCTGAACAGTAAGTAGATCAAAAATGTCGACCAAACCCTGACGGTATTTCTCTTCATAGCTGGTGAAGCTGCGTTGTGCGCTCACCAAGGCGTTCGTTAGGTGTTGCTGTTGAAGCGTTAATGACGACTCTTGACCCATCGCGTTTTCCACTTCATTCACCGCAGTAAGTAGGGTTTCTTGGTAAGCCCAGTAACTGGTTTCTGTGGTTAGGCCTGCAATCTCCGCCTGTGCTTTCAGCTTGCCACCTTGAAACAGTGGTGCAGACACTTGACCAAGCGCACTCCACAAAGGCCCAGTCAACAAGGCTTCACTCGGAGATTCCGCCATATCGGTTAGGCTTGCAGATAAACTGATCGAAGGCAGCATCGCTTTGTATGCAGCATCAGCACGCAGTGTTTCTGCTTCAATATTGAAGAAAGCCGCTTGAAGATCCGGACGCCCTGCCAGATCTTGCGTCGGCATATTGTCTAGCGGGTTAATGATGGTTGGGAATGAACCGAGTTCAGCAAGAGTCGCCTCATTAGACTCCCCACTCCACTGCCCCGTTAACAAAACTAACGCGCGTCGACTTTGTGCCAGTTGCTCTTGGTAATCGGCCAAAGTTGCTTGAGTCGATGCGCTGCTGGTTTTGGCGTTATCTAGCTCTTCAAGGCTACCTAGCCCTGCGCGATAACGTTCTAAAACAAGTTCTTCGTTGTTTTCTAGAATCACCAAACGCTGGGCTTCAATATCAACAAGCTGTTGCTTCAAACTGATATCAAGCCAACCTCTCATCACGCTCGCAACCAAAAGATCTTGAGCGCCCTGAAGGTTAGCCTGAGACGTCGCAATATCTTTTAACGCGGCGTTGTTTGTGTCTGCTAATTTCTGCCATAAGTCCAACTCCCAGCCGACCGTGACATCCGTGGTGTAGGTTTCAGTGGTGCTTGAGCCGTTAGTGCCTTCATCAGCTTGACCAGAAAAACTCGCATCGACGGTTGGTAAGCGGTCGCCAGACGTTACACCTTGCTGTGCATAGGCTATTTTGAGTGCCGTGATGCTTTGTTGAAGGCTTGGACTGTTCTGCAGTGCACGCTCGATATAGAGATCGAGTTCTGGTGCATTCACGAGATCGGTGAGTTGCAGGTGCTCTGTATCTAACTCTTGTTCATTAGAAGCATTTTGCTCCAAAGCCTGTTCATCAGAGGCTTGCTGGATCAGCTCTGAGAGCAAGCTTTGCTGCGTTTGATTGGTACTTTGTTCGGCTAGCGATACGTAATCAGCCTGACTGGTTGAAGTACAACCGATCAAACCAATTAAAGCGAGCGCGATAACGGAATGTTTTAAAGGAAGATTCAATTTCATCTTCTTGTCTCCTGTAAGAATGGAGACAAGATAACGAGCTGGAGGTTAAGGGAGGGTTAAGGCGAACGTTAACCCTAAAAGAAAATGCAAAAAGTGAACGTTTAAACTTCTGTTTTATGCTTCTGACTTGCTAGAAAAGAGCCCACCGATCTTATAACCAATCGCATAGCAAACCACTGCAATGGTCACAAACACCAATGCCGAGAAGAAATGCCCCACCGATGCGGCTACACCAGTGCCCCATACGATGCTGAAGACTAAACCGTGGTAAGCCTCTTGCGGCCACTGAGAGATAGGGAACTGAGTACCACCAGCAATAAGATAAACCATCGCAAACAAGCCGATAAAGGCAGTGATAAGACCGATGAGAACGCGCATGTTCATGGGGAGACCTTTGATTTATTGGACTTGGTTGCCATTATTCTTAGTCGAAAGCGGATGTGCTTAGTCGAAACCGAACGATATTAATCGCAACCTGATGATATTCAAGTATATCGGATAAAACAGGCTTGCTCTATTACTCTTCCGAGTGAGCCTTATACACGACAGAGTAATGAAAATGGTGGTTTGAATCTGAATCAACCTAACCAGCAGGCACAAAAAAGCGGATACCCTTCTTACGTAAACTCCGTAAGTAAGATACCCGCTTTTACTAAATTTAAGCGCTTGTATTGAATCTAGCTACTTTAACTTAATCTAGCTTAAAGCAGGATGAAGATACCCGCTAAACATGCACTCATTAGGTTTGCTAACGTACCAGCCGCTACCGCTTTCAAACCTAAGTTTGCCACTTCTGCACGACGCTCTGGTGCCATAACACCAATCGAACCTAATTGAATCGCGATAGAACCAATGTTGGCAAAACCACATAGAGCAAAAGTCACAATCACTTGGCTATGTTCAGACAGCAGAGCTTTGTTCTCAACGAAGTCGATGAAAGCAACAAACTCGTTCATTACGATCTTCTGACCGATGTAAGAACCCGCCATTAATACTTCATCACTCGGGATACCAATTAACCATGCAAGAGGCGAGAATAGGTAACCGAAGATAGCTTGCAGGGTAATGCCCGCAAAACCGAACATTTCGCCTAGACTTTCTAAACCTGTGTTGACCATTGCAATCACACTCACGAATGCAACCAACATAGTGCCGACAGCGACCGCTACCTTCATACCGTTCATTGCGCCACTTGCTAATGCATCGATCACGTTGCTTTGGTCAGCTTTATCTAGCTCAATGTGGTCGTAGTCACTCGGAGTACTACGCTCAGGAACAATGATCTTCGCCATCAATAGGCTGCCCGGAGCCGCCATGAAGCTTGCTGCAATAAGGTATTTAAGCTCAACACCTAATCCAGCATAGCCACCCAGCACACTGCCGGCCACTGACGCCATGCCGCCCGCCATTACAGCAAACAGTTCAGAACGAGTCATAGACTTTAAAAAGGGACGAATAAGAAGAGGAGACTCACCCTGAGAAAGGAAGATATTACCCGTTGCAACTAGAGATTCAGCTTTACTGGTGCCCAGCAGTTTTTGCACCGCTCCACCAAGAACTTGAATCACTTTCTGCATAACGCCTAAATAATAGAGCGCAGAGATCAAAGCACTGAAGAAGATAATGATTGGAAGTACGCGAATCGCGAAAATGAAACCTTCAGTAGCCAGATCACCAAATAGGAAAGCGATACCAACGTCTGCAAAACCAAGCAAGCTCGAAACGCCATTGCTTAGGCTTGTTAACGCCAGTTGTCCCCAAGGGAAATACAACACCAAAGCAGCGAAGCCGATTTGAAGTAATAGTGCACGAGAGACCGTTTTCCAATTAATAGAAGAGCGACTCTCAGATAGCAGACATGCGCAAGCAATCAGCGCAATAACACCGACAAAACCAAATAGAATATTCATAATGTGTCCTAGTAATCCTTAAAGAGTGAACATGAGCCAAACGAATGACATCAAAGGAATAGGACAAAGAACCGCAAGCAAAACGCTACGCGATGAAGGAGCTAACAACGTTAGCGACTGTAACAACGAGTTGTTCATGTAAAAATCACCTTATACAAGCAGTGGAACGTAGCTGGTCCGGTCCGTGGGGTCATTCACATATCCATGTGACGGCTTGTATTGGCTAAGCACCGGCTTAAAACCGGAAAAGAAGTATAAACAGTTAAGTGAGACTTTCATCACATTTTTTGACGCAAACGATCGCGCGGTCAAGGATTAAACAAAACGCTGTGTTTATCGTCATTTGTGTGCATAAAAACTGTAAACAACCTGTATGAAGTTGAATTTGTAATGTTAAGCCTTTAAACGTATGAGCGTAATCACTCGGTTAATTCTGTGTGATTCTTACTACTTTTCTGTGCTCTGCCTCATTTCCCGATACTTCAAGATTCATCTTAAGTTTAGATGCGTATATACTTTGTATGATCTCACCAAATAATTATCTATAAAATACTAATAGAGCTGATTAGATATAACAGCCATCGAGACTAAGAGAGGAAACACTTGAAGAAAATGGAAGCTCCGCACGACATGAACAATGGAGCTAAATTCAAAACAAATAGACATGGCTATGTGACAGTAGTTGAATATTATAATACCTATACTGTTATTGTCGCGTTTGAAAACACCGGAAATATCCGCGCTATTAGTGCGGCGAAATTACGTACAGGTCAGTTAACTGATCGCTCTGTCGCACCTGAATCAATTATGATTGGTGAAAAGGTTGAATCCGTTAAACATGGAATATTGACCATTACCCAAGTTGAATCTGAAAATATTGTGGTACTAACCAATACTAATAACGAAGAAATTCGAATGTTATTGCCCGCTGTACAAAAAATGAAAGATAAGGTCGAAGATGTTGAGAATGATAAAACTGAGGCTCCAAAGCCAACCTCTCTTAGTCAATTAACAAAAAGAAATAAAAAGACCAAAGACGTCAATAGTATGCTTAAGAAAATGCTTACCGATTACGGTCGATACGATTAGTTATCTATTTTATTTCACAAATCCTCTAAATATTTGTCTTCCGAAAAATAAATACATTTACTCCTGCCTTTCTCAATTAGATACGTTGCATATTCGAGTGAAAAGTTAAATTTGATCAAAGTCTCACTCTGGATCTTTAACACAAATTAACGAGATCTCCATCACAATCTCATTTTAGCTTTGTGATGGAGATCTTATTGAAATCTGAACATTTCCATTATTATGCTCTCACACAATAAGAGAACGCAGTTTCTCAACCCCTAAAATCCAATTGAGACAAATATTATGAAAAAGATTCTTGTAGTTTGCGGTAACGGCCTTGGTACTTCACTAATGATGGAAATGGCAGTGAAAGAAGTGGCTAAAAAAATCGGTTTCGAAGCAGAAATTGATCACGAAGATCTATCTTCTGCAGCATCAAGCAATGCGGATATTTGGGTCGCGGCAATAGACATTGCTAACCAACTGAAAGACGGTGGAAAAGAGAACATCATCAGCCTTAAAAATATTTTTGACAAAGCATCAATCGAAGAACAACTAAAAACTTTCATGTAAGGTCAAAATTATGCAAAACTTTTTCGAATTCATGCTCGGCTTATTAAAAGAGCCAGCAATCATGGTAGGCTTAATTGCTTTCATTGGCCTTGTTGCACAAAAAGCTGATATTTCTACTATTCTAAAAGGCACAATTAAAACCGTAATGGGTTTCCTAATTTTAGGTTTTGGTGCTGGCGCTCTTGTTGGCGCACTAAATAACTTCTCAGTTGTATTTACTGAAGCATTCGGCGTAAGTGGTGTTATTCCAAATAACGAAGCAATTGTTGCATTAGCACAAGAAGCATTCGGTTATGAAATGGCTCTAATTATGTTCTTCGCATTCGTTGTGAATATTTTATTGGCTCGCATTACTCCTTTAAAATATATTTTCTTAACGGGTCACCACACAATGTTCATGTCTATGCTAGTAGCAGTAATTCTGTCTACAGCAAACATTGAAGGCACAGCTCTAGTCGCAATCGGCTCTATCATTGTGGGTACATTAATGGTTGTGATGCCAGCACTAGGCCAAAGGTACACTGAAAAAGTAATGGGTACTGATCAACTGGCTATCGGTCACTTCTCGACACTGTCTTACATTGTGTCTGGCTTCATTGGTAGCAAATTCGGTGACACATCAAAATCAACAGAAGACATCCAAGTTCCTAAAAGCTTAATGTTCCTGCGTGATACGCCAGTAGCCGTAGCAACAACAATGGCAATCTTCTTCATGCTTGCGTCTATTATTGCGGGCGGCGAGTTTGTAGAAACAGTATCAAGCGGTCAAAACTGGGTTGTGTTTACCTTCATGCAATCTCTAATCTTTGCAGGTGGTGTTTACATCGTATTGCAAGGTGTGAAGATGCTAATTGCTGAAATCGTTCCTGCATTTAAAGGTATTTCTGACAAGCTAGTTCCGGGAGCAAAACCTGCTCTAGATTGCCCAATGGTATTCCCTGTAGCACCAAACGCGGTACTTATCGGTTTCCTTTGTTCTTTCGCTGCTGGTCTACTAGCAATGGCAGTACAAGGTGCACTTGGTTGGACAATCATTGTAGCGGGCGTGGTACCTCACTTCTTCGTTGGTGGCGCAGCTGGCGTTTACGGTAACGCAACAGGCGGTTTACGCGGTGCAATCTTAGGTTCATTCACGCAAGGTCTGTGTATCTCTTTCCTACCGATGCTGCTACTTCCTGTACTGGGTGGCCTGGGTCTTGAAGCAACAACGTTTGCTGACTTCGACTTCGGTGTAGTTGGTCTGATTCTAGGATGGATTGTTTCATGAGCCTATTCGATTTAATCGGTGACCAAGGCGTTATCATCAACTCTGAAGAAAACCTAACGGTTGATGCTGCGATTGATTTAACCTGTTCAACACTGCTAGCAAGCAACAAAATCAAAGCTAGCTATGTTGAAGCTATCAAACAAAAGCACAAGGACATTGGCGCGTACTATGTTCTAGCACCAAAGATTGCGATGCCTCATGCTCGTCCTGAAGATGGTGTGAACGAAGCATCTCTGCAAGTGACGGTGTTCAAGAAGGGTGTTGATTTAGAGTCGGAAGACAACGGTGACGTTTACCTTTCAATTACTCTGGCAGCGATGGACTCAGATAGTCATATCCATACTATTATGGCGTTATCAGAGTTGTTCCAAAATGATGATGACATTGATGCCATTATCGCGGCGGAAACAGAGCAAGCGATCATCGAGATCTTAAAGCGCTACTAGCCTCAATTTTTAGGTTCTAACCTTTGGCTCCTGCTGATGTTTATCTCCTGAAAGCCCCCATTAAAAAAGCGATAGCCGAGGCTATCGCTTTTCTGTTTTTGGTGCTTAGTCATTTATTTCTAGCATGAATTGAAACGCATGGCTTGCCAATTCATGATTTACAAAAAGGCATGGTTTACAAATGCATGACTAACAAGTGCATCACGCCAACGCCTCACAACCAATCAGCATTCACTAGCGTTAAAACGCGTACATTCTTTTATCGGTCGATAATTCAAAACAGTACTGTGCGTGTTTTTCAAGACATTCAAACACTTCTCTATCCAACTTATAGTTTTCAACATGGTTTATCAAAATAGCCATCGTCTGTTCTAACGTCATACCAGCACGATACGGACGTGACTGAGATAATGCTTGGAATACATCTACGACAGCGACGATCCGACTCGGTTGATCCAGCTCTTCAGCCGTTTTACCCATTGGGTAACCTGAACCATCTAATCTTTCATGATGATTGGATGCCCACTGGCAAACCTGAGGAGAACTAAACAACTCTTGCAGTGCAAATCGAGTATCCGTTGCATGTCGCTTAATACAACAGTACTCCTCTTCGGTCAGCAAATCCGGCTTATGAAGAATGTCATTAGGTGTTTGCAGTTTTCCGATGTCATGAACTAGCCCTGCTAAATAGAGTTTGCGCTGAGTTGTGTATGAATAACCCAACTGCTTAGCGAGATATTCAGAGAGTTGCCCAACCTTCAAAGAGTGCTTAAAGGTAAATGAACTCTTGGTATCAACAACATTGGCAATAAACTCGGCAAAAGCCACTGTCTCATCCAGCGACATTTGTTGAGAGAAGAACGGCACAGGCTCAAAGTTATCTCTCATGTTTTCAATGTAAGGGATCTCCATCGAAAACCAGAAATCGTCCAGATCGACTAACTCACACATATGTTGCACGAGATTGGTTTCGAACATCTCGTCCGCTTGTTCAGTTAATCGTTCAATAATGCTCGCTTTACCATCCGGTGTTAGGTTTCCATACCGATCTGAAGAAGTGATGCCGTAAAGGTAGTCCACTCGATCCGCGAGCATGACAATCGCAGCCAACTCTTTTTCTAACTCACTGATCGGCATCGCTTTAAGCTCAACCCAAGGGGTATGGTGATAAAGCACCGGCTTAGCGAATATGGAAAGAACCGGGCACTCTTTTAGGATTTGGTAGCCCTTTTGACAATGGTGATAGCTCGCGTCAGGAACAAACCCAGAAGTCAGGCTGAGCTGCTCATCAATTTGCGATACGCCACAGTCGTGAATTAACCCCAATGAGAACGCAAGTTGCGCCTGCTCTTCTTCCCACCCGACACTCAGAGCACATCGATACGCGATGTAACCCACCCTCTGTCCATGATTCTTGCTTTCAAAACCGACGTTATCAAGCGCCTTCGCAATACCAAATAGAGCCTTTCTAAGATCTACTGTTACATTCTGGCAATGTTGATTCATTATTTAAGCCTAGCATTTTTATAGTTTTTATATATTTAGGTTGCCAATACTAATGCATAGTTAATGATTATATACACAACTATTGTAAGGTTTAATGAGTTTCGTGATAGAACTAACGTATCACGTAATATTCGTGCTACAAGTTGTTGCATATTGTTTATTATGCGACATTATATCCTGCTGTTAATCGTACATTTTCAAACCAACCGAGGACAAAAACACGTATGTTCGAAACTGTTATAGACGAAGAACTCTCCATCGCATTGGTCGAAGAAAGCTTCGCGCCCCATTACGCTGATTATTCACAAAGCCAAAATGAGTATCTTAGCCAGTGGTTAGCATGGCCACCGCACTGTAAAACAGAGCAAGATTTTAGGATTTTCATCCAACGCTCATTACACGATTATGCTGAAGGGAAAAGCATGACATGTGCCATCGTGTATCAAGGAAAGATCGTCGGTAACTGCAGCTTCAATACCATTGACCACAATACCAAGAAGGTAACGATTGGTTATTGGTTGTCACAGACTCAACAAGGCAAAGGCATCGTCACTCGCGTGGTTCAAAAACTGATTGATATTGCTTTCAATGAGTTAGATATGGAAAAGATTGAAATATCAGCCGCTACTGAGAACATGAGTAGTCGTAAAGTTTGTGAGCGCTTACATTTTACATTGGAAGGCATCATCACTTGTAACGAGAACTTGAATGGTCGCATCATCGACCACGCTATTTATGGACTTCATCGCTCTAAGCTCTAAGCTCTAAGCTCTAAGCCTAGCCTAAGCCTAAGCCTAAGCAGCCACTATTATGTAAATGAGCATACTAAAAAGCCACGGTATTCAACCGTGGCTTTGTTATTTTACGAACCTAGAACCTAAGTAACTCTCAGAGCGCCCAGTTATACGGTCTTAGGAATCACGATACTGAACTTAGCTCCACCACGGTTGCTGTCGTCGATTTTGATATCCCAAGAAAGCTTTTTAGCCGCTGAAATCGCAATCGCGAGGCCTAAACCCAAACCACCGGTGGTTGAGGTTCTGCTAGAGTCCAAGCGAGAAAATGGAAGGAATACTTCGTCACGCCTATCTTCTGGAATTCCAGAACCATTATCTTCAATGAGAACCAGCCAATTTTCTGAGTTCTCATCCAGAGTCATCCATACTTTGTCTTGCGTGTAATTGCCTGCATTCTTAAGAATGTTATCGAACACCAAACGCGCCATCGAGCAGTCGCATTTAATGGCACAATCTTGCGTTACATTTGATTCGAAGGTCACGTTATCCAGTTCGGAGTAACGAATCCTGTCTAAACAATATTCAAGTAAGTTCGCTCTTACTTTTACCAGTTCAAAGAAAGAGTTATCCATGACATTCAATTTCGACAGCATGATAATTTCTGAGGTGAGCTCGTTGATATCCTCAATGTAGGTATCAATATCATCGAAAAGAACCTGCTGATTCTCGGGGGCTCCCCTTCTCAAAATATCGGTCGCCAGCTGAATACGACTCAACGGAGTACGTACCTCATGAGGGATAGCTTGCGCAAAGATATGGCTTTGTTTTACTTTGCTCTCTATCTCTTCAGCCATGAAGTTAAAGCTTCTGGCCAAATCAGAAACGGGGTGGATGTCGTCCAAGTCAGATCGAGTACTGAGCTTCCCCTTACCAAATTGCTTTTGCTTCTCAACCAATAGCTCTATTCTTTCTTGAAAACGCCTCACAGGTAAGTAAACACTTGCGCCAATCGCCACAATGACAGCCAGTAACAGCCCTAACAAAAAGTGCCTTTCTGAATCCTCATACCATTCAATCTCAGGAGAGAAGAAGTCCCCTACCTCACTGAACGCAAAGCTAGATTCTGAATTTGGTAACTGAAACACCGCCGAATAGAGATTGTTGTCACTGAGGTATATCGGTACACCGTTCAAGGTCGTATATAACTCACATCGTTGGCAAGGCGCTTCTCCCGACCAATTTTTCAACAGGCGTAAATTGAAGATATAAAATTGTTGGTAGCCTGTTCTATCGAGCTCTTTATATAGCGAGTTTTCCTGATGGTGTTGGCGAACATACTGCTCAGCAAAGTAAATGCCATCGTTAAGGAACGTTTCGATCTCGGTGCGTCGCATGTGCCCTTCACCAAGGTTCAAAAACAAGAATATCGTTGCCGACATCCCAGTCACAATCCCAAGGTATAAACGAGCAAACATCGAAACCGAGCGAAGTTTCGTAGCAATGAACTTACGCAACCAACATGTACCCCTTATTGCGAACCGTACGGATCAACTGCTTGTCTTTTGCGTGAATACGTAGCTTCCGGCGTAAACCAGACACTCGCATATCAATCGAGCGGTCGTTAAACGAATAGTCAATTCCTCGAAACAACTGACAGCACTGGTCTCGAGTCACGACCTGACAGATGTTATTCACAAGAAGGTTTAAGATTTCAAACTCGGCAGAAGTAAGCTTAAGATTTTGCCCATACAGAGTGGCACTTTGAGCAATATTGTTGATCACAATATCGCATTGCTTTTCAGCCGTCTTTTCCGGCGCGATAGCAATAGGAGCAGCTCGACGTAATAACGCTTCAATTCTCGCCAACAAGGCATGGCCACGAATAGGCTTTGCAACGTAATCATCCGCGCCAAACTTAAATAAGCTTACCTCACTCATTTCATCGGCAGAGGCGGTCAACACTAAAATTATTCCATTGTAAAACTCTCGAGCCTGACGGCAAATTTGAGCGCCACTCATGCCTGGAAGCATCAAGTCCAACAGCACTAAATCAGGTTCAATACTGCGGATCGCTTCAAGTGCTAAATTCCCTTCATGAACAACGCTAACATCGTAGCCTTCAGCTTCTAGGTAAAGCGTAGTTAAACGAGCTATCTCTTGGTCATCTTCGACAATGAGCACTTTGGTTTTCGACATTCCTATCACCAGTATTTATTAAAAGCGAGGGCAGTATATATACTGCTCATATATCATCAATGTTGTGATTCGAGCCTCACTTTTACCGTACGCAAAACATTGTAATCACTTTTGTACATACACGTTTACAAAACGCAGTGCTTAACCACCAGTACTCCTTGGTTTAAGAAGGTTGGCCATCAATAACTCGATATTCACGGTGTTTTAATTGCCTATACAACGCTTACGTTTGCTTTATTTTCTTACTCACACTTACATTTAAGGCATTTACAAAACCCAATCAAATCAACCCTCCAAATAGTAATGACCTGTCGGTTAATATCACTGACAAATGACACGTTTATAGTTTTAAAATCCAACTCTAGCGTTCAACAGTCGAAGGAAATCGATTACGTTAACCACCAGCCAGTGTTTTACATTTTCAGGGCCTCGGCAGGCGCTATTAAGCAATATCTTCTTCAAGTAATATTCATGAAATTGATAATTCGATCCAGCATTTGCTAATCACCACTACCTCACAGGGTCCACTTTAAGATGAATAAACCGCTTTCACTGTTACTGACCAGCACCGCTTTATTTTCAACGCAGTTATTAGCTGATAGCAATAAACAAGAAATAGTGAATCCGATTCAAGCGCAGGTCATTTCTTGGATAAACATTCAGGTCGCGCCAAAAATAGCGTTCGTCAAAAGATGGCCTTCAACTGTGAGTTCTATAGCGCACTCCTTTCTGTAGCACTTTTTTCTTCTTCAACACGGCTTTTTAACGGCTGTTGAAGACCAGAATTCAATTTGATAAGCGCCTACTGAATGCATGATCTCGGTAGGCACTGTTCGACCAACACATCAGTTCACCGAGTTCAATATGATGACCAATTATCAACCTTTCGAGCATCTCAAGTGTCCTATTTGGATATATGACATTGATAATAAAAGAATAACTTGGGCAAATAGTAACGCCCTCCCCCTCTGGGAGTCTGAGTCGATGTTTGGGCTGACATCACGTGACTTTAGTGTCGAGATGTCAAAAGCGATAGAAGCAACACTGGAAGAATACCAAAGACAATTTCTACGTAACGAAAGCATCAAAACATGGTGGAACTTCACGCCAAACTACATTTCCAAACGTGCATTATGCCTATTTTCGGGGATCCCATTGCCCGATGGTCGAACCGGGATGTTGGTACAAGTCATTGCCGAAGAAGGCAGCCTAAAGCACGACTTAGCTTGCTCTGATGGCGCAAATCTATCCCTTCTATTTGATAACTCAGGAAACGTAGTGAGTGCTAACTCCGCATTCTTTCAAAACTATGGCTCACCGTTTAGTACTCTATCCGACTTCGTTTCAAGTGAAGAGACAGCAGCACAATGGTTGTTTGCTGCGCGTAAAGGCCGCGAGATTTTAGAAGAAGTCAGCTGCGAAATAGATAACAAAACCCATCACTTTGACGTTCAAGGAAAATGGCTATTTGATAAAAGCGAGCTTCTGTTAAACCTCACCTGTACAACCAAACAAAAAGAGAAACTGATCAAAGCCAGATACAACGCTGAGCACGACTGTTTAACTGAGCTTTATAATCGCCGCGGTATCACCAACCTTTTGGAAACCAGTATTGCCTATCGCTCGCCCTTTGAGTTGATGTTTGTCGACCTTGATGGCTTCAAATTGGTCAATGATACTTATGGACACAGTGTCGGTGACCAACTACTTAAGCAGGTTGGCGAACGTCTTAAACACCTCGTCGACGAGACGTGCATGATCGGTCGATTTGGTGGCGACGAATTTATTGTGATTGCCCACGCCTGTCGAAATCACAATATCCCACTGCTCTGCTCGCGTATTATTGAAGCCTTGAACAGGAGTTTCCACATCAGAGGAATTGGTACCTTGTCTGTTGGTTGCAGCATTGGTACTGCTCATTTCCCTGATAATGCCGTCGATCAAGAGTCACTGCTCAAGCAAGCGGGTATGGCGATGCATATGGCCAAAGCAAATGGACGAAATCGATTTCAAACTTTTACACCTTGCTTAGCACAAACCCTTCACCGCAAGGTAGAGATCCGTCATCGACTCACGCATGCCTTAGAGAACGACGACCTCAACCTTCATTACCAACCGATAATGAACACTAACAGCGACAAGGTGAAAGGATTTGAAGCCTTACTTCGATGGTCGGACGAAGAACTTGGTGACATCGCTCCTGACGAATTTATTACCTTAGCGGAGGAAAGTGGGCAAATAGTTCCTCTCGGAAAATGGGTTCTCAATTCCGCACTCAAACAGTTATCGATGTGGCAACGAGAGTTTGATCATGAGTTGATGATGAGCATCAATATCTCGAGCATTCAGATGCACGCTACCTTTGCCGAACAACTATCGGCAATGCTGAACTTCTACAACATCCAGCCTCAAAGCGTTGCCCTTGAAATCACCGAGTCTTCGATGATCTTCAAGCATGGTGAAGTCAGACAAGCATTAAGTGATATATCAAAATTGGGCGTAGAACTTCACCTTGACGACTTTGGTACAGGGTACTCCTCGCTCTCAATGTTGCATGACTTGCCAATTAGCACTGTTAAACTCGATAAAAGTTTTGTCCATGGTTCGCACAAAGGGAGCAAAGCAATAGTCCAAGCCACCCATGCTATCTGCGACAAACTGGGGCTAAAAGTAGTTGCTGAAGGCGTCGAGACCGAAACGCAAAAAGCGTTCTTGATCGATTGTGGATACCAGTATCTTCAAGGGTTCTTGTTTAGTAAGCCCATCCCGTCAAATGAAGTCGAAAGACAATTTTTAACGGGTCGATTAATAGACATTTAAAAACTTATTTATCAATAAGTTAGAGTTTTTGAACACTACTTAGTCCAGAGAGTGATACCCGCATCAACGCTTACGTATGCTTACATTGCGGCCAACAACGATAAGCCGAAGTTAAAGCATTGTTTATTATGCAATTATTGAGAAAAATCAACCTGTAAGCCATATAACAGATATACCTACCTTCTGTAATGGCTTTGGTATTTAGATTACCCTCATGCAGCCCCTCAATCAGATCAAATAATCGGTAAATATGAGAAGACAAAACGGCTTCACTCTTTTAGAACTTATCATCGCTGTCTTAATTTTGGCTATCCTTTCTGCCACGGCTATGGTCAAGTTCTTAAACGTTCAAGGAAGCGCACGTGCGAGTAAAATACACGACGTAGCGGGTAACCTACGTACCGGTATCGATATGATCTACGCCAAGTCTGCGATTGCTGGCGTTGAGGGAGAGTGCAACTATGTAGAAAAAACGGAAATTGAAACCTACTACGTCTGTCATGGCTACCCAATAGCTTATGTGGATTCACTAAGAAGGCTGCTCAATATCGACAGAACAGAGCTTCACGTGATCAACAAAGAAGTCGATCCTGGCAGCAATGCCGAAAGAGTAGCTGCTATCTCTTTTGACGCAGATAGCTACACCTATTCACCTGAAGGTGACTTTTGTCAGGTGCTCTATCAACCAGAAAAAGAACCTCAAATCGTCGTACTTGATGGCGCATGTTGAATACTCAACTATTTTACTCATTCAGAAGTTAGAGCTAAACCATCGAGACAGCTCTTTGAATATCATGTGGTTACGATAAATTTGTTCAAAAATAATACGAATAGGGTTAAGTTGTTGCTACTTACATTTTTAAGTGCTGTTTACGTTATAACATGAACCTTATTCATATCTTATTTTTTATAATTAGCCTATAAAGATCTACATAGGTGCATGTCTGATATATATCAACAGTGTTTTGATTAAACATCTTTCATAAATAGATAGGTATAAATATATAAATAAAAATAGCATCCTCGTGCTATCTAAAACTTCCCACCTAAAAATTTCATTATTTAACAAGACGTAACAATACAAATAAAGCAAACTCAAAATACAATATTATCAGTGCCATCATCTAGCCATATAATTCAATTACTAAAATCATGTCTCAATTAAATTATATTAACATTACATAAATTGACATAATCTAAGTTTATCCTGAAAAATTCTGATAAATCTCACACATCAATAAACCGAATGAATACCACCAAAAGCTACATTAGAAACCTCTAAATCCAGTAGCTAAACCTTCCACATAGATGCGGTGAAATGGATAAATACCAAAACAAATGGATAAATCCCCTTTACCCCTTGTAAATCATTGGCTTTCATTTATAAATTCAACTTTTGGATGAACATCTCCATAACCTTTCATTCAAGCCCAAATTCTGCGATTAGTATCAACATCTTAAGAGAAAATGGTGACATTTTGGTTATATTATTTGGAAAGGACTCTTAGGTTGAATGAAAATCCCAGCCAATACACATCAATCACATAAATATAATAACTGTCGCTTAGGAGTTGAGCCATGCACTGTTCTTTCAATATAAACAACAATAATGAGAGCTTGCAACTGATCTACAATGAAGAAAAAATATATATCAAGAACAATAGCAATAAGATATCAGAGGAAAGTCTTAATAGTAAAGAGAGTTTTGTATTCAAATACCTTATTGAGCACTCATCAATATCTAACCCTCAATCTGCACGAGATGTTGAAGAGTCTTTTAAATTACATTTTGATGAAGAGTTTAGTTTGTATGCATTAAAAAACATCATCGCCTCAATAAGAAAGAAGTATCGAAACTTATGTAAAAAAGCAAAGGTAGATAATAATAGCGAGCTTATCTCTAACCTTTATAAGGTGGGTTACTTCATCGATCTCGATAAGAGCTCTACAAACTGCGTCGCACCAAAGTACGACATCAATCAATTCAAGCCCAGTCAGATAGAAATGTTGAAAATGATGTTCAACACCTATCATAGAGAACTGATTAAGGCTCTGATAACCGTGTTCACCATCTCTTCATTTTTCCTCTTCGTTGTCTACTTTTTCCAAATCCTTTATACGACGAAGATTGCAGATGAATACAGCGAAAACACCAAACATATTGCTGAAGAAATCATGCTCTATGGTTGCGATAACCAAGGGGCTGTGCACTCATTAAGGCATTCGCTCAACCTAGATTCTGTCATCATGACTACGTCTTATGGTTCATGTTATATCTCCAAAACACGATCGAAAATGGTAGACCTTGATCAAGTTGATGACTTTTACGATAGTGCCGATTTCGCTTATTCACGTTTCGCAGACACTAAGCATGACATTGACCTTACGGTGCGTATTTCTACACGCTCTATTGAAGCTCGATACAAAAACTCACTATTGCCTCTGTTAGTCGACTCGGTCTCGATCCAGAAGAATGGTTATTACATTCTGAACCTTGGTGAAGAAAGTAAAGCTATCTACCAAACACCACTGCCAACCGGCGCAACCATTACCTTTTACAGTGACGATATTGTCGTACTGTGGACTGCGCTTTCTCTGATTCTCGCCACACTACTTTATCGCTCCTATATTCTGGGCTTTATGATCTACCTGTTTCGTTGGAAACACATCTCCTTTGAAGAAGAGCCCATCATCAACACCGAAGACAACAGCGTCCTGTATTACGAGTTGCTATCTCGTGTGCGTAACGTTGGCGTTTTAAGCTTCATCAACACCATGAGACGCACCAATTTACTCACCTTTCACACTATCTTGCTCATCGAGACGGTCAGAAAAGCCAAATTACACAACAGCCATGAGATCTATGGTGTCAACGTGTGTCCGAGCGCTTTGGTGGGATCGAACTTCGCAAGGCTCAGAGAGCATTTGGCCGCGATGGAAGCGAATGAATTTGTCGTCGAGATTACTGAATATTCGAACATTGGCTATGGATGTGAGGTTATCGATAACATTAAGGATATCAAAAAACTTGGTATCACTATCGCTCTGGATGACTTTGGTACGGGCAATAACAACATCGAAATCATCAATGTTATCTCTCCGGCCTATCTAAAACTGGATCGTTGCTTTGTTAAGGATATCGAGTCAGGAGAGCACCATCAGGGTGTATTGCTTAATATCTCTGAGATTGGACGCTTATCAAATATCACGATGATTTATGAAGGTGTCGAAACGCGCAGGCAGCAATATATCTTGTGTCAGCTAGGCTACAACTTACATCAAGGCTATCTGTATAGCCGGCCCAATGATTCAGAGGAGCAATAGGCTCCCCCTAATAGAAATCTTGACGAGCAACCATTTCCTATTCAAATAATCATCGCTCATACAGCTGCTTGAAAGCCCACAAGGATGTAGGCTTCAAGTACCCTCCCCGCCAAACATGCTTTATCCAAATATAAAAATATCCGATCCATTTTCATAAAACCCTTGCCAATTCGAATAAAAAGGATAGTGTTATACACATGTATATCACCATGCAGTTTTAATTATGACCGAATGGAAAGACGACCAACCGATCTTTAGGCAACTTGCCGCAAAGATCAGTGACCAAATTCTTCAAGGTGTTTGGTTAGAGCAACAAGCCTTACCCTCTGTGCGTGCGGTTGCTGCCGATCTTAAGATCAACCACCTTACTGTCATGAAAAGCTATCAGTTACTGGTGGATGAAGACTTGGTAGAGAAAAAACGCGGCCAAGGCATGTATGTGGCCGAAGGGGCACTTCAAAAATTGAAAGTGTCTGCACACCAATCATTCATCAACACACAGATCCCAGCCATCGCTGAGACGCTAGGCATCATTGATATGAGTGTCGAAGAACTCGTGAAACAGCTAGCACAACATATAAAGGACAAGTCATGAGTACGTTACTTTCCGTGAAAAACGTAACCAAAACCTATTCAAATCAAGTGGGTGTCGAAAACATCAGCTTTGAGTTAAAGCCAGGGCAAGTACTTGGTCTGCTGGGCCACAATGGCGCAGGTAAATCGACTCTGATCAAATCACTGCTTGGTGGACACAACTATCAAGGTGAGATTGAAGTAAACGGCTACCACCCTATCCACCAGCACGCAGAGCTCATGCAGCACTTGTCGTACATCTCAGATGTTAACGTGTTACCAGAGTGGATGACGGTTAAACAACTGCTTCGATACACACAAGGTGTGCACCCTAGCTTCAACAAGCAAAAAGCAGAACAGACATTAAGCAGCACCAACATTAAGTTGTCTTCTACTATCAAGCAGCTTTCTAAAGGGATGAAAGTACAACTTCACCTTGCGATCATCATCGCGACTGACACTCAAGTGTTGATCTTAGATGAGCCGACACTGGGCTTAGATTTGCTGTACCGCGATACTTTTTATCGCCACCTACTAGAATGGTTTCACGACGGTGAACGCGCCATGATCATTGCAAGCCATGAGGTTTCAGAAATTGAACACCTATTAACGGATGTACTGATTTTGAAGCAAGGTCATTGTGTACTGCAAAAAAGCATGGAAGACATCGAGAGCGACTATTTCATTATTGAAGTCGCAAACAACCATTCAAGCGAGATTCAGAAACTCAACCCACTGACCTCACAATCAGGGCTAGGCACTACTAAGTGGTTATTGGAAGGTCAATACAAAGCGCAGGTTGAATCACTGGGTAACATCTATAACGTTGGTCTCGCAGATCTATTCCTTGCAACACAGATGGAGAAGGCATAATGCATCCAAGTTTTTACATGCTAGAAAAAGAACTCATCGAGCACAAAGTTAACACTCGATTGCCTCTGTTTGTCGCGTTATGTGGTTTCTTACTGTTCGTTGGTCTGTTCTTTAATGGCGCAGCACAACATGAGTTTTTCTTTGAAATGCAAGTGAACGGTGACGTGAGCGACATCCACAGAGA
Organism: Vibrio splendidus; assembly: GCF_024347615.1. Lineage (NCBI taxonomy): Bacteria > Pseudomonadati > Pseudomonadota > Gammaproteobacteria > Vibrionales > Vibrionaceae > Vibrio > Vibrio splendidus. The sequence continues at coordinate 20,738 of NZ_AP025509.1, read as the reverse complement.
GTTCGCACAAGATCTCAACTCAGTGATCTACTTTGGCGCGGGCCTTATTTCACTGATCCTGTCGACGCTATATATCCCTAAAACGCTGCGAAAAGAACGCCAAGAAGGCAGTTCAATGTTTTGGAGAAGCATGCCGGTATCCAATGCAATGACTCACGGCGTGAAGCTAGGCTTCGGTTTAGTGGTTATTCCGGCTATCTGTGCGTTGTTAGTGCTGTTCGCAGATTTTCTCTTCTGGATATTGAACGTCTCAAGTGAACAACAACTGGCGCTATTGGTTGAGCAGCAATCTCTGTTTTATGTGCTGAGCAACTGGGTCGTGTTTTTTGGACGAATGATGTTAGTTGCACTGGTTTTATTGCCACTGGCAACCGTCACTCTAGCGATTTCGCAGCTGGTAAACTCTCCATTGCTTGTCATTTTCATCTCAAGCTATGCGATTAAGTTCCTCTCTGTCGCCGTGTTTGGGTTCTATGGCATCAATGACTTCCTATCTCTCATCGCGTCATTGCCAATGAATGTGCTCATAGCAAGCAACCCATTAAGTGCGATTGCAGAAGCGCCGATTTTATCTCTAGGTATTTACGCACTGATCGGTGTTGGTGGCTATCTGCTGAGCCTAAAGCTGAACCGAACCGATGATGTCAGTTTGAAGACGCTCTTCCAACGTTAACGCATTCGCTCCTGACGTTGGTGTTATCTCTCCCGAGCAGGTAACCACATCAGATATCAAAATCTAAATCAAAGCTTCTGAGAAATCGGGAGCTTTTTTTGATCACGACTTTGCGAATACAGAGATGGGTAACAAGAACAAAGGGACAGAGGGGTTTTAGTTAGGAGTAACAGAGTGAAGCAACAAGAGAATCTAAGAGAAGGTATTAATGAGCTGACATTGAATGCATTGTTGTTAATGCCTGTCAGCTCTTTGGAGGATGATTTCTTTAGTCGCCGACCAGATGAAGGTCCTTGAGAGTGCTAATGAAATCGATTTGTTGCGTTTTACATTTGATTAAGCTTTTCAGCTTTTTTATCTTAAAGCTTTACGATTTAAAGCTTATTTCTTTGAAGCTTCTTTCGCTGTGTCTTTCCAGTATTGGATGCGAACGCGATGAAGCTGTGCTCTTCTCATTTTTTTCATAAGGGATATTTCCTTTTCTTTAACTGCTCTTCATGAGCTATTTTTATTGCCAACCATTCGAATCTAACGGTGTTTGATGTCCAGATCAATGATACAAATCACAAAATTTATAGAGTTTTGAGTACCATTTACATCAAAGTATGACCTAGATATCAACTATGGCTCAATTCAATCCTATGAGCCGCTCTTCAAAATTAAGGTTAGTTCTCTCAGATGACAAATTCATTTCAGTATCAATACAGTTCAATGATACTAATTTAATAGACCGGACCAACGCGGATTTAGTTCCAGCATCTTATTTTTTATTACTCGCCTTACCCGCAAAGTTACAGCGTAACTAGGCCTATATTCAATGTGAACAATTAATCGCCACATTAGCCTATACGTCACAACATCAAAATGGGATTATGTTTGTAACGGGTAAAGCTTTTTATAGAAAAAAGCCGTAGTGGACAAAATTAAATAGACGTAATTAAATGGACGTAATTATGAGTAAAGTAATTCTGCAAGGGCATATTCTCGTGCCAGACAACGACCTAGAAGCCGTGACACAAGCCTTGGTTGTGCACAAAGAACTGACACTGGAAGAACCTGGTTGTATCGTGTTTCGAGTCAGTCAGAGCACGCTGCAACCTAATCGCTTTGAAGTGTATGAAGAATTCACTAGCCGAGAAGCATTCGAAGCGCACCAACAGCGAGTAAAAACGTCTGAATGGGGTGAAATCTCCAAGAACGTGACTCGTCATTATCAAGTCACCGATGTTCCGACATCATAATGATACATCCGCTAGCCAACCACATCGTCACGTTGATCAAACAAGATCCCTTACGAATGCAGGTTTTAGACTGTGTCGCTCAGCTGGATTTGCCGCAGTGCTATGTTGCTGCGGGCTTTGTGAGAAACCTCGTTTGGGATCACCTACATGGTTATGCCTCCACGACTCCACTCAATGATATTGATGTGATCTACTTTGATCCCATTGATATCTCTTACGAATCGGATCTTCAATACGAGGCTCTGCTTAAACAACGGTTACCTGAACTGAATTGGCAAGTTCGCAATCAAGCCTGCATGCACACCAGAAATGGGGATGAACCTTACCAAGGCTCATTGGATGCGATGAGTTACTGGCCAGAGAAAGAGACCGCAGTGGCCGTAAAGCAAAGCCTCAATGGAGACATCGAATGTATTTCGTCTTTTGGTTTAGAGAGTTTGTTTGATTTGCAAATCACACCCAACCCAAAGCGTAACCGAGATATCTTTGATCAAAGAGTACAATCCAAGAACTGGCTGATCCAGTGGTCCAAGTTAACGATTAGTCACAGTTAACTAGCTTTCGAATTCAAAGCTAAAACCATTGACTAAAATCCCAATCAGATCGAACATGCCCCACTTGTTAGCTTATTAGCTTATTAGCTTAGTAAGTAAGTAAGTTAGTAACTAACTCATCAACCGCGCGTTGCGACTAGCTGCTACGCTCTCTCGTCATACTGAGTAACGACCATGAACCAACAATACATGCTGCAAGCACTCGAAGCTTCGCGCCAAGCCCTACCCGATTGCCAACCAAACCCGCCAGTAGGTTGCGTTTTGGTGAAAAACGATAAGGTGGTGTCTGTTGGATACACGCAAAAAGTCGGCGGAAACCACGCCGAGGTCGAAGCGCTCAATAGCTATGATGGAGCAATGGAAGGCGTTACCGCTTACGTAACTTTAGAGCCATGTTCATTTGTTGGCAGAACACCCGCTTGCGCCAATACATTGGTTAAAGCCGGTGTAAAACACGTAGTAGTAGCAATGCTAGACCCTGACCCTCGCAATAATGGCCGTGGTGTGGTGATACTTGAATCGCACGGCGTGAAGGTGGATGTGGGGTTATGCCAAACACAAGTGAGCGCCTTTTTAACCCCTTACCTTGGTAAGTCCTAGATCTTAAACAACCAGTATTAGTTCAATTTTACTCGGTAAAGCGGATTGACTGGCTTATCGACAAAATACGACCAGATATGATCGTAGACCGCATGTTGGTTAGGGAATGGCGCTAACGCTTTTGCCTCTTCTAAATTACACCAGCGGTACTCGGTATGCTCGTCATTCAGTTCAATCGCTTGGTTGGGCGGGCATAGTACTGCAAAGACCGGGATTAGCTGAATCACATTCACGTGCGCCTCGTAAAACTGCTCCAGAAACTGCGCGTTATACAAAGCTTCCACTTTAATTTGGGTCTCTTCTTCAAATTCGCGCACGATAGCCTGCCAGCCTGTTTCACCCGCTTCAATCGAGCCCGCGACATGGCACCAAAACTCGCCCTTCACACGCTTCATTAGTAGCATTTTCATTTGTCCGTCGATCTCTGAAATAGCGACACCGGATACAATCGAAGTATTGAGTGGAATCATAACGTTACCTTAGGTTGAACAAGAGGGCGGCAAGGCTACCACCCTTCGTTTGTGAAGTTACCTTCTATGATTAAAAACGAGAAGTTACTCATCAATTAATGAAGTTCAAGCCATAGCTCATGGGTTCCGTGTTAACCATCTCGCTTAGCTATCCAGTAATAGAGCCATTTCTTATTTGAGGCGCTTTTCGATAAAGAGTAGAATCGCCGCCTTGTACTGTGTTTAAAGCCTTTAAACATACACAGTAGACTCACAACCATTTATCACCACGATATAAGTAGTAAGACGACAATATGCACTCATCCAAACCAACGCACGACTCAGAAAACAGCCACACACCTGAGCATTGCTTCACTCGCTTTCAACAGCCGATCGAGTCATATTCGTTGCCTGAGCGTTTCACCTTCCCGTTCTATTATGAACCACACGCACTGTGTGAAATCGCTTCTCATCAGCTTCAACAATATCTTGAAACTCAAACCGACTGGCAGCATGACTTCGGACTGGATTCTGACGCTGGTCGCGGCAAAATGTTTGGTGTGTTGTTAGTAAGAAGCCCAGAAGGTGAATTGGGTTACTTCTCTGCTTTCTCAGGTAAAATCGCCGACCAAAACCTACTGCCTCACTTTGTGCCGCCCGTATTCGACATGTTGAGCAGCGACAGCTTTTTCCATCAAGACACAGCCGACATGATGGCTGTGAATGCGAAATTTAAAGCGCTGCAAGCAAACGCTGATTACCTTGAACTGTGCGAGCAACTGGCACAACAAAAAGCACAAGCTGAACAAGAGATTGAAGCGCAACGTTTATTAATTATAGAAGGCCGAAAAACACGTAAAGAACAACGTGAACAAGGCAAAGAAAACCTTGATGAGCAAGCTTTCGAACAGCTAAATAACGAGCTTAACAAGGCCAGTGTTGCTGACAAGAACCAGCAGAAGTACCTAAAGCTCAACTGGGAACAGACCCTGCAAGTGTTGCAGGCTAAAGTTGATGTTTTCACGACTCAACTGGCTGAATTAAAAGAGCAAAGAGCACACCTTTCTCATCAGCTTCAGCACAAACTGTTTTCACAATACGCTTTCCAGAATGCGGAAGGAAACATTGAGGATCTCAACCAGATCTTTGAAGACACACCAAACAAGATACCACCAGCGGGTTCTGGCGAATGTGCCGCGCCCAAGCTGCTGCAATACGCGTATTTGAACGGTTACACACCGCTGGCATTGGCTGAATTTTGGTGGGGTCGCTCACCGAAGTCTGAAATCCGTAAACACAAGAAATACTACGCGTCTTGCCAAAGTAAATGTGTACCGATTTTAGGCCATATGATGAAAGGCTTAGAAGTCGATCCCAACCCATTGCTGGAAAACCCAGCTGAAGGCAAAGACCTCGATATCCTGTTCCAAGACGATCACATCGTTGTGGTACACAAACCAGCAGGTTTTCTATCCGTGCCGGGTAAAAACATTAAAGACTCGGCCTACACACGCGTTCAAGAAATGCACCAAGATGTTGAAGGGCCATTTGTTATCCACCGTTTGGATATGGCGACCTCTGGCATTCTGATATTTGCTCTAACACGACGTGCGAACAAAAGCTTACAGAAGCAGTTCATTACTCGTGAAGTTGAGAAGCGATATGTCGCAATGATTGAAGGTGTGCTAGACCAAGATGAAGGCTATATTCGACTGCCATTGCGTGGTGACTTGTATGACCGCCCTCGTCAGATTGTTTGCTTCGAACACGGCAAGCCTGCAGAAACCAAATGGGAAGTGATTGAGCGAAACGAGCAAACCACTAAGGTTTACCTGCACCCTAAAACAGGCCGTACACACCAGTTACGTGTTCACTGTTCACACCAAGAAGGGCTTAACATGCCTATCGTGGGTGATGGCCTATATGGAAATAAAGCCGACCGACTGCACCTACACGCAGAAAGACTTGCACTGCACCACCCAGTCACCAAAGAGTGGATGGAGTTTCAGTTCGACGCTGAATTCTAAAATCTCTCATTAGTACCGAGCTTTAAAAAAGGAGTCACACCGCTTGTGGCTCCTACCTCTTTTGGGTATATCTCCACGCTTATTGCACTACATCAAGATTCACTTTGTTGTGAAGAGTAGCATGCCCACCTTCTTCTCTCCTTGAGGCCTTTGATATGTCATCAGCTGCTTTGAATATACAACCCAACACAACTACGTCTGCCGTGATCACTTCGCAAGCACTAAGCTTGAAACCACTCACAGACAAAAAGCCAGACCTAAATTCAGCAATGCTGAGCCTAATTGAAGAAGTTAAAAACGAACTCCCACTTTACGAATCAGAGACGTTTATCTGTGGGCCAAAAGGAAACTGTTCGGGTTGCTCTAAAAAGCTACTAGAAATGGTCGACAGTGAGTTGATGTACTGGGAGCACAGTATTTCAATTGGCCAAGGCCCCAACTTCGAAGAACTGCGCCGTTTTGGTAAGCTATGCAGTAGCGTTAGACGCGGTTTAGAGCGTAATGGTTTAGTCGAAAAGCGCCCAAAGAAAAGATAACAAGCCAAGCCAAGCCAATAACCACTACAATGTGTCGTTGGCGATTACAAGCTACTCTGCTACTAACTGATTGAACTCGTTAGCTATAAAAGCAATGATGTTTTGTAATACAATTCAGTACGCAGACCGACTTGATAGGTTCGAACTCATAGAGATAAGCTCATCGATACTTTCACCATATTCTTGAACGACTCTATCCTTCTTGTCTGACGTGCCTTAGCCTTCTGTATATCAATATCACATCAATTAGAAACCTATCTTGGACAACGGAGAGCCACCTTGAAGAGACCACAACCAGTACTGGGAAAGACCGGTATGCTATTTTTTCTCGTCATAATAAGTGCTTTCCCTCCATTGACCATCGACCTTTACTTACCTGCGCTTCCGCAGATGGTCGAGGTGTTTAATACTGACCGATCCATGGTCAACCTAACCCTGAGCAGCTACTTCGTTACTTACGCCATCGGTCTTTTGTTCTGGGGGCCGCTCAGCGAAAAATTTGGTCGTAAGCCGATCCTATTAATTGGATTAGCGGGTTATATGGTCGCGAGCATATTGTGTGCGATGACCAATAGCATCGAACAGTTAATTGGCGCTCGTGTATTCCAAGCCTTTGCTGGCAGTGCTATCACCGTTATCGCTACCGCCATTGTCAAAGATCTTTACGACGGCCGAGAACGTGAAAAGATCATGGCGACTATCATGTCACTGGTGATCATCGCACCAATGGTTGCGCCTGTATTTGGTGCCTTTCTACTGAAAATTGCGTCTTGGCGAATGATGTTTGTCACCCTCGCCATTTTTGGTGCATTTGCGTCAGTATTAGCTTGCTGCTACCGAGAAACACTCGAAAACAAATACCAAGGTTCTATATTCCGCTCATGGGGAAGAATGGGCGTGGTCATGAAAAACCGCTCGTTCGTCAAGCTGCTGGTCATTTTCTCTATCATACCGATGGCGTTGATGGGCTTTCTTGCGGCGGGTTCTTATATCTACATCGATCACTTTGGATTGACCGAACAACAGTTTAGTTACGCGTTCGCATTCAATGCACTGTGCGCCTCATTTGGTCCAACAATTTACATGAAGTTGTCCTACCGAATGCCGGTTCAAAAGGTCATCTCAGGATGTTTTGCTTTATTAACGCTTGCGGGAATCTTCACCCTAACCATTGGCGACCTGTCCCCTTGGTTCTTCATGTTCATCGCTGCACCAGCGACATTAATGGCGATCATCATGCGAGTACCGGGTACCAACTTGATGTTGAATCAACAAGATCATGACACGGGCTCTGCCGTCGCACTGATACAGTTCTTCAGCATGATTTGTGGCTCGCTTGGCATGGTATTAGTTTCAATCCGCCCAGAGTCACTGATTGAAAACCTAGGCTTTATTCAATTATCCGTCGGTACGCTAGGCGGCCTGATGTGGCTGATGGTCAGAAACAAAGAGTTCGTGACTAATAAGTTGAATTAAGCCCCTCCAAGATAATCACTGACAGTACCAGTCGATAAGCCTGTGGAATGGTGACTAATAAAAATCATTCCTCAGATAGAAATCTAGAGCGAAACCTTGATGGTGTTAACCCGATGATTTTCATAAAGACCTTACGGAAGCTGTTCACGTCCTCATAACCAACTAGGTAGCTAATCTGCTCAACCGGCTTATGGGAGCTTTCCAATAACTCACATGCACTTTGAACACGCACATGTTGGATATAATTGATAGGCGTAAAACTGGTCGCCTTGGTAAATTGACGAATAAAGGTTCTTCGTGTCATGAAGGCTTCTTCTGCCAATTGATCAAGCGACAAAGGGAGATGATGATGCTTCTGAATAAAACGCTGCACCGATACAATCTTGTCATTGCCGTGAGCAAAGTTCGGCACAAAACTCTGATAGTAACGTTGCTCTCTCAACCCCGTATCAAGCACCAAATATTTACCTAGATTACGAGTGTTGGTCGGCGTTGTGTATTTGGTCAGGATAAACAAAGCGAGATCCATCCACGACATCAAACCACCAGCGGTCATCACATCCGCATCATCAATCAAGATTTTGTCGATATCGACTGCGATCTGTGGGTAAAGCTCCGTAAACTTCTGCTGCGCTTGCCAGTGCGTGGTCACGGTTCGCCCTTCTAACAAACCTGTTTTTGCCAAAATGAACACGCCTGCACAAGCTGAGCAAAGTATCGCCCCCCTTTGGTGAGACTCAATCAGGTACTCAAGAAAGGTGTCACTCGGCTCTAGATAGTAACAACCATCTAAATTCGGTGGGAGTATAATGATATCGGCGTTCGACACGCTAACACTGTCATGTGCTTGGATCTGAACGTTGAATTGAGTCTTCTCAGCCGAAGGTTCAAGAGAATTTGCCATCTGCAGAAACTCTTTCACGCCAAACACTGCACTTTGCAGAGAGCCTGGGTAGTCGATGATTTCGACCACAACTGATTTTGTCACTATTGCCATAGAGTCTGTCATTTTTGACGTGCGATAAAAACTACAGAGTATTCATAATACCCCTACACCGCAACACACTAAATACAAAGGTATAGAATATGAAGAACACTGCACTACTACTTATCGACTTTCAAAATGACTATTTCCCTTCATACGAAGGTGCAAAATGGTCGCTGTCTGAAACAGAGAAAGCAGCCGAAAAAGGTGCACAGTTATTATCCGCTTTCAGAGACAAGCAACTTCCTGTGGTTCATGTACGTCATGAGTTTCCGACGAATGATGCTCCGTTCTTCTTGCCAGAATCAGACGGTGCTCAAATCCACAGCAGCGTGACTCCGCTAGAAGGCGAACCTGTTATCGTAAAGCATCAAATCAATAGCTTTAGGGACACCGAACTGAACAAAGTGCTAAAAGATCAAGGCATTGAGAAACTGATCATCGTTGGCGCAATGAGCCACATGTGTATCGATGCTGTGACTCGAGCGGCTACCGATTTAGGCTATGAATGCCACGTAGCGCATGATGCTTGCACTACCTTAGACATGGAATTCAACGGTATTAAGGTTCCAGCTGCGCATGTCCATGCCGTATTCATGGCAGCACTGAGCTTTGGCTACTGCAATGTCGCGACAGCCAGCGAACTTGAAAGCCAACTTTAGTCAGACTCAAAACCGTCTACATGGGCGGTTTTGTCTATATTCAAATCAGAATTAGCTTCCAAACAATTCTTTCAGGCGCAAAAAAGGCCCCTTTCGGAGCCTTCTTATTAGAGTCTGAGATCACTCAACTTGGACAATTGCTACTAAGCTTGAGCCACTTGACGCGCTGGGTGTTTGATAAACACAGCGACTACAGCCACGATTGCAAGAGCAAAACAGTAGTACGAGTTGGCTACAATATCCAAAGGCGATAGGTTAAATACCGAACCTAATAGCAATACCTGCGCACCGTAAGGCAATACGCCTTGAATCACACAAGAGAAGATATCCAACAAGCTTGCAGAACGACGTGGAGACACATTGTTCTCTTCCGCCAATTGGCGAGCCACACTACCAGACACAATAATCGCTACCGTGTTGTTTGCCGTACATAGGTTCACCATAGACACCAAGCCAGCAATACCTAGCTCACTCGCACGGCCATTCGCTTGCTTAGAGTGTGAAGAGCCAAACGCACGAATTACACCACTTACCAAGTTAGTCAGAAACGCCAATCCACCTTGACGACGCATTAGCTCACTCAAACCACCAATTAGCATCGACAATAAGAAGATCTCCTGCATATTACCGAAGCCTGCATAGATATCTTGAGCGTAATCCGTCATACCGTAGTTCTCAACAGAACCTAAGCTCACACCACCCGCCAGCAAGATACCAATCGTCAACACGACAAAGACATTCATGCCCGATACCGCAAGAATCAGGATGGTGATGTACGGCAATACTTTTAGCCACTCGATTGGACCTGTTTCAGGAACCTGAGTTGCCGTGCTGTTGAAAGCAAAGATAACGATCGCGATAAGAGCAGCAGGCAGTGCAATGCGGATGTTCTCTTTAAACTTGTCTCTCATCTCACAGCCTTGCGAACGGGTCGCGGCAATCGTGGTATCAGAGATAATAGACAGGTTGTCACCAAACATCGCGCCACTTAAAACAACACCAGCCGTCAGTGGAATGCTCATGCCTGCTGAATCTGCAATGCCTAACGCAACAGGGGCAACCGCAGCGATAGTACCCATAGAGGTGCCCATTGCCGTCGCGATGAAAGCAGAAATAAGGAAGATGCCCGGTAGGATCATGCTCGTTGGGATAGCAGATAGACCAAGGTTTACCGTCGCGTCTACGCCGCCAGACGCTTTAGCCACAGCCGCAAAAGCACCCGCCAATAGGTAGATCATACACATTGCGATAATGTCTTTGTGACCGACTCCACCCAAGAATTGTTCGATAGCACGGTTCAATTTATCTTTGCTTAGCAACAACGCCAACATCACAGCAGGCAAAGCTGCAATTGGAGCTGGAAGCTGATAGAAAGCAAAATCGACGCCTTGCAGTGACAAGTACGTACCTACACCAATAAACAGCGCTAGGAACACGATCAGAGGGATAAGCGCAACTGCAGAAGGTGCAATTACAGCATTAGAATTTTTTGAATTGGACATGGAACATCAACGCAATAGAACAGGAAGGTGAGCAGACTAATGTCACACTTAGCGCTTGTCAACGTCTAGACGTCTAAACACCCAATTTAATGCAAAGTAATAAGCACGCCATTGAACATCAAATAATAGAAAAGGCTACTTACTAACCAAGTAAGCAGCCTTTAGATCACAGACCATGTGGGTAACAAGCTTTACAACTTTTGCTTGAACGTCACTTGGTATTCACCAATGCCTTCGTAGTAGAAGGTCGTTGGCTTATCGAATCCCATCTCTACGACACCGCAGTAAGAACCCGTGATGATTGCTTCACCTGCTTGGAAATCAACACCACGACGAGTCATGGTGTTAATAAGCCAGTAGATTGGGCTTGGCGGTAATGTATTTGGGTGCTTACCTGCGAATGCTTGAACTTGTTCGCCTTGAGTCACTTCAATACTGATCTCAGCAGAAGTGAACGCTTTTTCACGGTCAATCTCTGGGCCAATGAACAGGCCTTGGTTTACTAGGCCATCAGCAAGCTTCTCGTAGAACTCGGCACCACTGTCATCAGCAAAGCGAGATTGCATTAACTCAAGGGCCATATGGCAAGAACCAATAGCGTCATTGATTTGCGCTTCGCTGTAACCTTCTTGGTTTGCAGGTAGGCTCTTAACAAGCGTAAATGCAATTTCAGGCTCAACGCGTACTGCGTCGTTGTCAGCAAACAGCTCGCAAACCTCGCCTTGTTGAACACTACCCGAGAAAATAGGCGCAACAATGAACTTGTCTTCAGCTAAAGGAAGCAAACACTTCCAACCACCCACTTTATCGCTTTTCAAATCGATCATTGATGATTGGATCTTTAGCGCATCTTCCAAGTTATTCGGACGGTACTGTTCGTCCAATCTTGGTGCTTTGGTTCCCGCAACGCGGCGACTTAGCAGTTCTTCAGCTGCTTGCTTAAATAAATTTGTCATATAATACCACTTTTATTTTATGACCCGTATAATATCGGATTTATTGAAGCTTGAATAGACAATTAAACAACGGAGCAACACCGTAAATTCAGCCATTAATTTCTGCATATTCTAGACGCAAACAACTGAAATTATGTTGATTTAAGCCAGTAAATTCATTACTGGCTTTTCGATGTATTACTGATGATTAGGTTTTACTGCCCTTTCAACGTCTTCTTCAGATTCTGCATGAAGTTTCTAAAGTGAGGCATGAAATCAACAAACAGAGGGTGCTTTCTATCTTGCATCATCATTGGGCCAAGTAAACGAATACTCACCCCTAGTCGCGCTGCTGATTGTTCGTCTAAGCCGCTGTCTTGTTTGATCTTCTCAACAATCGCGAACATGTTTTCTCTGTCTTCAATTTCAAACTGCATGGTTTGCAGTTCACGATCTTCTTTGATGTTCACTTCTTCGATAGTGATGCGGTAGTTGTTATGTTTGCCTTTGAATGCTGTCATGTGGATCTCCTACAATGCTTAAAAAGTGTGTTGGCTAGCTCTTCATGAATAGTTCGAGCTTAGGTTTAACCGTCATCGACATCACGACCATGATCGTAAGGCCAATCGGAAGCGCAGCAATAAATCCATTAAACCATCCACTGGTAAACGCCGATGTATCCGAAAATCCAATGTTATTTGCCGCTGTTACCAATGCCATGATGGACTCCATGATAGAAGCCATAATCAATCCCACGATTAGGTTGCGAGCTTTCTCGCCATAATTGGGTAATACCTTGACGACCAACTTAGTCACCAAAGTCATCATCACCATGCCAATTGGCATCATAATCACGACAGCTAGGGCTAACGAAGAGAACCAGTTGCCGATGAATGCCTCGCCGAATCCGACATTCATGTAGGTCATCACGGCCGTTAAGCTGCCGCCAATGGTTAGCATTAAGCTCATCATGACCAAAACTTTGTATAAAACGGGTGTGCCTTTTTGCTCAGGAAGAGTTGGCGTTAGTGTTGCTTGAATCGTCATATCTATTTCCTGTCTTGAATTTACGAACAATTAAGTTGATAATGTCAACTATAAATATAGTGGTTGATATTGTCAACTACTTTCCTGAGGATCGTTTATGTCTGATAACACATCGCTAGAGTCTATCTTTCGCTTAGTGCACTCTTTGAAACGTCAAATGAGCGAGCAGATTGAGAGCTTGGACTCTGAGATCGCACCAATGAACATTCGCGTCATGAAGATCATTACCAAGAAGTCTCCATGTACGGCTATCGATATCGCACACTTCCTAAATCGCGATAAAGCACAGGTCACTCGATTGATTAACGCTTTGATCAGTCAGGAACTTGTGAAGAAATCTCCGAACCCAGAAGACAAGCGCAGCCAGTTATTGGTTCTGACCGATAAGGGTCAAGAGATCATGAGTAAGGTATCGAATATTGATCGAGAGATGCTGCAGAGAATGACCAAAGGCATGGCCGACGATGAGTTAGAACAGTTCCGAAAAATCGCGAACAAAATGGCTAAGAATCTCGAAAGTTGCTCTAAGTAGAAGAAGCCCTTTCGAATAAGCCACCCGTGTCAAAAAACAAAAACGCCACCGAATCGTAAGATCGGTGGCGTTTTTTGTATAAGCTGGGTTTGTACAGCTTAGCTGTTTAGCTATGTCTATCTGGATACAAGCTCTAATTCGATGCTAGTTTCCACCATGCTTGAACAGGTACTGGTTCTGAAATCACCAAACGCTCACCCATCACAGGGCTTACCATTCGCACACCTCGCTCTTTACTTATCGCGAGAGCTTGTTCCATTGGGTCTTGCCAATCGTGCATAGAAAGATCAAACGTACTGTTGTGGATTGGCATCATCACCTTACCTTGCAGGTCGATGTGCGCCTGAACGCTCTGTTCTGGGAACATATGAATATCCGCCCAAAGTGAATTGTATGCGCCCGTTTCGACCATGGTTAAATCAAACGGCCCGTAGCGCTCACCAATCTCTTTGAAGCCATTGAAGTAACCAGAGTCACCACTAAAGAATACTTTCTTATCTGAAGCCTTGATAACCCAACTCCCCCACAATGTTTGGTCACGATCAAGTAAGCCACGACCAGAGAAGTGCTGTGTTGGCGTCAAAGTAAACTCGATATCTGAGGCCGTTGCAGATTCCCACCAGTTCAACTCAATAATCTTTGCTTTATCCACGCCCCACTTTTCCAGTAATGCACCAACTCTGAGTGGCACCAAAAATGTACCTACTTTGTCGGCTAATACCTTTACGGCACCTTTGTCTAAATGGTCGTAGTGGTCATGACTGATCACTACCACGTCAATATCAGGTAATTCTTGTAGTGAGATTGGCGTTGGGTGGAAGCGCTTTGGCCCCATCCATTGCACTGGCGATGCGCGATCACTGAACACAGGATCGGTCATCACTAGCTTTCCATCCAGCTTCATCATCACGCTAGAGTGACCTAAGCGGTAAGCAACGTCGTCTTGTTCTTCGATCAGTTGCACGGCTGTCATCGGTATCAGAGGCAATGCAGCACGCGGCACCGGCTCATTCCTTTCCACTGTCACATAAGCTTTCAGGATTGAAAAAATATCAGACATACCCGATTTGTATTCCAGCTCACTGTTAACAAATTTCTTCGGAAGCTTATCTAGATTGTCGTTTGATTGTGAACCTGTGCTTACGATAGCGACCACGGCAAGTACTCCTAAAATCGGTAATAGATATTTTTTCATTGGTATCTCTTTAATCATTTGGTCTATCCCAACGCAAAAACTACACTGGCTAGTTTACATATCAAAACTAAAAAAGTAAACCAATGAGTGTAACTTTAATTTGCGAGACGAGAATGTATAGAACTCGGCTTCGAAAGTACAAATAAGAATGATCTTCCACATTTGTACAAATATCGCTCAACTCTCACTTCTACAATTCGTTTATTGACCAAGGAGTCAGGTTTTATTTAACATTATATTTACAAATAAACATTGGACGTTTTTAGAAGGGACTCTAAATTGCAATTTACTATACGAACTAAGGCAATATTGGCGACGATCATCGCTGCTCTCGCCATTATCAGCGTGATGGGGATTTATTCATTTCAATCGAGCCGAGCCATTTTAATTGATAGAACCTTTGAACGAGAGCTACCTGCTTCGCTTGGCGAGGTGAGTAATGAAATCAACCTTAAGTTAGAAACCCCTATTCTTGCATCAAAAATGATGACGCTGTCTCCTCTGATGAAACAAGCCTCACTCTCAGAGAAAAACCTCCGCGCCTACCTTGAGTCGGTAAAAAACGAATTCAATGCCATCAGTGCCTATTACGTATCAAACGGAGCAAGTACTTACTACACACACAATGGCGTTCTGAAAACTATCTCAGCCAACGAACAAAGTGACCAATGGTTCTACCGTTTCATCCAGTCAGATAAAGCGTTTGAGCTCTCTTTAGATATTGATGCCGGCACTGGAATCCCAGCGCTATTTGTCAACTATGTGGTTACTCGAAACGGCGAGCGTATCGGTGTAACTGGCATCGGCTTGACCTTGGAAAGTATTACCCAATTGATCAGCAACTACAGTGTGGGTAAAAGCGGTATTGTTTTTCTAGTCGATAAACAAGGGACCATCAAGGTTCACCCTGACAAAAACTTAATTGGTCAGTCACTGAACTCTGTCGGGATTGAAAGTAGCCTGCTACTCGGTAGTCAGCAAACCATTGTTCATGAGGGTGTTGTTGACGGGAAGCCTCAAATTCTAGGCTCCAAAGCGATGCCGGGTATTGGTTGGACTCTGATTACTCAGATCCCCAAGCAAGAAGTATTAAGTGAATTAAACGGCTTCAGTCAAACCATTATCTTTATGGCTTTACTCATCGCTGCAATCTATACGCCAATCGCAGCGTGGGCGACCAACAAACTGTTGCTGCCTTTCGTTGAAGTTGCAGAACTATTGCAGCAGATAGGAAAAGGCGGTGGCGATCTGACGCTTCGCTTGGATGACTCCCGTCATGATGAAATAGGCCAGATTGCGAAAGGATATAACCAATTTGTTCAATACCTTAGCGACCTGCTTAAAGACGTGTCGAATACAGGTCAGCAAATATCAGAATCCATTCAGAGCGTGGATCGAATGGCTCAATCGATGGAACAAGACATCAAACAACAAACTAGCCAAATAGAACAAGTCGCCACAGCCATTCACGAGATGGGAGCCAGCTCTGACGAAATAGCCCAAAATGCTAACGGTGCTGCCGATAGTGCGAGCAGAGCTTCAGGTGCAATAAACATCGGCCAAAAATCGGTCACAGTCACCTCAGAAAGTATCGAACACATGAACCAACAACTCGACGACACCACGGCCATCGTTAATCAACTCGCTCAAGATGCTAACTCTATCGACACTGTGCTGGATGTAATCAGCGGTGTTTCTGAACAAACGAACTTGTTAGCATTGAATGCGGCAATCGAAGCCGCTCGAGCTGGTGAGCAAGGCCGAGGGTTTGCGGTGGTTGCAGATGAAGTAAGAACACTCGCCTCACGAAGCCAAGCATCAACTGAAGAGATACGCGGTATCATCGAGCAACTTCAACAACGCACGCAACAAGCCGTGGCAGCGATAGAAACGAGCACCACATTAGGAACTAACTGCCGAGTAGAGGCTTCCAATTCAGAGCAACAGCTATCGAGCATTTCTCATAGCGTCGATGAGATGAATGCTATGAACATGCAGATTGCCTCTGCGACAGGGCAACAATCCAATGTGATCAACGAGATATCACCGCACATCTCAGGCATTTCTGAAATAGCCAGAGAGAGCGATAACATGATTGAGAAAACGGCTCAGGAGTGTCAGCACTTACGCACCAAAGCGATGCATTTAACGAATCTGGTTTCTCAGTTCAAATGCTGATCTCAAAATTTGAGTCGTCCTAGAAAAACTAGTGACCTGAATTTTTCAGCAAAACTTAAAGCTAATCGGCAGACCATACATTCTTGAAATCTGGCCATCCCCAGTTTGTGATGGCCACGTTTTTCAAAATACCTTGGAAACGAACTGTTTGTAGGTGATGGAACATAGGCACTAACCAATAATCAGAAATCAACGTGGATGCAACGGGCTCCAACTCTGCCAAGTAATTAGGCAGTTCAACGGATGCTTTATGACTATCCAAGCGCTGCTTGAGCCAATCACTGTTCACCTCTCCCAAAGCAGAGTGCAAAACAGGATCATTCATCATCCACGAAAACAGCGAAGACGGGGCATTGTCATCGAGATTCAAGTTACACAGCACCAAGTCCTCTTTTAATTTGCCACTCTGAGAGAGCTGCGCCAATTCTCGAAAACTGTAGGTGTTCACCTCAACTTCCACACCATATCGTTTGAGTATGTCGGATACGCAAATCGCACATCGATACAACGCATAATAGTCGTAAACCGCAATACTCATCTTTTTCGGCAATTGCGCTTCTTTCGAAGGCGTTCGATACAACTTCTGCCAGCTTGGTAGTATGTTTTGAGCTAAAGAGACACTGAACAAACCCTTATTTTTTTCCAACTGAGATAAAATCGCTTGTGGGTTGGTCAGTTCTGAAAGGTATTTTCGCTGCTCATTATTAAGCGGAGTTACCGCTGAATTCTGATTGAACAGGATAAACAAGCACCCATCCTCGACTCGGCTACGAAGGCCGTCTGTGTCTGCTGAAACAAGCTCCGTATCGCTTTTCCCTAGCTGATGGAAACAAGAAGAATCTTCATAAGACGAGACTTGCATTTGGCTGTCATCGAATCGAGCACTGCCTGTCATCGATTCTTCAAACTGCCAGATGGTCACCTCATCGGTTAAAGACCGACAACCATAATAGAGCTCAAATGCCGCGAGCTTGATCCGTTCATTATTGGTCTCAACCACTTTAAATGGGCCGGTTCCAATAACAGCATGTGACACCGAGTTTAATGGCGATGGCTCACGAGTTACTTGCGCTGCGGGTTGAATCGAATACTTAACGCCAGCAAGTAAACCAGCAAAACCAGTATCTGCTTTGGTTAGTTGAAAGCTGACCCTCAATGGCTGCTCACTGTAAACCGAAGCAACATGGGCTAGCTCTGTCTGATAAAAAGGTAAGGTTTGCAAGGCTGAAAACAACGAAACGAGTTGCTTGGCATCGACGGGTTGCCCATCGTGAAAGGTTAGGCCGGGGCGCAAATAGAAAGTCCAAACCAATTTTTCAGCATCATATTCCCAATGGTGTGCCAGTTCAGGCTTCAACTCGCCCTTACCATTACAAGTGACTAAGCAACTGAACACTTGCCTGATCAAAAAGCGTTCGCTACTGCGGTGAATATGATGTGGGAACAGGTCTTCAAACTTACGCTTATAGGTCAATTGAACGTGCAGCAGCCCTTCACGCATCGTCGCGCCAGAGGTTTCTTGGAGAAGAGAGCCAAATACTGCGCGGTCATTATCTAAAAGTGAGAGCGCTTTTTCGTACTTACCCTGCTCTATCAGTTTACCGGCAACGTGTTGAGTCAGCTGTTGATTACTAAAGCGCAAAGTCAAATTTGAACGTTGATTCCTACCGACTTTTGGCTCCCAAATTACCCATTCAGCCTGATGCATCTTGCCTAACAAAGTTCGTGCATGGCGTAAACTGGTGAACAGCTTGTCTGCGACCTCGGTTAAGGTCACCGAGTGTGAAAGATTAGGCTCAAACGAATCCAGCCTTGTGTAGTAACGCATCATGTTTAGATCAGACAAATAATGAACCTTTTTAGAAACAACCCTTCCTGATTAAGCCCATTATAAAACACATCAGTCAAAAAGTAGCGATAAAAGACAAAAACAGGAACAACTTAGTAAAAACCCATCTGTTTATTACTTCCTATTAAGTAACCATAATTAATGGGTCAACAAGGAACTTTGAGCTCCCACCAAAGCCTAATACAAGAGAAGTAATCATCATGAGAAAATACTATCTTAATAAGCTAAAAAGCACCTGTAGCAAGCTCGAAAGAGAAGCACTACGAACACTTATAGAGCTATGTAACTGGCGTTATTAGTACACTTTTAAGCACCGAGTTAACGCGAGTTGAGTACTACCTAATATGCTCCTACCCCCAATATGAGTTAGGTCTCAACTCGCTTTTCCATTCAAAACATCTTCTAAACCCTGCTGTACCAATCACTCACACATACGATAAATTTCTGTTGTCGACTCGACAAATTTAATTCGTTTTCTTAGTTAAACGAAAAGCCTTAAGGTTCGCCCCGAAGCAAGCAAGGAGCCTCAGAAAAACTGAAAGCTCAGCTAACAACTAATTTATTTGCAGTTACCAATCAGGTATTAACTAAGGAAACGCCATGCGTATCGCAATTCTTTCTCGCAACGAAAACCTATACTCTACTTCTCGCTTAAAAGCGGCTGGAGAAGCTCGTGGTCACCAGGTCGATGTTATCGACACGCTGCACTGTGATATAGATATCGCGAGTAACAATCCGAAGATTCGCTACATGGGTGAAGAGCTACCTCAATACGATGCTGTTATTCCACGTATTGGCGCTTCCATTACCTTTTACGGCACTGCGGTTGTTCGCCAATTCGAAATGATGGGCACTTTTTGTATCAATGAGTCAGTAGCAATCAGTCGTTCTCGCGACAAACTGCGCTCACTACAGCTGTTGTCTCGTAAAGGTATTGGCTTACCAAAAACAGGTTTCGCTAGCCGCCCAGACAAAATTCAAGACTTGATCAAAAACGTAGGTGGTGCGCCACTGGTTATCAAGCTTCTTGAAGGTACTCAAGGTATCGGTGTTGTTCTAGCAGAAACAAACAAAGCAGCTGAAAGCGTTATCGAAGCATTCATGGGCCTAAAAGCGAACATCTTGGTTCAAGAGTTCATTGAAGAAGCTAATGGCGCAGACATTCGTTGTTTTGTTGTGGGTAACAAGGTTATTGCAGCAATGAAACGCCAAGCTGGTGAGGGTGAATTCCGCTCTAACCTGCACCGTGGCGGTACAGCTCAATTGGTTAAACTAACCAAAGAAGAGCGCGCTACAGCGATCAATGCAGCTAAAATCATGGGGTTAAACCTATGTGGTGTCGATATTCTACAATCTAAGAATGGCCCTGTTGTAATGGAAGTGAACTCTTCTCCAGGCCTAGAAGGTATCGAGAAAGCGACAGGTAAAGATGTAGCAGACATGATTTTCGGATTTATCGAGAAAAATGCAAAACCAAACGCTAACCGTACTCGTGGCAAAGGCTGATTAAACGCCGTTTACTCATGATTGGAAAAAACATGAACAATAAAATGATCATAGGGAATACAGAAGCACTTTGCTTACCAGAGTTAGGGATAACTGGACTACATACGCGTGTTGATACAGGGGCTCAAACCTCTTCTCTACACGTAGACAATCTACTATGTGTAAAAACAGATGGTGAAAACTTCGTTGAGTTCGATCTTCACCCAGACGTTTACCACCTAGAAGAGACAGTACGCTGCAAGGCGAAGCTGAAAACGAGTAAAAGAATCAAATCATCGAACGGCGAAGTTGAACACCGTTGTGTGATTGAAACCATGCTAAAAATTGGTGGTCAGGAATGGCCTATCGATATCACGCTAAGTAACCGTCAAGATATGACTTATATGATGCTGCTTGGTCGTCAAGGCATGAGTGACAAAGTGATTGTTGACCCTGCGGGCGAATTTCTAATTTCTCACTAATTGAACTGCTCCACAGCTCAAATAGTGAGTCAACAACACGTATTAATTAAGGCCAGTCTTTGAGACTGGCCTTAATTATTTATGGCGATTTTTTTTATCTTTAAACCCAAACCGCCAAACAGATTTTAGCAAACCTTTGAGTTTGATTTTGGTCACTCGCCAGTGTGTCACGGGCCTTCTTGGCGCACTCATCAACAGATGTTCAAACGCTTGCTCACTCAAATTAACTTGTCCCCCATGCGCCACCAGCAAGGTGTCGAGCTGCATGTCATAGATACGAGATACCGACTCTCGGTACTTATTAGGATGAAAAATTGGGAAAGGCGGAAT